>NZ_CP175657.1:715000-1430000 GCF_051602715.1 Pilosibacter sp. YYHA0881
AGGTATTTTCCCCATGCCGGTTTTAATGGTGGCCACCTACAATGAGGACGGAAGCGTAAACGTCATGAACGCCGCCTGGGGCACCATGCAGAAACGGGGCAATGTGGCCCTTAACCTTTCCGAAGCCCATAAGACCTTAAAAAACATCAAGGCAAGAGGTGCCTTCACCGTAAGCATCGCCGATGCTACCCATGTGACAGAGGCCGATTATTTCGGGGTGGAATCCGGAAATAAGGCTCCTGATAAATTTGCCAACAGCGGCCTCACTGCCAGCCGGTCCGAATTCGTGGACGCTCCAGTGATCAACGAATTCCCCCTCTGCCTGGAATGTACCTTCATTGAATACCAGGATGGGGCATACGGCTGCGGCGTCATCGGAAAGGTCGTGAACGTGACCGCAGACGAAAGCGTCATGGACGGGGACCGGGTCGATATGGACCGGGTAAATGCCATCGCCTTCGATCCCTATACCCACGGCTATTATAAGGTGTCCGGAAGAGTCGGAGAGGCTTTTAAAGACGGATTGAAGCTCAAAAAATAGATCTTCAGCGCTTTTTTATTCTTTTCCGAAAAAATCCCCCGGGGCCGCGCTCCGGGGGATCCACTTTTAGTAATTCTCTGCCTTTACTTCAAAGAAGCTCTGGGGATGGGCGCAGACCGGGCAGACTGCCGGGGCCTTTTTCCCGATCACGATATGGCCGCAGTTCCTGCACACCCACATCACCTCTTCGCTCTTTTCAAAGACCTTTTTCATCTCCACGTTCTCCAGAAGCTTTAAATAACGCTCCTCATGGGTCTTCTCGATCTCCGCCACCATACGGAACTTATGGGCCAGGGCTGTAAAGCCTTCGGCCTCCGCCTCCTGGGCAAAGGTCTTGTACATATCGGTCCACTCATAGTTCTCTCCGGCCGCAGCGGCTTTTAAGTTCTCTGCTGTATTTCCCAGGAGGGATAATTCCTTGAACCACATTTTGGCATGTTCTTTTTCATTATCTGCCGTTTCCTGGAAGATCGCGGCGATCTGCTCATAGCCTTCTTTTTTTGCGACGCTGGCAAAATACGTATACTTGTTCCTTGCCTGGGACTCGCCGGCAAATGCGGCGATCAGATTCTGCTCTGTCTTACTTCCTTTTAATTCCATTGCAATTCCCTCCATAAGATTATTTTTACTGACATTTTTATCTTATGGATCATTATGCCAAAAGTCAATGGATCCTATTCAGAAATTCACACATCCTTCACATTACATATACAGCCCACTGGCAGGCCGGTAAACAGTGAGTGTTACATCAGCGCCAGGAGCTTCCGGATATCCTCTTCCTTTGTTGCCCAGCTGGTGGCAAACCGCACCACCGTATGGTCCGCATCCTTTTTCTCCCAGATACTGAAGCTCACTTCCTTCCTCAACTCCTCCAGCTTTTTGTTCTCCAGGATCACAAACTGCTGGTTCGTGGGAGAGCCGATATGGAAGCCATAGCCCTTTTCCTTCAGCCCCTGCTTTAAAACCTCAGCCATCTGGATGGCATGGCGGCTTACTTCCATATAAAGGCCATCGGTGAACAGCGTATCAAACTGGATCCCCAGAAGACGTCTCTTGGCTAAAAGCGCTCCGTGCTGCTTGATGATAGTAAAGAAATGCTTCGGAACCTGCTCCTTTTTCGGGAACACAACGGCCTCTCCGCAGAGAGCCCCCACCTTTGTTCCTCCGATATAAAAGGCATCGCAGTATTCGGCGATCACCGGCAGGGTCACATCCGTACCATGGGCCGCAAGACCGTATCCCAGTCTTGCTCCGTCCATATACAGGGGGATCCCATACGCTTTGCAGACCTGGTGGAGCCCCTTCAGCTCATTTTTTGTATACAGTGTACCGTATTCCGTGGGATGAGAAATGTAGACCATGCCCGGGAATACCATATGCTCATGCGTCTCATCTCCCCAGAACGTCTTTAAAAGAGCTTCCAGCTCCCCGGCGTCCAGCTTTCCTTCATGATGGGGAAGTGTGATGACCTTATGGCCGGAAGCCTCGATGGCTCCGGACTCGTGGCAGTTCACATGGCCTGTCTCTGCGGAAACCACTCCCTCATAAGAGGATAAAAGCCCGTCGATGACTGTGGCGTTGGTCTGGGTGCCGCCCACCAGGAAGAACACCTCTCCTTCCGGGCACTGGCATGCATCCAGGATCTTCTCCCTGGCACTGGCGCAGTAGGGGTCTGCTCCATAGCCGGGCAGCTTCTCCATGTTCGTTTCGATCAGTCGGTTTAAGATTTTTTCATGGGCTCCTTCCAGATAATCACATTCAAATGCCAGCATCGTTATTTCCTCCCCTGCTTGTTTTTTCAGATCTTTCGAGCCGTTCACGCCGTTCGCCTCTTCCGGGTCTCTCCGCTTTCTCAGACTGACCCTGTCTCTCTCCCCGCGTCTGCCGTTCCCCTCTGGAAGCACGCTCCGGCTTTCCTGCCCGTTCCTGTAACTCTCCCCGTTCCGGTTTTTCCAGTCCCTCTCCCCGGCTCCGTTCTCCTCTGGATTCGGGCCTGCTCTCCCTTTTTTCCTTCTTTTCTTTCTTGTCCTCTCGGAAACTCTTAAGGACCAGGCTGGACGGGTAACGGTACGCATAGGTGCAGCTCCTCATAAGCGCTTCCTCCTCCGGAGTCCGGCACACGCTGAGGATCATATCTTCCTCTTCCTGAAGAAGGTATGCCTCGCCGTTTCCATCCCTCTCACGGATTTCTTTATAGATCCGGTATTTTCTGTAATACTCCGGACATGGAGCCTGTCTCGCCTTCACCGGTTCGGGCACAATATTGAGTTTATAGGCATCTGACATCCTGGCCAGGATATTATGTACCTTTTCGCAGTTTTCCCTGGACACCATATCAGGAAACGGAATACAGACCATGTAATTCATTTTCTGTCCCTCTTTCTCTTTCATGTATTTCATGATATTGGGGTCAAAAGCTATTTTGACCCCTGTGATACCGGATTGCTCCGCACGATGGCTCCAACAATCTCCAAACCACCTCAAATCCGCTCATTTTTGAATGAAAAAGAACGGATTTGAGGTGTTTTGGCAGGTCTCAAGTTCAAAGTGCCTCCCACAAGCAGGCTCGCATCGGATTCATCGGTCTTTTGACCCTGATATCATTTCATTTTCTGAATATAGATTATATCATGGTGTCCGTTCCTTTTCAATAGTCCCGCAGCAGGTTGGTCATGCTTTCCAGACTCACCAGCAGCGTAGAAGAATTATGGCAAAGGGCGGATAAAGCCGGAGGCATAATTCCAGAAACTCCAAGCCCCATCAGGGCCAGATTAAAACCGATCACAAACCGGTAATTCTTTCTGACTCTCTGCATAAGCCTAGTACTCAGGGTCCTGAGGATCACCAGCTGCTCCAGCACATCTCCGGAAACCGTGATATCTGCGATCTCTCTGGCAATCTGGGCTCCCTCACTGACAGCAATTCCCACATCCGCCGCTGAAAGCGCCGGTGAATCGTTAATTCCATCACCGACCATAATGACCCTGTGGCCCTCTGCCTTTTCCTGCTCCACAAACGCTGCCTTGTCCTCTGGAAGCACTTCGGATCTGTAATCATCCATACCCGTCCGGGCTGCAATGGCTCTGGCAGTCCTCTCACTGTCCCCGGTCATCATGACCACCTTCCGGATCCCCAGCTTCCGCAGTTCTGCCACCACAGCTGGAGCCTCCTCCCTAAGGGGATCTTCGATCAAGATCACTGCCGCCAGACGGCCTCCCAAAGCTAGATACAGATGGGAAAATTCCTCCGGAAGCGACTGGAAAAGATCCTCCTCTCCCTCCGGGACCACACATTTTTCATCTTCAAACACAAAGTGTCTGCTGCCTATGACTGCCCGCTCGTTTCCTACATAGGTGGCAATCCCGTGGGCAACAATATAATCCACCTGGGAATGCATCTCCTCATGGATCAGCCTGCGGCGTCTGGATTCAGCCACCACAGCATTGGCAATGGAATGAGGGAAATGCTCCTCCAGACAGGCCGCCAGACGGAGTACATCCTCCTCTCTCCTGCCCTCAAAAGGAACGATGCCCGCCACCACCGGCTCAGCCTTTGTGAGCGTTCCTGTTTTATCGAATACAATCGTATCCGCCTCTGCCATTGCCTCCAGGTAAACTCCCCCTTTTACCGTGATCCCATAGCTGCTGGCCTCCCTCATGGCGGACAGCACCGCCAGAGGCATAGACAGCTTCAGAGCACAGGAAAAATCCACCATTAAGACCGATATTGCCCTCGACGGGCTTCTTGTAAGGAGCCATGTAAGCAGCGTCCCTCCAAAGCTCCAGGGAACCAGAGTATCTGCCAGAGAGGCCGCTTTTCCTTCCAACACCGATTTCAGCTTTTCTGATTCCTCGATCATGGCTGTGATCCTCTCGAACCGGGTGGAGCCAGAGGTTTTTTTCACCACAACTGTCAGATTTCCTTCCTCAGTCACAGTTCCCGCATAAACATACGATCCTGCCGCCTTTCTTACGGCTATGGATTCTCCTGTCATGGATGCCTGATTTACCATGGCCTCCCCGGAAGAAACTTCTCCATCCAGGGGAATCACATTTCCAGTGCAGACAACGATCTCATCTCCTTCCTTCACTTCTGTAATGGGAACTAGGATCTGCGAGTTCTCCGTCTTCAGCCATACCTTTTCAATATTCAGGGAAAGGCTCCGTGCCAGATCTCCTACGGATTTTTTATGGGTCCATTCCTCCAACAGTTCTCCCATTCCCAGAAGGAACATGATGGAACCAGCTGTATCAAAATCCCTTCTTGCCAGCGACACGATAACGGCTGCAGCATCCAGTACTTCTGCCCCCAGCTTTCTTTTCATAAGACAGCGGATTCCTTTGGCCAGGAATCCGGCGGACCGTATCAGCACAAAGGCGGCCCTGACCGGTGCCGGGAAAAAAAACTTCGCTGTAATCCGCAGTGCCGTCCTTCCCACCAGCTTTGTCTGATACTTCTGGTTCAGCTCTCTCCCACTGTTCTCGGGGACCAGCCTGTTTAACTCCGGGTCCTCCGGATCAAATTTAAGGATCTGTTGGATCAGTTCCTTCTTTTCCCCTGTATAAATGATGGACGCGTCTCCTGTCCGTTCATAAACCCGGGCATCTGATACCATGGAAAGACTGCCCAGATATGCAGCAAACAGATCCGCCTGCCGTATGGTCATGGCTCCCCCGCATATATGGATCCGGATCCGCCCTCTGATCTCATGTTTTACAATCAGCTTCATATTTCTATATCTCCATAATTAATTTTACGATGCCGGGGCAAAAACCTCTTCCCCAGCATTTTTTACGAAACGCAAGACCCTGGATACAAAAAGAGGGCTGCACCGTCCCATGCATCCCCCACATCTGTATCAGCTCCGAGAAGCTTCCTCCCCGCAGTCTGAATCCTGGCACTCCGAGTCATATTCTTCCGTCTCAGCCGCAGCCCTGGCCCTGTTGATCTCCTCTGCTTCAGCCAGGATATCCTCTGCGTCCGCTTGAAGGCTTTCCGCCGTCTTCATTGCGCAGTCCCGGGCCCGCAGTCCTGCCGCAAGGCAGTTCACATATAATTTTTTCGCATCCTTGCTTCCAAGGACCTTAAGTCCGGCTGTCCCGAATAAAACGCCTCCTGCAAAAATTCCCAGTTTTTTTAAATGCGATCCATTCATTGTATTTTCCTCCTCATTTCTTACTTATGTCTGTATCCTGTCAACATGGTCATAATAAAGCAGAAAACCGCAGCCCATGCCCAGAATCGGTGCTGTTTCATATTCCTCACTCCCCGCTCACTGGTCTTTCTGTGCTCTGAACTCCCGTATTGTATCACCCGCACTTTTTATTAGTCAAATCTAACTCATGGTGTTGGGAAATTTTGTCATTTTCTGGATCCACATAACCATAGCCGCAGCGGAGGATCCCCATTTCTTCCAGCGTCCGCATGGTACGGTACACCGTGGACAGGCCGATGGACGGATCCCTTCTGGATGCCTCTATGTAAATTTCTTTACAGTTCACCCACTGTTTTTTCAGCATTTCCTCAAAAATGATCTGTCTCTGTTTTGTGATCCTCTTCCCTCTGGCTTTAAAGGCATGCTCAAGCTGTTCCCTGGTCCACATACGTTTCCTTCTTTCTGCCTCAGTTTATCGGTTAGTTTTTTCTAATCACCTTTTAAATGTTAGCACTGTCTAACCAAAATGTCAAGCTGCTTATTAAAAAAGCAGCGAAAGCATCATGCTCTCACTGCCCAACGCATTTTTGTGGATCTGGCTCTGGGATTTCTCTGACACTCCTCAGCCGATGGACGGATCACATCTCCGGATATCTCCTGGTAAAGCCCGTCCTTTTTTCCTTCCTTGAAATAATGCTTCACCAGCCTGTCCTCACCCGAATGAAAGGTCAGGATTGCCGCCCGTCCGCCTGGAGCCAGGATATCCGGCAGGCTCCCCAGGAACCGGTCCAGCACTTCAAATTCGCTGTTTACGTCGATTCTCAGCGCCTGGAAACAGCGTCTGCAGGATTTCGCCGCAGCCTCCTTCCTTTCCTGTTCGGGAAGAAAGCTCAATGCATCCTCAATGGTTTCCTTCATCTGGATCGTGGTTTTTATAAAGTCCTTCTTCCGGTTCCTTTTAAAAACAGCCGCTGCGATCTCCTCCGCGTAAGGTTCATCCGAATTTTCTCTGAACATCCCTGCCAGCTCTTCCTTCGTCACCTCCAGCAGGCGCTCTGCCGCCGAAACTCCCTTTTCCGGATCCAACCGTAGATCCAATGGTCCCTCTGCCTTATAGGTAAAGCCCCGCTCCGGATTATCGATCTGCATGGAGGAAACGCCCAGATCGGCCAGAATAAAATCAAACTTCCCCACTTCCCTGGAAAGCTCCAGGACATCGGCAAAATTCATTTTCCGGACTGTGAAAATATCCGCTCCATACCCCTTTTCCCTAATCCTGGTCTCAGTCTTTACGATCTCAATGGGATCCACGTCCAGACCATAAAGATGGCCGGAGCCCTCCAGCTTTTCCAGCATCCTCCGGCTGTGGCCGCCATAACCCAGAGTGGCGTCCAGCCCCCTCTGGCCTGGCTGGATCTGTAAAAATTCCAGGATCTCATCGACGCAGATGGATAAATGCATCCCCGCCGGCGTGCTGCCCTTGGAGATCACCTTTTCAATGGTCTCCGCGTATTTCTCCGGTTCTCTCTCTTTATATTTCTCCTCAAATGTCCGGGGATGCGTCCCCTTATAACGGACCCGCCGCTTATGGGGCTTCTGCATATCCTGATTCTGGTTCTGTTCTGCCATTCCCTCTTTGTCCTTTCCTCGTCTTTCGTTCCATTGTATCACGGACGGCTCCCGTTTTCCATAGTTTTCGGTTTTCCCGGTCCCAGACCGCAGGATCCAGCCCCGGGCCGCAAAAACCGGCTGGCATCCGGCAGCTTCCTGCCAGACACACAGCCGGTCTCACCTTATGTCTGTTTTATTATTTTACTTCCACCAGCTCATACTCTCTGGAGCCGAAGCCCAGGGCAGCGGCAGCCTCGATGGTGTGGACGCCGTTGCGGCTCTCCACCCGCTCCAAGAAGTGCTTCTGTCCCGGATCATCCGTTGCCGCATATACCAGATCGATGCAGGCCTGGTCGATGGCGATGGGATCCTCGGAAACAAGGATACCGATATCCTTCATGCAGGGATCCTCTGCAACGGCGCAGCAGTCGCAGTCCACAGACATATTCATCATCACGTTTACATACACCGCGTTTCCATGGAAGAAATCCACTACGGATTTGGCCGCATCCGCCATGGATTCCAGGAAGGAATCATGGTCAGAGGTCCAGATCTTTTCCGGGTCTCCGGCGCCGTGGACGTACGCCTTTCCATAAGAGGAAGCGCAGCCGATGGCCAGCTGCTTTAAGGCTCCGCCGTATCCGCCCATGGGATGGCCCTTAAAGTGGGACAGCACCAGAATGGAATCGTAGTTCTTCATGTTCTTTCCCACGAAGTTTTTCTGGATCACCTTTCCTTCTGGAATGGAGAGTTCCAGATCCGGGCCTTCTGCATCCATGAGATCCACGCGGAAATATTTTTTCCAGCCATGGGCCTCCAGGGTGCTCATATGTTTGGCTGTGGTATTTCTCTGCCCTTCGTAAGCAGTATTACATTCTACCACATTGCCTCCTACCATATCGATGATGGGCTTCCAGAAGGCGGGCTTTAAAAAGTTCTGGTTTCCCACCTCGCCGGAGTGCAGCTTAATAGCCACCTTTCCCGGCAGTTCCTTTCCCAGAAGGCGGTACAGCTCCACCACCTTTTCCGGGGTGATCTCTCTTGTGAAAAATACTTTCGACTTCATATCGAATCTCCTTTCCTGAAGGGATATAATGGATAGCTTTATTATATCGCTGTCAGGCGGTTCTGTCTATCACTTCTGTCTTTATGATGCGAAATCCCTGCTTCCTGTACATCTCCATGGCCCGGCGGTTCCAGTCTGCCACATGGAGTACTGCGGGACCGCCTCCCTCTGATTCCAGAAGCGCCAGGGCCCACTGTAAAAGGCCCCTTCCCAGACCCCGGCCCTGAAATTCTCCCTTCACCACCAGATCGTCGATCTCATTCCCATAAACGGCCACCGATCCCGCCAGGGTTCCTGAGATCTCCAGGATCCAGATCTCTGACCGTCTCCGGGCCAGCTCTTCCCGGCCGGCGCAGCATTCCGCCGGCTGCAGCTCCAGAGCCGTCCGCATGGCCAGAAAGCAGCCGTTGTACATGGTCCTGTATTCCTCATAATCGCTGTCCTGGTAATTTCTCAGGTCCAGGGATGTCTCTGCCCTTCCTCCTGCATATTCCATGGTATGTACAGTAAATTTCAATCCTCTTCCTCCGTTCAGCCGACCCCGAAATCCGTGATCTCATAAAGGACCTCCACTGCGGGATCCTCCATAAGCCACTGGTACTCATCCATGAACCAGTCCACCAGAGCCTGGTCCCGACGGATGGGAGTGGTATTATTATTGTAGACGTTGACGGTCCCCAGCTTAAAATACCGCTTCAGACAGTCGATGTCATACCGGATCATGTCCTTTGTCTGGCCCTGGATCCCCACCATAAGACATGGCGAGTCGAAATATTCCGCTACCTCCCCCGGCTCCCGGAAATCCGCATGCTTATTCAGGACACGCTGGCGGAAATCATAGTCAAAGGTCTCAACGCCGATCTTGAAGATAATGGGGACGCCCATCCGCTCCCGCATTTCCTCCAGCTTATGACGGTAGATCCAGTGGGCCTCAAAAAACAGCTGCTGTATATTTTTATTATGCACAAGGGCCGCGATCCCGTCAAGCGTCGCCTCGGGAAGCTCAAAGCAGCTCCCCGAATTGATGATCTCCAGGGCTCCCATGTCTCCCGCCACCTGGGCCAGTACCTGCTGGTTTAAGGCCTCCATGGCCTCCCGGTCCCTTCCGTTGTCCTCGATATAATCACAGAAGGCGCATTTTCCCCAGGCACAGGGAAAGCCCCTAAGGAGACATATCTCCCTCTGATTTTTAGCAGTGATCCTGCTGTACCGTTCCTCTGGTATTCCCATAGCTGTTCTCCTTTCTTAAGGACCGCAGGCTCTGCCCTGCTGGCCGCATATGGCCTGTTTCAGCCGGTCCGGCACAGCGCCTGCGGCTGCAGACGCCAGAAAAAGGCTCACCGTCCGGTCTGCCAGATCCGTAATGACCTGCACCAGAAATATGCTGGCAGTCATTCCCAGGGGGGTGTGGGACAAAAGCTGTACAAGGACCGTAGAGCCCGACGACGTGATCCCGCCAAAAAGGCCCGCACAGATCAGGGAGCTCACAATGGTCCCGGGAACAGTGATCAGCGCCGCAGCCAGAAAAAGCCGCAGCCCCCTGACGCGTCCCATAAGCTCCGGCATTCTCCTCGACGCCAGCCCCGCCATAAATCCAGTAACCATGCCCACCGGCGCAAAATACAGCGAATAAATATCAGTGGTCATTCCCATAAGGATCCCGCTGAGAAGATTGGGGAGCATACCGTAAACGGGCCCCAGGAGGATGCCTGCCAAAATGGTCCCGATGCTGTCCAGGTATACTGGAAGCCGCAGGGCCAGGGCTGCCTGTCCGCCCGCTGTGTTGATGCAGGCTGCCAGGGCGATCAGTACCATCTGGTTTACAGTCATTTTTTTCCTGCTTTTCATCGGAGCTGCGCCTCCTTTCCGTGAAGGAATACCGTTCCCGTCATCCGGCTTCCCGCCGCCAGACCGGGGATCAGATCCAGCCCCTCCTCCCGGCATTTCAAGAGCCTGGAAAAGAACAGCCGGAAAAACCGCTCCGGATCCGTTTCTGTCAATATAAGGGCATTGGGAGCTTTTCTATAAAAGCCCATGGAGTCCACCACGGTCTGCCCCCGGGAGATCCCCTCCGTCTCCACCGCCGTATACGCTTCAAACCCTCGGCATAGTCCAGGGTCCGCGAAATGGACCACAGCCAGGGGATCGTTGATGACGCAGCCGATCAGATGCTCCCACTCCCAGTGGAAATCAAAATAAAACTTCGTAATCGCCGACACAAAGCTGCCAAGCTCCGGATCCAGCCGTTTCAGATACGCGAGAAGATCCGGAGTCAGGACAATCTGTCTGGTCACGTCCAGCCCTGTCATCTCGATCTTCTTTCCGTACAGGGCAGCCGTTTCATACACAAGGGCCGCCGCATCTGGATCTGCCCAATAATTGTATTCCGCCACTGGAGAGCAGTTCCCATGGCTTTTAAAGCTGCCTCCCATGGACACGATCCGGTCCATGGAAAGGATTGCTTCCGGACAGTCCGAAAGCAGACGGGCCAGATTGGTCATGGGCCCCAGGGCGATCACGGAGCAGGGGCCTCCTTCCTGTCCCGGCACAAACCGTTTTTTTAGAAACTCCTGGGCGGTCATGGAGTTCTCATAGCCTGGGACTTCCGGGAGAAAGCTCTCTCCCAGCCCATCGGCCCCATGGGTATCCAGGGCATTCACATAGTCCCGCTTCAGCGGCCTTTCTGCTCCCACATAAATGGGAATATCCAGACGCCCCATATGCTTTAAAATTTTTTTTGTGTTGGAAAAGCCCATATCTGCCGGGCTGTTCCCACATACGATGGTAATGGCCTCCACCTGGATCTCCTCCATGGACAGCGCCAGCATCAGAGCCAGGCTGTCGTCGATCCCCGGGTCACAGTCAATAACCACCTTCTGTATCTTTTGATCCATCCTGTTTTCTCCTTCCGTTTTCACGCAGGGGAAACAAAAAACCGCCCCTGCCAGTTTTCTGAAAACCTCAGATAAGCGCACCAGCTTCTGGAAATCCATCCAGAAAACCGGTGCGCCAGGCAAAGAGCGGTACCAGCCCCGCCTTCCGGCCAGGGCTTTTTACCTTTATCATTCTCACTTATGCCTAGTTTTTTATACTGGGAGGTTCACGAACCAGTGGGGACCCCAGAGGATCCCGGTGCCAGAAGTATAGCACAGGGAAGGAATTTGCGCAAGGCCTCTCCCATGTTTTTCATTGATTTTCCACTCTGCTTTTAGTATAATGAAAACATCGGAGTGTCCCGTGAAAAATCAGAAAACGGGACAGATACAAAAGGGAGGAAGATTCTTATGCAGTATAACAAAGAACGGATTTTATCCAGGCTCATGGAAATGATCCAGATCGACAGCGTTTCCTATAAGGAAGGCCCCATGACCGACTATCTCCAGAAATATTTTGAGGACCGCGGCTATGAAGTATACCGCGATCAGGCTGGAAAGGCCGTGGGCGGGGACCACAGCGGAAACCTCCTGATCCATATTCCTGGAACTATGGAAGGAGAATCCATCTGTCTCAATGCCCACCAGGATACGGTGGAACCGGGGATCGGTATTGTTCCGGTTCTTGAGGACGGAAAATTAAAGAGCAGCGGGGACACGATCCTGGCCGCCGACGATAAATCCGGAATCGCCATCATGCTGGAGCTGTTGGAGGTACTGAAGGAAACAGGAACCCCCCATCGGGACATGTACTATCTTTTCACCATCTGTGAAGAAAGCGGCATGTACGGCGCAAAAAAATTTGATTATTCCAAAATTCCTACCAAAAACATCTTTTCCCTGGACGGAGCCGGAAATCTGGGCTTTATCTTAAAATCCGGCGCCGGAAAGGACGTGCTGACCATCACCTTCCACGGAAAATCCGCCCACGGCGGCATTGAACCAGAAAAAGGCATCAATGCCATCAACGCTGCGGCCCTGGCCATCAGCAAGGTGAAATTCGGCCGCATCGATCCGGAGACCACCTCCAATATCGGCCGCATCGAGGGCGGCGCAGCCACCAACATCGTTACGGATAAAGTCACCTTTACCTGTGAGGTCCGCTCTCACTCCCAGGCCCAGATCGAGGCCCAGGTGCAGAAGATCATGGATGCATGCCAGGAAGCGGCCGCCGAATTCGGAGCCACCGTGGACATCGATGTGGACCACTTCTGCCCGCCCCACAAGCCGGATCTGGACGGCTTCCTTACAAAGGCAACGGTCCGCGCCCTGGAACTTGAGGGGATCACACCGGAATACCATATCAGCAACGGCTCCGGCGACAGCAATATCTTCTCTGGCCACGGCTTTGACTGCTCCGGGATCTCCACCGGTATGTTCAACGTCCATACCACCGGCGAATACCTGGATCTGGCCGTATTCGAGCAGGCCTTCAACGTAACCTGGAGGATCGTGACAGAGCCTCTGGATTAAAGACAGGGCAGGCAGGGAATAGTAGCTGTATAGAAAAAAGGATGCTGCGTATCAAAGGGCGAAAAACGTCCTTCCGCAGCATCCTTTTTCTTTACACGCCCACTTCTTCCGGTATCACATGCCTGGTGTAAATCCGCAAAAAACGCTTCACATTTTATCCCGCACACCCTTGCCCTCCGAAAATAAATATGCTATACTCCCGGCAAAACCAGTGGCCACCGCGACTACAAGGATTCTGTATTCCGGATGCTGTTCCGGGACCGGACGAGCCTATAAGCTTAAGGTCCAGGTCTTAAAGATCTCCCCGGAGGCCAACCGTGAGCTCCTGGAGGAATGCCAGAGCCTGAAGGAATATATGCTCCTTATGGAACAGGTACGGAAGTATGCCGCATTCCTGGAGCTCAACGAAGCCGTGGACCGGGCCGTCAATAAATGCATCCAGATGGGATCCTTTCAGACCTTCTCTCAACATCTTCTGCTTCTGGACGACCATTTTTGTGTTGTAGGGGACCAGTTTCAGAAGCTTGTTGATATCCTTTAGTCCGGACTACGTTCCTTTGATCGATTTGTTGACACTTTCCAGCGCCTAGGAGAGTTTTGTGCTATCGCCGCCAATCTCAACGGTGATGCCCCGGATTCTGGATGCCATTTGGTAACACCCTCCTCGCGGGCATGAAAAAATCCCATCTGCACGAAGCAGGCTGCTTAAAGTAACAAAATATTATTATCTGTGTATCAAAATCGCCTTTTAGCATACAATATATTTATCAGTAAATTTATCAACCAGTTAGTTGATATTTTGGCAAACGTGTGCTATAATGCAAGTAAAGAAAGGAGTGGACGATTATGGCTTCTGTTATGAGTGCTATTACTAATACCGTTCCGATCACCCAATTCAACCGTGGGCTTGCCGGAAAAATTTTTGAAGATGTCAAGCAGTGCGGTGCTAAAGTTGTTATGAAAAACAACACCGCAGAATGCGTTCTCATCTCCCCGGATGAATATATCCGTTTAATGGACGAATTAAATGACGCTCGTCTGCTGGCTGTCGCTTCTGAACGTATGGCACACTTTGATCCTGCCTCTTTGATTTCTGAGGAAGAAATGAACCGCCGTCTCGGTGTTACAGAAGACGATCTCGCCGGTTTTAGCGAGGTCGACATCGAATGAGTTGGAAACTAGAATACCTTCCCGAAGCAGAAAAAGACTTGAAAGACCTCGATGGAAGCCAGCGCATCCTTGTTCTAAAAGCCATCAAAAAAGTTCAACAAAATCCACTGCCTGTTGATGAACAGGGCTATGGAAAGCCACTTGGTAATCACAACAGCACGAACCTTGCAGGACTTCTGAAAATCAAGCTCCGATCCGCTGGCTTACGTGTTGTATATCAGCTTCGCCATACAGAATCATCCATGCTGGTTATCGTTATTGGCATCCGAGCTGACGAAGAGGTATACGATATCGCTCAGAAAAGAGCGCATAAACACGGGCTTTTCGATTGATGCCCAGTTCTTAATCGGCTATAATCCCTATAGTGATTAGTTTTCGGTAACCTTGCGAAATTTGAGATTGGAAAGATGACCTTCGGAGCACCTTCTTTTCCCTACTGTAAATTATTGAATAATCTGCAATAATGGGAACCAGAATAGAGCCCAATAAGGTGGCTCTGAATTACCGGAATATATGACTCTCATTCTCCGAAATGGTGGCTCTCAATATCCGGACAGGTGACTCAGAGAACTCTGGAATAATCACTCCATAATTGTAATACAATAATCTAAATATCTTCCGCCTACAATTATAGCAGGGAACAGAGTATTAGGAAATCCGTAGGAATATTTGGCGCTTACGAATTATAAAGAGGATGCTGCATGGATGGGATAAAGAATCTCCTTCCGCAGCATCCTTTTTCTTTACACGCCCACTTCTGCCAATATCACGCGGCAGGTGTAAATCCGCAAAAACGCTTCACATTTTATCCTGCACACCCTTGCTCTCCAAAGATAAATATGCTATACTCCCGGCAAAGCATATATTTCCTTTGTTCCTGGCCGTATGGCTGTCTGGACTTTCTATCTTCATTTCAGAAAATCTATGCTTTTCCATTTTCTTTATCATGAAAAGCAGGAGATTTTCAGTTTTCCTGCGAAAGGAGGACAAATGAATCATCGAAACCATGATACCAGCCCCGGCCACAATGGCCCAGCAAAGCCAGCAGCCCGCCGCGACTATAAGGATTCCGTATTCCGGATGCTGTTCCGGGACCGGACGAATCTCTTAAGTCTTTATAACGCGGTCAACCAGACCTCCTATACGGATCCGGAGGAGCTGGCGGTCATCACCCTGGAAAATGCCGTCTATATGAACATGAAAAATGATGTGGCCTTTCTTATGGACTTCCAGCTGAATCTCTACGAGCACCAGTCCACCTGGAATCCCAATATGCCCCTCCGGGATCTCATTTATGTGGCAAAGGAATATCAAGTTCTTACGAAAGACCAGACCCTTTACTCTTCCAGCCTCATCCGGCTCCCCACTCCCCGCTTTGTCGTGTTCTACAACGGCTCCGGGATGACTGAGGAATCCTGTATCCTGAGGCTTTCGGACGCATACCAGAGCCCCGAAGCCGAGCCCGAGCTGGAGCTTAAGGTCCGGGTTTTAAAGATCGCCCCGGAGGCTAACCGTGAGCTCCTGGAGGCATGTCAGAGCCTAAAGGAATATATGCTCTTCGTGGAACAGGTACGGAAGTATGCTGCATTCCTGGAGCTGAACGAAGCAGTGGACCGGGCCGTCAATAAATGCATCCGGGATGGGATCCTTTCAGACTTTCTCTCAAAGCATAAAGCGGAGGTGATCGCAGTGAGTATTTTTGAATATGATGAAGAACGGGAGATCCGCCTCATACGGCAGGATGAATTCCGGCAGGGACAGCAGAATATCCTCAGAGATCTAGTTCATAAAAAACTCGAAAAAGGAAAATCCCCAGCCGTTATCGCAGATGAGCTGGAACTGGAGCCGGAGGTAGTGGAAACGCTGATACAGGAGCTTCGGAAGGAATTATCCGGCAGCGTCCTTTAGGGCTTAAACGCCTTTGGGACCATCTTTACCTGGTAATCTTTCCGCTGGGAGCCGCTGTAATACAGATATTTTCTCTGTGATACAGCGGCTCCTTCTAATCCTCAGATTTCCTTCCCGCAACAGCAGCTACAGTTCTTTCCTCCACACCATTTTATTCACAACCCCTGTATAGCTCTGAATGATCTTAACTACCTTGGTGCTTACATTTTCTTCCACATAATCTGGCACCGGAATGCCAAAATCCCCTTCCTGGTTCATGACCACCGCCGTATCCACAGCCTAAGCGAGGATCAATATGGATTCTCTCTTAGGAAATCTGCATTCTAACTTTCTCCAATACTCTCTTGTTTATTTATTCCTTCTTTTAAGGAAAACCCCTTGAAATCCCTGTTTGAAATTGTCTCTGATTTCTGGTGTAGTATGCCATATAAAAAAATCTTTGACAACCGCTTTTATCCCTTTCCTTGGGCAATACTTCTGCTTAAGACTGTACTCGGACATTTGTTTAATATCCTTATAAAAATCATTTCTTTGTATTGTTCTCCGGGCTGGCGTATGAAGCTGTGCATTTAATTGCACCTCTCTTTTATAATCTGCAGTTGCAGAACAAAATCTCTCACTAATTGCGTTCCACATTTTTTCTCCATTTTCTGTATTTATACAGACTGTTGAAAGTTCTTTATTCAGCGGAAGCTCATATGCCCTGTAATTCGCACAATCTCCTATAGTGATATCTCCACAACGGGAATCCTTTGCATATTTACATATATAGCATGACTCCCGATAATTGTCCCCGTTTAAAAAAGCTTGATAAAAAGGATCCTGACTTGAAAGAACTCTTTTTGCGATCTTCATGTTTCCTTTTTTATTCTTCGAAAAATAATGATAGGAAAATAGTGATTTTGTGTGAATATTTTTTTGCCTAAACGAAAAATCAAAGTACTTTTCTTCCGGGTATTTTTTATGCATATATTCTGAAAACGCATAGGCACTGGGAGTCCCATGACAAATCAAATCCATTGTTACCAACCCATTTGTTTTTCCCAAAAAGTGTTCTATCCCTGCAACCTGACATGGTGTACCGCAAAACAAAACCACCTGATGCTTCTTAAGGTGGTTTTGAATCTCAGAATAACACCCCGTGATATCACTTTGAATATACTTAGACCCTTGCATCTTCACAACATCCCTCATAGAGTCCGTAACAATATGTTTTAGCTGAAGATCATCATCCAGCACTGCTCCACAGACGTACCCATGCAAACTCTGAATCACATATCGCGCAGCTTCATAGAATACTCCCCCAGATGAACTCCGCTGGCATCCTTCTTCATCGTAACTTGCTGCTGCCAATACTCTAACCGGATCATACTGTATTGTGTCATTATAAGCCGGACATATCTTTACACACTTCCCACAATTCAAACATACAGTATGGTCAATTTCAGGCATACGAAATCCTTCTGCATCCACCTTCATCTGAATGCATCCTAACGGACATATTGCAGAACAAGCACCACATCCCGTGCATTGTTCCCCTATTGTAGAGATATCTTTTTTAAATTTCATACACCTTTAATCCCCCAGTGCTAATTTTAGATATTGAATGGACTCCCTTTTTTGTTCTTCTTTTTTCCTTTGCAATGTCTCCCGATCAAACTCGTCAATCATACACTTTACATCAGCCATCTCCGGAATCCAGCGTGCACCCAGCCCGTATCGCTCCAAAACATCAATAAGTCTCGAATTTACCTCACCAGCCATTGAAAACGGAAGAGGCGAAACATACATTGGCACCTCAAAATTTATAGCGAATGCTGTTCCATGAAAAGAATTTGTAACAACATATTTAGCTCCTGCATAGCAAGCAAGAAATTCACGTGGCCCCGCCCACATCATGTTCTTACCCTCATGCATAATAATCTGCCTTTTAGAGGGCTTTAAATTAATGACTGGCAAACCTGTTTTTTGTTTCAGATTTCTTGTAATCGCTCGAAGAATTGGTGTTTCAATCATATAGTAGGTCAGTATATATCCCCCTTTAGGTAATACAATTCTTGGGTTTGCCTGTTTCAGCCACATTTCCCTGTTAACCAGCAACGTAGGATCTACTACACAGATAATTTGTTCTTTAGGTATTTGCAACAATTCTGTAAGCATAATCTGTGCTGTTTTTTCACGGACTCCCAGATGCTTAAATTCCTTTAATAACGGAACAATCTGCTCTTTCCGCTTCTCTGAAATCGTACTAACACCGAAGCTACTGGCATAGCTTATTTTACACGAATGCTTAAACGGGCAAAAATATGTCATATCATCTCCAGTAATACGCTCATTCCAAAGTTGATCCGATCCACTAAGAATTACATCATACTGCCTTGCAATTTCTCCAACTTCATTAGGAAGATACATAACCGTTTCAGATACGTTCATTTCTCCGATATATTCCATAAAGTTCTGAATTTTTTGTTTTAATTGTTTCCCATAAATTGCCCGATTCAATATAATAGAAAGTACAGTTTTAATTGTCCTTGCCTGCCGTATCTTTCTAATCTGAAGTGTCCTTTCATTATATTCTGGTCTGTAATCAATCAATTCAGCATCGTAACCGAGCTCCTGCAATGCCATAGCCATAGCCTGCGCCTGAAGTACTGTTCCATAGTTGCTTGCACGATGAAATGTGAGTATGCCTATCTTCATATCTTCTACTTCCTATCTTTTTCCAACTTTTTTTGAATCCAGGAAATGTTTCCTTTATTTATCAAAATAAAACCTATGGCAAGAAATGCTGCCAAAATAGCAGTAACAAATGCAAACATCCCCCATTTAACATATGTATCTACCAAAAAAAACATCTGAATTTTATGAGCAGCAAAATATACCAACATCACAAATACGGTTGATATACAAATCTGTTGAATTGTATATCTAGTATTAATCATTACCACATTACAGGAACTGAATTGTATGAAATCAACTACACGATATCCTGCAGCAATACAGCGACCAGCAATCAGTCCCTCTAGTCCCCAGAAAACCAGTCCAACAAATGATAATGTAATTGTTAATATTGCCTCTACTATACTGCCTCTCTGTATCTCTTTAAATTTTCCTGCTGCAACAATTATAACCGACTGCTGATTTCTAATGACCCACAATGCCCCTAAAATACTACATAAAAAGCATAATTCTGGGCGGATATATGCCGCATCCTCTATTCCTTCTGTATAAAGTCTCATAAAAGGCTGATACAAAACCAAAACACAACTAAAAACGATTACCCAAAACGCCTGAAATAACACCTCGTATTCTTTATATACCTGTGTTAGCTTGTTCTCATCATGTCTCGCGATTAAATCGCCAAAACTTGCTGAAACTCCCGTATTTACCGCATTCGTAACCAAAAAAATAGCTGTAAGTACCATATTGTAGGTTGTAAATACACTAATTTCGTTCATTCTGGTCTTTGTAAAAGCTAATATCAGCGTGCTGGAGTTCAAGATTAGCAGCGAAAGAATCTGCTGAATAAAAACTTCCGTTTGATTTTCAAAGTGGTATTGATTTTCACATTTGTGAAAATCATAATGTGGGAACAGTCGTCGCACTACAGTATAATATGCTATGGCCCGAATAACATATGCCAGTGTACCAAACCCTATGGCAGCTACGATATTCCAATGTAAGCTGGATGCAATAATAATATTAATGGAGTATAGACAAGTACTTAGCGAATTAATTACTGCAATATATCTGCTGTTTTGAGAGGCATTTAGCAGTACCTTGTATTTTCCAATAAATAACAACTGCATTACCCCATTCAGTCCGATCATACAAAAAAGAACCGTGACTGTTAGATGGGAATACCCCGTTTCTGCGATAAAATACGGATACAGCAAAGAAGAAATCATAACCAAGATTATAAATGCTTTTCCCAGTTTTCCATACATTTGCTTCGCAGAATATAGAATTCTTTCGATCGTGTTTACATCTCCATTCGATAACGGTTTATATAACGCAAAAATCGCTGCACCAGATAATCCCGCCTCAAGCAACGTGAAATACTGTATAAATTGCTGAAGTGAAGTGATCAGACCATTCGTTTCGGAACCATAAGTTATCATAATCGATCGGGGAAGCAAAAAACCAACTACTGTCACCATAATTTCTGAAATCAATGCTATTGCCGTATTCTGTATGCTCACTTTTCTTCTATTCATTGCCTTCCCCCGATACCTCTTACATTTCTTTTATCGATGCAGTATCGATCATCATCAATGCTGATAATCCAAACCATAGATAACTGTATGTAATGTTGTCCACTGAAATTAGTGATATAACCACTACAGTTATACCTATTGTAAGACTCCACAGCAACTGATTATACCTGCTGCACGTATTATATTTCGCCTTTATTCCCCCTTTTATCAGAGTGAATAATAAAAATAAAATAAAAATACTTCCCAGAATAATTCCATTTCCACACAGGCATTCCAGCCAGGTATTATGGCACGCCCTGTTCACTGACGTATAAAACTGCATCTGTCCCATGCCGATACCAAAAAATGGATTTTTCTCCATCAGAATCCCAACAGCTTCTTTCCAAATTGTAAACCTTCCATACTCATCATTCAAACCTGATCGATTTGCATACAGTCCAAGAAACGAGCTGATTAAGTTCCTAATCCAATCTGTTCCAACCATTACAGCAATCATTACAAAAATAACAATTAATGTAATCACTTCAATCCTTTTTCTTATTTGCGGACTCCCCTTCCAATAAGCCGCAAAAACAGACATCACCAGCGCAAGTGCAAAACACATCAGACCAGTACGCGAATTACTTAAAAAAATACAGGCCATTGATAACATCAAACACAGCCATTCTCGCTTTGAATTCCCTTCCATTAAAATTCTTATAAGACACACAATTCCACTAAACACGAATGTTCCCAGCATCGTATTAGGGTCTATGGTAAATCCTCTTAAACGCCATTTTTGGATTAATACCCCCTGGAACATATTGGAAAACTGAAGAATAAATCCTGGCTCTGTCCTCTCTGATGCGCCAACCCCTGAAATCGGGATTCCCAGCGTCAGAAGTAAAAATCCAATAAGAAATACAAATCCGTATCCAATTCCCGTTGCTATCATTGCCTCCGGAATATCATCCTGCGCCGTCTCCCCCCAGAAACTGGTATATATGGTCATACAGAACCATACAACCATAAGCATACATGGTGCGCTAAGTGAATAAAGCGAACTACTATTAAACATATTCACTATAAACAATATCACTATAATTCCTATTGCAGGAAGCGTCCAACCACGTATCGCCTTTATTTTTGTTTGCCCATTCAGAAACATTCGGAGAAACAGCCACCCACAGAAAACCATATATGGTTTAATAGTGATTCCTGCAACCTGAATGCCATACATATCAATAGGAAGCAAAATCCAGACAAAATGTTCCATACTGATATGACGTTTTCCCAATGCCAAGGCGGACAAAAGCCATGCCAAAACAATCCAAAACCAAATCCCCATCATCTTACCGCCTTCATCGCAGCATCTGAATTTTTGCATCAATCTGTGCTGCCTCTAATACATACTTAAGTGCAATCACTCTCTGGGCTTCCTCTGAAACCGATTCATAACATTCCGAACGAAGTGCTTGCTTCAGTGCGCTTTGAATACCATGCACAGAACACGCATCAATAACCCAGCCTGTTTTATTTACCTCAACCACATCACAGATTCCACCTACCGGAGACGCAATCGGAGGAATTCCCTGAGCCATCATTTCTATAACTCCATTTGGCATTCCTTCTGTATCGGAAGGAAATAATAAAAATTTCCATCTTTTCGTTACGCTTCTAAGCTGTGCATGATCGATCCATCCATATAAGACAACTGACCCATCCAGATTTAATTTTCGAATAAGGTTACGACATTCTGTCTCCTGAACACCTGACCCTACAATTTCAAGCCTCCAATCCGGAAAATCTTTGTGTATCTCCGAGAAAGCTTGAATACTTTCCAGGACATGCTTTCCAGCTGTTAGACGGCATACCATTCCGATTACTCTTTTGCGTTCCACTATCGGGGTCATCGGCATAACCTCTGTATATAGATGAATAATTCTCTTCCTATCGATTCTTAGTCCTTTCCATTCATGTTCTACTGATGGACTTTCCATGCAAATATAATCTGCATTTTCTGCCATAATACGAATAAGAAATGCTGATATCTTTGAAAAAAAACCTTTTTTTCCTTCTTTTTGAGGATTTCCATAAATAAAATAATTAATTTCCGCTTTTTTGTACTTTACACAAAAATATGGAAGCAGCATCTTATCGCCAATCCAAAAGAATACCTGCATTCCCTCTTGAACATGCTGCATAACTAGCTCTGACATTTTAAGTTGAAGCCACACCAGATCGAATAATCGTTTCATTTTGTTTGGACTGCGTTTTATCGGAACTGAAACTAGCTGTACCTGTTTCAAATCGCCCTCTATGCGCAGATTCCCACCAAGTACCTGCAGATTTCTGCAACAAGGCTCTATTACTCTCAGAAATTTACTTAAGGTAACCTTTGCAGATTCATTTACAGCAATCATCGGATTGGTAATAATAATTACGTCTTCCATTCTCTCCTCCTGCTATATGACCGATTGAAATATCTCTTCAATTCTTTCCTCATAATGATTTATTGCGCTTTTTTCTGCAAACTTTTTTCCTTTCTCCGCCATCGCCTTTTTCCGCAACATAATTTCTTTAATCCTTGACACAGCATCCGCAACGTCATCTCCCTTGAAAATCAGACCACCTCCACCTACCTCAATAAATTCCCTTGCTCCCGCCGTATCACATGCAGCAACTGGCACCCCCGCCGCCGCTGCTTCCAGTCCGGCAAGCGGAAAACCTTCAAAAGACGGAATGATAAGAATATCCATCATTTTTAGCAAATCCGCGATATCATTTCTACGTCCTAAAAAAAGAACACTGTCGCTTAATCCCTTCTGAGTAATCTTTTCTTCTAACTCTTTCATATAATCCTTTTCTCTAGTTTCACCAGCAAATAAACCAATAACATCCAGTCCTTCCTGTCTCAATCGCCTAATCACATCCAAAACAAAATCCTGTTTTTTTGAGCGTTGTACCAGTGCAATGTGTCCAATTACTAAAGTCATCCTGTTCTCTCCTTTTAGAGACTGAATGTCTCCATATCCTTTCTGAAACCAAGTTTGCAGATACTATCATCAATTTTGAACGCACTTTTTAAAGTCTCCCCTCATACCTATAATACTCAGGGGTAACAACATCTCTAGAAATAATTCCTCTAACATCCTTTGACCATTTCTTCAGTAAAACCATTACTTTTATCAGGACATCCCGTTTCTCATTTTTTGTTACTGCTTCTGTTTGGCCAATTATATATCTCCCTGTATTTTTCTACCAAGCTTAGCTTCTATCTCCGATACAATTTTTGCAGCATCACCATTAGCATATTTCTCAACATCGACCGGATTATAAATGACCTCGACTTTTTTGTGGGCTCCTTCATCTACAATCTGCTTCCCTACACAATTAGAGACCGCAATGATTTTTCGGACAGATTTCCAACTGCTACAGATGTTAAGAAGTTTTTTTGTAGCACCATCCAGAAAAATATGGTGTAAATGCCAGATAACCGGTTTATGAAACAGCATCCCACAAACTGCACTCCATGGAAGAGCTGCCGGCCCCGGCGCATACAGAATATCCGGTCTATATCTATAAATCACTCTAAGTGACTTCCAGATATTTTTCACAGACATCCATCCATAACGAAAAATCACTCTTTTTCCCTTTATACCTGTTGGCAGAGTCTGATCCCCCATTAATATATAGGGGATATTCCGCTTTCTCAGTTCCTCTGCCATTATCCCCTCTGCGGGAATAAGACAACAAAATTCAAATATGTCCGACAGCATATCCATAACCGTCAGCGTCATCTTCTGACCGCCAGACACTGTTGCCAGCGTTTCCCATACAAGAACCTTTTTCTTTTCCATTGCTTCTCCTCATCGCGCTTTTTGCCTTTTTCCTACCAGAAGCCACCCCATCCATTGGCATCGTTCCAAAATGAGCTTATCGATCAACAATGAAAGGATAATTGCAATTATGGATAAAGTAACTATATATCCAAACATTTCCTATTAACTTGGATAATACATTTCTGCCAAGAATTAAAATTGGGGCATGAATTATATAGACTTCCATTGAGTGGTTTCCCAAATAATCAAGCATTTTACACATTTTGCCTTTTTGCTCACATAACCAAAGCGAGACTGATATCAAAACCACAATTGATACAGCAGCAATCACACACTTAGCCCACCAATACTTTTGTCCTTGTCTTTCCGCAACAAACACCCAGCGCATAGAAACACTTGATAACAGGAAAACGACAGACTTATACCAGGGAATGCGTATTTTGCAGGATACAGCGGGGAAAAGAATGTAAGAATCAAAGCTATCACAAGCAATATCTTTTCAGTCTTTTCATTTACAACCCAAATGGTCACGAGTGAAAGCACAAACAAAACATATAGGAACCACAATTCTCCATCCGGATTGTTTCCAAGCAGTAAACTCCACCATGGTATACGGGTATTATTTCTAGCCAAATCCACAAATACAATTTTTAATGGCCAGTAAATTATCGCCCACACAAAATAGGAAATCATCAGACGCTCAATTTTAGATTTGGTCTGACCCCATTTATCCGTTTTTCCTAATGGAGCCACAATTCCAGCCAGAAAGAAAAAAAGGGGCATATGGAAGGTATAGACGAACCTATACAGGGTCGTCATAATTTCACTATTTTTCATTACTGGAGACATCGTATGACACAAAACAACCAGTAGTATACCTATTTCCTTGCAATATCCAACTCTTGTTTTCTTTCCCTCTGCATTTTACTCTCCCCTTACTGCATCCATAATGACATCATAAATATCTGTCATTTCGTAATTATCCTTCTTAAGTTCAAAGTTATTTGTAAAGATGATAGCTGTTCTCCAGCGGTGACCGCCAGGTGACATCATATACATGAAGCCTTCCTTTTCAAAAACATTCTTGCCAAGTTCCCATTCGCCACCCCAGCGTTCATCCATCTGGTATATGATTTCCGGATACTTGTTTAGGTACTGGCCATGATAAAAAGTATTGGTACGAACGATCCACTCAAAGAGTCTCTTGTCTTCACCTTCGATCTTAATCTGCTTCAAATATTCAATTATTTCATCTGCCAGTTTGTCCTTGCCAACGACATTGTCATTGATACGGATTCCACCGTAACTGTAATTTTTCAGGGCTGAAAGATCGCTCAAATATGCCTGCGTCTTATCCCAATCAAAGTCTGCACTGGATGCAAACAGGCTCTTCCACACAGGGAACTTCTTCGCCAGTCTCATCGCCCACTTTGGCAGACCAATACCCTTCACCACACTCAGTGCTGTTTTTTTAATAACTTTCTTGATTTTTTTCTTAGTTGAAGGCTGGGAGCCATCTCCGCCCCCCTTGGGTGCCAGGTAGCCACCACGGCGGAGCAGCTCATTGATTCTCACGGTATAGACCGGACGTGCGCCATGGCCGTGGTCACTGATAATCAGCAACGGAGTATCCGGCTGCTTCTGCATCACCTCGCCAACATAGTTGTCCATAGTGATATACATATCCCGAATCACATTCTCATGTTCATTAGCCCCCGGATACTCAGGATGATTCGGATCGCAGTGACGCCAAAAATCGTGCTGGATACCATCCGTCGTAGAGAAGTACGAGAACAGCACATCCACGTCCTCGTTCTCGATTGCCAGTCGAGTCAGACGGATTTCCTCATTGACCTTAGCAAAGAATTCATCTCGCAACGCCGGAAGATCTTTTTCGGAGGTGAATTTACCGTCTGTCCCCAAAATATCATACCGCGGATTGTAGATATTCTCCTTACTCTGAGGATAGACGCGAATCTTACCCTCATAAGGGCGCGTAATCATCAAGCCATCAATATCCCAGCCTTCTTTGATATTCATGGGCAGAATCACAGCGCACGAAAGTCCCTGCTTATTGAGCACATCCCAGAATGTTCTTCCCTTAAATGCGCTGTCATCAAATGTAAGCGGCTTATATGTATTCTGCTTTGCACCAACATTGACAAAGTTGATAATGCCGTGTTCAGATGGGTCAAGACCAGTATAAATCGTAGACCACGCTGGAGTCGTGTCTGCCGGAAATACCGAACGCAGATGAGGTTTATTATTCTTCTGCATCAAGTCATACAAATTAGGAAGCTTATCCTTATACCGGACAATCACATCCCAATCCATACCGTCAATGCCAAGGATCATCAGTTTTCGTACCATTTTAAGCTCCTATCCAATCACTCTTGAAGCGAAGGCAGTACCTCATCGATAGCTGCCATAACTTCATCTAGCATTTTCTGTTTATCTTGATCGCCCGCAATTACGGTTGCATTATACATTTCTGCAACTTTTTCGTACCGAGGCTTTCGGATTTCCAGGTAAATCGGATCAGGAATATCATCTTTCCTGGAACAACAGACGTCTACAGGGGTCTTGATGTAAATAATCTTGTCCGGGCGCGGTGCATGCTTCCACTTACCATTCATCGTTTCTTCCATATATTCTTCGCCCAGATCCAAATTTGCCGCATAAGTCACGATGTTATCATATATATATCGATCCACCAGCAAGGTTGTACCAAAGAATCTCTTCATGCAAATCTTAAAGAAAATTTGTAACTTAAATTCAATGGTCGTCAAAAAAGAAAAAATCTTATAAGCCCCACCTCTATTTGCGTTCTTCCGCAAACTTTCCAGGTACGCCTTGTAGTCTCCAGAAAAAGGATCACTATCCTTTTTCATTAAAATCTTTTTTCCAAGCTTAATGACACCCCGCAGGAAAACAATGACATAAGCTGCACGCACAATTTCAACTTTATACCCGCGCTTCTTCAGTTGTTTATAGGCATAATCGATACTTGTTGATTTGCCGGAACCATCCAAACCCATAAAACTAATCATTGCTGGTTTCATGCATTTTCCTCCCGAACCATCCCCAAAACGCTCTGCGCCACTTCACTCCAAGAGCCTGTTTTTTCAAGTAAAGAATGGTCGCTCTTTTTCTTAATTACTTCAAGCAAAACCTCATCAAGCTGTTCTGCGCTGTCAAGCAACGTAATTGCACCCTCAGAGCCCGTGATTTCGTTTAGATTTTCAAAACTCTTATATCCAATTACAGGAACGCCACAGGACAGTGCTTCCATTACGGACAGTGGAATGCTGATTACAAACTCCGTGGATCTTGTAGGAAACAAATACGCATCTGCCATCTGGTATACTTCTTCTACATTTTCCAGATAGCCTTTATGTATTTTTACGTTTGCCTCATTGAGAACATGCACTACATTCTCATCCTCAAACATACCGCTTGCAACGACCAACTTCTGGGCTGTATGGATTTTTGCGAAGTCCTCCAAACCGCGGCCCTTGGAACAATGTCCCACATGAATGATAAGTTGCTTTGATGGATCAAACCCGTACTTCCTCTTGAGCTTTTTTTGCTGTTCTACAGAAACAGGTGTGAATTTCTCCGCTTTGATGCCCACAGAAAACAGCTTTTTATGTCTACCCGATGTGATTTTCACATCCTTCATGTCGCCTTCTGTGATTGAAAGATAGTTGCATTTCAGCGGATGCTTATCATTTTTTGTCATGAAATCAGCATCTGGTTTCTGCACCAAAACAATCCATGTGTTTTTGCATACCCTCGTAACAATCGAAGCCAAGCCATAGACCAGCTTATTCGCACGAGCAAAAATCATTGTGACATCTGCTCGTTTGGAATTCAGCACAATTTGTGGAATCTGCTTCAATCCAGAATAAAGTACAGTGTTCTCTTTTTCAAACTCTTTGGCTAAGTGAGTAGCGACATTTCGCATGCCCTCATTGACTTGCCCATTTACTGTTCCAATTACATGGATTACCATACTTCACCTCTGTATCTTACTTCAGAAGACTGTCCTTCAGACGCCAAAATGCCTTCAAACTTCTCTTCAAATCTTCTGGATCGCGCAGACCACGAACAAGGCGGTGACCAATATACCATGGGCGCATATAGTACTTCTTTCTTGCATAGGCGCAGAAGTCAACCAGCTCCTGTGCAGAAAGCTCTGGAGTGTTAATGATGCAGTTTAAAGTTCCATCCTCATGGATATACTCATCATACTTACCATTAATATAACCATTGCTCTTCGCCCAGTTATAAGCGCCTGTCCCCGGATAAGGAATCAGAGGGAAGAACTGTGCTGTATCCGTCTTAAAGCGCATAGCCGCAGCCAACGTTTCTCTCATCGTCTCATGCGTCTCGCCCTGGTTACCTACCATATAGCAAGCGTGGATCATCAATCCCGCCTTACGAGCATTTGCAACATAAGCTTCAATTTGCTCAACAGTAGTACCCTTATGGATATTTTTCAGAATCTGCTGGTTTACACTTTCAATGCCTGGGATAATCAGATGGCAACCCGCATTCTTCATTAGGCACATAGTCTCGTAGTCCAGATTCACACGAGCGTTGCACAGCCACCGAATCTTCTTATTGATACCTTTCTGAATCATCATATTGCAGATTTCAGAAACACGCTGCTTGTGAATGGTAAAGGTATCATCCTCAAACACGATTTCCTTCACATCCGGGAAATTATTCACGATGTACTCAATTTCACCGATGACATTTTCCGGACTGCGCAGGCGATAGCGATGACCGTGGAGCGTCTGGGGATAAACGCAGAAGTTACACTGTGCCGGACAGCCACGTCCCGTGAAAATCTGAATAGAGGGGAAAGCTGCTGCCGGAAAAACATAGTCTGTCACACATAATCTGCGCTTGATAAATTCTGCGGCATAAGGAATCTCGTCCAGGTCAGTGATATGCTCTGCGTCGGGGTTGTGTACTACTTCCCCATCTTTGCGATAAGTCAAGCCACGAACAGTAGCAAGGTCAACACCATCACGAAGGGCGATGGCAGTATCACGCACAATATAATCATATTCATGTCGCGCTAAACCATCAATCAGATCACAAATGCCCATGGTTTCATCTGGTGTTGCAGACGGATGAGTACCAACCAACATGGTAAATGCATCTGGATACATGTTTTTGATTGTCTCTGCAAACTCCACGTCACTATAAATAGACGGCGTACTGGTGTCAAACACAAACAGCTTTGCATCAGCCGCTTCTTTCTTTACACGCTCAAGCGTTTGTTTTTTATTCATCTGCTTAGCCGGAGCGTCAATGAAAGCCACATCAAAGCCATTTTTCTCAGCAACACATGCTGCATAAATCAGCCAGAGCGGATAATACAGAACACCGCTATGTCCAATAGAAGGACTTCTGGATTCACGCGAAAACTTACCATATTCAGCCTTGAACGGGGGATTGATAAAACAAACTTTCATTTCCATTCTCCTATATTTGCTTCAAATTTTTGTATTTCATCAGACCTTTGACCACATACCAGCATTCATAATAAAACGCAGACAATGGGTTTAAGCCAATGTACCGATATGTATTCCAGTTCATCTTCGCCGCCTTGATTTTATTGCCCGACTTCGACGATTTTGCAATTCGATAAGTGAGCAGCGGCTCATCTACACCATAGGCTTTCTTCCCTTCTTTCAAGATACCAAGCCAGACTGCGAAATCCTCGTGCATCCCGTCACCGACTGCATAATACTTTTCATACAACTCCTTGCGTACTAGCGAAGAGGAATTAGACAATACATTCTGTTTCAGCAAATGACGATAAGTGACTTCCGATGGAGCATGAAGATACCAATCAATCGGCTGACCATCCGAATCCATAAAAGCAGAACCTGTAAAAAGTAAATCAGCATTCATTTTCTTTTGAAGAATAATCTGCTTCTCCAGTTTTTCTGGTGCCCATATATCATCACTATCGAGAATTGCAATCCACGCACCCTTTGCTTCTTCCAAACCATGCTTACGCGTATAGGACACACCACTATTTTCTTTATTGTAAATCAGCCTCACACGATTGTCCCGCGCCATAATATTCTCGACCAGTTTTACTGTTCTATCCTGCGAATAATCATCCACAACGAGTAATTCAACGGCTGGATAGGTCTGATTCAAGACAGAGTTGATCGACTGCTCTATCGTTTTTTCTGCATTGTAGGCTGCCATAATAACACTTACTAATCCAAAATCCCTACTCGTCATTATCTCATATCCTCATATTTTTTTACCAGTCCAAACATATTTTTATTCTATTAAGGACCTTTCATTATGCAATTTCCCAAAGTACTATATATTGTCTCATTCCTTCTCCACCTTCGTCGCCGCCATCTCCTCCAGCGCCGCTTCCTGTCCCATGGCCGTCGTTGCACCTTCCGCCACGCCTTCCGTGCTCTCTGGCATAAACAGGATCTTCACCGTAGCAAAGCAGATTCGCAGATCCTCCATGAAGCTGGGATTCGCAATATACATCAGATCCATCTGAAGCTTATCGTAGGGCGTTGTATTGTATTTCCCATATACCTGGGCGTAGCCTGTGAGTCCGGCCTTTGCCTGGAGCCTTAAGCGGAACTCCGGCAGCTCCTTTTCGTACTGCAGGGCGATCTCCTCCCGCTCCGGTCTCGGGCCCACGACGGAAAGATTTCCGGCCAGGATGTCCAGAAGCTGCGGAAGCTCGTCCACCCGGATCTTCCGGATGATCCGTCCCACAGGCGTGATCCGGCTGTCGTTGTCTCCGCTGGAAAGTCTGGCAACGCCGTCCTTTTCCGCGTCTACCCGCATGCTGCGGAATTTATGGATATAAAATTTCTTTCCGTTCTTTGTGAGGCGCTCCTGCTTATAAAATACCGGACCTCCATCCTCCCGTTTGATGGCGATGGCCGTTAAAAGGAAGATCGGAGACATCACGATCAGCGCCAGTCCGGCAGCCACAATATCAAAGGTCCGTTTTGCGATCAGATACCCCAGCGGCGGATTGTACCGGTCCGCCCGTAAGATCGGCAGATGGAACATATGTACCGGTTTCGTCCCGCTCATAAGAATGTCACCGATCCGCGGGATCACATAAACGCTGATGCTGTTGATGATACAGTATTTTAAAAGGATATTCCGCTCATGGCTGTGAACGCCGCTTAAAAATACGGCCTCCATTCCTTTCAGCATGTCCGGGTTTTTTACGCATTCCTCCGCATGGACCTTCAGCTGCACATCAAATTTTTTATCCATCCCGTATTCCCGGATCAGCTGGTCCATCCCTCTTCTTATATCATAAATGACTGCCGAACGCCGGGCCGGGAATGAGGCAAAATACCACCGGTGAGCTCCTACACACCAGATCACAGCCAAAACCATCTGTACCACAAAAACACAAAAGATTCCCAGAGGATTCATCCAGCGGCGCATCAGCAGGCATATGACCACATACATCATTCCATCGGAAATAATGGCCGCCAGAGCCTGGCTGTAAACCAGCTCTGAGATCCGGTTTGTGGAGATCATAAAGGCGTCGTAGACCTTTCCAAACAGGGCGTACATGAAAAAAAATAAACCCGAAAGGATATAACCTGTCCATTTCAAAGCTGTTGATCCCATAAATCCCACGTAAAACAGGCTCCATCCCAGAAAGAAGGCCGCCGTCAACGCCGCCACATTCAGACCCTTCACTGCCGGCAGGGTCAGATCGTGCTTTATGTTTTCTAATTTCATACTGTTCCCCTTTATCTTACTCGTACACCAGAAAAAAGAAACCGGGCGGTTCCAGCCGTGAAGCCGCCCGGATCCGTTTTAGATCCACCAGAGCTGCACGGTACAGGAACCGGGAGCGATGAATGTAACCTCACCTGTGGCCACATTAAACCTGGCCTCTGCCCGTTCCCAGCGGCCGGTTGCGTTGTTGTAATATACGGCCACCAGTTTCCTGGTTTCTTTATTTATCCCGCTGACCTGGAGCGTAACCTCCGTTGCCACCGCGTCGGTCTTTCCTGTGCTCTGGGAGCTGACGATCAGCGCTCTTGTATTTCCCAGCTTTTTATAGCCGGTCATGTCCTGCTCCGGGATCGCGGTCTCTGCTCCAGTCCCCTTATTTAACTGGTTGATCACATTGACAACGCCTTCTGGTAGTCCCGCTGTCTCCGCCGCGCCTGTGGCTATGGTAACGACCTGGTCTCCTACAACCGCTCCGCCGCCGAACTGCATGGATACCTGCTTTCCGTCTTCCGTTGTTTTATTGACCACCAGGCTCATGGTCACGCCGGAGGAGTCCTTGGAGGTCTGCCCCACCGAGGTCTGCTGTCCGTTGGGGGATACGACCACCGACGGCCTGGACGGCTGGGTAATGGCAGTTCCCGAGGTTCCATCTCCTCCTACTGTCTTGTCCTCGTAAACAGACTCTGAGGAACTGCTGTCGTCATCGTCGTTTTTCGGGCTGCTGCTGGCGCCGTAGGCCATGACCGGGATCATAGATAATGCCAGCGCAAGAGCCAGGGTCTTTACTAATTTCTTTTTCATTTCCATTTTCTCCTCTTCCTTTTTTTATGAATCAGCGTGCCGCTGTTCGATACATGTTTTATGCCTCCCGGTAAAAAAACTCCAGGAGAAGCTCTGTCATTGCGTCTTCGTCCACATGATATTCATCATACGTTTCCGTCACCACCGCCCTTCCGGGAAGTACATAAAAATGATCCGAAGTCAGATCTTCTGAAGCAAGGATATCCGCCGCCATGCCCATATACTGGTCCTTTGCCATATCTGTGATCATATATTCTTCCGTCAGTTCAAAAAGACGGGGAACTGTCTGGCTGTCTGTTTCTGCCATTTTCTGTGCCGCGTCAAAGAAGCCTGTGATAAACTCCTGGCTGCGCAACGTCCGATACAGCGCAGAATGATCCTCTTTTGTATCCCTGTAACGGACAAACTCCTCCGCCTGATCTCCTTTCAGGGTGATCCGGCTTCCTTCCTGGAACCGGGGATCCGCAGCGGAAAGCCCCGCCGGAATGGTAACTGTAACGCCTCCCACTGCCTCGTTTAATATTCCCACAGCGGAAAGATCGGTTGCCATGTAATGGTCCACGTGAAGTCCCTTAAACATCTCTTCCACTTCCCTGACCATGTTTTCACAGCTTTTCACATACCCGTCTCCATAGGAAAACGCCAGAGTAATGTGGTCGTATTCCTCATCCCGGACGGTTCCATCCCAGCTTACCGGGCTCAGGTATGTCATGGCATCTCTGGGGATCATTAAGATCTTAAGCCCATTTCTCGCCGTATCCCAGGCCGCAAGGAAGATCCCATCTGCCTGCCCCCGCTGTCCCGGCTCCTCACCTCCGGTCATGGTATTTTCCCGGTCCACCCCCATACAAAGGACTGCCTTCATATAGGTATTGCGCCGGTACTCCTTTCCATTCCAGGAAACGGCAGCCTCGGAAAGCATTTTTTCCGGATCCGGACCGGCTTCCGGTGGATCAGAAGACTCCCCTGCCGTATTCTGCTCCCAGGCGGCATGACGACTTTCGATCATTGCCTCTGCATCCTTCCGCTCCCGGTACAGCTTTACAGATACGCCTAAAAACACTGCCGCCCCAACACATCCGGCTGTGATCCCTAAAAGAGCGGCCCGTCTCCGGCCTTTTCTATACCGGCTCATTGAGACTCCCCATGTTCCGGGGCGGCTGACGGACATTCCAGTTCTTTATATTCTTCATCCATATCCGGCTCTATGACGCTGTTGGGAATTTCTGTCCGGGGCCGTGCCGCAGTGTGTTTCGCAGGCTCCAGCCGGCTGTATGAGCTCTCCTCATGCTCTGCATTTTCGTACCGGCCGTATTTTCCATACTTCCCATACTTCCTGTATTTCCCGTACCGTCCATAATATCCGCCGTTTCCAGAGTCCGCCTTATTTAATACGGCTCCCAGGATCCTGCACTGGGAACGCTTTAACTGCTCCACCACCTTCTGCTCCACTCTCCAACTGACGGCTCCGCTCTCAATGATCAGGACGGCTCCGTCACAATGTCTGGCTACAATGGCTCCGTCGATCAGTCCGGCCATGGGCGGGGTATCGATGATGATATAGTCATACGCTTCCCTGAGCTTTTTCACTGTATCTCCGAAAAGCTCCTCTTCAAGAAGCTCTGCCGGATTGGGAGAAAACGGTCCGGCAAAGATCAGATCCAGTCCCCTGGTGCTGGTGGTGTATAAGACCTCCTCCAGCCTTTTCTGTCCGCTTAAAAACTGGGACAATCCGTTCAGCTTGTTTTTTAACTGATACCGGTAAGTAAGGATCGACTTACGGATGTCCGCGTCGATCAGCAGCGTGCGTTTTCCGATCTGGGCCAGGGCCTCCGCTGTTGCAAAGGAAAGATCACTTTTTCCCTCACTGGGGATTGCGCTGGTAAACATAATGACCCTTACGCTGCTTCCGCAGAACTGAATGTTGGTACGCAGCGTTTTCACTGCCTCGGTATATTCGTAATCACTGGTCTTTCCCGGTTTCAATTCCAGATGCATATCTTCCATTACTCTTTTCCCCCCTTCCGTCTGGATCTGCCCTCCGGCTTCTGGCTTTCCTGATTCTCTCTGGGCGCAGTGCGGGCCTTCTTCTTTTTGGATTTCCGCTCAGCCTCCGCTCCCTTTCCATCCTCATTTCTCCTGGGAACGGATGCAAGGACCGTCAGATCCAGATACCGCTCCACATCCTCTTCTGTCTGGATCGTGTCATTCAGGATCATCTGCATGGCTGTGATCCCACAGGTAAGGACCAGGCCAAGGAGCGCTCCCAGCGCCGCATTTCTGGTGTTGCTGGGACTGGACTTCTGGGTGGGCACCTGCCCCTCCTCTATGATCTTTGGGGGGATCATTTCCATAATATCGCCGATGTAGCCGGAAGATACCGACGCGGTCCGGTCTACGATGGCCTTTGCCATCTGCGGATCCGGATCCGTAGCCGTGATCGCCAGGATACGGGTATCCGCAGGGTTATTGATCGAAATTTTCGATTTCAATATTTCATAGGAAATATTCAGATCCAGATCCCCAATGACCTCCTCCAGTACCGGACGGCTGGTGATGATCACCTTATAGTCCTGGGTCAGCTGGCTTCCGATCTGAAGATCCGCCAGGGATGTGAGGGTCGTTTCCTTCGATACGGCGTACATCATGGATGTAGACGTGTACATGGGAGTCGAGGGCGATCTTACTGAACGCAAAGCCCACAGTTCCCCCAAGAAAAGTCACAAGAATGATCAGCCAGAGCTTCTTTTTCCATACGCGGAAAAGCTCCAGCAGATCGATTTCCATTTCATTATTTCTGCTGTTCATCTCATTCTTCCCCTGTTGTTCATTCTATCTGACTGCACCGTCCTCCAGGATCCTCCTGGCATTTCCTTCCGTCAGACTTTTTTTGTATTCTGCATCCACATTTTTGTCCAGCCAGTCCAGCGCTCTCTTTATTTCCGGCGGCCGGTGATCCATCTGGTGCATATCGGTGCTTAAAAAATGGATCCGGTGCTCCCTGATCTGCTTCCGGCACCAGAATACGTCCCGGTCATACCATCGCCCCGTAAGGCTTTCATAATTGACCTGAAACAATGCGCCCATCTCCCGGAGACGCTCCAGCATCCCGCTTTCCCGGAGACATCCGTACCTCTCCGCATGGGCTAAAACAGGAATATACCCCAGACCACAAAGATTCCGGATCCCCCGGCTCATCCGTGAAAACGGCTCTGCCGGATTGAATTCCACAAGGATATAGCTGCTGTCTGCCAGGGTCAGGGCCTGTCCGCTCAAAAGCCTGTCGCCCAGATCCTCATGATAATAAAGCTCCTGACCCAGATACAGCTGAAAATCCGGGCAGCTCTTCCAGATCTCCGTCTGCACGCTTTTCAGAAGCTGTCTGTATTCATCTGGATCGCCCCGCCTGGAGAAATGGGGGGTGGCGATCACTGCGCGGATCCCCTGGCTGGCTGCTGAGACAGCCAGAGCGATGCTTTCTTTGAGATCCCTGGCTCCGTCGTCCACCCCCGGCAGGATATGCGCATGTATATCAATGATCTTTTTTCTGTCCAATTCCCGCAAAAATCTCACCTGTTCTCATGGTCTGCGCATTGCATTCCATATTTTTCATAAGGTACTCTACCACAGTATAAAAATAAATTCAAGGTTTTTTCGTTTAAAACAGGTGTTAAATGTATGTTTGGAACAGGTGTGATAGTTTTTTATATTCTGGTACTACTATTGAGCTGTTGGTTTAAAATTCCAGATTCATACAAAGAAAGTGAGGTCTCCCATGCAACTTTACGACCGGATCGCTGCCGGCGACCGTATCCGGCAGCGGCGGCTTCTTCTAGGAATGACCCAGGAAGAGCTCGCTGAAAAGATCGGACGCGCCTACAAATACTGCCAGGATATTGAACGCGGCAGCTGCGGCATGTCCATTGAAACCCTGATCCTTCTATCCTCAAGTCTGAATGTTACCATGGACTACATCATCTATGGATACGAAGACACCGAACCAAAGACTCCGGAACAGCTTTTGGAAATGGAAGCCGTCGAAGAACTCCTTGGGCACTGCAGCGAAAAAAAGCGCTCCTATGCCATGGAGCTTCTCCGGCTCTTTTTAAAGGCCTGCGACGAAAAATAGCCAGAAATGAAAAAAGCCCGCACCAGATCAATCTTCTCTGGTTCGGGCCATTTTCGTTAAAAAAAGAGCCCTGGATCCCTCCAGAGCTCTTAAAATCTTTCTATGCTGTTTTGACGGGAAGCTTACTGTCCCATCTGCTTTGCAACCTCTGCTGCAAAGTCCTCGTTCTTCTTTTCCATTCCCTCGCCGGTCTCGAAGCGGACGAACTTCTTAACAGCGATCTTTGCGCCGTTGGCCTTTGCAACCTCAGCCACATACTGGGATACGGACTGCTTGCCGTCCTCTGCCTTTACATAAACCTGGTCTAAGAGGCAGATCTCTTTCATTTCCTTGTTGATACGGCCCTGGATCATGCCCTGGATCACCTTCTCCGGCTTGGAAGCCTCCTTGGGATCGTTCATGATCTGCGCCATCAGGATGCTCTTCTCATGCTCGATGAAATCGGCGCTGATCTCGCTGCGGTCGGTATACTGGGGCTTTAAGGCTGCACACTGCATTGCCACGTTTCTTGCCATTTCCTTAACAGCGTCGTTTACAACGTCTGTCTCAACATCCACAAGAACACCGATCTTGCCGCCGGCATGGATATAGGAAGCAACGAAACCGTTCTCCTCCTTTACCTGCTCAAAGCGGCGGATGTTCATGTTCTCACCGATGATGGAGATCTGGGAGGACAGAGCCTCTTTTACGGTCATGGACGGATCCTTTTCCCATTTCTCTTCCATAAATGCATCCATATCTGCTGCGCTGGTGTTCAGAGCCTGGGCTGCAACGTCAGCTGCGTAGGTCTGGAACTTCTCGTTCTTTGCCACGAAGTCTGTCTCAGCGTTTACCTCTACAACTACTGCGCTCTTCTCGTCTGCAGAAAGGGCTGTAACAACGATACCCTCTGCTGCGATACGGCCAGCCTTCTTCGCTGCGCCTGCAAGTCCTTTTTCACGTAAGAACTCAACGGCCTTGTCCATGTCGCCTTCGGTAGCTGCAAGAGCCTTCTTGCAGTCCATCATTCCGGCGCCTGTCATTTCTCTTAATTCTTTTACCATTGCGGCTGTTACTGCTGCCATGTTCGTTTCCTCCGATTTATGAATATACTCAAACGGCCGGATTCCCACGGAAACCCGGCCGGCACTGCTGAGATTTAAGCCTCTGCAGACTCTTCCTCTGCAGCCATCTCTTCAACTGCTTCTGCTTCGCCCTGGTTTGCCTCGATCACTGCGTCAGCCATCTTGGACACGATCAGCTTAACGGCTCTGATGGCGTCGTCGTTACCCGGGATCACATAATCCAGCTCTTCCGGATCGCAGTTTGTATCAGCGATACCGATCAGCGGGATTCCCAGAGTGTGGGCTTCCTGTACGCAGATTCTTTCCTTCTTCGGATCTACAACAAAGATCGCATCCGGGATCTTCTTCATTTCCTTGATGCCGCCCAGGTTCTTCTCTAACTTCTCCCACTCTTTCTTAAGAGCGATTACTTCCTTCTTGGGAAGTACGTCGAAGGTTCCGTCCTCAGCCATCTTCTCGATCGCTTTTAATCTTGCGATTCTGGACTGGATGGTCTTGAAGTTGGTGAGCATGCCGCCCAGCCATCTCTCGTTTACATAGAACATGTTGCAGCGCTCTGCCTCTGTCTTGATGGCATCCTGGGCCTGCTTCTTTGTTCCTACGAACAGGATGGTGCCGCCGTCTGCAGCGATGTCAGCGATGGCCTTGTAAGCCTCGTCAACCTTGCCTACGGATTTCTGAAGATCGATGATGTAGATACCATTTCTCTCAGTGTAGATGTACGGAGCCATTTTGGGGTTCCATCTTCTTGTCTGGTGGCCGAAATGTACGCCGGCTTCCAGAAGCTGCTTCATTGAAATAACGCTCATTTTCTTTCCTCCATATGGTTTTTTTCTTCCGCCTGCATCTGACTTCCTCAAAGACCGCCGGTTTCGGCAGCACCATTTTCAGAATCCGCAGACGTGCATATTGTCAGCTTTTCAAATATAACATAAGTATTCCCGGTGTGCAAGTGTTTTTTCACATTCTTTTGCAAAAAAGAAAGCGCCGTCCGATACCGGAAGCGCCCTCTTTTCCATATTCCGCAGGCAGATTACTTGTTGCCCGTCTTTTTCAGGTTCTTTAACTCGTCAAAGATCACGTCGTTGAGGACCTTGATATACGTTCCCTTCATACCGGAGGACCGGGACTCAATGACACCGGCGCTCTCAAATTTCCTCAAAGCGTTTACGATAACGGAACGGGTGATGCCCACACGGTCTGCGATCTTGCTGGCAACCAGGATCCCTTCATTTCCGTCCAGCTCGTCGAAAATATGCGTGATGGCTTCCAGCTCTGAAAACGAAAGCGTGCTGATGGCCGATTTCACGATCTGCACCTTTCTGGTCTCCTCCGCGTTCTCCTCGTTGACGGAGCGCATCATTTCCAGTCCGACTACGGTGGTGCCGTACTCGCATAAAATGATATCGTCAATGTCGTACTGTTCGTCCGCTTTATAGATGAACAGTGTTCCAAGACGCTCTCCGGCAATATCGATGGGAGTAATGATCGCCTGGTACTTCTTTACATTTTCTTCTGCAAATCCCAGTGTGGCGAGATTTACGTTTTCTTTTGTGGAAAGTACGCTTAACAGACGTTCATTGAGCATTTTATCAATATAGCCGCCCACCTTGTCCTCGATCAGCTCATGGATCTCATCCACCTCCGGACAGATGCTCACTCCAAGAACCTTTCCCTTCTTACTGATCACCAGGATATTTGACAGTAAGATCTCGCTCAGTACCTTACAGATATCGTTGAATACCACTTTGTGAGAATTGTTGTTATGAAGTAATTTGTTAATTTTTCGGGTCTTGTCCAATAATTCCACACTCATTATCCGAAAACCTCCTTCTCTTCACAATATCGTATAGCAAAAATGTTCTTTCACGAGAATTGTAACACGATATTTCATGAATATCAAGACTTTTTCGTTTAATTAAGAAATATTTATCCTTTATTTCATAAAGGTGTCACATTTCCCCCTATGAGTCTTGTCTATTTTTCACAAAACCGCACTGTTCATTGGAGCATGCCAGCTTATTTCCCTTTTCAACCATATAGCTTCCGCATTCCGGACACTTCTCTCTGGACGGCTTCTGCCAGGAGATAAAATCGCACTCCGGATTGCCCTCGCAGCCGTAAAATTTTCTTCCCTTTTTCGTCTTTTTGATGACCACTTCTTTTCCGCATTTGGGACAGGGGGTTCCCGTTTTTTCAAAATACGGCTTCGTGTTGCGGCATTCAGGGAAGCCGGGACAGGCCAGGAACTTCCCGTGGGGGCCATATTTGATGACCATGCGCCTTCCACAGAGTTCACACAGCTCATCGGACTCCTCGTCGGCAATATGAACGGTTTCCAGGGTCTCCTTTGCTTCCTCAACTGCTTCGCAGAGATCCGGATAAAAGTTTCTTACAACAGTCTTCCAGCTGGTATTTCCCTCCCCCACGCTGTCCAGGAGGAATTCCAGGTTCGCTGTGAAGGTAAGGTCCACAATGCTGGGGAAGCACTGCTTCATGATCCGGTTTACCACCTCGCCCAGCTCCGTCACATAGAGATTCTTATTTTCTTTGGTGATGTACCGTCTCGACAGGATCGTGGTGATGGTGGGAGCATAGGTACTGGGACGTCCGATGCCCTGCTCCTCCAGAGCCTTTACCAGGGAGGCCTCCGTATAATGGGCCGGCGGCTGGGTAAAGTGCTGTGCGTCCTCCAGGCTTACCAGCTCCAGCTCCTGGCCCTTTTCCAGCTTTGCCAGAAGCTGGTTCTTTTCTTCCTTATCGTCAGCCTCCATATAGACTGACATAAAGCCGTCAAACTTCACCCTGGAGGCCGTCATGGTGAACTGGACTCCTTCTGCACCGATCTTTACGGATGTGGTCTCATAAACGGCTGCTGCCATGCGGCTGGCGGCAAACCGCTTCCAGATCAGCTGGTATAAGCGGAACTGGTCCCTGGACAGGGACTCCTTCACCTGCGTCGGGGTCAGGGCAATATTGGTAGGACGGATGGCCTCATGGGCATCCTGGATCTTTCCCGATGCCTTTTTCTCGCTCTCCCGCTGGGAAACGTACTGGCTGCCGTACTGCTCTTCAATGAAGGCTCTGGCCGTCTTGTCTGCCTCCTCGGCCACGCGGGTGGAGTCGGTCCTCAGATAGGTGATAAGACCGATGGTGCCATGGCCCTTCACGTCCACGCCCTCATATAACTGCTGGGCGACCCGCATGGTCTTCTGAGTGGAGAAATTCAGGGCCTTGGAGGCCTCCTGCTGCATGGTGCTGGTGGTAAATGGGATCGGGGGCTTTTTGGTCCTCTCTCCGTTTTTGATCTCCTCCACCAGGAATTTCTTTCCCTCCAGAAAGCTCCGGATCTCCTCCATTTCAGCACGGCTCCGGATCTCGGTCCTTCCGTTCTGGTCGTGGTGGAACCTGGCAGTCATGGGCTTCCTGGCTCCCGGAGCCTTAAGTCCCGCCTCCAGGCTCCAGTACTCCTCGGGGATAAAGGCCGCGATCTCGTCCTCCCGATCGCAGATCATCCGCAGGGCCACCGACTGGACACGGCCGGCGCTTAATCCCCTTTTTACCTTTTCCCAGAGGATCGGGCTGATGCTGTATCCCACCATACGGTCCAGCATACGCCTGGCCTGCTGGGCGTCCACCAGATTCATATCGATGGCTCTGGGCTCCTTTAAGGATGTTTTCACCGCGTTTTTCGTGATCTCATTGAAGCTGATCCGATATACCTTTTTATCCTTCACCTCATCCAGCTTCAGCGCCTTTAACAGATGCCAGGAGATGGCTTCCCCCTCCCGGTCCGGGTCCGTTGCCAGATAGATCTTATCGGCCTTCTTGACTTCCTTTCTCAGCCTGGCAAGGACCTCGCCCTTTCCACGGATCGTAATATATTTCGGTTCAAAATCGTTGTTCACATCAATGCCGAACTGGCTTTTGGGAAAATCCCGTACATGACCGCCGGACGCGTCCACCTCATAGCTGGATCCTAAAAATTTCTTAATAGTTTTCACCTTTGCAGGAGACTCTACGATCACAAGATTACTGGCCATACCAACCTCACAACTTTCTGCAATAATATTGATCCCCGTTCCCCTGGACCATTCCCATCAATTCCAGTTTCAGCAAACATTCCATTGTTTCCGTGACGGATAAGCCGCACGCATCCATGATCTCTTCCAGGGTTCCGGACCGCGAATCTAAGAAACTATACACCATATTTTCATTCTTTGCAAGCCTCTTTTCTGTTTTTTTATCAGCCCTTGTCTTTTTTTCAAATTTTATCCCAAAGGCTTCCAGCACATCCTCCGGTCCCAGGCAGACGGCGGCTCCGTTCTGGATCAGCCGGTTGCAGCCGCGGCTTAGGGGATCTGTGATCCGCCCCGGGACGGCAAATACCTCTTTCCCCTGCTCCAGAGCCAGGTCGGCAGTGATCAGGGAGCCGCTTTTTTCCCTGGCCTCCACCAGGATGACTGCGTCCGAAAGGCCGCTGATGATCCGGTTCCTCATGGGAAAATTCATGGGAAGGGGGCTGGTCCCAGGCACAAATTCCGACAGGACGCCTCCCTGGAGCTCCATTTTTTTAAACAACCCGTAATTCTCCCGGGGATAGCACCGGTCGGCTCCGCAGCCCAGGACCGCAAAGGTCTTCCCTCCCGCCTCCAGCGCGCCCTTATGGGCCGCTCCGTCGATGCCCAGGGCCAGGCCGCTGATCACCTGGACGCCAGCCTCCGCCAGACGGAAGGCCAGCCGCTCTGCGGTCTGACGGCCCAGCTCCGTGCAGCTTCTGGCCCCTACGATGGCCGCCGTAAACCGGTCCTTTGCCGGAAGGGTTCCCCGGACGAACAGCCCTGCCGGACGGTCCCTGAAGGGAAGGAGCCGTCCGGGGTATCCCTCCTCCCACCAGGCAATAAACCGGAGCCCTCTTTTTTCCAGGGCTGCAAAGTCCTCCCGGAGCTCTTCTTCCCGCAGCCGGGCTTCCAGAAGCCCGGAAAGTCTTCCATGGCTTAAAAGCCCCGACCGCTCCAGCTCCCTTTTTTCCGCCTTCCATATGTGCTCATAGCTGCCAAAATGTTCATACAGCCTTTGGGCTGTGACTGCTCCGGTCCCGGCTGCGTGAAGGAGCAGATAAAGGTATTCTTTTTCTGTCATGATCCTCCCCCTAACCGTTTTTCCAGTACCGCTGCCGGATCCGCACATAGGATACGGCCTCGCTGAGATCCTTTGTGAGGATCTGCTCCCGGCCGTCCAGATCCGCCGCCGTCCGGGCCACCTTCAGGATCTTCCCGTACATCCGGATGGAAATTCCCAGGCTGAAAAAAATATGCTCCATGAATTCACTTTCTTCCTTATTAAGTGGGCAGAACCGGCGGATCTGTCCTCCTCCCATCTCCCCGTTGCACCGGATGGAAAGCCCCTTGAAACGCTCTCTCTGGATGGCCCGGGCCGCCTCTACCCTGGCGCGGATGGATGCCGAGCTCTCATTTTCCGCCTTCCCCTCCATCTCCTCATAGGTCACTGCCTGGGCCTCCACGCAGATATCCATCCGGTCCAGGAGCGGCCCGGAGATCTTTCCCAGATACCGGCTCACCTCCCCTGCGGTACAGGTGCATCTGGACAGGTCCGGATAGTGTCCGCACCTGCATGGATTCATGGCCGCCACAAGCTGGAAATCAGCCGGATAGCTGCACGTTCCGTAAACCCGGGAGATGGTGACCTGGCGCTCCTCCAGAGGCTGTCTCAGGGCCTCCAGGGCCCCCGGCTCATTTCCGGAAGCTCGTCCAGAAACAGGATCCCTCCGGTGGCCAGAGATATCTCCCCGGGCTTTGGCCGGCTCCCCCCGCCGGTCAGGGCCTGGGCCGATACCGTATGATGGGGCGCCCGGAAGGGCCGTCTCCGGATCAGAGGCTCCTCCCCGCTAAGAAGGTTGCAGACACTGTATATTTTTGAAATTTCGATCCGTTCCTCCTGGGTCATTGCCGGAAGGATCGTCGCAAGCCTCCGGGCCACCATGGTCTTTCCAGATCCCGCCGGGCCGATCATCAGGAGATTGTGCATCCCGGCCACCGCCACCTCAGCCGCCCGCCGCAAAACCTTCTGCCCATTAACCTCTGAAAAATCCCCGGCGTATTTCTCCTGTCCCGGGTCTGTTCCCGGCCTTTCCCGGCGCTCATACTCCTTTATGGGACCCGCTCCCTTAAGGAGCTCCATAAGGCTCTTAAGATCCCCAGCTCCCACCAGGCCGATCCCCTGGATCATGGACGCCTCCTCCAGATTCTCTTCTGGCAGGAACAGCCGCGTAAACCCCAGCTCCCGGGCCCGGACCGTAAGGGTAAGGGCTCCCGGGATCCCCTTGATCCGGCCGTCCAGCCCCAGCTCCCCCAAAAACAGCCACGTTTCCTCCGGGGACGGGATGATCCCGTAGGCCGTCAGGATCGCCGCCGCAATGGCAAGATCAAAGCCCGTTCCCTCCTTTCTCAGATCCGCAGGGGAAAGGTTGATGGTCACCTTTCTGGGCGGCAGCTCCACTCCCAGGTTCCGGATGGCCGTCCGGACCCGGTCCTGGGCCTCCCGCACCTCAGAGGCCAGGTATCCCACAAAGGACCAGCCGGGAAGGCCTCCGCTCACATCTGCCTCCACAGACACCTGGGTCCCCCACATGCCCTGGAGATAAATACTATTCACTTTTCCAAACAAGTCTTATCTTCCCTTCTTTCCGAAATACGCCGCAGCTTTGCGGCATGCTCCATATTTTTGTCCTCTGGTCTTCATGGAAATTCTCTGATCGCTTTTGAAATGAATAAAGAGTTTATTTGAAATCATCTTAGAAAGCTTTTGTCTTATTCCTACTATACCGGATGCCGGCTGGAATTTCAAGCCTTATTTTAACCCGGGGCGGCTACAGCCCCGGGCCCGGTTTTAACTATTCTGTTCCTCCAGATGCCCCAGAATCCAGGAAAGAAGATCCTCCCGTACCTCCTCCCGGTTGGTCTCATTGAACAGCTCATGGCGGGCGTCCTTATAAAAGCCCAGGGTAATATCCCGGCAGCCTGCGTCTGAAAACCGCTTATACACCTTTCTGACGCCTCTTTCGTTTTCTCCCACCGGATCCCGGTCCCCGGAAAGCAGAAGAAGGGGCATGTCCGTCCGCATCCTTCCCAGCTGTTCTGCCCGCTGGTCCATGAGGATCACCCGGAAAAAATCCCGGTAGGCCCCGGCAGTAAAAAGGAACTGGCAGTACGGATCTGCTTCAAAGCTCCTGGCCTTTTCCATATCCCTGGTAAGCCAGTCGTGGTCCGTCTGTACCGGCCAGAATTTCCGGTTATAATTTCCCAGGGACAGCTCGTGGAGCAGACGGCTCCGGCTGCGGCTCCCCCTTATGGCGCTCACCAGAGACGCCAGACACCATCCGGCAAATACCATTCCCTCCGGCTGGGAGCCCGTCCCCATGAGGATCACGCCGTCGGGCCCGTCCTCATAGACGGTCAGGGTCCGCCTCACCATAAATGAGCCCATGCTGTGGCCCAGAAGGAACAGCCGCTTTCCTCTGTATCTCCTTTTTCCATAAAGCGTCAGCCTGCGCACGTCCTTCACCAGTGAAAGCTCCCCATCCCTGTCTCCAAAGTATCCCAGATCCTCTTTTTCCGCCGCAGTTCTTCCATGGCCCAGATGGTCGTGGCCATAGACGGCGATCCCCCGGTCTGCCAGCCATTCTGCCGTTTCCCGGTAGCGCCCCGTATGCTCCATCATCCCGTGGACGATCTGTACGGCTCCCAGGATCTCCCCGTCCGGCAGCCATTCCATACAATGGAGCCTGGAGTGTCCATCGCTGGACGGAAGGTAAAATTCCCGTTGATTCATTCCTTTTCTCCTCCTTTCAAAATGCCATCCTCCCTTTCTGGCTCCATGGCTGCCCTTCCTTCCTCCGCTGGAAGTACGCAGGTGAATACCGCTCCTCCGACAGCCCGGTTTTCAGCCATAAGTTCTCCGCTCATGCTTCTGGCCGCAGTACGCGCGATTGCCAGACCGATCCCGAAAATTCCGCCTTTTCCTTTATAGCATCTTTCGAAAATATGCGGAAAATCTTCTGGAGAAATCCCTTCTCCGTCATCTGCAACCCGGATCCGTACTGCTCCGCCCCCCTTCTGTACCTCCACCCCTACATTTTTCCTTGCATAGCGGATCGCATTGGTCAGAAGATTATCCATGATTGTTGCCAGAAGTTCCTCATCTGCCCATACCCTCATTTCATGATCAAACGAGAATAGCCGCAGTGTGACCCCCTTGTCCATCGCCAGTCCATTCACTCGATCCAGACAGTCTTCCACCGCTTCATCCACATATAAAAGTTCTGGGGAGGCAGTTTTTTCTCCATTTTCCATCCGTGACAAAGTCAAAAGACGATTGACAAGCTCCGTAAGTCGTCTGCTCTCTTCCAAAATAATATGGGCGGCGGATCCCGGTTCCTTCAAGAAGCCCTGTTCAATCCCCTGGGCATAGCCGCTGATGGACATCAGCGGATTTCTCAATTCATGGGACACATTCTGAAAAAATTCTCTCTGGACCCGGTCCGCCTTCTCCAGTTCAATAGCCATCCGGTTCATTGAAACACGAAGCCATTCCAGCTCTGTCAGTTCAAACGCACTGCCAATCCGGCAGAATTCTCCTTTTCCGATCATCTCCGCCCCTTTACAAAGATGATCCAGCTGTTTCGTAACATTCTTCACCGCAATCCAGATTCCCACCACCACAAACAGAGACAGGCCCAGAGAGATCGCCATTACCAGTCTTCCCGCCCCGTTGACCCAGCGGCTGATTCCAGAGGTCTGGCAGAAAAACACCAGATATCGGATCCTTGGAATCTCTTTGGGAAGCTCATATACGTTTACAAGAAACGTATCCCCTGCTTTTGTCAGTAATTCTTCCGTTCCTTCCCAGCTTCCTGCGGAAATGAATGCCTTACACTCCTGGGCAAGCTCTCTGACCTCTTCTCTCTCCTCTTCATGCTTCGGGTACACTACATTTAAACCAGGTTCAAGGATCAACATCCTGGCACTTCCTCCCATTTTCCTCACCAATGGGCTCACTGCCTTTAAAAATTCCTGCACCCGGATGTCTATTTCCTCGTTTGAGTTTCCATAAAGCCTGTTTTTTACCAGGGGCATCACGTTTTTTTTCAAATTCTCCAGTTCCTTCCCAGCTTCCTGATAGGCGTATTCCTTAGCCGTATATCGGAAAACCAGAAAAAATACAAGGGGGAGACATATCATCATGACCGCTGCCGGGATCAAGATTCCTTCCAGAATTGTCCTGCTATGTTTTATCTTTCTTTTTCTCATTTCTATTCCTCTGCAGATGAAAGGCGGAAACCATACCCCCATACCGTTTCTATCCGTATTGACCCCTGCCTCTGCCGGAGCTTTCTTCTCAATCTTTTTACAAGATCATCCACCGCCCTTGGGTCTGTCTGCCATTCCACCTGCCATAAAACCTTCAGCAGCTCTTCCCGGCTCACAGCCCGTTCTCGATTTTCTAATAGGTATACCAAAAAATCAAATTCTGTAGGAGTAAGCGGAAATTCCGCTCCATCCAGCTCAGCGATCCTCAGCCCTGGCGTGACCGAAAGGCCTCCAAAAACCAGCCTCTGTCCCTTCTCTTCCCTGGCCGGTCTGCTTCCATGACTTCTTCTCAGTATCGCGCGGATCCTGGCCACCAGCTCCAGCGGCAGAAATGGTTTAACCAGATAATCATCACTGCCCAGATTCAGACCTGTAACACGGTCATAGGGACTATCTTTCGCGGAAACAATAAGAATAGGGAGATCCGGAGCCTCTCTCCGAAGCACCGAGCATGCGCTGAATCCATCTGTTCCGGGCATCATCACATCCAGGATCACCAGATCCGGCATTTTTTCCCCGCATACATCCAGCAGCGTTTTCCCGTCCGGGAACGTTTTAACAGAAAACCCCTCTTCTGTAAGAGCCGCTTCCATCAGATCCCGGATATTTTTCTCATCATCTGCAAGATAGATCATCTGTGACATATTTATCCTCCCATTATGCCTGTTTATCTTTATATCATACCACCATCCAAATAAATAGGGTAGAGGGAGAATAAGTTTTCTCGCCCCTCCCATTGAACCGTACATACGGGTCTCGTATACGGCTCTACAACTTATATTCTAACTTTAACTAAGTAATAGGATAAAGGATTGAACAGACCAGCTCCATCTCTTATCCTATTTTCAAGTAAATCTTTGCTGATAATGAAATTCATTACGTTCATTCCACTTCTTCTGTACCATCCAAGTCTGGAATTAGCAACCTTAAATTCTTCCATGAACCGCTTCATCATTCCGATTCTGAAATAATTTATCCAGCAAGATTAGTGCCATGCTCAGCACACTTTGAAAAGAACTGCCGCAATTCTGCCGCAGTTCTCCCCTCGAAATGACCCCCTTTTATGAAGTATGATTACACCATCCGATGGGAAACAAAAATCAACCCACCGTGAAAGGAGATATTATTATGAAACAGATGAAGAATTTACGTACACTGACATTGGCCGCCGCAATGTGCCTTGGCCTCTCCTTCTCAGCCCTGGCCGCAGAAACACCTGCCGAAACCACCAAAACAGTTTCTGTATCCCGCCAGGAATTGGCGCCTTACCGCGATTCCATGAAGGAAAATTGTGATGTCCTTAAGAATCTCATGATTTCAAACCGCGAGCTGTCCACAAAAGTAAAGGAAGCCCAGAAGGAATTAAAGCAGTCTGGCGCTCTGACCGACGAGATAAACGCTGAATTAAAGGAAATGTCCCAGCTGATCCAGGCTCAGAGAGTCTCGCTTACAGAGAAAAGAGAAGCCGTGATTGCGCTCAGAGCCTCTGGAAAGGAAAGTGCGGCAGCAAAAGACACAGAAGCCACAAAAAGTGCACTGGAGCAGGTCATCGCACTTCAGGCCGACCAGATTTCACTCCAGGAAGACCTCTCCAAACTTCTGGAGGAAAAGCTCGCTCTGTTTACCGCAGAGTAGGTCTTCCCTACGCCGTATACCCATCCCTTTGGAATTCCTCGCGCAGTTTCTCCACCGCCCTTTTCTCGAGCCTTGAGACGTAGGACCTGGAGATCCCCAGCTGCCCGGCGATCTCCCTCTGGGTGTGCTCCTTAGAGCCGAAAAGGCCGTATCTCAGACGGATCACGGTCTTTTCGGTATCTTTCAGATTCTGTTCATAGGCCTCGTAAAGCTTTCTCACATCCTCCTTCAGGATGACCTGCTCCACTGCCTCCTTCCCTTCCATCTCCAGAATATCCATGAGGCTCACGGTCTCGCCGTCCTTGTCGGTACCGATGGGGTCATAAATAGAGACCTCTTTGGAAAATTTTTTCCCGGCCCTGAAAAGCATCAGGACCTCATTCTCTACACACCTGGCCGCGTAGGTGGCCAGTCTCGAGCCCTTCTCCATATTATAGGAATCCACCGCCTTGATGAGGCCGATGGTCCCCACAGACAGAAGATCCTCGGTCTCATAGCCGGAGTTCTGGTATTTTTTTATGACATGGGCCACCAGACGCATGTTCCGGCTGATCAGCACGTTCCTTGCCTCCCGGTCACCCTCTTTGTACTGCCGGAGGTACTCTCTTTCTTCCCTGGCTGTTAATGGCTGCAAAAACGTCTTCAAAGAAAGCCACCTTAGAGCATTATTAATCTATCTTATGCTCAGGCGGCTTTCCAGGTGCTTTTACATATTTTTATTTTCCATATAAGGAATGTTTCCCGGCAGAAGAGTCGTTCCCATGACCGTTTATAAGCGTTCCAGGAGGTTCTTCAGAACCTCAAAGGTCTGGTCAAAGGACTTCAGGTTCATCTGCTCCTGGGGCGTATGGGCGCCGTCGGTCTCGGCTCCCAGGGTCACCACATCAAGGCCCGGGATCATGTCGCAGAACACTCCGCACTCCAGGCCGCCGTGGGTGGCCAGAAGCTCCATCTCCGTCCCCTTCACCTCTTTATATGCCTTTAAAAGCGTATTTCTGAGGGCTGAATCCGGATTGAATTCCCAGGACGGGAACTTGCTGTATACGTCCACGGTCATATCGTAGATACCGGCCAGGATGCACAGTTCCTTTTCCATCTGGTCCCGCCAGGACATTTTTTCTGCCCGGAGGGAATACTGGAACTCCACATAATCCTCCTTACACCGTACAGACGCCAGGTTTTCTGACGCCACCGGAAGGTTCTCGATCTGAAGGCTCCTGTGGCGGAGTCCCGTGGGCAGGAGGTACATAAGATCCACCAGGTCTGCGCTGGTCTCTTCGCTCATGGCCCTGGTGCAGGCAGCCGTCTCCAGTGTCACTGAAAGCTCCGACTCCTGGAATTTCAGCTCATTCCGGATCTCAGCCGTTATGGACTCCATGGCCCTTTCGATCTGCTCCCTGGGCGCTCCGCTGGCAAACACAGCCTCGCATTCCCTGGGAATGGCGTTGTTCTTTAAGCCGCCGTCCAGGCTTACGATCCGAAGATCCGAGCTTCCGGAGATCTCCTTTAAGATCCGTCCGCAAATCTTTAAGGAATTGCCCAGCTCCAGGATGATGCAGCTTCCGGAATGGCCTCCCTTTAAGCCTGTGATGAACAGACGGTAGGCCGGAAGGGCACAGTCCTCATATTCCACAGGCTTTTTAAGGCCCACCATCTCGCCTCCGGCGCTGGTGGTGCACGTTCCCTTTCCGCGTCCGCCGAAATCCAGGTTCACATATTTTTTCGCCGTAAAATACTCCGGCTTTAACGCAAAGGCCCCGTTTAAGCCTACCTCCTCCTGGACTGTAAAGGCACATTCCAGGGCCGGGTGGGGAGTATCCATATCCAGAAGCGCCAGCATGTAGGCGCAGCCCATGCCGTCGTCGGCTCCCAGGGTCGTGCCTCTGGCCTTTAAGATCCCGTTTTCAATGTAAAGATCAATGGGATCCCGGTCAAAATCATGGGTGCAGTCCGCATTCTTTTCGCAGACCATGTCTGTATGTGCCTGGAGGATCACCGCGCCGTGGTCCTCATAGCCCGCAGACGCCGGCTTATAGATCACCACATTGCCGATGGTATCTCTTTTATAGTCCAGGCCTCTGGTCCTGGCAAAGTCCTCCAGGTAGTCTGATACCCGTTCCTCCTTAAAGGAAGCCCTGGGGATCCTGGAGAGTTCCTCAAAATATTTCTGATGCAGCTTTTCATGATCCAGTACGTTCATATGGTTTCTCCCTTCCGCCTACATGGCTTCCTTAAAGATCTGGAGGATCTCATCCTTCGTCAGCTCCACATACGTTCCCTTCATGCGGGATGCGGACTTTTCTGCCATGATCTCCAGATATTTTTCGTCGATCCCCACCTCGGACAGCCTTGACGGAAGCCCCAGGGCCTTAAAATAATCGGCCGTCCGTTTGATGGCCAGCTCTGCCGCCTCCATAGACGGCAGATCCGCCGGCACGTCCCAGACGTTGACGCCGTAGGTACGGAACTTTTCCACCGTCCTGGTGTTTAATACATGGCGCATCCAGTGGGGCGTCAGGATCGCCAGACCAGCTCCATGGGTGATATCGTAATACGCCGACAGCTCATGCTCCATGGGGTGGACCGACCAGGGAACCAGCTTTCCCAGCTTCAGAAAATCGTTAATGGCCCAGCTTCCAGCCCACATGAGATTGGCCCGGGCCTCATAATCATCGGGATGCTCCACCGCCCGGATCCCGAACTGGATACAGGTCTTAAGGAGCCCCTCGGCCATGCGGTCCTGCATATATCCCTCGGCATTGGAGAAATACGATTCCAGGATATGGGACATGATATCCGCCGTGCCCGCGGCTGTATGCCAGGCGTTGACGGTCTCTGTGTAGGAGGGGTCCATAATGGCCGCCTTTGGACGGATATGCTCGCTCTTGGTTCCCAGCTTATTGTTGGAGGCCATATCGGAGATCACGGCCGCCGTGTCCATTTCCGAGCCGGTGGCCGCCAGGGTAAGGACCGCAACGATAGGAAGGGCTGCCTGGATCTTCTTCCCGTCCAGTACCAGGTCCCAGGCGTCGCCGTCATAAAGGGCACCGGCGGCAATGATCTTGGCACAGTCGATGGTGGAGCCGCCGCCGATGGGGAGAACGACTTCGATATTTCCAGCCTTGCAGAACTCTGCGCCCTTTCTCACTGTTTCGATCCTGGGATTGGGCTCCACGCCCCCCAGTTCTTCCCATGCAATGCCTTCATGCTCAAGGATCTCTGTCACACGGTCAAAAATACCGTTCTTTTTCACGCTTCCCCCGCCATAGACGATCAGCGCCTTCTTCCCGTAGGGACGCACTGCCTGGGACACATGTTCGATCTGCCCCTTCCCAAAATAAATGGTGGTGGGGATGGAATAAATAAAATTCTCCATAGATGCCTCCTTTTCCTGCCTATTCGTTTCTGATGGCTGCCAGAGGGCTCAGCTTCATGGCCCTTAAGGCCGGGAACAGTCCTGCCAGCATACCGATGACAATGGCAAAGCCCACAGCCGCCGCCGAAAGCCACATGGGGATGCGGGAAATATCCCCGCCGCCTCCGCCCATGCCCATGAGCCCGGAACCGAGAAATTTATTGATCAGGCTGGAAACGCCGTAGCTTAACAAAAGCCCGGCCGCTCCGCCCATGAGCCCGATGAATCCGGCTTCAATGAGGAACATGCTGCGGATGTCTCCCAGGGCGCACCCCAGCACCTTCAGAACGCCGATCTCCCTGGTCCTTTCGTAGATGGACATCATCATGGTATTGGCGATACCGATGGCCGCCACAAAAAGGGATACGGCTCCGATGCCTCCCAGCACCGCCTGGATCATATCCATCTGCTCCTGGGCCTGCTCCAGCCACTGCATGCTGCTGTGGGCCTCATATCCCATATCCGTTACAGCCGCCTGCACCTCCATGACGTTGTTCATATCGTCCACATAGACATACGCGTTGTCATAAACGTAATAGTTATAGGGCTTTCCCTTTTTATTGACGGGCTGCCCGGGGATCGGGTTCTTTTTATAGATACGCTTTAACTGGGTCTTCAGGATCTCCACGTCCGTGTATATGCCATAGCTGTATTCATTATACATCGGATTTCCGTTTTCGTCAGTATCACTTTTTACAAGTCCGCTGACAGGAAACACATATTTTTTCTGCTTGCCGCTTTCCTCGGCTCCGGAACTCTGGAACATGGTAAAAAACGGCTTTCCGTAAAGATCCACCGCCGGCTGCTCTCCCGTCTCCCAGAAGCCCCTGCCTGTTTTGGCCTCCCAGAAGTTCTGGGCGACCATGGGACCCACCACCAGCTCCATGGTGCCGGAGGACGGATCCGGAAGCCGTCCCTCCCCCAGCTCGATCTCCTCCAGGGCCTCGCGGCTTAAGCCCTCGATCCTGGAGGAGCCTTCGTACGCGCCCTGGCGCATCTGCACATAGGTGGAGAGCACCGGGGAGACGGCCTTCACATGGGGGATCGCTTTAAAGCTTTCGATGGTCTTATCGGTAATAAAGCCGTCCTCCTCGTTTTCCGAGCCGCCCATGCCATAATTCCGGTACACCTGGATCTTTGTAAGGCTTCCCGAGGACTCGTACTGCTCCACCGTGATCTCCTTAAGGCCGATGCCCAGGGAGACCATGACCACGATGGAGGCAGTTCCGATAACGACGCCAAGGACCGTAAGACCGGTCCTCAGCTTTCTTCGTCTCAGATTGTTAATGCTCATCCGGAGCAGATCAGAGAATTTCATCGTCCATTCCCGCTTTCTTCTTTTTCCGCTTGATAAGAACAACGACCAGTATCAGAAGGACGGCGGCTGCGGCTCCCAGGGGAACGGCATATTTTTTAAGAAGCTCCATTTTCGTGGGCTCCGGCTCCGGGATGTCCATATTTCCCACGTCCATGGACGGATCGTCCATGATCACCGGCTCTGTCACAAAGAGCTGGACCTCCTTTTCCACCGGCGTCACCACGCCGTTTTCGTCCTCGTATGTAATGGTAAGGCGGATCTTCCCTTCGTCCATGGTCGGGGCAGCTCCGGCGACCATGACATCCACGTTGCCGCTCTCTCCGGGCTTTATATTGCCCACATAGCTCTCCGCCCGCTGGATGGAATCCGCCTCAAAAATGGCGGTCACGTTATAAAGGGTCACCTTTCCCGTGTTGTTGATGGGGAACATGATGTTGGTCTCGGTCCCCACCTCGATAGAATCGGGCATGACCTCGATGGTTCCCGTATTGAGCCTGGCCTCCTGCTTTAAGGCCACGGCGATCTTCACCGTCTCCTTGGCATTTTTAAACTCCGGGCTGTCGTACTGCTCTGTAATGGTGATGTTATAGGCCCGCTGCTCGGCGCTGGGGCTGGAGGTGAATTTCATGGTCAGCACTTCCGACGCTCCGGGAGCCAGGCTGTTGACCACCACAGAGTTGGAGCCGTTGGCCGTGGTGAACACAGGGCTGTTTTCCACTGCCTCCGGTTCAAAGGTGAAAAGGATATTGGAGGCCGTAATGTCGCTGGATGCGTTTTTCATCTTCACCTTCAGCGTAAAATCCTGGCCCGCCAGGATCCTGGCCGGATCCGTCTCAAAGCTGTCCACGATGATACGGGCCTTAGTCCTTTCGTTTTCTCCGGCGTCGTCAGAAAGCTCGTCCTCCTCGTCCTTTCCGATGACCCGCACATAAAAGGTATCCTCCACCGGCGTTAAGAACGCCCCGTTTTCCTCTTCCCTGTACCGGATCTTAAATTTAATGGGATAATAGCCGCTCTTTGCCTCCTCCCGGATGGCCATGCTGTACGGCACCTCCACGGTCTGGTCCGGGTTTATATTGTTCATCCAGCGGTCATAGTTTCCATCGTTGATCTCAAAGGGGAACTTGGTGATATCCTCGGAAAGCTCCATTTCCACCCGCACGTCATAGGCGGTCTTGTAGCCTGTGTTCCTGAGGTTCATATTAAAATTCATGACCTCATTGTAGTTTGCCTGGGGTGTGGACTGGTTCTCTCCCAGGGCAAAGCCGATGGGCTCGGTGCTGGACTCGTCGGATTCAGAGGTGGAAGACGCCTCCTTTGTCTCTGCCCATACCATGACGGTCTTCTGGAACTCGCCCGACATACCGTCCTCGCCTCTGGAACGCTTGGAAATATACAGCTTTACAGGATAATAGCCTTCCTTCAGGTTCTTTTTTACATTGACCCGCAGGTTTACGGTCTTTTTAGCCCCTGCGTTGATGTGGCCGATCTTATAGTGCTTATTCAGGCTGTCGGTGATCTCAAAGGGGTAGGTGGCGTTCATGGTCTTGATGATCTCGCCGTCCTCGTCCTCGATCTCGTCGTAATATCCCTGGTAATCGGCCTCCGGCGCGATCCAGATCTCACTCTCCAGCCAGTCTGTATCGGTGGTATTTTTTACGGCAATGGAGATAGTGGAAGATTTTCCGATGGTGATGGAGGGAGTTTTCCCGATCACGATGCGCACCACCTCATTATCGTCATCCTTATGGAAGACCTTGGGGATCTCCAGATCCTCGTTCTCCGTCTCCTTCTCGTCTGCCAGGGCTGTAAAGGCTGTGGAGGGCGCCGCCCCCAGAAGCACCGCCGCTGCCATAAATAAAATAAATATCCGCTTTAACCGCTCTCTCATAGATTTTCCCCGCTTTCTTTTTCCTCTGTCATTTTCTTCTGGGGCGTTTCCTCCCGGGCCGCCTCCTTACAGTCCTTATTTTTCTGGGCCCCTTCCTCCCGGGCCGCTTCCAGGTCCGCTTCTTTATGGTTTTCTTCAATGCTGACGATCTTTCCGTCAATGATCTTGATGATCCTGTCCGCATAGGTGGCCAGATTGTTGTCATGGGTCACCATCACCAGAGTCTGGTTCCGTTCCCGCACAATGGTCTGCATCAGCTTTAAGACCTCCATGGTGGTTTTGGAATCCAGGTTCCCTGTGGGCTCGTCTGCAAAAATGATCTGGGGATCCACCGCCAGGGCTCTGGCGATGCCCACCCGCTGCTGCTGGCCGCCGGACATCTGGTTGGGCATATGGGTCATAAATCTTTCCAGGCCCACCAGCTTCAGATATTCCTTGGCCCGCTTGGCCCGCTTGGCCTTTCCCATTCCTCGGAAGGACAGGGGAAGGGCCACATTCTCCACTGCGTCCATGGTGGCGATCAGGTTATAGGACTGGAAGATAAAACCCACCCGCTCCCGCCGGAACGTCACAAGCTGCTTCTCGTTCAGCTTTTCTATGTGCTTTCCGGCAATGACGATCTCTCCCTTAGAAGGGTGCTCCAGACCGGCCAGCATGTTCAGCAGTGTGGATTTTCCAGAACCCGAGGGGCCTGTAATGGCACAGAATTCTCCCCGGCGGATATCCAGATCCACACCGTTTAACGCATAGACCTTCGTATCGCCCATGCGGTATACCTTATAGAGATCCCGTACCCGGATCACCACTTCCCGCTTTTTCTCCGCTTCCACGCGCATCCCTCTCCTTATATTTCTTTCTATATGCCTATTATCATTATATAAAAACCATGTCCCATTGGATATAGAGAATTGCTTAACAATTCTTACAAATTTTTGCGCCCTCCGTGCGTCTCTGGAATTCCCGCAGGTATTCCTCCAGGGATACGTACTGGCCGTTGTTGACCCGGTACGCCGGGTTCCACATGCGGATCACCTGTATATCGGCCTGGGCCAGATCCTTTACAGGCTTAAACCGGCGGTCTGCCGGCAGGATATCGCCAGCCACCACGTCCTTCCATTTCATATAGGTCTCCTGGTTCTTCTTCGTTTTTTTATTCTGGAACACCTCCATGGCCACCAGGCGGAAAATGTCCTCGCCGCAGCAGATGATGGTCCTGGGCTCCAGGAGCTGGATCTGCCGCTTCAGAAATTCCGAATAATAAAATCCGTAATCCATGCTGATATCATCGGCTGCGCCCTTTCCTCCCCTCTTATTCACGTAGATCACCGCCGTTTTCAAAAGAGGGGCTTTATCGCCGGACGCGGATCCTCCGTCCAGGATCCTTTTCATCCCCCTCAGATAAGGCAGGTACTCCACTTCCCCCGACGGGCTCCTGCCTGTCCGCAGGTCTCTCCGGACATCGGAGACCACCGGCATGGTCTGGCCCTTTCTGATCTGCTTTTTCATGCTGGTCTCCTTCAGTATGAAAAGAGTCCCATCGTAATGCTCCGGGGACACAGCGCCGTCTATATGAAAGCTCCTGGGGTCGATCTCCTCATAGCACGTGCTCCCAAAGGGCTCCTCCTCCATCTGCTGCATCATCTGCCATAAAAGATACAGCTCCTCCAGGCTCCCGCATCTGGCAGCCTGGCCTTCTATTACGATCTGCTCCATGGTTTTTCTCATTGGTCTCTCCATCCACTTAAATTTTCATTTGAGGATATTATAACATATTTTTGAAAAAAATGTAGAATTTCCCCTGGCTATCCGTTATAATGAGGGTACCAGGGCCAGAATGCCAAGGACCCGGCGCGGCCTTGTCCGCCGGCAGCTTTCCGGCCCGGGATCAATGAAAGGAGAATATTTCATGAGACATTTACTGAGTCCTCTGGATCTTTCCGTCGAAGAGACTGATCAGTTATTATCCCTGGCATCTGACATCGAAAAGAATCGCTCCAAATATGCCCACGTATGTGACGGCAAAAAGCTGGCGACTCTTTTTTTTGAGCCCAGCACCAGAACACGGCTGAGCTTTGAATCCGCCATGCTGAGCCTGGGCGGCAGCGTCCTCGGCGTTTCTTCGGCTGATTCCAGCTCTGCGGCCAAAGGCGAGAGTGTTTCCGATACGATCCGCGTGATCTCCTGCTACGCTGACATCTGCGCCATGCGCCACCCCAAAGAGGGATCCGCATACGTGGCGGCCTCCAAATCTTCCATCCCTGTGATCAATGCCGGAGACGGCGGCCACCAGCATCCCACCCAGACCCTGACCGACCTTCTGACCATTAAAAGCTTAAAGGGACGCCTGGGGGACATGACTGTGGGCCTCTGCGGCGATCTGAAATTTGGCCGTACGGTCCACTCCCTGATCCACGCCCTGGTACGCTACCCGGGGATCCGTTTCGTACTGATCTCTCCGCCGGAGCTTAAGGTGCCCGATTACATCAAGGAAAACGTCCTGGACGCCAACCACATCCCCTACCGTGAGACCACCAACCTGGATGACGCTATGGAGGAGTTAGATATCCTGTACATGACCAGAGTCCAGAGAGAGCGTTTCTTCAACGAAGAGGATTACATCCGCATGAAGGACTGCTATATCCTTGACCAGGAAAAAATGAAGCTGGCAAAACCCGATATGTTCGTACTCCACCCCCTTCCCAGGGTCAACGAGATCTCCGTGGAGGTGGACGACGATCCCAGAGCCGCCTATTTTAAGCAGGCCCAGTACGGCGTTTATGTACGTATGGCTCTGATCATGACTTTACTGGAGGTGGAAAAACCATGTTAAATATCAGCGGCATCAAAGAAGGCGTTGTTTTAGATCACATCCAGGCCGGAAAGAGCATGGAGATCTATAAATATCTGGGACTGGGAAAAATGGACTGCACCGTGGCCATCATCAAAAACGCCCGGAGCAGCAAGATGGGGAGAAAAGACATCATAAAGATCGAGGGACCCCTGGATTCCCTGGACCTGGATGTATTGGGCTATATCGACCACACCATCACCGTCAACATCATCCGGGACGAGCGGATCGTGGAAAAGCGCTGCTTAAGCCTTCCCGACCGTCTTGTCAACGTGATCCACTGCAAGAATCCCCGGTGCATCACATCCGTGGAGCAGGAGCTTCCCCATATCTTCTATCTGGCTGATAAAGAAAAGGAAGTCTACCGCTGCCAGTACTGTGACGAGAAGCACAGCTAGGCCATGCTGACCATCCCTGTTTTTCTGGCCGTCACGGCGGCCTATATGGTAAAAGGCATGTGCGGCTTTGCCAACACCCTGGTCTTCGGCACCCTGGCAGGATTTTTCACTGACAATGTGAATATTTCTCCAGTGGATCTTCTGTTGGGCTATCCCTCCAATCTGTGGATCGCCTGGACGGAATGGAAGGGGATCCGGCCAAAGATCTGGATCCCTCTGAGCCTCCTGGTGATCGCTGGCTCCATACCAGGGGTGTTCCTTCTGAAGACCGGAGATGCCAGGACCATTAAGATCCTTTTCGGCTTTGTGGTGGTATTCTTAGGTCTGGAAATGTTTTTAAGGGAGCGGAAAGCCTCTGGATCCGGAACCCCCGGCTCTGAAAAAAGCGCGTCCCCGGCTCTTCTGGTGATCATAGGACTCCTCTCCGGTATCCTCTGCGGGCTTTTTGGCGTCAGCGCCCTTCTTGTGGCCTATGTGAGCCGTACCGCCGGAGACCAGAGCCAGTTCCGGGCCAACAACTGTATGGTTTTTCTGGCAGAAAACACCTTCCGCCTGTTCCTCTATGGATCCACAGGGATCCTGACCCTGGAGGCTGCAAAAACAGCCCTCTGTCTGGCTCCCTTTATGGTCCTGGGACTCTTTATCGGGATCTTTTTCCACAGACGGCTGCCGGAGCGGACAGCCAGGCTGTCAGTGACTGTCCTTCTGATGGTCTCCGGACTCTCTCTGATCCTGGATCACTTATAAGCCGGCTGTCCTATGACAAAAAAGACGTTTTCCTCCATTTTCATGGAACAGAAAACGTCTTTTCTTTATTTACTGGCCATTGATCTCGCGGATCTTTTCAATATCCACTGTTTCATTGGTACCTGTGGCCCTGGCGTCAAACTGGACTGCAAAGGTGGTGCCCTCCGGAAGTGTCTTGTTCCGCAGGGATTCCCTGTACTCCTCCGCATCCTTTACCACCACGCCGTCTCCGGCCAGGCTCTGGCCCGGGAATACCCAGATCACCATATCGCCCATACCAAGCTCATAGGTGGATTCCTCCAGGATCCACTGGACCTGCATCCCATACTGGCTCATGCATTTATAAACATCATTTAAGGTGAGGCTTACGCCTTCTGCGCCGGAGAACAGCTCTTCCTTTTTGACCGCATAGGCTCCGCTTCCCTCCCTGGCTTTATTTAAAAGCTCCGGATTCAGTTTGAGACTGCCGCTGTGGGTTCCGGAACCAGAACCGGACGGCTTCGTCTCCTGGGAGGTCTCCTCCTGGCCTTCGCTCTCCTGGCCGCTCTCAGTCTCTTCTTCTGCCTCCGGCTCGGTCTCCTCCTCTGTCTCCTCTTCTGTGGGGACCGTTCCGATCTTCTTTCCGTCCGGACCCACCATGAATCCGTCCGGAGTCTCCTCATTGGTCAGCAGACGGCCGTCATCCATGAAATAATATTCGCTGCCGTCCAGGTTCTGCCATCCCATGACAGAACAGCCGTAGGCCGCTCCCTGGGCAGGATTAAAGTAATAAATATCGCCGTCTCCCGCGTCGTACCAGCCGGTCCGGAAGGTACCGTCCTCATTGAGGTAATACGTTCCGTTTTCATTGGATAAAAAGCCCGGAACGATGCTGGCAGGCGATAAAACATAGGCCCTCTTGAAATAAGACATGGCTCCGGGCCCGTCTCCGTTCTCCAGGAGCTCTCCAGCCTTCATGGCCGCCTCGTCGGCTGCCGTGGCCCTGTAATTTTCCAGCTCGCCCTTGTAGCTTTCATCATCCGGCTTTAAGGCCACCGCCTTCTCCCAGAAGCTTAAGCCTGCGGCCATATCCTCTGTTTCCGAATAATAACCGGAGATCTCGTAAAGCAGATCGTCAAACCGCTCGTTTGCCGCAGCGTCTGCATTCATGAACTTGGCCACTGCCTCATCCACCACGGTCTTTGCTGCCGCCAGATCACCGGAATCCATATGAAGGGCGATCATGGTCACATAAATATCCATGGTATCCGGGGACAGCTCCCTGGCTTTTGTCAGGTATGTAACTGCCTCCTCCGTATTTCCCTCATTAAAGCACTGCTCTCCATAACGGGCATAGGCCGTGGCAAGGCTGCTCTGTATGGACGGATCCTCTTTGTTTTCCAGATTCTCCAGGATCTCGATGGATTTCTTATATTCCTCCATCATCGCATAGGCATTGCTTAAGGCAAGGCGGGTATTGTCATCGCCCCGTCCTGCCTCCAGGAGGTTTTCCAGACAGGGAATGGCATACTCGTAATTCTCCTCCTCCACAAATTTCTGCCCCAGCTCCGTCAGGCTCTTGAACCGGATCTCCTCCAGCTCCTTATCGCCGGTAACCAGACAGCCTTCCTCCAGCACCACGTCGGCGCTGTCGTACTCCTCCAGATACAGGTAGACCTGGTGGAGTCCCAGATACGCTTTTTTGCAGGTCTCATCTGCGGCAATGGCCCGGTCGTAGGCTTCAATGGCGCTGTCAAACTCCTCGTCATTAAAATACTTCTCCGCATATTCCGTACACACTTCCACGTACCGGTCCCGCAGGGCCTCGTCCTGGGATGCCTCCCAGCCCTGTTCCAGGATATCCATGGCTTCCATATCCATTTCCTGGTCCGCATAGATCTCGCTCAGCTTCAGATAGACGTCCACATCCTCCGGATCCAGCTCCACTGCCTCAAGAAGCGCCTCGATGGCCTCATCAAACTTCTGCTCGCCCAGATACTTTTCTGCCAGGGCCATCTGCTCCCGGATCTTGGGATTCTCTTCTTTTGCCGTTTCCTCCTTTCTGCTGCACCCTGCACAGAGAACAGCAAAGGCCAGCAGAAGGAAAAGCGCCCGTTTTATTTTTGTACTCATTGAATGCTCTCCTGTAAAAATGTTGCTTTTGTTGGATAAAAATAGAATCCCGGAAACGGGATTCTCCGCCGGTCTGACACCGGTCTTTTATAAGGCTCTGAGCAAGACTGTAAGCCGGGTTATGTCCTGGATGGTCATCTATCTAGGCTGTCTGTCGCCAGACAGCTCAAGCGGCCTACCCGGGAGCAGACGGGCCGCCTTATGCTCCCTGTTCGGCCTTGCTTCGGATGGGGTTTACATGTGCCCTCTCTGTTACCAGCGAGGCGGTAGTCTCTTACACTGCCTTTCCACCCTTACACGGCAAGCCGTGCGGTTTATTTCTGTTGCACTGTCCCTGGAGTCGCCTCCGCCAGACGTTATCTGGCACCCTGCCCTTTGAAGCCCGGACTTTCCTCTCCTGCATCCTTTCGGTCATGCAGCAGCGACCATCTGTCTTACTCAGAACCTCCTTACTATACCACAATTTTTTTCGTATGTCCATACCGCCGTTCTGGCATTTTCTTCTATCCCTTTATACCTTCAGGCAGCTTCCTCCGATAAACTCCCGGATAATGGAGTTTTTGGGGATGATCTCGCTGTCGATCCCCAGGAAATAATCCAGGAATTTCAGCAGCCGCTTTGCCTCGTCGTACTCCGGCACATCCCTGGGGATGCTGAATAAAAGGGGCTCCGCATACAGCTTCAGCACCGCCAGCTCATAGACCAGCGCTGAGTTGAACATCACATCTGCCTGCTCCTGGAAGGGGAAGATATTCTTATCCTCGCCCCGGCGCACCGACGACCAGCGGCGGATGGTCTCCAGAGCCGAGGTCCCCCTGGTCCTGGCATCCCGCACCATGCGGCGGATGATCCGCCCGTCTGCCGTGGGGATCCGGTTATGCTCGTCCACGTTCAGCTGGGTCAGGGCGCTGATATAGATCTTAAACCGGCTTTCTGCCGGAAGGGAATAGCTGAGCTTATCATTGAGGCAGTGGATCCCCTCGATGATGAGCACATCGTTCTTTCCCAGCTTTAAAAAATCTCCATTGTATTCCCTGGTCCCGGTCACAAAGTTAAATCTGGGGATCTCCACCAGCCTGCCGTTTAAAAGACCATTCATGTCCTCATTGAATTTCTCAATGTCCACACATTCCAGGGCCTCCATGTCCAGTTTCCCGTTTTCATCCCTGGGATAATCCTCCCGGTTCTTGAAATAGTTATCCACAGCAATGGGATGGGGCGTATAGCCCAGGGCCCGGAACTGGGTAGCCAGCCGGTGGCTGAAGGTGGTCTTTCCAGAGGAGGACGGTCCGGCGATCATCACCAGCCTCTTGTCCCCGGCCTTTGCCGCCTGCTCGGCAATATTGCCGATGGTCTTTTCCTGGAGTGCTTCCTGCATCAGGATCAGATCCGCCGCTTTTCCTTCAGAGATCAGCCGGTTTAAGGTTCCCACATTGGGGACCTCCAGGCAATCGCTCCAGCGGTAGGAATCCCTCAGCACCTGGAACAGCTTTTCATGGTTTCCGCTTTTCTCCACCTTCCGGGGAGCTTTCGTTTCCGGGAGCAGGAGCAGAAAACCGGAGTGATATGGGATCAGGTCAAAATATTTCACATACCCCGTATTCTGTACCATGTATCCATAAAAATAATCCTCAAATTTTTCAATGCTGTAAATATTGACCCTGGACGCCCGCCGGTACATGAAGAGCTGCTCCTTATCATGCATCCCGTGGCGGCCGAACAGCTCCACTGCCTCATCGGTGTTGACGCTGCGCTTTACGATCGGCAGCTTTTTCTCCACCAGAACGTGCATCTCCTCCTTCACCCGGTCCAGGAGCTCTTCCGTCAGGGCCACGTCGCCCTCCAGTTCTCCATAGATCCCGTTTCCCAGGGCGAAATCCATCTGGACCTTTTTGATCTTCTCCCTGGGGATCACATCATAAAAGGCCTTCAGCATTACAAAAACTGCGCTCCGCTCATACGTCTTTTTCCCCACCGGATCCTGAAAGGTCAGAAATTCGATCTGGGACTCCTTCGTCAGCGTCTTGTGGAGCTCCTTCAGCTTCCCGTTGACCCGGGCCAGCAGGATATCCTCCTGGAACTCCGGCTGGAACTCCTCCGCCACTGTAAAGAGCGGCGTCCCCTCCGGGTATTCTCTGGTCTTTCCGCATGCATGAACCTTGATCATCATAAGCAGACCTCCTATCCTACACCACTGCCGCCGGGAAATGAACCGGCATTTTTAAAATCTGTATCTGGTCTCCCAGTCTTTGTCTCAGGTATCCCTCCATATAGTCCATAAAAATATGCTCCAGGCCGTAATGGCCGGCATCAATGATCATCAGTCCCTGGGCTGCCGCGTCGATGCCTGCATGGTGGCCGATGTCCCCGGTGATCAGCGCTTGGGCCCCTTTTTCCAGGGCCGCCTGGATGGTGCTGCCTCCAGAGCCCGGGCAGACAGCCGCCCGTACCACCAGCTCCTTTTCCCACAGCCCCTCTCCGTAAACCGTCACAAAGGGCAGGCCGAAGGTCTCCTTTACCCGGCGGGCCAGCTCCATTCCCGTCACAGGAGTCTCAAGGCTGCCTGTCTTTCCGATCCCATAAAGGACCCCATTCTCCTCTCCCATGGCTTCCAGCGGCTCTCCGCCGCAGATCCCGATCCGTTCTGCCGCCAGGTCCGCCATGCAGCCGGGGGCAGAATCAAAATTGGTGTGCATGGCAAAATAGGAAAGATCCGACTGGATCATCTCCACCAGCCGCCGGCCGATGAAGTCCTCATCGGTCACCCGCTTTATGGATCTGAAGATCAGCGGATGATGGCTTACGATCATATCTGCCCCCTGCCGGACAGCCAGAGCCACTGCCTCATCATCGGCATCCACACAGAGAAGGAGCTTCTTTACTTTCTTCTCCTTCCTTCCCGCCAGAAGCCCCGGGTTGTCCCACTCACAGGCCATACGATGGGGCGCCAGCTCCTCCAGTATATTTATGATCTCACTGCATCTCATTCTGTACCTCCCAGTTATACCGCAGATCCTCCTCTGCTTCCCGCTTCTTTGCAGCGGCCCGCTCCGAGTGTGCGCCCAGAGGACCCAGGCTTTCTGCCAGGGAGCAGAGCTTTTCTTCCTCTTCCTTTAAATATTTCAGAAAAACAGGATCCTTTGCATCAATCAGATATTGGCTGTAATAAAAAAATCGTTCCGGCCGCTCCTTCCGATCATCCTCTCTCTTCCTGCCCACAGAAAGGATCGTATAAAATTTCCCGTCCTCAAAGACCATCTCTTCTTTTTCCACCGGGAAACCGTTGTCCCAGAGCCATTTCCGCATTTTCGGGATCTCCGACTGGGGCGACAGGATCCATTGTCCCACAGAGTCCCACATGTGGCGTCCCTGCTCCAGGATATGTATCATCAGCTCTCCGCCCATCCCGGCAATGACCACTGCTTCCGCCTCTCCGGGAGACAGCTTTTCCAGTCCATCGGAGAGCCTGGTCTCGATCCTGTTTTCCAGACCCGCCATGGCCACCGATTCCTCTGCCCGGGACAGCGGGCCTTTCCGCACGTCCATGGCCAGGGCCCGCTTTACGGTCCCCCTTCTCACCAGCTCCACCGGCACATGGCCGTGGTCTGTGCCGATATCTGCCGCCGACTCTGCCGGCCTTACCATGGAAACTACCGTTTCCAGACGGTCTGATAATCTCATCGTTGTTCCATTCCTTCCAGTCTGTATTTTCTATTCGTCCAGATAATCCTTTAATTTTTTGCTGCGGCTGGGATGACGGAGCTTTCTCAGGGCCTTGGCCTCGATCTGACGGATCCGCTCCCTGGTGACGTTGAACTCCCGTCCCACCTCCTCCAGGGTCCTTGGCCGCCCGTCGTCCAGGCCGAACCGGAGCCTCAGCACCTTCTGCTCCCGTTCCGTCAATGTATCCAGGACCTCCATCAGCTGTTCATGGAGCAGGGTAAAGGTGGCCGCATCTGCCGGTACAGTCACCTGATCGTCCTGGATGAAATCGCCCAGATGGCTGTCCTCCTCCTCACCGATGGGCGTTTCCAGGGACACCGGATCCTGGGAGATCTTCATGATCTCCCGCACCCGTTCCACCGGAAGCTCCATTTCCTTTGCCACCTCCTCCGGAGACGGCTCCCGTCCCAGGGTCTGGAGAAGCTGTCTCTGGGCCCGTACCAGGCGGTTGATGGTCTCCACCATATGGACCGGGATCCGTATGGTCCTGGCCTGGTCCGCGATGGCCCTGGTAATGGCCTGGCGGATCCACCAGGTGGCATAGGTACTGAACTTATAGCCCTTCCGGTATTCAAATTTTTCCACTGCCTTTATGAGTCCCAGATTCCCCTCCTGGATCAGATCCAGGAACTGCATCCCGCGGCCCACATACCGTTTGGCGATGCTGACCACCAGACGGAGGTTGGCCTCTGCCAGCTTCTTTTTTGCCTCCTCGTCGCCCAGCTCCATGCGTTTTGCCAGCTCGATCTCCTCCTCAGAGGTCAGCAGCGGCACCTTTCCGATCTCTTTCAGGTACATACGCACCGGATCCTCGATCCCCACGCCCTCAGGCACCGAAAGATCCAGATTTTCCATATTTTCTTCTCCGGCCTCTTCTTCTGCAAACAGGTCCGGATCCATGTCGTCATCCGACGATATCTTAAGGACATCCACCTTCTTATTGTCCAGGAAGTCGTAAATTTGGTCCAGCTTTTCCGGTGTCAGCTCTTCTTTGGCAAATACATCGAGGATCTCCTGCTCTTCCAGGACATTCTTCTTCTTTTTTGCCGTTTCCAGGAGCTTGTCCAGTTTCTCTTCAAACGTAAGCATCTTTTCTTCCATAATTCCCATCCTTCCCGGCGTCTGGATCTAATCCAGTGAAATCTGCAGTGATGCCAGTTCTGACTGCATCTTTATGATTTTTTGCAGCTGTGTGATGTCCGTTGCTTTTCTGCTCTGTATCTCCAGACTGTTTTTCTTGATCTTCTTCACAGTCTCGGAAAACGCCTTCTTTTGTTCCTCATTATTTAAGGATTCAGAAAGACTGGCGTGAAAAAGCGCTGCCACCTCCCTGTATTGTTCCTCTCCCCCGATAAAATGATTCAGGATCTGGGCTGGATTCATATTTCCTTTTTTATGCTCCTCAAAGACCATAGCCGCTGCCTCCTTATAAAGGCCGTCTGAAAAGTCCTCGGGGCCGATGATCCTTTCGATCTTATCAAAAAGCTCTGGCTTCTCGATGAGCCAGGTAAGCAGGAGGCGCTGGGACCTGCGGATCCCGTCCTCCTTCTCTTTTCTGGGTTTTCTCTCCCGTTCCGGATCCGAAGCTTTGATGCCCGTTCCGTACTGTCCTCCCAGGGAAGACACCAGCCGCTTTAAGTCTTCCTGGGGGATCATGTATTCCCTGGCCACGGCCTCGGTGTAGGCGTCCCGCTCCAGCTTTTCCGGAAACTCCAGAAGCTTTCTTGCGGCCGCATTATAAAAAGCCGTCTTGGATTCGGGATCCTGCATATTGTACTGGCTCCGGATCACCGAGATCTCAAACATGAAGCTGCCCACAGCGCTGTCAATGCGCTTCTGGAACTCTTCCCTTCCCAGGTTCTTCATAAATTCATCCGGGTCCTTATAGGGCTTCATATCCAGAACCTTCACTGAGATCCCTGCTTCTTTTAAAATGGGGATCGCCCGCAAAGCCGCCTTGGTCCCGGCTCCATCGCTGTCATAGGTTAAGACTGCCTGGTCCGTATACCGCTTTAAAAGGGAAGCATGCTGGGAAGTAAAGGCCGTTCCCAGAGATGCCACGGCATTGGTGAAGCCTGCCTGGTGCATGGCGATCACATCCATATAGCCCTCGCAGACCAGCATATACCCGGCCCGGGATGTTCTTGCGAAGTTTAATCCGTACAGGTTCCGGCTCTTATCAAAAAGCTTCGTTTCCGGGGAGTTTAAATATTTGGGCTCTCCCTCGCCCATGACACGGCCTCCGAAGCCGATGAGCCGGTTATTGACATCCAGGATCGGGAACATGACCCGGTTCCAGAACTTGTCCCTGGATCCCCGTTCTTCAATATAGAACAGTCCGGTCTCTTTCAGGATCCCGTCTCCGTAGCCCTTGGACCGCATATACCGGTACAGGTCATCCGGTGTCTTCAGGGAATAGCCCAGGCCGAAGCGGCGGATGGTCTCGTCACTTAGGCCCCGGTTTCTGAAATACTCATATCCGACCCGTCCCTGGGGCTGCTTCAGCTGGTAATAAAAATAGTTTCCTGCCAGGCGGTTGATCTCCAGGAGCGTATTCTTAAGATCCGCCTGGGCCCTGGCCTCCTTGGAATACTCCACCTCCGGCAGGGTGATCCCAGCCCGGTCTGCCAGATATTTCACCGCCTCCACAAAGGAATAGTTTTCATATTCCATTACAAAGGTAATGACGTTTCCTCCGGCTCCGCAGCCAAAGCAGTAATACATCTGCTTCCCCGGCGATACGGAAAACGAAGGGGACTTCTCATTATGGAAGGGACACAGGCCAAAATAATTGGCCCCCTTCTTTTTCAGATTGACATACTGGGAGATCACGTCCACAATGTCATTTCTCGTTCGTACTTCTTCGATCACATCATCCGGGTAATACATCCATATCCTCCAACGCCTCAGCCTTTCCAGGCCTTTGGCACAAATAATTCTTCAAAAAGGTCGATGGCAAAGCGGTCGCTCATACCGGCAATGTAGTCGCAGACCACCCGCTCCCTCGTTTCATGATTTTTTTCGATCATAATAAAATATTCCTCCGGAAGCCGGTCCACATGCTCCATATAATATTCATACAGCCTTACGATCAGCTGCTGGGCCTTCCCCTCCTCCGCCTTTGCCGCCGGATTTTTATATACGTTTTCAAACATCCACTGGCGGAGGCTCACCATGGTATCCAGCACGTCCTGGGACATGACGATCTCCGGACGGTCCAGACTGTTCATGATAATGTCATGGACCATGATGTTGAGACGCTCCTTCACAGAATTTCCCAGCACCTCCGTATACCTTCCGGGGATATCATGCTCGGTGATGATCCGTCCCCGTATGGCGTCGTCGATGTCGTGGTTGATATAAGCGATCTTATCAGAAAAGCGGACGATCTTTCCCTCCAGGGTGGACGGGTTCCCGGCTGTCCGGTGGTTCAGGATGCCGTCCCGGACCTCCTTTGTCAGGTTCAGTCCCCTTCCCTTTTTCTCCACCACCTCCACCACCCGGACGCTCTGCTTATAATGGGAAAAGCCCTCCGGACAGATCTCATTCAATATGTACTCTCCTGCATGGCCAAAGGGCGTGTGGCCCAGGTCATGGCCCAGGGCAATGGCCTCCGTCAGGCTTTCGTTCATCTTAAGGGCCCTGGCGATGGTCCTGGCGATCTGGGCGACCTCCAGAGTGTGGGTGAGCCTGGTCCGGTAATGGTCTCCTTCCGGAGCCAGGAACACCTGGGTCTTATGCTTTAAACGGCGGAACGACTTGCTGTGGAGGATCCGGTCCCGGTCCCTCTGGTAGGCCGGGCGGATATCACAGGGCTCCTCCTCCCGGTCCCGTCCCAGGGTCTCACTGCTTAAGGAGGCATAGGGACTTAAGTTTTCCCGCTCCCACTGTTCCATGGATTCTCTGATATTGATACAGACCGCCTCCTTTGCAAAGGCCGGGGCTGCAGACGCGCAGACCTGGAGAATATTTTTGGCGATGATACTATTATATCACAAAGACTGCCATTTTAGAACACTTATTTATTAACATTCTCCTACAAAATCCGCAAATTTTCAGAAAAGACATCTAAATAATCCATAAACCGGGTTAGTTCCTTCTTTTTCGACAGGTTGAAAACCGGCAGCCGGCACAGCAGGATCACTTCCAGAACTGGAACCAGAATTTCCTTTTCTTCCCTGGCTTTTCCATCTTTTCAGAGCCGCCTTCATATTCCTCCGCTTTCCCGGTATGAGGTTCGTTTTTTACGTTCCGGGGCATCTCCTGAACCGCCCTGTGATCATGATATTTTTTTATCATTCCCTTTGTGACCGTCCTGGTCACGGCATCCAGAAAGGAGGCCCGGTCCGGAATTTCAATTTCATAAGCCGTATTATCCCGCGTGTTCCACAGGATTCCTTTCGGCAGATCCAGGGCAGCCATATAGACTGCACACTGTAGGAAATGCTCATGCCTCAGCTCCGATACAAATTTCAGCTCGTATACCGTATCCCCCTTCACTGCATCTGCAAATCCATTGGCAGAAAACAGGGGTTCTCCGGCCTCCTGGCCATAAAACCGGAGCCGGCATTCCACCTGTGCTTTTTCATCCGTATGCAGCCGTGTTTTTAAACGGGCAGTGATCCTCTCCCTCTGCTCCCCATTGACAAACGGCGCAGCCACCTGCTTCCTGTACCGTTTCTGTCTTGTTTCCAGAGAAACCAGAAACAGTATTTTCTGATCCAGAGGACTTCTCCGCTCCTCCCCGGTATACAGGCCCTTAAGCTCCGGATTCAATGCGATCCTCAGTTGTATGTCCGCGTCTATGTCATAATTCTCAAAAAATACAGCCTCCTGGTATATCCCGATACAGGGAGACAGATCAATGAGCCCGTCCGTGCTCTTTATGTCTATGGGGGACGGGTCCAAAGTTTCCAGCTTTTTCAGCTTCAGCTTTGAAAAGCAGGCCTCCACATCCTCCTTATACTTAAAATCGAACATCTCACTTATGCCTGTATCTTTAAATTTCTGGTTTGTCTCCACAAATGTTGAAAGCGTTTTCTCCGAAAGCACGGCTTCTTCTGACTTCACAAAAATAATATGTTTTTTTCCTCTGCTGGCTGCAACGCAGAAAATATTCCGCAGAACCGAATACGACTGCTGCGGTTTGGATATCCTCACATTCCAGTAGCTTTCTGTAAAATCAAAGATCACACATATTTTTCTCTCCAGGCCCTTGCTGCTGTCATACGTCGTAAAGATCGCAGAATCTGCTTTCGGTTCCGTTTTTCCTGCCGAATCATGGTCTGAGATCGTAGCGTAGACCGTTGTCTTATTGAACGTATGAGGGTATGCCTCTTCTAAAGCATTCAGTGTACCTGCCATGGCCCCGGTCCTTGCTCCCAGGCATAAAATATCTCCCGGTTCCTGCTGTGCCAGGAAATCCATCACCTCCTCCTTCGTCATTTCTTCCACCCTGCAGCTTTCGTTGACGCCCCGGATCTCCTTTTTCCACACCCTTCCAAGCATGGCCGCCAGATCCTCAGAAAGCCGGAAGCACTGGGTAAACCTGAGCCTGAGGTGGTCCTCAAGAAATCCCTTCATAAACGATTCCACATCCAGGGTCGTCTTATCGTATATTTTTTGCTCCATGTCCCCGACCGCGATGATCTGCATCCCCGGCTTACGATCCTTTATCATCTGTAAGAGCTCTGCCAGCTCCTGCTCGATATCCTGGTACTCATCAATGATCAGGATATCATAGGCGCCGATGGCCGGTTTCTCCTGGATAAACCGCTGGATCAGATCAGAGACCCCTGCGGAGATCCCATTTGCCTTTAAAGCCGCGTATGCAAATCCATGATAATTTGTCACTGTGACATTTCTCTTTTGTATCTTTGCTCTTGCATCCAGCTTCAGAAGTCTGTTATACGTCAGATAAAGGACCTTTTTTGTATCAGGAAGCCGATTGCACAGCACCTGGATCGCTGTGGTCTTTCCGCTGCCGATGCATGCGTCCACTAAAATATTTTTTCCCTCCAATGCCTTGCATATAAAAAGCTCCTGCTCCTCTGACAGCTTCAGATCCAGTCGTGTATCCATATATGATCCTTTCGTATTCTTTTATATTTTTCCTTCCCTGCGCCAGCCGCCCCTTCCTGCTGCCGGCTCTCTCCCGTCTTTTCTTCACTCATCATACCATTTTCCCGACAGGATTTACATTTATTTTTTATGAATTTTCTGTTTGCCAGATCGTATGAAAATTTAGACCGGCAGGCTCTCCCTCACGCATTCCCAGGGATTCCAGGATATTGTCATGAAAAAATCTGTCCACCAGGCAGATCTTGACACACATGCAGAAAAATATGCAGCTTTTGCCGCTAAAAACGGCCGAAAGCTGCATATTTGCATAAAAAAGGGGTTATATATCTGTTATAAAACAGGCTGGAAGAGTGTACGATCATCACAAGTCTCTGCCATTTTTATCTGCTCAGCAGTACTTAATATATTGAGCTGATATTCTGCAATTTCTTTTAGTACTTCAAACCGTTCTTCCTTATTCTTTCCTTCTCGTATCATATGGGCATTATGCGTCTCCAGGTTAGAAAGTACTGTCAATTCATGAATTGTCGCAAAATCTCTGACATTATTTTTCTTTGCAAGTTCCGGATTCATTTCTCTCCATGCTTTTGCTGTAAAGCCAAACAAAGCAACATTCACTATATCTGCTTCTTCTGCATATGCGATCCATTGTGGATCCTTTTTTAAATCTCTATGAGGGATGATATAATTCTTCACTGCATCTGTCTGGATCAGATAATTATTTTTACTAAGAAAACGTTTCGCATTCCATTCCATTTGTCTTAAATTATTTTCTTCCTCCTTCAAACGCTGGAATTCTTTTATAAGAAATAATTTAAAAACTGGATTGATCGCAGATGCAAATTCAAAAGCAATGTCTTTATGGGCATAGGTTCCTCCATATTTTCCACGCTTTACATAAAGACCAGCCGCATTCGTTTTCTCTATCCATTCAGAAACACTGGGTGTAAAAGTTAATAACCCCGCCTGCTTTTTAAAGTGTTCAGATTCGAACACTTTAAACGCCGGATTATACAGTTGTTCCCATACAGATAAATACTCCAATGTTCCACGATTTCTCAGCCAGTTTCTCACCACGTCGGCTGCTCTGGCGGAATTCGATTTTACCTTAGCAATATCCGTAATGCAAATATAGTCATCGGATTCTTCTTTTGAAATAGTAATTTTCACATTTTGAACATCTATGATCCTATTCTTCATGCTTTATCTCCATTTTTCATACATATATCAAAATAACCTCCAAAAGAACGCCTGCAGCCATACTGACAAGGATTCCGCCCAGAACAGTGCAAAGTACGATTCCCGTTATTGGATGTCTCCTCTCCCATTCTTTCAGTCCACCATAAATTTTTTGTTCCCATTTGCTTTCTTTATCCCAAAATATATTTATGAGCTGGTTTTTCCCGTATCTTTCATCGTATTCTTTTTTCTCAGACACCAGTGTCTGAAGATGTATATAATATATTAATAATCTGATTTTTTGATCGTCCTGTAAATTTCTTCCTTTCAGCTGTAGGCCATTATACATGTACTCCATTGTAGATCCCCCTCTTACAATTCCCTTTTTATCTGTAGTTTTTCTGCATATTTCAATAACCGGTCATACAAGCACGCATTTCTCTTTATCTGGTCCACTATCTCTATTTCTATTTCTCCCCCCAGGCGGTACAGATCACAAACCGAACGTTCAATATCATAAATATTATACCTTCCAAATTCCGTTTCTTTTTTTCTTATTCCAACATTAAAATTTCCCTTTGAAAAGTAATGCCTTTGTACCATAAAATTCATTTTCATCATACTGCGGTCCGTCCGTTCTGTAGCAACAGATAAGTGATCCGGCTCGGCTGGTAATACTCCCTGATAGTAAAGTGCGCTATCCATACAAATAACCGCGCCGGGATTACTCAGACACACTTCGATGCATTTATAATCTGACGGTTTTCTGTATTGCCTGCCCGCTATCCAGTAATGTCCATGGCATATTTTTTCTAAATATCCTTCTTCCACTAAAACAGAAATCTGCCGGTTAGAAAATCCCTCTGACAGCAGATCTTGTGTCCCTACGTAACCTCTGTATCTGCTGTACAATGCTCCGATTTTAATATATGTATTCTCTCTCATGTTTTCTCCATTGCATTTTTTATTACACATATTATTGCATTTTTCATTACATATGTCAAGGTTATTTTTTAAAACGGCAGGCTCTCCCTCACGCACAATGCCCCATACCCTACCCGGGGATTGGGATAGCTCTGCTCCCCAGGCAGCTTTTTCGCCCCCTTCCGCAGATACGCCTTCACCTTATCTCCATACAGGTACGGATCATTCCCCCGCACGATCCCCCACTCCATTAAAAGCGCCGCCGCTCCCGTCACAAAGGGCGCGGCAAAGGAGGTTCCCGTCACAGGAGCATAGCCGCCTCCGGAACGGGCAGCGACGATCCCCACTCCCGGCGCTGCCAGATCCGGCTTCTGGATCCCGTACTGTCTCGTATCTCCCCGGCCGGAAAAGGGCGCGTACGTCATGGAGGTATCGTCATAAGCGCCCACAGAGACCGGGCGCATGGCGGTGGAGGGGATCGTCAGTGTGGTTTCCGGGGCCGGCCTTAAAAACCGGGTGGAACGGTTCAGTACGCCGCCGGACGGCAGCCAGAGATCATACCGGCCGTCCACGGTCTCCGCCGCCTTCAGGGTAATTTCCCATATTCCGCTCTCCACATACCGGCCAGCCTCTCCATTCCCCGGCGGCAGGAAATCAAAGTAGATCTCCTGGGCCAGACTGAAGGGGCCCGGCTCTCCATAGTAAAGAAGCACCCTGGCCCCTCCCATGTCGATCTCATAAGGGCCCAGGCGGCTGCTGATCCGCTCCGTCACGGTCTTCCCAGGATTCGACAGGGTGATCTCAAAGGCATCCTCATAGCTTTTCCAGAGCTGCAGCCCAAATCCCGCCTCATAGGGAGCCACTGAAAGCTGGATTCGTGCCTCGCTGCCGTCCAATGGCCCCCCTGGCCCGGCAGACAGCCTCCCCGATGTATGCCCCCCAGTGTCTCCTTCATTTCCCATGCCCACGACAAATACCGTTCTCCCCATGAGGGCCAGGGAATCCATGAACCGCTCCAGAAGGCCCGTTCCATCATGGGAGCCATAGGAGTTTCCGAAGCTCACGTTCACCGCCATGGGACGTGCCAGCTCCATGGATTTTTTTACCAGAAAATCCAGCCCCTCCATCACCTGTGTGGTCCTGGGAAAGCCATCTGGATCCGGCGTCCCCAGACGGACCACCACCAGATCACTCTCATAGGCCACGCCCCGGTACCTGCCTCCGCTTTCCCTTCCATTCCCTGCGGCGATCCCAGCCACCGCCGTTCCATGTCCTCCCGGATCTGCTGACGGAACCAGAGCTCTGGCGGCCTCCCGGCTTCCGGTCACCAATGCCTCGTCGATCTCTTCTTTTGTATACACGTCCCCGGTCACCTGGTCGTTTAAAAACAGGATCCGGCTGGTGCCGTCCTCATGACGGAAGTCTCCATGGAAATAATCAATGCCGGAATCCAGGATCCCCACCAGAACTCCCCGGCCCGTAAGCCCCTTCGGCCCCTGCTGCACCAGAGTAAGACAAGAGGCTGCCTTTGCCTGGTTTATGGCAAAGAACAGCCTCTTTGGTTTTTCTGCATATTCAATTTCTTTAAGCCCAAGGATCCCCGGAACTTCTTCCTCCGGTACCGTAAGAATTCCAAAGCCGCCGGACAGCTCCTTAAGCTCCGCTTCTGGAAACTGCTCCCTGACAATTCCCGCCAGGTCTCCGCTGTACTTTACGATCAGCTCCCAGGTCCTGGTCTCCCGGTCATAGCCCACATCCAGCTCCCCAGTCTGTTTCCGTTCCTCCTCGGGCACTGACAGCGCCAGGTTCAGCAGATTTTCCGCTTTCTGGTCCTTCATATGAACGCCGCCTTATTATCCATTTCCTTATGATATGAGGCCTCCGCCCATATGGTCCGGCCCCGGATCAGGCAAAAAATGCAAACTGCTGCATTAACAGCATGAATACAGGGATCGTCACCATGCTGATCAGGGTAGTGACCGTGATCACCGTACAGGCAAATTCATAGTCACTGTCATACTGTCTGGCCATAATGCCCATCTGGGCCATGGCCGGCATGGAGGACAGCATGAAAAATACCTCTTTCATCTCCTTCGGCATCGGAACCAGATTTAAAAATACCACGCAGGCCGCAGGCACCACCACAAACCGCATGGCCAGGGCCGCGTAAAGGTCCCGTCCCAGGGTTATGGTCTTCAGATCCATATTGCGGATCACGCTGCCAATGAACACAAGGGCCAGGGGCGAGGTCACCTGGGAGATCATGGACAGTGGCTTTAATACGAAATCCGGCACCTGGATCTCAAAAAATACTGCCGCCATGCCAAGGGCCATGCCGATGATCGGCGGGGACGCCAGCTTCTTTAATCCTGCCAGGGCGCTCCCCTCTCTGGCCGCCTCTGACTTCCCATCCTTTCTCAAGAGCCAGATCCCCACGGTCCAGAACAGCAGTGTGCTGGCGATATAATAGATCACGCCGATGGAGGTGATCCCCTGGCCCCACAGGGCCTGGATCACAGGAAAGCCGATGAACACCACATTGGGGAAGCCGGACGCTGCCACAAAGGTATATCTCCTTTTGCCGTCCACCTTCAAAAGCGCCCCCATAAACGCTGCCAGGGCCAGGCACAGAAGGATCAGTCCAAAGGTCACCGGAAGCTTTGACACCAGGGAGATCAGCGACTCTCTGGTCCCCACATCCTTATATATGTTATAGAACATGTAAAACGGGATCGTAGCCTCCACAGTAAATCTGGATAAGAAATCCATTCCCTGCTTTCCAAACCACGGTTTCCCGGCAAAATAAAAGCCCGAAGCGATCAGCGCCATCAGGGCAAATACACTTTTTATCGAATCCAGTACCATGCTTTCCCCCCTAAAGACTTTATCTGCTGTGTTTCCTTCCCCTATTTCAGGAATCCATTGACGATCTGGGCTTCCGCCTCCTCCTCTGTCAGTCCCAGAGTCATCAGCTTAATAATCTGGTCTCCGGCGATCTTTCCGATGGCCGCCTCGTGGATCAGGGCCGCATCCGGATGGTTTGCCGTGATCTCCGGAAGAGAGCTGATCTTTGCTTCGTCCATGATGATCGCATCGCATTCCGTATGACCAGCACACAGGCTATTGCCCTGAAGATTGGAGTAGAAGGACTGGTGGGACTGATCCCTGGCCACAGACCGGGAAATGATGTTGGCGCTGGAATTTTCCCCATCCAGACAGACATCAAACCGGCTCTCCGCATCCTGGTGCCCATGGGTCATGAGACGCTCCTGGACCACCAGCTTGGCCCCGGCTGCCAGATGGGCCACCGTATCCCTCTTTGTGGAGTCCACGCCCTTGATCTGGACGCTCTCCATCTCCATATAGCTTCCCTCATCCATGGTGATCTCCGTCCGGGGATTCATGACCCGTTCCCCTTTTCCATCTCCATCACCGTAATGCTTTTCCACATATTTAAGCTTCGCGTTCTTTCCCACAAAAAAACGGTGGATGCCGTCGTGGCGGGATTCCATATCGCCGCCGTTGTGGATCCCGCAGCCGGCGATGATGGTCACATCCGCATCGTCTCCCACAAAAAAGTCGTTGCACACCGTTTCATTTAAGCCCGTCTGGCTTAAGATCACCGGAATATGCACACTCTCCTTTTTCGTTCCCGGCTTAATGTGTACGTCGATGCCCTTTCCGTCCTCTCTTGTGACGATATCGATGTTGGCCGTCGTATTTCTTCCAGCCATCTGGCCGTTGGCCCGGATATTATAGGCCCCCTCCGGTACCCCGTGCAGGTCGGCCACCTTTTCTAAAAGCGTCTGTAAGATCTTATCCATGTTTATGCCTCCCTCCTGTAAAACTGACATCCGGAAGGCGCAGAGGCCGTTCCCAGAATCTCCGGCAGGATCTCATCCCTGGTCCCATGCTTTAAGATAGAGCCGTCAGAGATCACCACGATCTCGTCCGCGATCTCCAGGATCCGTTCCTGGTGGGAGATGATCACGATGGAGCCATTGGTGGTCTCCCGCATTTTCTCAAACACCTGGATCAGGTTCTGGAAGCTCCAGAGATCGATACCGGCCTCCGGCTCGTCAAACACAGAAAGCTTTGTGCCCCGGGCCAGGACGGTGGCGATCTCGATCCGCTTTAATTCTCCTCCGGACAGACTTCCATTGACCTCCCGGTTGATATAATCCTTGGCGCATAATCCCACCTCGGACAGATATTTACAGGCGTCTGCGGCAGAAAGGTCCTTTCTGGCCGCCAGGCGGATCAGATCCAGCACATGGACCCCCTTGAAGCGCACCGGCTGCTGAAGGGCAAAGCTGATCCCCAGGTTGGCTCTTTCTGTGATGGTCTTCTCTGTAATATCCTGGCCGTCAAACAGGATCTTCCCGGAGCGGGGCTTCTCGATCCCCATGATCATCTTAGCCAGGGTCGATTTTCCGCCGCCGTTGGGCCCCGTGATCACAACAAATTTATTTTCACCGACCGTCAGGCTGATATCCTTTAAAATCTCCTTTTTCCCCTGGCTTTCCAACACGCCAAAGGAAATATTCTGCAATTCTAACATAATTCCTCCAGATTGTATGTTTCCGTATTTTTACACGCCTGTTTATTATAAACCATTTTCCATGGAAATACTATCCCATATGGAAAATTTTGCAGTCGTAAGAAGGAAGCCTGCCTGCGGGGTCTCTGTCTGCTGCAGGCCGCCTTTGCATCAGGACTCTCTTCCGCCGCAAGACGATCCCCGCGGAGCGTTTATACGCCGCAGGACGCATTCCCCATAACGTAAAAACGCCCCGGGGAATCTCCCGGAGCGTCCATATCATTTTTCCTGTTACTGGGCTGCTGTGATCGTATTTACGATATCCGCCATAGCGCCTGCATCAGACATGGTGCAGCTGGTGGCTAAGATCACCATAAAGCTCTCATGCTTTCTGCAGTAGAAGGAAGTCTGGTTCTGTTTGCCCTTCTTATTTGTTCTGGTGATGGAAACCTTGGAATAGTTCTGGCCGCCTACGGTAACGGTCTCAACGGCGCCCACCTGGCCAGTCTTGCCTTTTTCAGCGTTTCCTAACTGTGCTGCGAATGTGGCCGCATCCATCTCCGGCATTTTCGCCATATTGGCGTAGTAGATCTCCAGCTCACCGAAATCTGTGCTCATGGAGAAATCATAAGTCACCTTAGGATTTCCAATGGTGCCGTAAATATCGTCGGAGAACAGTTCCTCTGCTTCCACATCTGTATTGGCGGAGCCGATCACCTGGGGAATGCGGATATTGGACCATGTGTTTGTAAACACGCCGCCGCTTAATTTTCCCTTGGGTGCTGTGGGAACAGGGGCTACCCAGCTTCCGTCCTCATTGAAGGAATAGGATACGCCGTCGATCACTCTTGTCTGGTTGGCTACCATAAGGCCCGTCTCCGGATCTGTGTAGAACCATACCTCGTTTCCGCGGCCGTCTCCGCCCTCTGCCTTGATCCAGCCCTTTACGGTATTTCCCTTTCCATCATAATACACCCAGTTGGAGCCCTGCTCGGTCCAGCCGTATAACATGGATTCCGTATCTGCGGCTCCCTCTGTGGTCTCCTCCGGAGCAGAGTTCCGGATGCTTCCATCCTCTTCCACAACCACTGCGTCTGCAAATGCAGAGATCACGTTCATGCTCCCGAGGGCAGCCGTTGCTGCTGTCAGTAATAATACCTTTCTTAATTTCATATAAACCTCACTCCTAATTTTTATTTTCATTTCTGTTCTGATTATACTAGAAGTTTCCGGATAACGCAAGCCGGAACCGTTGGAAATACAGGGAATTAAACGAATCTTAAGATTCCTTACCCTTTCTTTTCATTTTTGATCTTCTCTTGAAACTCTGCGCCCATATCCAGTATAATATCTCTATAAAAAACAGGAGGGGATACTATGGAATTTACCACCGCCACCGATTATGACATGAAGACTCTGACCGCTATGGCCAAAGCCCTGCGGAAAACCGTAAGGAAAAGGAAAAGCCGCCGCGCCCATATCTTTGGATGGATCGTGGTCCTTCTGGGAACCCTTCTTCTCCTTCCTCCGGCGGGCAGCTCCTTTTCCATCAGCGGAAAGACGCTCCTTACTCTGGCGGCCGTTCTCGCCATCCTCTTAACCTTTATCTTTGAGGACAGGCTCAACGGCTATTTCGCCAGAAAGCGGCTGCTTCCCGGTACTGAATCAGCCGTCTCCGTCTTTAAGGAGGACTCCTACCATACGGAAACCAGAAGCGGGCAGACAGACTGGCCCTATGACCGGATCGTGGCCATGGCAGAGCTCCCAGACTGCTTCATCCTAATCCTGGGTGAAAACCATGCCCAGGCGTATGACAAAGCCAGGCTCAAGGGCGGGAGTCCGGAGGAATTTGCTCGTTTTCTCGAAGCCAGGACCGGACTTTCCATTGTCCGGATCTCCTAATACAAAAACAGCCTCCCTTTCTGGGAGGCTGTTCAGACTGTAGACAAAGTTGGTGCTGGGATTATTCCCAGCACCACTTTTCTACATATAGCGATTCTTCTATCAAAAATCTTAAAAAACTCAAGATTTCCGATGTTTTAGAGGCCCTGTTTCCCAGAATTCTGGCCAGCTTTTTCAGATTCATGCAGGCAAAAGTAAGCCCCGCTTTCATTTCCATCCGGGCTTTTCCAATATACTGGGTATAGCGAAAGCCATGCTGTTCTTTCGCTGTTCCGAAGATTCGTTCAATGGTTTCTTTTCTCAATTCATATATCGCTTTGTTCCCAAGGGTATGACGGATGTCTTCTGCCATTTCCATATATTCTTCCCAAACATGACGCATTACTACCTTCACATGATTTTTGCTTTCCGTACATTTATGGAGACTTGGGCAATTGGCACATAATTCTCCACAACTGTGGTATTCTTTGTATCCATCACGGTTCGTGGTACGATAAGATAATATCTGGTTTTCCGGGCATAAGTAACAATCATACGCCTCATCATATACATACTCGTATTTACGGAAAAATACGTCTTTCGTCATTGGCCTCTTGTATGGAAACAATGGCTCCACTCCATCTTCCAGCAATTCGTGGGCGATCGCCGGTGTTCGATAACCTGCATCTGCAACAATCATTGCAGGGTGATAATGCTTTATCTTATCATAAAGAGGTTTAAAGGTTCGGCTGTCATGTTCGTTTCCTGGATGAACACTGTAACCGAGGATCCAGCCATGTTTATCACAGGCTGTTTCTACTGCGTAGGCGAAAACATGTTTATGTTCCCCCTTACGAAACCATCCACTTTCTGGATCGGTTGTACTGCACTTCTGTGTTTTTACTCCTTCAGGAATCTCTTCTTGAGAATCCATACTGCCTCCACTTCCGGAGGATGGATCATTCCGGTCTTTTTCCTTCAACGGTTTCTTCCCATGGGATTCCCGGTCTTTTGCGATTTCTTTCTGGAGCTCCTCTTCATACCAGAGCGCCTGTTCATGGGCCACCCGTTTTCTCATTTTTTTGCTGTTTGCGCATGCCTTAACATGAGTGGAATCTACAAAAATCTGCTCCGTATCTACCAGGTTGAATTTCATGCAGTCTTCCAGTATCTTTGCGAAGATCTGCTCAAAAAGACCGGTATCTTTAAAACGGCGGGTATAATTCTTTCCGAAGGTAGAAAAATGAGGAACCGGATCCATCATATCAAGCCCCAGAAACCAGCGATACGCAACATTTACTTCGATCTCCCGAATCGTCTGCCTCATACTTTTAATCCCGTAAAGGTATTGGATAAAAGGGATTTTGATCAGCATAACCGGATCCATACTCGGTCTTCCATTATTAGGGCAGTATTTTTCTTCCACAAGATCATAAATAAAAGTCCAGTCAATGGCTTTATCAATCAAACGCAGCATATGGTTTTGTGGAACCATGTCATCCATACAGAACATGATTATCTGTTCTCGTTTCTTATCTGCATTTTTAGTCATCATAAAAAACACCGCCTTTCTGATAATTCCATTATACCAGAAAAACGGTTATAAATGTAGAAAAGCCCGGCTTTTGCTGGGACTTTGTCTACAGTCTGAACAGCCTCCCTTTCTGGGAGGCTGTTTCCGTTTTCTGTTCGTGCAGGAGGAGGGACTTGAACCCTCATGGTATTGCTACCACACGGACCTGAACCGTGCGCGTCTGCCAATTCCGCCACTTCTGCATTTCCTTTTCTGCCGTTTTTCTCACTCGGCACGTATTATTTTACACATTTTTTTCAAAATGTCAAGCTTTTTTCTTTTCTTTTTTTTACTTTTTTTGCCAGTACAAGTACGCGTAAATTCATCCGCCTCCAGCAGGTCCCTTTTCTGCTCCGAGCGGATCCTCAGGGGACGTTTTTGTATAAAGGTCCACTCTGTCCAGAATACGAAAAAACCTGCTCCCTTCCGGAAACAGGTTTCTTTGCCAGTGCAGGAGGAGGGACTTGAACCCTCATGGTATTGCTACCACACGGACCTGAACCGTGCGCGTCTGCCAATTCCGCCACTTCTGCATTTCTTCTCTGCCGCTTTGTTTATATCTCTCAGCGACATGTTGGATTATATTATAAAACTGTCATTTTGTCAACAACTTTTTCAAAAAAATATTTTTTAAAAAAATTCAAAAAAGTACTTGCCAAATTCTTCAGGCTGTGGTATATTATAACACGTCGGTGAGAGCTGAACAACAAAAGCTCAGAACGATACGCGGAAGTGTCGGAACTGGCAGACGAGCAAGACTAAGGATCTTGTGGTGGTTACATCGTGTGGGTTCAAGTCCCATCTTCCGCATAAAGCCTGGATTCGTAAGAGTCCAGGCTTTTTGTTTTTCAGATCCGCTCCCGCTTCGCAGCATACCTTCAAACAAAAATCAGCCTGGCAGGAAGCGTGTTTTGACGCACGCCCAGCCAGGCTTTTCATTTCCCTCTTTTAAAAAGTCACACTTCTCCACACCATCTCCCCGGCCTTTACCGTAAGCACTGGTTCATAGATCAGATCCCCCTCCCGGAATTCCGCATCTTTATTGGAAAATGGCCGGTCGCCGAATACATTCCGCCTCCGGCAGGGCCGGAATACAGCGATATCCGCCTGTTTTCCAGGCCTCAGACTCCCAATCTGGTCCGAAAGCCCCAGGTTGACTGCGTTTTTCCAGGCCGCAATATGGATCAGCGTCCCAAAAGAGATCCCGAGGCAGCTGTATTTGGAGATCTGCATGGCCAGATTAAAGGCCGTCGGCCTGAGATGCATGCTGAGCCTGGTGATATCAGTTCCCAGAAGATCTGGATAAAATCCCTCTCCGATGGCCGGCTCCGCTACCTCGAAGGAAAAGTGGGCCCGGGCATCCGCCGCCTCAAACAGGATCCCCTTTTCCCGCGCCGCCTTTACGGCATCCGAGACGGCGCCGCGATCCAGGATCGTTGGTCCGGTGTTCTGATACATATGGGTAACGATATCCCCAGGCCGGAGGACAGAAAGAACTTCTTCTATCGGTGCCGGCGGGTCCGTAATATGGACCATCAAAGGAACCCCCGTCAGCTCCGCGATCTCCACCGCCCGCTTTAAAGGATCCATTCCCAGATCTCCCACGATATTCCGGCTGATCCGGATCTTAAGTCCCGCAAGCTCATTCCCGTACCGCCGGAACAGCTCCCGGATCCCCTCCGCGTCCATATGGTGCGGATCCACATCCTCCATGGCCTCCGGAAGGCTGGAAAGCCCCCCGGTGCTCACATGGATGTAAGGGCAGACAGCCAGCTTAGACGCACGGATCCAGGGCCGGTATCGTTCATAGGTCCCGCAGCCCGTGCTCCCGGCATCCACAGCCGTTGTGACTCCAGAACCAAAGCAGACGGCCTCTCCAGAGATCCCGATGGACGCCATGGGATAGATATGGGTATGGTGGTCCACCAGTCCCGGAGTCACATAACAGCCTGTCGCATCGATCTCGCTGACCGCCCGGTCGCAGATCCCCGGCTCTGCCTTCCGGATCCTGCTTCCTTCGGCCAGGATATCCGCCTGGACCATGGTCCCGTCCTCCGCGTTCACGACCGTTCCATTTCTGATCAGCAGTGTATCCATCTTCTTCTCCTCTCTCAGGCTGCCCTTATCTCTGGTAAACGCCCCGTTCCAGGACCTTTCTCAGGGATTCTGCCCGTTCTTCCAGAAAGGCTGGCCATTTTCCCTCATCCACAAAAGGCCGGTAATCATTCCGATCCTCCGGGATCCTTTCCAGCATATCTGAATGGGATGGATGGCTGGGTGTGCAGATGTCCACATGGATGGACTTCATCTCCTCGCAGCCCCGGAAAAAATCCTCCTGGAGGGACAGGGGAAGGCGGACCTTCTGAAGATAGTCCGTATTCATGGTATTGATCCCTACGCCTCCGTGCATGCCCCATACCACCGTTTTTCCCTCCTCGTCCTTCATTTCTACAAAAAACGAAGTGGTTCCCGGCGTGTGGCCAGCGGACAGTCTGGTGCGGATGACCACATCCCCCATGACAATGGGCGTTTCATCCTCATAAAAGCAGTCTGTTTCATAAGGAACGATGGAAAATCCCGTGTCGCTCATATCCGCCTCCGGGCGGTGACGCCATTCCTCATCCTCTCTGGACAGCCATACCTTTGCTCCCGTCAGCTCCTTTAAGGCCCTGGCCGCCCCGTCGTGGTCCATATGGGCATGGGTCAGAAAAATATGCTTCAGATCCTTTGGATCAAAGCCCAGGCGGTGGATGGAATCGATCAGAAGATACAGATCCTCCATCACTGTCGTATCGATCAGCGCCAGCCCCTCGCTGGTCTGGATCAGAAAGCTCCCTACCCAGGTATTCCCCACATACCAGACCCTCGGAGCCACCCGGAACGGCTCGATGGCCACCTTCCAGGGCATGGTCCTGGCATTATTTACAGTATCCATTGGCGTTACCTTTACTTCTTTACTCATGATCGTTATCATTCCTTTCTTTTCCCGGCCGGCAGCGCCAGCCGGACATTCGTTCATTATATTTTACGCCAGTCCAAGAGCCACGCAGATCAGAACTCCGATGGTATTAAAGGCCAGGCAGAACAGTACAGAAAACTTCACCTGCTTGATGATATCCACCTCTGCCAGCTCGCAGGCCAGGTTCGCCGCAGCCACCAGCGGGGAACATGGATTCAGATAGGAAATATTCATACACGTTAACACCTGGTAGCCAGTCAGGCCACAGCCTGCTCCAATACCCAGAAGCAGCGGGTTCATGCTCTGGAAGGCCTGATATGGGATGAAGATCTCCAGCGGCAGGATCAGGATCGCGTATAAAACATGTGTCCATCTTGCCATGGATTCCGGAACGATGCCAAGGACAGCATCCACCATAGCCGTTACCATTCCCGTTCCGTTCAGGATCCCGACCATGATTCCGATCCCCAAAAACAGGATCGCCGGAGCCAGCATGGTAGCCGAATGCTTGCGGATGATCTGGCTCTGCTCCTTCTGGGTATGGTAGTTGAGCAGCAGCGCTGCACATGAGAATACCATGAACAGCACATATGTTTTCACGCCGGTCATGAACATAAAGCAGGCCAGAGAGCCAAGAAACAGCGCAAAATTAGCCCAGAAAAGCTTTGGACGTGCCAGAGGATTATCCGAAAAATCCACCTTCTGGCTTCCGCCTCCATTTTCAAAGCTCTTTCTCAGCAGAGCGATCTCAGAGGCATTCTTTTTAGAATAGTAATAGCCAAAGCCCAGAGAGGTGACCACAGCAAGCCCCAGCATGATCGCCACCACCGGATAGAGGCTGGAAGCCATGACCACCGGGTCAATAGACGGATCAAAAACCGTCATTTTCGCCGGCTGTCCCCAGGCCATGGCCGTCATGGGCGCTGCCGCCAGGGATACCAGGAGCACCAGGCTCCGCCGGTCTATATTGAGTCGTTTATAAAGCGGGGCCAGAGCCGGAATTGCGATCAGATATGTGGTATTGTAGGCGCCGTCCAGATGGCCGATGAAAGCCACAAGGACCGTTACCACCATAACGATGTAAATATTCCCCCTGGTGATCCCCACCAGACGGTTTACCATAATATCAAACATCCCCGTCTCGGACAAAACACTGAAATACAGGACTGCAAAGATACAAAGAAGGACCGAATTGAAGGTTCCCGTAACTCCTTCGGCGGCAAAATTCAAAACCTCCGGGAGAGAAAAACCGCAGAAAAGTCCGGCGATCACAGGTACGACCACAAAGGGTACCATGAGATGCATCTTTTTGCTCAGCGCCAGATATGAGGACACCGCAAACATAATAAGGCCAATTACAGCAATCATGACATTTCTCCTTTTGTTTTTTGCATAACCGCTGCTTCCTTTCTCCCCCCGGGTACATGCATTGTGAAAGTGCACAGTTTTTATGCTTTTTTGTTTTTGTTTATGTGCAGATTATCTCATATTTCTCAGGCTTTGTGAAACATATATAATTCATAATAGTATCAATTCTATTGATACCATATGCTTTTTCTTGTATAATAAATGCATTCAGATCTTCTTCCGACAGAAAGGAGTGCTATGACTCTTTTACAAATGCAGTATTTTATGGAGGTCTGCCGCTGCGGCAGTACCCTAAAGGCCGCCCAGGCGGCAAACGTCTCCCAATCCACCATTTCCATGGCCATACGCGCCCTGGAAAAAGAGCTTTCTATCCCGCTGTTTGATCGGAGCTCCAAAGGACTTGCCCCCAACGCCGCCGGTTCCTTTTTTCTGGATCAGTGCAGCGGGATCCTGAAAAAGACTGAACGGCTGGCAGAGGAGATGAAGCAATTCCTCTCCATCAGCCGTCCTCTCCGTCTGGGCATTCCAGTGGTGCTCAACGAATTTTACTGGCTGGATCTTTACTTCGAGTTAAAAAAACAGCTTCCCGATCTGGAATTTCAGACGACTAACCGTACAGTTCCGCTTCTTCTATCTATGCTGCGCGATTCCTCCCTGGACGCGGTCCTGGCCATGCGCGATGCGCCGGATCCCGATCTGAGGAGCCTGAAGCTGCATACCAGCCGTCACAGATATGTCACCATGTCCCGCCGCCATCCTTTGGCAGAAAAAGGCCAGGTTTCCTATGAAGACCTGATCACCTGCCCTGTCATCGGATACGCCGGTGACGATCTGAATACCCAGCTTCTGAAGTACGTTTATAAAAAACGCGGAAAGGAATTTTCCTATGCCTTCCATGTGGACCAGTTTTCCAGTCTGCTCCGGCTTTTAAAACACAACGCCGGGATCGCATTTCTGAACAAAAAACTCCCCAGCAGCGATCCAGAGCTGGTGAGCCTTCCGATCCGGGAGGAACAGGGAAATTTTACCATCTGGCTCCTATGGACCCCGGAGAGCCCCCTCGAGCGGATGCCCCAAAGCTTTTTCCGTGTCTGGACACATTTTTTTGAAGAAATACAGGATTAATCACAACCACCCGTCCAACGGGTGGTTTGCTCTAGGGCTATAAGCCCTTGTTATTTGCTAATGTGTGATAAAGAAGTAATAGAAGTGTAAAAAATTTTGCCGTTCCTATCCGGCACTTAGCTCTTGTGTCGGATAGGTCGGGCGTTTATTCGGGCAAGTCCACCTTGCCAACAAAAGAATAATAAATCTCAATGTCCTGTCTGCGGGTCTTGTTCTCGTCATAGCTGCACTCATGCACAACGATTTTCTCTACAAACTCCCGCAACAGAGTAGGGGTAAGTTCTTCAAAGCTGGTATGCCGCCGGACAACATTCATAAACTTTTCTGCGTTCACGGTGGCTTCCTGTGCTTTGGAAAGCTCCGCTTGGATAGCGGCGGTTCTTTCTTTCAGTTCCCGTTGCTCTGCTTCATAGTCTGCCGACAGCTCTGTGAAACGCTCGTCTGATATGCGCCCGGTTACGCTGTCCTCATACAGCCGCTTGAAGATAGCGGATAACTCGGCTATGCGTTTCTCGGCGGCTTCCAGTTCCTTTTTCTTGGCGGCGTTCCTGCGTTTGCCCCCGTCCTCGTTCTGCTCAATCAAGAGCTTCATAAACCGGGCTTCATGCTTTGCCGCATAGCTGGTCACTTTCCGCAGATTGGAGAGTACACCAGCGGTCAAGAGGTCGGTGCGGATAAAGTGCGCCGTACAGTCATGGGTGCGTTTCTTGTAGTTGCCGCAGATATAACAGTCCTGCTTGCGCCTGTCTGTCTGGTATCGCTGCTGATACATCACGCTGCCGCAGTCCGCACAGAACAGTATGCCGGAGAACAAGCCCACTTCATCATAGCGGTTGGGGCGTTTGCGCTGCTTGCGAAGTTCCTGCACCCGTTCCCATGTCTGGGTGTCTATGATAGGTTCGTGGTGGTTTTCAAAGATTGCCTGCTTATCCTTGTCATTGTAAATGATTTTGCTGCACTTGTAGGATTGCGTGGTAGTCTTAAAGTTTACCAGACAGCCCGTGTATTCCCGGTTTTCAAGGATATGCACAACAGTGTTGGTCGCCCACTTACACTCATAGCCGGGGTGGTAACGGTGGGTGTGTCCCGTCCTGCGGTATTCCAGCGTCCCCGGCGTGGGGATTTGCTGCTCTGTAAGCATACGGGCTATCTTGGTCGGACCGTTCCCGGCAAGACAGAGGTTGTATATCTGCTTGACTACGGGTGCGGCTTCCTCGTCAATGATGAAATTTTCGTCCTCGTCCATGAGGTAGCCATACACAGGCTTGCTTGTGATGGGCTTGCCACTCATGCCTTTTGAGCGTTTTACCGCCCGTATTTTCTTGCTCGTATCTCTCACCAGCCATTCGTTAAAAATATTCCGCAGCGGGGCAAAGTCATTGTCGCCCTGTGCGCTGTCCACTCCGTCATTGATAGCGATGAAGCGGACGCCTTTCTGTGGGAAAATCATTTCTGTGTACATTCCCACTTGCAGGTAGTTTCGCCCTAACCTCGACATATCCTTGACGATAACTGTCCCGACTTTTCCGGCTTCAATGTCCGCAAGCATGGCTTGAAAACCGGGTCTTTGAAAGTTCGCACCAGAATAACCGTCGTCCGTGTACCAGCGCAGATTGGAAAAGCCGTTCTGCTTTGCATAGGTTTCAAGGATACGCTTCTGATTGGAAATGGAATTGCTCTCGCCTTGCAGCTCGTCCTCATGGGAAAGTCTTGGGTAAAGGGCGGTAATTGGTTGTTGGTTGGTCTGTCTTAACATAAAATCCTCCGTTTCCGACAGCCAGCCCCACTATTCCGTATCTTGATTGTACCACATGGGGCGGCTGTCTGTATAGCGGCAAAAGCGTCAAATCCGCTTCTTTATGGTCGGTCAAATCGCCGTTTTTTGTGTAGCAGCTTCCGCTTCCAGCACTTTCATCATCTTGTCGGCTGCGGTGTCGGTTGCCCCCTGCTTGAAGAAGCCGGAAACGGTAAGGACGGAGTTGCCCATGCGGATTTCCGTCACACAGTCCGGGCGGCGGTCTGTTTTGGTGGTGCTTGTCTGTTTGGTTTCTGTCATAGGCTCTCCTTTCGCTGCTTCATCAGTTGCTTTAAGCGTTCCAGCTTTTCCTGTGCGGTTTCCTTTCGGAAGTTGCTGCCCGTGAAACGGACAGGGGCGCACATGGAAGTCAGCCTGTCATAGATACGGGCGTGGGGCGTGTCCTGCGGGTGCTGCAATTCCTCCAGCGTGAGGTTGGTCGTGGCGATCAGCGGCTTGCCGCTTCGGTAACGGCTGTCAATCACGCTGTAAACCTGTTCCAGCCCGTATTCTGTCCCTCGCTCCATACCAAAATCATCAAGTATCAGCAGGGGGTAGCTGCAAAGGCGGGAAATATACTCATTCCTGCCCTCAAAGCTGGCGGCAAGGTCACCCAGTATCGTTGCAAAGTTTGTCATGCAGACGGCAACCTCTTTTTCCATAAGGGCGTTGGCGATACAGGCAGCAAGGTAGCTTTTTCCTGTCCCCACGCCGCCCCAGAACAGGTAGCCGATATTTTCAGCCTGCATGGTTTCCCAGCTCTCCACATAAAAGCGGGCGGTTTCGGTCTGCGGGTTTCTGCCGTTGTCATGCTCAAATGTCCAGTTCTGCATAGCGGGGTCGGTAAAGCCCCGGCGTTTCAAGTCCTCCACTTTTTCAAGGTGCTTCTGTCTGCTTTCGGCGGCTCGCTGCTTTTCACGGGCTGCCCGCTGGCAATCGCAGTCTGTTGGGTGGCGGTCACGCCCGAAACAAGTCTTTCCCTCTGCAAAGTAGGCTTCTTTGGGCGTATGGCACTTGCCGCAGTATAACAGCCCGTCCTCGCCTGTGTAGTCCTCCGCTTCGGCGGTAGTGGTTGTAATGTCCGTAATCATAGCTTCAATCTCGTTTTTCATAAGCTCTCGCCCTCCTTGCATGAATAATCGGGTATGCCCTGTTTCGGGGCAGCCTTGCCTTTGGCAGCGTCCTCCTGCGCCCACTTGTAAATGGTGGCTGCATGGCTCTGGTACTGCTTCCCGGTGGAAGCGATATGGCAGGAAAGCCGGTCAAGGTAATACTCCCACTTGCCGGGGAAATCCTGTTCCAGTTCCAAAAGTTCTGCGTCAGAAAGGAATACATTTTTATATCTGCCATAAGCGGCGGGGGGCTGCCCCTCACTCGCTCTTTTTGTTTGGCTCTCTATTAGGTTGTTTATATTAGTTTGGTTAGGGGACGGTTTTCCGACCGTCATAAGGTCAGGTTTCCGGCTGTCAGTTGGTCGGTTTCCTGCCCTTATGAGGGGCGGTTTTCCGTCCGTCAGTTGGTCGGAAAACTGTACCACTGGAATATCCGGCACTTTTACATACAGGCGGTTGGCACAAGAAAAGCCCGCCCGTCTGCGTTCCAGCAGTCCGGCAGCGTCCAGTTCGTTCAGTGCGCCCTTTATGGTGGTACAGCCTTTATCCAGCATTTCCGCTATCTCTGCTATGGGGTAGACAATGTATGTCCGCCCCTCGCTGTCCTGCCAGCCGTTCTTCTGCGAAAGGGTGGAACGGTCTAACAGCAGCGCATACAGCAGCTTGGCGGTGTGGGATATGTCCATTTTCAGCAGGAAACGGGGGTAAGGCAGGTAAGCGGGCAGCTCCGTTCCTGCGGTCATATAATCAGCGATAGGGTTCACCTCCTTGTGGTGTCTGTCTATGGGTTCTGTTACGCTTTTAGGGGGCGTTTTCGGGGAAAAAGGATAAATGTATCACGCACCCTTTGACACCCTCCAAAAAAGCCTTGATTTATGCGGGTTTGAAATGCCCTAAAGCGTGACATTTCTCCCTTTGTTTCCGCTTCCGTTTGGCGGCATTTATCCGCTTCATGCGTCCGGCGCAGTCCGGGCAGTATTTCCCCCGGTTGGATTTTGGGAAGAAGAACGCCCCGCAGACAGCGCAGCGTTTCCGGCTTCCCCGGCGCATGAGGGCGGCTTCCAGTGCTTCATCAAGGGGCAGGACGGCGGCGGTAAACCAGCGGCAGAGCAGCGAATAGCTGATACTCTGCACACACACGCAAGGCTCGCCGTCCTCCAACAGCAGGCAGTTCCCGCCGTCATAATTGCAGCACTCATGCACAAGGCGGCGGGCTGCCCGGTACTGGCGGTAGTCCATGCGGGGGATATTACCGTTCATGGCTCTGCTCCTTTCTGCGCTGCGGCTCGCTCCGGCGTAAAATCTGGTCGATATTGCCCTTGACAGTCTGTAAGCGGCGGTATTCCTCCCGTTTTGCCCGGTAATCGTTGTAGCCGCTGTTTTTCTCTTGGATAAGGCTTTCAATCTCGGCTTGCAGGGCTTTATAGCCCGGCAGCTTGGAAATGCCGTTTTCTTTGAAATAGCGGGCGGCTGCGTCTGCTATGATAAAGTCGCTTTCGTGCTTCTGACGGTAGGCTGCTTTTGCTTTGGCGTTTTTCTGCTGTTTCAGCCCGTCCCGGACAGGGCGGGTCTTGGAATAGGCAAGCACCTGCCGTTGCAGCTCCTTTTTCCCGTCCAGCGTCTTTTCCACCTGCTTCAGCTCCGTAAGGCTTTTCCGCATGGCGGCATAGGCGGCAGAACAGGCTTCGTCCAGTTCCTCCGGGGAAGAAAAGCCGTACTGCTGGTAGGCGGTAACGGTAGCCGCCATTTGCTTTAGGTTGTGCTTTGCCGCCCAGCGGTCATAGCCCACGCCCTTGCCCTCGGCTCGCTTGGCTTCCCGGTCAACCATGCGCTGCAAGGTGTTGTCTGCCGGGGTGGTTTTTGCGGCTTTTTCCTCCCGCAAGCGTTCCTTTTGGGTGTGGGGGTATTCGGGTATGGCTGTGGTCTGTTCGGCGGCTCTGCGGGCGTTCTGCGTGAGCAGGGCAAGGACAGCAGCCTTGTCAAAATCGTCCCCCAGCTTCCGGGCTGTGATAGGCTTTGTCCTGTCCGGCGTGAGGTAGGAAAGCCGCCCCCGGCTCTCCTTGACGGTCACGCCCTCCCGCAGCAAAAGGGAAGAAAACTCGTCAAAGCTGGTAGCTTGGGAAAGTGCCTGCCGTATCGTCCGGCGCAGCTTCGCCTTGTCCGTTTCAAACTTGGTGGGCTTGGTCGGCTGTCCGGCGGCTTCTCTGGCGGCGTTCTCTTTATCAAGGGCAAGCTGCCCTTTCTTTGCCGCCCAGTATTCCCGTTCTGTTATCCGTTCCTTGCTGCCGTTCAAGAGGTCGATTTGGTAAAGCCCCTCCCGGTGGCACATCTCCATGACTTCACTCTTGAAATATTCCATAGCGGCGTTGGTGCAGCGGTGCTTGCAGCCCTCCCGTGTGTCGGCTGGTCTGTCCATGTAGGGCAGAAGCGGGACTTCGTAAATCCGCAGGGAGTTGATGACGATATGCACATGGATATTGCCGCTGTGGTTATGCCCGTCCGGGTGGGTGCATACAAGGGCTTGGTGTCCGGGGAAATGTTCTTTACAGAACTGCTCGCCCAGCTCCTGCGCCCGGTCTACGGTCAAGCCGTTATCTGTCCCGTCCCGTGGGTCAAAGCTGATGATATAGTGGTGGCTTTTCACATCTTCCCGTTTTTGATTTTTCTCATAGCGGAGATTCGCCCGCATACAGGCAACAGCGAAATCCTCGCCCCCGCAGTTGAGGGAAGAAATGCGGTAATCCTCCCTCGGTATCAGACGCCCGTTTTCATCAAGGGTGGGCTTCATGGTAAACTCGTCATGCTCAAAAGTGAGGTAGGCTTCCGCTGCGCCATAGTCCGCATTTTTAGAGCTGATATGTTTGAATGTTGCCAACAGCGTCACCCACTTTCTGCAAGACTTCAAACTTTAGGGCAGCAAGGTCGGAAACCGCCGCCCGTACCTCCCCGGCAAGCTGCGGGTAGGGGCTGTGCCACTCGTTCAGCGTCCGGGCTATCTGGTTTAAGTTGCCACCTATTTTTCCGTATTCGGCGGTCAGCTTTCCGACAGCGGCAAGCAGCTCGTCATTGACTGCCGACACATGGATAACAGGGCGTATGGCTGCCCCGGTTATGGCTCGCCGGATAAACTCGGCTTGGCTCATGTTGTAAGCAGAAAGCCTTTCCACAAACTCGGCGTATTCTTCCTCGGTCATGCGTGTCTTAACTACCCGGCTGCGGTGTGGCGTGTTATATCGTTTTCGCATGGTAAAACCTCCTTTCGGCTGTGCGTGGTGTCCTCTCACTAATAGGAGAAAAACAGGGTGTGAAGCGGAACTGTTTTTGAAAAATCCGAAAAAATATTTTGAGGGATTTTTAAGCGGCGTAAGCCGCATGGCAGGGTTTGGGGAAGGCACTCCCCAACAAGATTCCCGCAGGGGCAAAATGAGCGATAAGCGAATTTTGGTACTGCGGTAGAATCTTGCTCTAAGAAACTGCCGGACTGCCGTTCACTTGCTACTGCCACTTTTTCGGGAAATCTATAACCAGCTTTTTTCATAAAAGGCGGCGGGCTGGCATTTTCCCCCTTACTCCCTACAAACCACAAAAGAGCAGAATGGACGGACTTTTCGGTAAGAACTTTTCCGGCGGCTCGGTCTTTCCCGACAATAAGGCGTTTCGGAAGCTGCATTTTGCCCGCTGTCTGAAAAAAACGGCAGCCTTTTTTGGTTTCACTGTCTAATACGGAACTTTTGGAAATTTGCCAAAAATGGGTGCAAAAAAAGCAGCAAATCTTTTTCGGATTTACTGCTTCATGTGCCGCTGCGGGGCGGCGGGATATTCAGTTTTTATGTTATCGGTCAAGCCGAAACTTGAACAGGCTTTCAATCAGCTTTGTTTTGATGTAGTCCTCCATATCAGAGTTATAATAGCCGTTCATTTTGGAGAAGTAGCGGATATATCCAGCATAGCGGTCAAGGACAGCTTGTATCGCTATGGGGTCGCCCTCATGTGCCTTTATTATCGTGTCATAGGGGAGAAGTCGGTTACTCATGGGACAACACCTCCATTTCCTTTTTCAGCCGCTTCAAGGCAAGCTGAATATGCCGCCCGATTGTGCTGCGTGTCCAGCCGCTTTGTTCTCCGATTTCTTTCTGCGTCAAGTGCTGGAAGTAATACAAAAAGATTTCCTCCTGCGTCTGTTCCGGCAGCCCGGCAAGAGCCGCCGCAAGGGAGCAGCTATCTAAAAATATCGTCTGCCCCCGGACAGAGAACGGATAAGTTTCGCCATAGTCCGGCACTTGAAAATACTCGTCTGTGGTGCTTAGTGGGACAAACTTTTCTTCGGTCAAGTATTCAAGGGAGATTTCCCGTTTCCACCTCGCCGCCAGCATACGGGCAGCGTCAAAGGACGCATGACGAATAACAATCCGGCAGTAGGTATCATGGGTATAGCGGATATGTTCTTGATAGGCTTCGTATTCAGTCATGGAAAATCCCCCTTTCTTCGATTATGGGAAAGGGCGGCAGCACTTTTTTGCTGTCGCCCCTTGATTACCCACCAGCAAGGACAGTCGGGGCTGTCAACGGTGGGCGAAGCCCATTCACTTGCCGTTGACTGGCTCGGCTGGGTTTGCTATAAATTGCACTCACTATGGATTAACAGAACGCCTAAAAATAATCCATGTACTTATGAAGTAACAAATCAATAAAATTGCCAAAATCCCCATTGTTGCCCCTATTTGTAACATCAATGCACCAAACCCGATATAGGCTGAAATTTCTGCTGATATGGTTTGGATAAAGTAAGCTATTACAACAGCAGCTACAATGATTGCTGTGATAATTGGAAACCCAAACCAAACACTTAATTGTTGCAAGATAAGTTTTCCGATATGCTTTTCCTCCACCCCCAATTTTCGGAGTACAGAGAAGCGATATTTATATTGTCCTGCGTCTAAGAGTTGTTGCAAGGAAAGTACGGTAAGACATATAATCATCAATACAACAGCACCATAAAGCATTGCAGCCTGTAAAACAAAATTATTTGCTATTGTACTGTTCCTCTGTAATGTACTGAACCGTATTCCATACATAACACCGCTTTCTGCTTGCTCTGGGTATTCCTCTGTAAAAAGTTTTTCCAGTTCCCTTGCATTTTCATAGGAGATGTTTTCTTCTGTTGTGATATAGCGGTTTTTTATTACCGGCAACAGCTTTTCACAAATACTGTCTGGAAGTACATAGAGTATATCTGTATAGGAATTGTACGCTGTTTCTCCGATTGCTTCCTCATAATAGGACTGCTCGGAAAGAGTCAATTCTCCTGCGTCTGTCAAAATACTGGTATGCTCTTTCAAAAAGCTATCCCGTTCTTCCTCGGTGGCGATTGCCGCCCATTGTGTCGTAAATTCATCTTCCCCCAGAGAAATCTGTTCATAACCCAACATTTTCCTTATGGTGTTATAATCACTTAAAGAAATTGCCACAATCGGAAAATTATATTTCTGTCTGTTGTGAAAATCGTCTTTCTCTGGCAGATATAGATTGAAAGTGCAATCATAGTCTGTATCTATTTTATGTTCTGCCAGAAAATCAGTAATGATTTCATAACTGTCCTGTGGCAGATTTTCTTCTTCATAAACATCATTGTATCTCGAATATACCTGCACATCATACATAGAGCGTATATCCAAATAACCAGACGACCAGCCCGTCAAAATAGGGGCTGCAACGAACATGAAAATTGCTAATACCAAAGTGATACAAATGACTGCCATAGTCTTGCTGGTCGTATTCAGCTTTGAGGTAATCTGTCCGAAAAAGAAAAGTGCTTCCTCATGGTATCGGTGTTCTGGCGATTTTTCTTTCCATGCTACAATCAAACCACTGGTAAGATAAATGAAGGCACAAATGAAGAAAAGTAAGTCAATCACAACAAAAAGCAGATATTGATTGAGCGTTCCACCACCTAAAGGCAGATAATATTTATTTGTTAATGCTGCAACACTGGCTGCTGTAAAAGCGTTCAATACAGAACATATCAGCAAACCAGCAATGAAACACTCTCTTTTTTTCTTTCTGATTATGCAAAATAGCGACCACAGCAAAGTAAGTAGCGGAAAAAGAATATTTCCCCAAAACATAAGCTGCACTGAAAACGCAAAGCGGGGGTCATAATAAAACCAGACCTTTTGTATTCCTGTCATCAATCCCCATACGGTAAATACTTCAAAGAGGACTACTACAACAGAAATGAAGCGGCTCTTTTTTAGCTCTGGTTCGTTCTCTTTCTCTGCGGAAAGCATATCAATAATTTTTGTTTTCTGAATGGTACGGGTATTGAAAATTCCTACTACAAAAAAACTTGCCACAAAAAATACCACTGTCAATAAAACGGTATCCGGGAATAATGTCCATGAGATTTCATAAGGCTTTCCATAAGCAGTAAGGAGCATTGCGGTAATGAATTGAGAACAAAATACACCGCAAAAAATACCAATCAAAATGGAAAACATACCCATAATCAGTGTTTCTGCAAAGAAAATCCTGCCAATAGTTTTTTGTTCCATTCCCATAATAGACTGGACAGCAAACTCTTTTTGCTTCCGTCTTAGCATATAATGATTGACGAACCGTATCAAAAATAACAACAGCAATGTTATCATGCAGATTGCAATTTTCATTCCGTCACTTAACAGAGTAAAATCATACTCGCTGCCTATATCCGGGCTATAATAACTACTGGAAATAGACAAGAACGCATAGAACAAGGTAACACAGATTGTCATTGTGACAATGTAGACCAGATAGTCTTTTACAGACCGTTTTGCATTTCTGAAAACAAGTTTAGCATACATGGCTCTGTCCCCCTCCAATCATGGTAAGGACATTCAGAATTTTATCAAAAAAAGCACTTCTGCTGTCGTTGCCCTTGCGCAGTTCCATAAAGATTTCTCCGTCTTTCAAAAAAAGAATACGGTTGGCATAGCTGGCGGTAAAAGCGTCATGAGTTACCATAAGAATTGTCGCCCTAAGCTGTTCATTGATACTTTGAATGGTAGACAGCAGCATTTGTGAGGAATGGCTGTCTAATGCTCCTGTCGGTTCATCTGCCAATAAGAGTTTCGGATTGTTGATAATTGCTCTTGCACAGGCACAACGCTGTTTTTGACCGCCCGATACCTGATAAGGATATTTGTTTAGAATATCGCTGATATTCAGCTTTCCGGCTATATCCAAAATGCGGGGTTCTACGCTCCCGGCAGGGACTTTATTGATTGCTAATGCCAGTGCAATGTTTTCTGAAATTGTCAATGTATCCAGCAAATTGAAGTCTTGAAATACAAAACCTAAATTCTCTCTGCGAAAGCGTGCAAGGGATTTTGGTTTGATTTCCGTTATATCTGTTCCCTCTAAAAAAATATGCCCTGCACTTACGGTATCAATCGTAGAAATACAGTTTAGCAGCGTTGTCTTTCCAGAACCGGACGCACCCATAATTCCGAGAAATTCTCCGGCTTCCACAGAAAAACTAATATCTTTAATGGCTTTGGTAATATTCCCCTCATTGCCATAATATTTCTGGATATGCTCCAGCTTCAAAATTGTATTCATCGGATAAACCTCCTTAACTGTTCCATACCCATATTGTAAATGGAGTATATCATTTTTTGTATCAAGTTTTCTTACACAGTTCTTACAAAAATGTAAGAAGTGCAGAACCTATCAGCCCTGCACTCCGATAATAAAATCATTCATTTGAAAGATAAGTGAAATCGTTGTTCCTCTGTTTTCGGAATAAGCAGTAAGTCCTATTCCCAGTTTATCACATAGACGCTTGCAAAGATATAAGCCAATTCCAGTAGAATTTTTCCCGGTTCGCCCATTCTGACCTGTAAATCCTTTTTCAAAAATACGGGGTAAATCACTTTTAGGAATACCTATCCCATTATCGCTGATAGATAGCACAATCTTGTCATTCGTTTTTGTCGCCCCAAAGTGCAAAATAGGCTGCTCTGCATGGTATTTGATTGCATTACCGATAATCTGATTTAAGATGAACCGCACCCATTTTTCATCGGTGTAAACTTTTGTTTCTATATCGTCTATCTGAATTGACATATTGCTTTGACGCAAAAGATACTTATTATCTGCGATTGCACTATGCACAACATCGCATAAATTGACTTCACGGACAGAATAGTCTTTTTCAGTGTGTTCACTTCTGGCATAGTAAAGCGCCTGTTCTGTATATTGATTGATATTCTCTAACTCTGCCAATACCTCTCTGGAAAAGGGAGAACGGTTATTCTCACACAGCAGCTTCATGGCTGTAATTGGTGTTTTTACTTCGTGTATCCATTGTTCAATGTATTCTTTATATTCCCTGCGTTCCCTCTGTACTTCGCCAATCCGTTCCAACATAGATTTTTCAGCCATTTTCATAATCTGGTAAAAAACCTGTTCATCAGCCCTTTCCGGCACTTGCATGATTTCCGGCAATAAATATCGTTCTTCTAATTGCTCCGTCATATTGAGCACTTTATTCAAATACTTTTTTCGTGAGAAATAAAAAGTCAGCAAAGATAAAACAAGGACAATCGACCAGACCGCAAGAATAAACAGGACTGTTTGGATAGGATTATCGCTTGCAATCAGAAACAAGGCAAGGGCAAGCATACCCAGCAGATTGATTAAAATAACGGGGAGTTGATTTTTCAAATATTGTTTTCCACTCATAATGTATATCCTTGCCTGTGTTTTGTTTTAATGAAATCTACAAGTCCGATTGTTGCCAGTTTGTCACGAATACGGGTAATATTGACACTTAGGGCATTATCATCAACATAAAGCTGATTGTCCCAAAGAAAATCCACAATATCATTTCTGGAACAGATTTTTCCGGCGTTCTTAAAAAGGTAGTAAAGGATTTTCAATTCATTCTTTGTCAATTCTGCTTTCTGTCCTTTGTACTCTATCATGCTACTCTCCAAATGCAGGTTAGCTTCTTTCCACATATAAATTTCTGTTTGAGGGGAACGGTAGGCTTTCTTTAACAATGCCGCAATTTTAGCAAGAAGAATAGCGGGATTATAAGGCTTTGTGATAAACGCATCTCCACCCAGCATAATGCTGTTCAGTTCGTCCATATCTGTATTGCTACTTGTTACAAATACAATCGGAATATCTGAAAAGGTGCGAATTTGAGAGCATATTTCAAAACCGTTATTCCCCGGAAGTTTTATATCCAGAATAACCAGATGTGGCGCAGCTTCTTTTAACTGCTCTATTGTTTGGGAAAAATCCGTAACTGCAAATACTTCATATCCATTCCCAGACAAAAGAGTTTTAAGCTGTGTTTGTATCGTAAAATCATCTTCAATGATTAGTATTTTTTCCTTCATAGAGATACCTCCCTGACACTTTATTATACTGTATCAGAGAGGTTTTCTCAATCCATATTGAAGAATAGTAACGGAATAATGGGCGGTTGTCTATCAAATGCTTATGTGTTACTTTATCGCACATGAGCATTAGGCCAGCGTCTCAAGGCGCTGGCTTTCTCTTTTAGCTGTGGGAATTCTGTTTACACAGCCTTCCCACAGCCCCGTTCAAGCCATATTACTCTTGACTCGTCGCTACCCCTTAAGGGGTATTGTTACTACTTGGCATTAACCCTTAAAAGGGTCCTCATATTCTTTTACACTTAACTTATCCATTGCAATATCATGCTTTTCCTGGTCCTGGATATATTTTTTTATTGTAGCCTCATTTAATCCGACTGTGCTAACATAATATCCTTCTGCCCAGAAATGGCGATTAGTACATAAGCTTTAGGGATACACCTTTTCACATTGGGAAGCTGGCAACTTAATTGAAGCCAGCTTCCCGTTTTTTCATCACTTCTTGGGGATTGATTGATTCGTTTATGCCCCTTCAATTTTGCCCACAAAGTTGTAGTAAATGTTAATCTTCTGAACACGCTGGCCGCTGCTTTTGTCCACCTCATGTACCACGATCTTCTGGATGAAGGTGTTCAGCACATCGCGGGTCAAATCTTCGAAGCTGAGATTGCGTTTCACCAGAGAAAGGAAGCGGCTGATATTCGCTGTCTTATCCTTTTTCTCTGACAGTGCTGCGGTCAGCTCCTGGATGTTGTCTGCAAGTCCGGCCTGTTCTGCCTCATATCCGGCAGACATCTTGGCAAAGCGTTCATCACTCAGCTTGCCCTTGATGTTGTCCTCGTAGAGCCGCTGGATGATAACATCCAGTTCGGAATGCCGCGCCCTCTGGGTGTCCAGCGTCCTCTGCATCTCTGCAAAGGCCCGTTTCTGTTCCTGCATGGAATCCTCTACCAGCATATCGACAAACTGCTTTTCATGCTCTGCGGCAAACTGGGTCACTCTCTGTAAGTCTGCCATAACCAGCTGCTTCAGCACATTAAGGGTAATGTGGTGGGTGGTACAGGGGTGTACCCGTTTGCTGTACCCGCCGCAGGTGTAATACTCCTTCTCGGTTTTTACTGACCGCCCCCGGTGATGGTACATCTTGGAGCCGCAGTCGGCACAAAACAGAAGGCCGGAAAACAGCCCCGGCTCCCCGCATTTGATATGCCGCTGTCTGCTGTTGCCCGGAGAGCCTGCACCCGGTCAAAGCTGTCCTGGTCAATGAGGGGAGGCTGTGTATTTTCATAGACAGCCTGTTCTTCCGGGCTGTTGTGGATGACCTTTTTGCTCTTGTAGGACTTTTTCGTAGTCTTGAAGTTCACTGTATGCCCTAAGTATTCCCGGCGCGCTAAGATGCAGCCGACCGTCTGGTAGACCCATTTGCATGGCGCTTCCGGGCAGTAGCCCTGCAAATTCCCAGTCCGCTGATAACGGATGGTGCCGGGGGTGGGTACATTGCGGTCGGTCAGCATCCTGGCGATCACCGCCGGCCCCTGGCCCGCCAGGAACAGGGCGAAAATCTCCCGGACAACCGGGGCGGTTTCGGGATCTTCCTGCCAGCCGCCGTTTTTATCTGCAACATAGCCATAGACGGGCTGGCTGCTCAGGCGTTTCCCGGAGGTTCCCTTTGCCCGGAAAACTGCCCGGATTTTTTGCTAGTGTCGCGGGCATACCACTCATTGAACAGGTTGCGCAGCGGGGTAAAATCATTTTCCCCCTTTTCGCTGTCCACGCCATCGTTCACCGCAATGAAATGGATGTCGTTCTCCAGGAAAAGAACCTCGGTGTACATCCCCACCTGAAGGTAGTCCCGCCCAAACCGCGACATATCCTTTACAATGACGCGCCTGACCTGACCGGACTGTATATCCGAGATCATCTGCTGGAACCCTGAGCGCTGAAACGTTGTTCCACTCACGCCGTCGTCGATATAGAACCGGGTGTTGTTGTATCCCCGTTCTCTGGCATACCGTTCCAGCATCTGGCGCTGGTAGATGATCTGCTGTTCTTCCTCACTCAAGGTGCTGAACAGTTCCTCCATCCAGAGGGAAGAAACCGCCTGTTCCTCCACCGGCTTGCTCTCACAGGCAAACTGCTCGTCCTGTTCCAAAAGCCGCTCATAGAAATCCTCCCGGCTGGGAGTGAAGGCTGCGGTCTGGGTGTCCTGGTCTGCCAAGAACCGTTCGGTTTTCAGCTGGCGGGTGAAATAATCCTCCTTGGCGGTGTAGTGCCAATAGGCCCGGTAGACCTCCTCGGTCACCGGCACAGCCTGGCCGTCTATGTAAAGATAACGCTGTTTTTTGTCCTTGCTCATGGTCGTTCCTCCGTTTCGATTCGTGGGTTGGTTTGCGGACGAATCGAAACGGGGCGGCGACCGACAACGAGGAAAAATAGATAAAACAGAACGGACAGGAACATGGTAATGACCCATGCTCTTGTCCGTTCTGTTTTGTAGGACTTTATTGACTACTAATAGTTCCATCCCGCGCCGCAGAAAATGCCATGAACGGGAGCTAAATTTTTTTATTTCTGGCGCAATTTTATAGCCAGGTTTCTTTGTTAAGAACGCCTGCCGAAAACAGGCAGGCTATTTTCTTTGTGTAGCATCAGCTCCCTCCTTAGACCGAAACAAGGAATGGATAGTAGCTGTAAAAAAGCTACTCTGCAATCATTTCACATAATATCGGCAAATCGTAAAATAATATTGTGTGAGGTGACGGAGAGTGTCTAAAAAAAGGCAACAAATTGTTTTCTCGTTTGGCAGCTCAATCCGCTATGCCAGAGAAAAAAGAAATTATACGCGTGAACAGATAGCAGATCGAGCTGAAATTAGTTCTCGTTTTCTGGCAGCTATCGAGAATGACAAACGGAAGCCGCGTCTGGATGTCCTGATTCGTTTGGTTAATGCCATTGGTGCTTCATTTGATGAAATTCTTGCTCCACAGATGGAGCGGGGAAGTGAAACTATTGACCGTATCCAGCGTTTAATCCTGCAATGCAGTCAGCGGGATTAGGAACTTTTACTTGCCCTGATTGATAAAATGCTGGACACCAGAGAAAAACAAGAGAAAAAATAAACGCGGTGGGGTTTCTTGATACCCGACCGCGTTTATCTTTGTCCGCTGATATACGGGCAAATCTTTTTTATTGTAGGTTACTTTCTTGCACCATCCGAGCCGATGGTATATCCGTCGATGGTGGTGTTTACCGCCATCGAACCGTCTGTGTAGAAGTAGTACCACTTGCCGTCGATCTGCTTCCAGCCTCCGGCAAACATCACTCCGGTGACCTTGTCCAACCAGTACCACTTCTGATTCTCGGAGAGCCAGCCCTTCACTGGCTCCCCATTTCTGTAATAACTCCACTGGCCGCTGTCGTTCTGCTGCCAGCCGTTTGCGGCCTGTGGGTCGATGATGATTTCCACAAACCGCCGCAGGACGGTGGCAACTTCGGCTCTGGTGGCGGTTCCGGCAGGGTCAAAGCGATTGTTTGTCTTTCCTGCCAGGATGCCCGCTTGCTGCATGGACTTGACTGCCTCCTTTGCCCAGGAAGAAATGCTTGCGTTGTCCGCAAAGGTTACAGCTTCCAGGGTTTTCGGAACTGTGTAGCCCAGTTTGGCAGCGTAGTTCTCCATAATGACCGCCATCTGTTCCCGATTGATGTTGGTATCCGGCGCAAAGGTGGTGGCGGTAACACCCGTCACAATTCCGGTCTGTGCCGCCCAGTTCACATAGGGCGCATAGTAAGCGTCGGCTTTCACATCAGTGAATTTCCCGGTTTTGTAGCTGTCCGGGTTGATGCCCGCCAGCCGCCCCAGGGCGGTGACGAACATACCTCTGGTCATGCCGGTGTTGGGGCTGAAGGTGGTGTCGCTGGTGCCGGAGAGCAGTCCCCGGCTGGCAACAAAGAGGATGTTGTCCGCAGCCCAATGGTTCTGAATGTCGGTAAAGGCCGGGACAGGGTTCTTGTAGCCGATGCCGTAGATGCTGAAATGCTCTGCTTCAAAAATCACTGCTTTCTGATCCGCATCATAGCTGGATTTGGTAATCCACTGCACTTTGCCGTTTTCATCCACATAAACCGCATACAGGTTACCAGTCTGCTCATTCTTCTCCGGTGCATACGGAATAGCAATACTGATGCCCTTTCCGTTCAGACTGATCTGTTTGGTCTCTTTGCCGTTTTTCATTTCCCACAGAGAAATATCGTAGACAGGTCTTGTGCCGATAGCCGCCTTTGCCTCAACCGAGGTGGCAGTTGTTTTCTTCACCTTCAAAACGATGTCGCCGTTGGTCTGGCGGTTCAATTCTTTAAGGGTATCCCGGGTGAAACCGAAATCGGTCATAGAATCGGTGTCGATGGTAAAGTGCTTAACCTTGGAGAACACCAGCTTATCCAGTGTGTCTGCTTTCAGGATGATCTGCACATCTTTCCGTGTGTCACCCACATTTACAGGAACCACCACAGCAATGCCGTTTGCAGTGTTGCCATTCTTTTCCGCATCAGCAGCCGCTTTGTTAATTGCGTCTTGTACGGCATTTCCGTCAATGTTGGCATTTCCGTTGGTTCCAGGTTTCACCGGTGCGGTTTGGCCAGTGGTCGGGCAACTGGGATCGTCCTTGTCCGGTCGGTCAATAATCGTAGAATCCTCCCCATCATTAGAAGATGAACCGCCGGAGGAAGTTCCTCCGCTACCGCCGCTTGTTTTTTTCGGAATGACCGTATCTGAGGCGATTTTCTCACCGCAGCCTAAGCAATAGGTATCACCGGTATAGCCCTCGGTGGTCGTGGTTGCTTCTTTTTGATTCCGCACTTCTGTTCCACCCGTATGGTTACTCGGATTCTTTTCTCCGTAGGACTGTCCGCAGATGGAACAGTTCGCCGGAGCCTTGCAGGTGGCGGCAGTGCCCAGGGTGTGGTCTCCGGTCTCCTTGTGGGAACCGTCGTTCTGACAGATCCGCTGATGCTGGGTCTCACTTCCTTTCTCCCACGCACCCCAGTTATGGTTCAGAGCCGGACTGGTGATCTCTGTGAGTTCTCCTTTCCCTGCAGAATCTGAGAAATTTTTGCCGCAGACAGAGCAGTGCCAGTATTCCACATTGCCGGGAGTGGTACAGGTAGCGTCCACTGCGGGAGTATGGGTCAGTGTATGGGGTGCAAGCTCGCCATACACCATATGGCAGACGTCGCAGACTGCCCGCGCCTCACAAGTGGCGGAACCACCGGAACAATTTGTGGTTTCTGTATGACTGCTGTCGTTTTTGCAGGTATGGGTATGCGTTCCATTTCCATTGGATTCCCACGCATTCCAATCATGGTTATTGTTAGCGGGTGTGATTTCATAGCCGCACGCCGTACAAGTCTGCGGGGTGGTACAGTTGGCCGGAGTGCCGGGAGTATGGGCGGCGGTTTCGGTATGGCTCTGATCCCGCTGACAAGTGCGGGTATGCTGCTGGGCGTTGCCGGTGTTTTTCCATTCGCCCCAGTCATGACCCAACTCTTTCCCGTAGGAACCTCCACAGCTTGCGCAGATAGCTGCGTTCGTGCAAGTAGCGGAGCCGCCGGAGCAGTTTTCTGTTTCCGTATGGCGGCTGTCCCGCTGACAGGTGCGGGTATGGGTGCCGTTGCCATTGGAAGTCCACGCACCCCAGTTATGGTTCAGAGCCGGACTGGTGATCTCTGTGAGTTCTCCTGTTCCTGCAGAATCCGAGAAATTTTTGCCGCAGACAGAGCAATGCCAGTATTCCACATTGCCGGGTGCGGTACAGGTGGCATCTACGGCATCATGCTTTGTTAATGTATGGCCTCCCAGCGCCCCGTAGGCAGTTTGGCAGATGCTGCATACCGCCTTTGCGGTACAGGTCGCTGTGCCGCCACTGTGCTCTGCTCTGTCAAGTTCCGCACCGCACTTTCCACAGACATACCAGTGATGCGTTTCATCATGCTGCAAGGTTTTTTCTCCGCCGTGGGCGCAGGTGCTCACAGTAAAGGGTTTGCTGAAGCACTTATAGCCGTCGTCCGTTACAATCTGGACTTTATACGAAAAGGTCTGGCCTGCGGGCAATTCGGTAATGGAGAGCGTCTGGCTGTCGGCATCGGTATATTTCTCAGTCAAGCCTTGCGTAATATAAGGATTCGTAAGCGAACACCAGTCATCATCGATGAATCTATACCAGGTATAGGTCAGGCCTGCACTCTCATCGGATGTGACCGACACTGTCAGCGTCACAGAGGTGCTGTCCTTTGCGTCGAAGGTACTGCCGGAGTAGTCCGTCTCGCTGTTCGGATAGACCTTTGTGCTTTTGATGGGCGCTGGCGTGACAGTTACATTGTCTACGCTGGCAGTGCCATCCTCCCATGTGCCGTCGCTTGTTTTATAGCCATATCCATCCGCCAGATATTCATTCGCCGGAACATAAAATTTACCCCATTCAATCTTTTTATATGTGCCGCCGCTCAGACTGGCGCTGCTGCCATCGTTTTTTACGGTCAGACCCATGTATGAGCCGCCGCCCAGCTCCAGCCTGCCGCCGTTCTCGGCCGTGATGTAGTTGATCTTGACCGTGGAATTTTTCACCACAGCGCTGCTGCCACTGGCCGTCACATCCCAGATCGTACCTGTGCCGGTGACTGTCAGCTGGATGCCTTTCGCAGTGATCGTTAAATCCGAGGCTTTTTTGCCATTCACGTCCAGCGTTACCGGCCCACGGGTCAATTCATAAGAAGCCCTAACATCCTGATACAGCTTGAGCGTCTTTTCGCCATCAGCCCCATTGGCCGCTGCAATGGCCGCGTCAAGGGTCAAATACCAGCTTGTTTCATTGCCGGCAGTCAGGGAGGCCGCCATCTGCTTCTGACAGACACTGCAAATGCCGGTTTGCTCATCCACAGTGTGGGTATGGGTCTTCACAGTCACATTGTTAAGTTCTGAAACTCCGCTGCCCGATATGGCGCTACCCCTCTGATCGTAGTAAGCCGCGCCATCCGCCAGCAGGCTGCTGAGTACGCCGGAAGAGGCTGTGCTCAGCTTAGTAAAGCTGCCTCCGGCAAGCCAAGCTGTGCCGCTGCTATATAAGTAAAGATCGGCAAAGGAGCCGCCGGAGATCGTTCCCTTCGCACCGCCGCGATAGCTCACTTTATCAAGGCCGGTTCCGGTAAAGCTGCCGCCGTTCACATTCATTGTTCCGTCGCCCTCGACGTCAACCGCAGCACCAAAGCTGCCGCCTTCCACAGTCAGCGTACCTTTAGTCACCTTAACATCTTCACCAAACGCAGCTGAGTTCTTCACCACTGCCGCACCGCCGTCCTCGACCTCCAGGTATTGATACGCACCGCCGCTGAAGACCGCCTCTGCGCCGGCGGCGGCAGTCACAAGGCCCAGGTAGGTGCCGCCCACGAAAGACGCCTTGCCGTTGACGGTGATATGATAGAATTGACCGGTTTTGAAGGTCACATCTGCGCCGGCGGCGACGGTCGTAGAATAGATGAGATGCTCTCCGCCGTCCACAGCAAGCTTTCCGGTCAGGGTGACGCTGGCAATGCCGATACCGCCGGAGTTATTGTGTACATCACAGAGCGGCATCAGGGTCGCATCAGTGTACCCTTCGGCGCTCCAGCCGTTCAAGGTCTGGATGGCCTCTACATAGCCGTCCCCGTTTTCGATACCGCTGTCCGCTGGGAACCAGGCCGTTTTTATTTTGCCATCGGAAGCAGTGGCTGTTATCTTAACGACCAGCACCTTGCCGCATTTGGAGCACACAGGCGTTTCTACCGTATCATTGTCACACTGATGGACGCACTCTGCGAACTGTACCTTGTACGCCGTATAACCAGTCAAGTCCACAATTTTAGTGCTCTTATCAACAATGCTCCATGTACCGTCCTTTTCGCCATACAGTTCACACTTTGCATGGTTGGTTTCCAGCAGGCCGCCGACGGTAAGACCCTGGTCAGCATTCTCGGCCAGCGTAATTGTTTTGACAGTGCAGCAGTGGGCGTTATCCTTCCACAACTTCACGCTATAACCGGTTCCATTACCCTTTCCCAGGAGCAGTTCCTGAATCGTACCGGTGTAAGCTTCCAGCGCGCCGCCGGCCCACAACTCCACGCACGAAATGTCGCCGGTGTAGGAGTCGTCAACCGCCAGCGTTCCGTTGGAGTTAACCAAAAACTTGACATTGAGCGCCTGCGTTCCGCCACCCTCGCTGGAATCCTTGACCGTCAGTTTTTCGTTGACATTGATGGGCTTATCCACGCTGGTGATCGTCTTTCCATGCAGATCCAGCGTTATAGTATCGGAGGCGGAGCAACTTCCATTAAGGCTCACATCCCGCATCAGTGTTATCGTGCTGCCATTCCACGCATTCTGAAACGCCTTTGCAAGCGTCTGATAATAGGCGCTCTCGCCTATACGTGCATCGAACTGCGTATGGCACTTTTTGCAGGTATAGCCGGTATCGTCCATTTCATGAGCGCAGAGGGAGAGATAGACCTTGCCGTCCTCGCCCAGACTGGTCACGCTGTCGGCGGCGTCCGCCTTGAAGTTCTCGGCGCTGAGCGTCACGCCGCTTGCCGGTTCGGCAATCAGGAGCCTGCCGCCGGCATTGGGCTTTATGCCTTCATACACGCCCACACGGATGACCGAATCCTCACTCAATGCGCCTGATACAAAAATGGGCAGCTTCCACGCATAATTGGCGTAATAACCGGCCTTCACCGAGCCGGAAACAGTGAGCTTAGGAGTTGTGCTTTCCTGTCCGTCGTAGCGAACATCATAACCACTGTTGTCGGCAACCGTGGCATCGGTGAGGGTAATAGCGCCCTTTCCATAGATGCCTCCGCCCACGTCGGCGCTGTTTCCGGTGATCGTCACATTGCTGACGGTCACCCCGCTCTCCGAATAAATGCCGCCGCCATATCTGATACCCGAACCGCTCGCAGTGTTATTGGTAATTTCTCCGCCGGAGATGGTGACCCTTGAAAGCATATGGATATAGATGCCGCCGCCGTTGCCGTTGGTGGCCGTGTTGCCGGTGATGGCTCCGCCGTCCATGGTGAAGCTGCACTTCTCGCCCACATAGACGCCGCCGCCACCGCCGTCAGACGCACCCGCAGTGTTATCGGAAATGGTTCCGCCATGCATGGTGAAGTTTGGCGCTGTGATATTGGAGTTCGTCGTGCCGACGAGGAACACACCGCCGCCGCTGCCGCCTTCTTCGTTGTTGCCGGAGATCGCACCGCCATACATAGTGAAGGACGAGCCGGTCGCAGGATTGCTATGCTGACCGACTTCCACACCGCCGATAATTGTGCCGCCGTACAGTTCCAATGTTCCGCCGTTGACAGACACGCCATCCTGGAGATTTCCCTTTCCAGTACAGTCGGTCAGTCTCAGCGTCGCACCGCTGCCGACCGTGATACTGCCGGAAATCGTCTGCCCATTTAGGCAGAGGTTGACCTCACCCGTTGGCACAGTCCAGCTCCCCGACACAGACTGCGTCAGATAATAGTTACCAGCAGAATCAGGCAGGGAATCGGCAGTTGTCCATGTTACAGCAGTATCATGTTCGTGTCCGTTGACATCTCCATTCCCGCCGCAGACACAGTGGGTATGATCGGCCTGCGGCAGCGCAAACGCAGCCAGCGCCGCATAAACGGCGTTATAGCGCGTCATGTCCAGCTTGGCGACCTGCTCATCGGTGAGGGCCTCTATTTCTGCATCAATGGCTTTCAGCTGCTCCTCAATTTTGGTCGCATTGTCCGCCGTGACTGTTTCTGGCAAGGCGTCAATGAGTGCCTGCACAGCCAGCACCGCCGCCTCTTTTCCAAGACAGGCAGAGAAGTCTGCATTCTCCGCAGAGCAGATGGGACAGTCCAGATTCACCATCTCCTCACTGCATCGGTCGGTGCAGATACAGATGGTTTCCTCTGTGCCTTTGCAGGCAGAGAGGTCTGCATCTTCCGCAGAGCAGACCGGACAGTCGGGATCGATCGCCTCTTTCTCACAACGGGTTTCGCAGACGCACTCCGCCGGAGCATTCCCGGACACGCCGGGAACAAGGCCGCTGTCCTGAGAATTGCACAGCTCACAGGTATACCCGCAGGGCGTCCCCTCTGTGGCCGGAATGTAGCCGCAGGTATCGTCATGTTCGCCGCGCTCATGAGGGCAGCTTAATTCTTTTGTGATACAGCCGCTTTCCTCACTGCATTCATGGGTACACGCGGTCGGCTGGGCCTCCTCTGCTTCAGATGGGGTTGCCGTATTTTCCGATACGCTTTCTTCCAAAACAGGGTAACAGCTTTCGTCATGCTCATGGACACACTTCTCCACAAGGATATAGCAATCCTCAGTATCCCCCAGGGGATCTTCTCTGTCGGCTTCGCCGCCATTCACCTTATGCTCGTGTTCACAGGCTGCCCCTTCGGTTCCTTCCGTATATCCGCAGTCCTCTGTATGTTCCGGGTGATGCTCGCACAACCCCGTATGGACGGCGGATACATCGGTTTCCACCGCAAATGCCGGAATGCCCGGCATCGTAAAAATCATTGCCGCCGCCAGTAAAAATGCGGCCGGCCGTTTCCATTTCCACATCATTTTATTCATCCTCCTCACGCTGTTCGTTCCTTCTCGTTGCTTTCTGAAGCAGCTGGGATACTGCCTCCCGCAGCTGATATTCCGTCACAGGCTTCACCAAAAAGGTGTCCGCCTGCATCCTGCGGCTTTGGGGTTCAAACTCTGCCTGGTCGCTGATCCACAGGAGAGGGACATCCTTGCTGTACCCTCGTATGCTCATGCAGAAATTCATCCCCCTGGCTCCGTCCTCCATGACCACCACAGCGTCATAAGGCCCATCCCGCTGCATGGCATAAGTACAAAATACGCCATTATCAAAGCGGTCTACTTTGCCCAGCTTCATCAGTAAAGCGGTTTCTTTTTCTTTCTGGCTATAACTGCATAGCGCAATTCGCATTTTCACACCTCCATTTTGTGATAGGTTTTATCGCCTCATATAGCTCCTGGTCGGAGCAGTCTACCGAAAGGAACGCAGGGATACGCAGGTGATACGCAATCAGGGCGAAGTTTTTATCATCGCTCCACCAGACAAGTGGTGTTTCCGGTGCCAGCCGTTTCGCCTGTATGGCCGCCTCCAGTCCCTTTGCTCCGGTCATGGCGATGACAACCGCATGGTAGCGGCTTCGCCGGAGTGCCTGGGCAAGCTGGTTCTCATTCCATAATTCATCAATCGCAAGCTGTCCATCCCCATCAAAAAGGGAGCGCAGCCTGCTTTCAAACCATTCAACATTTCTCAGCTCCGTACAAAGTGCGATTTTCATGCTGAGCCTCCTTTCCTGAAAAGAAAAATAAAAAAACCAGACCTTCTCACCGGAAAGTCTGGTAGTATAATTAGGGTAGCATCTTGTCAAGGGAAATGCAACCGACTTTGTTTAAGACGCAGGTTTCCTGTTTAAGACGCAGGTTTTTTCCTGCGGTTTTATGTTATACTACTATTGGATTATTGTGCAAAGGAGATGGCACGATGCAGATTGCGATTGTGGATGACAGGGCAGAGGACAGAGAAGAGCTGTCTGCATGCCTGGAAAATTATATGAAAAAGCATCAGCTGGACTATACGCTGACAGAATTTGAGGACGGAGAGAATTTTCTGAAAGCTGCCGCCCAGGTCAATTTTCAGCTTGTCTTTATGGACATCTATATGGAGAACATGGATGGAATGGAGACCGCCAGAAGGCTGCGCCAGAAAAACAGGCTTTGTAAGATCGTTTTTCTGACTATCACAGAAGATTATGCCCGGATGGGGTACAGCCTGTCCGCCAGCTATTATCTGCTGAAGCCGCTTTCGCTCCATCAGGCAGATTTTGAAGAAGCGATGGAGCTGTGCCAGCTAAAACCGCCCTATGAAGTGATGACACTTCCGGTTATGGCTGACCGTCAAAAGCTAGAGCTTCCCACAGAGAAAATTCTATACATAGATTATCAAAACCGTATGACACGGATTCATACGGCGGAACGCGTGATACCGGTAAGCGGAGGTTTTCAGGAGGTCACTGCCGCATTGCAGAAGGACAAGCGTTTTTTGCCCTGCTACCGGGGCGTTTTAATCAACATGGATTACATCAGCCAGGTTGACAGTCAGACCTTCCGTTTGATAAACGGGGAGGAACTTCCGATTGCCCTCCGCAATGGAAAACAGCTGCGGGAAACCTACCGTCAGTATGTTTTCTCTGGAATGGGGCGTATCGTATGAGAATGAAACAAATACGCAGGCGTATTCTGGGGGGCTGTCTAGCCTGCCTCCTCTGCTTCACCGGCAGTATCCCCGCATTTGCCGCTGGAACTGCAACCCCAGCCAACGCCGATGAAATAACGGAGATCTTGCCGGATTTAGAAAGCGAGGCTCCGGGGACACTGGATAGCAAAACTCCGGAAGCATCGGAAGAAGCATCCCTCGTCCTTGTCACAGAAATACAAAATGAAAGTGAACTGCTCTCCCTGCCGGCTTTTACCCTGCCCCTTAGAACCACACCGTCTGATGATGACCTGGAGAAAATTTATCAGCTGGCCCTTCAGTATCAGACCGTTTGCGCCACTGTAACAGCCGGTGAAGAAATCCGGCAGGAAACATTTTCTGTCGCATGGGATTTTTCAGCCATTGACCAGACCACTCCGGGAGAATATGCCGCAGCAGGCCGGATTGAACTGCCGGATGGGTATGCCTTTGATGAAGCTGTATTGCAGGAGCTGCAGATTTCCGTCCGAGTAGAAGAAATGACGCATGCTGTCATTACCTCCATAGAGCAATGGTATCCTTATACAAATGCATTTGCGCTCCCACAGGGCAGCGAAATTGAAGCGCTGGAAGAATTATTCGCCGCCTCCCCGTATTATCTGGAATGCTATGCAGAAAACGGAACCAGCTACACCGCTGTGGTGGAATGGGATTTTTCTGATATTGATCTGAATACTATTGGACTGTACCATGCCATGGGAAAGCTGACCGCACCGGAAAATACCGTATTGGCGGATCGTGTCGATTTCCCTGAAATTACAATTCCTGTTTCTGTTCAGGCTCCGGATAGACCAGACATTAACTGTTTTCTGGCTGCCAGAGGAAACCTTCATTTTCCCTGGGTCACACCACCAGGGGAACTGAATGAGATCAGCGTATGGCTGTCCGAAAACAACGGTTCATGGAACCGTCTGGAAAGTGGCGTTTATGTGGGTCAGGAAATGCTCTCGATTGCCACCCGTCTGCTGGCACCAGGCAGCAGCTACCGCCTTCAAGTGGATTATGACGGCGGACAGACCGGCATCCTGTCCTTTACCTACGCAGATGAAATTGTCCTTGAAGGGTATCATGAAGGCGACCGGGATGGAGGGGATGCAGGCGGAAATCCACCCGACACCATCATTCAGCCGCCTCCTGAAGATACCGACAATCAGGATAACGGTTTCGCAGACAGGCCCTCCACGAAGCCTTCAAGACCGCCTGTAACAAATGACGGTGGAATGGATTCCAACGATTCTGAAAAAACACCACCTGTCAGTGAAGAAAATGATCCTGCGGATCATGAACCATCCCACAAGCCTTCCGAGCCATCCTGGGATGGAAAAGACAATTCCATAAATAAAGAAGAATTCCCATCGCAACAGGCAAACGGTGATGCAGAGGAAGATACCGCTTTACAGCTGTCCCCTGAAGTGCAGACGATTGTCGGTGCTTTAGAGCTTGCCGTACCCGATCCTGCCTGGAAGCTTTCAGAAAACAGGAAAGATTCAGTGCAAAGCGCTATGACCGTTCCCCAGGAAGTTGCAGATTCCCAAAACTCTGCTTTTTCAGAGTTCTTCGATGAAACCACTGACCGGATTTCCGGCACACGCTTTTTGATGATGCTGCAAACAGGGGAGCAACGAGCCATCTTTTCCAAACAGGGAATCACCATCAGCATACCCAAAGACGCCTTGCCGGAGGGTATCCAAAACGAAGATCAGATTGAAGTCATCATCCAAAAGGATACGGATGGCGGTTTTTCTTTTTCGTTTTCCATCAATGGAACTGTGCTCAACTCCCTGCCGGATGTTTCTGTCATGCTGTCCTGTCCAAATGACCCGGCAGCCGGCACATTGTTCCTCTGTGATGAAAGCGGCGTGGAAATTCCCATGACCGGTTATGACGATACGGCGAGAGTTGCTTCCTTTCAGATCACCCATACAGGGGCGTACACCATTGCGATAACGGAGGATGCCGCTTCCCTGACACAGGCCGCCGACACAGAGCACAGCTGGTCGCCCATACTCCTTTTGATTCCGGCCTGTCTGCTTCTTCTGTCTGCCGGTGTGTTTTTCCTAAGGAGGAGGCGAAAATAAGATGGTATCTTCTGCGGTAAAAAAATATGCTGCTTTATGTATGGTCTGCCTGTGTTCATCCCTGTTTTTTCTTGGCCTGTATCAGTTTAATAATAAATATAGCCAGAACACAATCCAGGCGGCAAATGGGATTCTGGCGCTTTCTGAGGAAGAACTTCAAAAATCACCGATGCGCTTTCTGGTATCCGGCTGGGCGTTTTATCCTGACGCGCTTTTGACCCCGGAAGAAATACGGGATGAAAGTCACTATATGCGCTACCTTTCCATCGGAGAGCATACCAATTTTTCCAGCCCTGCAAACCCTTCTCCCTATGGCTGCGGGACTTACCAGATGACATTCTTTCTGCCGGAACGGAAGGAAGCGTATGCACTGGAAATCCCGGAAGTGTTTTCTGCTTACAACCTTTATCTGGATCATGACCTGATCCTGCAAATGGGGGAACCGGCACAGGGGACACCATTGGTTCAAAACCGCATGGTCACTTTTCATGGCGGAAAACCGGTCACACTCACCATAGCGGTCAGCAACTATGACCACTTTTACGGAGGGATTGTCTATCCGCCTGCTTTCGGAACGATGCTGGCGGTCAATACAACCAGAGGAATCCGGTTTGCATTCTGCCTGTTCAGCTGTACGGTTACCTTTGTCTGTGCGCTGCTGTCCTTTTATTTCAGCCGCCGGATGAAGCAGAAAAATACATTCCTGTTCGGACTGATCTGTCTTGCTATGTGCGGCCTGTCATCCTATCCTGTGCTTCATATGCTGGCTGCGGCTCCCGTATTCCCCTGGTACACGATTGAACTGTTCTGTATCTATCTGGTTACCTGGCTGATTGTGGTTCTGCAAAACCGGATATGCAGGCCGGGCTTCCTGCCTGCGGCCATCAGTAATGGAGTGGGCGCTGCCTTCCTGGTATATGCGTTTTTGTATGGCATGATGGCTTCCCATCTCTCCCTTGGAGCCATTCGCTTTTTCTCTGCATCGGTCTTTTGTTATAAGGCGGCATCTGCGCTCTATCTGCTTATCATCGCTGTGCTTGCCATTCACAGAGGAGAAAAACGGAGCAGGCCGATCTTCTATGCTGCGGCAGCCGCAACCTGCGCCTTTATATGGGATCGCCTTCTGCCGGTTTATGAGCCGGTTATCGGCGGTTGGTTTGTGGAATGGGGCAGCTTTTTCATAGCAGCAGCCATCGGTTATTCCCTCTGGCGCGATGTGATAGAAGGGTATGGAAACAGCCTGATTTTCCAGGAAGAACGCAAGCAGGTCATCCGTCAGCTTTCTATGCAGACCGAATACAGCCGTCAGGTTTCTGAGGCAGCGGCAGAAAACAGAAGGCTGATCCACGACATCAAACACCATCTGCGTACCATAGACCGCATGGCCTCTGAACATGGGCAGACAGAGATCTGCTCCTTCCTGTTACAGGTTGAGGAACAGGTTGCGGCATCATTAGGTCACTCCCATGTCGCGTTCTGCAAAAATCCCGTTGTAAATGCGCTGATTGAATACTACTACGGCATGGCACAGACACAAGGGACAGAATTTCAGGTACGGCTCGATCTTCCCGATCAGATACCGCTTACCGATGTGGAACTGTGTACAGTGCTGGGCAATCTTTTGGACAATGCCGTTGAGGCGTGCAGCCGCCAAAAGCAAGGAGTGCGCCGCATTTTAGTTGCCGGCGAAACCAGAGGCAATATGTACTTTTTGAAGATTGAAAACACTTACGACGGGCTGGCCTTTCAGGAGGGAAAAACATTCCTCTCCCGAAAAGGCGCATCCGCTGATCACGGAATCGGGCTTTCCTCTGTCCGAAAAATCATTGAAGGCCATGGCGGTGATCTCGATCTTGTTCCCGGTGAGGAATCCTTTCTTGTTGGAATTACAATACAGATGTAAAAACTGTTTTTTGAGGTACATTCAGATAACACAGGCAAGACCTGATGGATGGACTTTGCCCGGAGGGTGTGGGGTATCCCGGATTCGGGATACCGTAGGCGAGCAATGTATCGGAATATCCCTTTGGGATTTTCCGATACGCTCGTTGGGGCCACCCCAAGCCCCGGACTGGCCGTTTTTGCGTCCAGTCGAACACGCCTTACGGCGTGGCTTTTTCACTCCCGTTGGTCGCTGTTCCTGCACATCCGCACAGGAAGAATGGCGGCTACCGCCGCCGGAGCAAAAGTTTTCTTAGTGTGGATTTTGCATGGGGATTGACATATTTTCGTTTGCCGCGTATAATAATAGTACAAGGCAGGCAACGGCGTGTGTCTGTCAAAGCGTTGAGGTAAGAGAGTGCGCCGGTAGGCATTGTCTTACGGAGCTTGCAAGAGGGGTTGTGCAGTGAAACCTCAAACCGGCGTAGGCTGTTAAAGCTGAAAGAAAATGCTCCAAATGACCCTGCCGTAAGGCGGGGTCATTCTGTTTATGTACAGGAGAAGAATATGGATTTATTACAGAAATGTGCTGTTGCTTTTAACCGGCTGACTGGCTATCAATATCGGTTTACGCTGGGCCGCAAAGGAAAACTCAAAGAGATTGTTTTGGGGTTTGGTGAAACTGATTTTCACCACCTTGCGGGCCTTCACAAATTGAAAGACATTAACATTGCCAGAGATAACCGTCAAACTGTGTTTCGTGATATTCTATCTGGACGGATTACATACCAGACCATAGAGAAAAGTGCTTTTGTTCATGAGAGCTATTTAAGACTGGAAACGTTTCAATTCATCGAGGACTTGCTGGATGGAGATCAGCTTGTATTTCGATTCAATAAAAAAGTTCTGCCTTACTCAGCGATTGATGGAGATTTTCTGCTGAAAATGGGCGATGGAATCGCATTGAATATTTCCTTCTTATTCATAGATAAAGAGGACTGCGGCAATTATTTTTGCAGAAGTTTCTTTCCAATGGAGAGAACAGATTACACGAAAAATCAAATGCAGTACACCCTTCTAAAAAAAGAGAAAATCAACCTAAACACTGGTGAAACTATCGTCCAATACGATCGTCTCACTCCCAAAACAACAAAAAAAAGAGGAGGGGGCTGTCGGGAAATAGATAGTCTAAAACAGGGCCGGCTGTGACTTATGTGAGTCACAACCGACCCTGAAATTTTTTCATAAAAAAGAGAAAAAGATGGCTAACGACAACCATCTTTTCCCCGTTCCATGTTATAATGGAACTATGCTTAAACAAGATTATTATAACGACTTTTTTGATTTTGGGCAACAGAAAATTAACTTCAGCTTCTTCGAATTGCATTTACCCGACGACGATCCTGTCTATACCCTGAAAAAAGTAATGGAGGAATTGGATTTTTCAGGCCTGCTGGCCTGTTGTTCAGACCAGGGAAGAACCAGGTACAATCCAATCATGCTGTATGCTGTTGTTACCTACGCAAACATGCGTGGCATCCGGGCCGTTGACCGGATTGTGGAACTGTGTGAACGGGACCTGGCATTCATCTGGCTGACCAAAGGCCAGAGACCCCGGCGGGATGCTTTTTATGATTTTAAGGGGAAAAAGCTGACCGGTGAGATCCTGGATGAACTGAATGACCAGTTCCTGCGCCGTTTGAAAAAAGAAGGCCCGCTCATACTTAAAGAGCTTTTTATTGATGGCACTAAGATAGAAGCAAATGCCAACCGTTATACCTTTGTCTGGCGGTGAAGCTTAAACTACCATCTTGCGGGGCTTCTAGACACCATTGATGCTCTTTATGCAGTCTACAATGTACTTCTGCATAAAAACGGGTATGGTCCGAAATACGATCTTGGGGATGCCAGGATGTTTGTGGTGGAAGGAATGGACAAAGTCCGGTGTGTGATCAAGGAGAACCGGAAACGGAAGCTGACAAAGCACAAGAAGATTTCCAATAATACCGTGATCGAAATCGACGGCTGTTCCCCGCCTGAGATCCTGAAGCTGCAGAAAAACCTGAAAAAGATCGCTGAAGGGAACGGTTTTGTTTACGGAAAGGGACAGCGTAAGCCGGAGATCCAGAAGCTGTATGAAGAACTGGAGACCTGCGGCAGCCGCCTGATGGAATACAAGGAACACTTTGAGATCATGGGCAAAGGATGGAACAGCTATTCCAAGACAGATCTGGAAGCAACCTTCATGAGAATGAAAGAATACCACATGCTCAACGGCCAGCTGAAACCGGCATACAATGTCCAGATCGCAGTAGAGAACTATTTCATTGTCCACAGTTATGTCAGCAGCGACCGGACTGATTACAACACGCTGATCCCGGTTTCGGAAAAGCACCGGAAAGCATTTGGGGAAGAGCTGGAAGCAGTCACTGCGGACAGCGGTTACTGCAGCGAAAAGAATCTTTCCTATCTGAAGGAGAACGGGATCAAAAGCTATATCAAGCTTCAGGATCACGAAAAACGGAAGACCCGTGCATACAAAGCGGATATCGGAAAGTATTATAACATGAGCTGTGCCGTTTTTGAGGATGAGTATTACTACATCTGCCATGATGGGCGGGAACTGCGGCATATGCGGACGGAAAGCAGGATACAGGATGGGTATACCCAGACCTTTGAAGTATATGGCTGTGCAGACTGCAGCGGCTGTGAACATAAGGCGAAATGTCTGTACAAATATGATGCTGAAAAGCATTCAGACCGAAACAAGGTCATGAAGATCAATGAACGGCGGGAAGAGCTGAAAGAGGAAACCAATGAAAACATCCAGAGTGAAGAAGGGATCCTGAAGCGCCAGACACGGTCGATCCAGACGGAAGGCCACTTTGGTGACATCAAAGAGAATGAGAACTTCCGGAGATTCCATTACCGTTCAAAAGAAAAGGTGTATAAAGAGTTCATGCTGTATGCGATCGGGCGGAATATCATGAAATACCACCGGTTTCTGCATCATGAGATTGAAAAATACGAAGGGAAAAAGGAACAAAAAACTGCTTAAAGGCAATGAGCGTTCCCAAAATGCCAAACAAGAGGATACTATGCCCTGAAATTGGAGACAAAAAGTGAATGAGACAGTCCGGCAGAAAACCATAGCCCTGAAAAAGCCAGGAGTTCTGCGGACTGCCTCATTTTTGTGTTATCTGGGGCAAAAATTGGTATTAGCCGACAGCCCCAAATCGGTATTAGCTGCTATCTATTCAGGGTCATCTTAACAAAAAAGGCACCGACAGATCATTTTATCCGTCAGTGCCTCTTGATTTTCAAGTAAATACGTTGCCGTATGGCTGTCAATCCGCTTGTTTACTGGTTTTTTTGTGGTGTCCCTTCCGCTAATAAACTTTTCCAAATTTATACTTTAAGTTTGCGTGTCGATCGAATATCATAAGCGCACTTTTTCCTTTTAAATATCCCATAAATGACGATACACTTATCTTTGGTGGAATAATTACTAACATATGATATTTGCACATCCATTTTGTATGTGCGAGTGCATGTTCTTTCTTCGCCATAAATTACCTTTCCTTTCTGCAATATAGCCTGAACAACTTTATTGTAAACGGAAAGGTAATTTTTTTGTATAACAATCGACGCGCACCCGCATAGCGGGTGGTTGATTGTTTCGCCCATCTCCTTTTTTCGGATCAGCGAAAAACTCCCATGGGCTCAACAGACTAAAGTCCATAAAAAAAGCCGCTTCCTGATCCGGTCTCACCGGAAAAGGAAACGGCGTATTTCTTTTTCTTATTAAGCCAGCTTGCTCTTTGCAAGCTCTGCTAACTTTGCAAATCCTTCTGCATCGTTGATAGCCATATCGGATAATACCTTACGGTTCATAACAACGCCGGCCTGCTTTAAGCCATACATGAATTTACTGTAAGAAAGACCGTTGATACGGGCAGCAGCGTTGATACGGGCGATCCACAGCTGTCTGAACTGTCTCTTTCTCTCTTTTCTTCCTGCATAGGAGCTGGTTAAAGCTCTCATTACGGACTGCTTTGCTACTCTATACTGTTTGGAACGTGCGCCTCTGTAACCCTTGGCTAACTTCAGCACTCTGTTATGTTTCTTCTTGGCATTTAAGCCGCCTTTAATTCTTGCCATTGCTTATTTTCCTCCTTCTTAATCCCGAATCTATTATAAGTACGGTAAAATCTTCTTCATTACCTTGCTGTTTGTGCTGTCAGTAACGATGTCTTTTCTAAGATTTCTTTTCCGCTTTGTAGATTTCTTAGTTAAGATATGGGATTTGTAAGCTTTATTTCTTACTAACAGACCTGTTCCGGACTTTTTGAAACGCTTTGCAGCTGCTCTGCTTGTTTTCATTTTAGGCATTGTAAATTCCTCCTTAAAATTATCCCTATTTTTTTGCAGTTAAAAACATTACCAGGCTTCTTCCCTCTACCTTGGAAGGCTTGTCAACGACTGCGATATCAGCAAGTTTCTCGGCAAAATCATCCAGGATGTATCTGGTCTGATTCATATGGGCCATCTCACGTCCGCGGAACCGGAGCGTAACCTTGACCTTATTGCCTTTTTCGATGAATTTTCTTGCGGAACCAACCTTCGTGTTAAGGTCATTGGTATCGATATTAGGAGAAAGACGGACTTCTTTCACTTCGATGACCTTCTGCTTCTTTTTCGCTTCTTTTTCCCTACGGATCATCTCATACTTATATTTGCCGTAATCAATGATCTTGCACACCGGCGGCTTTGCTGTCGGCGCGATCTTCACCAGATCAAGCTCTGCATCTCTGGCCATCTTATAGGCATCCTTTGCAGACATGATCCCAAGCTGCTCTCCATTTTCACCAATCAGACGAACTTCCTTATCACGAATCTGTTCGTTAATCATTAACTCGCTAATAGCCGTGCACCTCCATACTCATTTTAATATCGACAAAATAGAAAAGAAAAAGCAGATAGTAAACTATCCGCTCATTAACTGCATCGGTTCTGCATGCTGCTGCATGATTATGAAACCAATTCTGTATGAACCCGGGTCACTTGCTCGTGCCAGGGTGAGGCGGATACCTGCTTTCCTGTGGGCTGCTTTCACAACCTATGTAACTATACTATATTTCCAATGCGTTGTCAACTACTTTTCCCAAAAAACAAACGGCGTTTTTATCACCAGGAACAGGGAAGAGGCCCCTTTATGGACTTTTCTTTGCCATAAAAGGGCCTCTTCCGCCTGTTTTACCAGTTCCAGACCTTCAACATTACTGAATCCAGGCGCCATCCTCTCCAACATAAAAGCCGTCCGGCGTCCTTGCATCGGTCATCATAGCTCCAGGCGTGCCGCCGTCCTGATCTGTGCGGAAATAATACCATTTCCCGCCAATCTCGTGCCAGCCTGTATACATATGGCCCCGGAAGCCGTCATACTCTGTATGCAGATAGTACCAGTGATCCTCCCACTGGAACCAGCCGTCTTCCATCCAGCCGTCTTCATCGAAGTAATACCAGTCTGAACGTCCATTGTAGGTCAGGTACTCCCACTGTCCGTGTGGATACGTACCATCACTGTAACGGATCCACCAGCCGTTCAGATTCCAGGCTCCCTGAGCATCTCGATAGCCTCCGGCTGCCGCAATGGCTTCACTGGTGTAGTAGTGGCCATGTTCAGATCCAATGGCATATCCTCTGGAGTAGAAGCCGTAAATGTTTCCATCAATTTTCAGATATTCTCTCGAGGGAATATACCCATTTTGTTCTGTGAACTGGTTTCCTTCCAGGACCCACTCCCCAGTCTTTCCCGCCGCATTGACAACCTGGCCCTTTTGAGCCTCGATGGGTTTTCTGGAGCTGCCGCTGCCATTTTCTTCTGACGCGTCATCGTCATCATCATCTTCTTTGGATCCGCCGCTGCCATACTCCTTCCAGAGGGCAGTAAAGGTTACGTCCTTCTCCGGCATGGTAAAGTTTCCGGCAGTCTCCGTTACGTCCGTACTGGTCCAGCCTGTGAATACATGGCCTGCCCAGGTCGGTACCGCTGCAGAGATAGTCTGGGTGGTTCCGCTTAAGATGTTTTCAGCCTTCGCAGGCATTCCCTGCGCTGCTCCCTTCGCTTCGCCGTCAGAGTAGCTGATGGAATACTTCTGCTCATTCTCATCCGGCTCTCCATTTCCATTTGCGTCCACCTTCCAGGCGGCGGTAAAGGTTACGTTCTTCTCCGGCATGGTAAAGCTTCCGGTAGTTTCCGTTACGTCCGTACTGGTCCAGCCCGTGAATACGTAGCCAGTCCAGGTCGGTACCGCTGCCGAGATAGTCTGAGTAGTTCCGCTTAAGATGTTTTCAGCCTTCGCAGGCATTCCCTGCGCTGCTCCCTTTGCTTCGCCGTCAGAGTAGGTGATAGAATAATTTGTCTCCGTATCGTCCGGCTCGCCGTCTCCGTTTGCGTCCACCTTCCAGGTGGCAGTAAAGGTTACGTTAGCCTCCGGCATGATAAAGTTCCCGGTGGTTGCCTGTACTTCATCACTGGTCCAGCCCGTGAATACATGGCCTGTCCACGTCGGTTCCGTTGTCGGGAGGGTCTTCGTTGTTCCGCTTAAGATGTCTGTCTCATTCTGTGGCATCTTCTCCGCATTTCCGTTCGCTTCACCGTCATAGTAGCTGATGGAATACTTCTGCTCATTCTCATCCGGCTCTCCGTCTCCATTTGCGTCCACCTTCCAGGCGGCGGTAAAGGTTACGTCCTTCTCCGGCATGGTAAAGTTTCCAGCAGTCTCCGTTACGTCCGTACTGGTCCAGCCCGTGAATACATGGCCTGTCCAGGTCGGTACAGCTGCCGAGATAGTCTGAGTAGTTCCGCTTAAGATATTTTCAGCCTTCGCAGGCATTCCCTGTGCTGCACCCTTCGCTTCACCGTCAGAGTAGGTGATGGAATACTTTGTTTCCGCATCATCCGGCTCACCGTCTCCGTTTGCATCCTCTTTCCAAGTAGCGGTAAAGGTTACGTTAGCCTCCGGCATTATAAAGCTTCCGCTGGTTGCCTGTACTTCATTGCTGGTCCAGCCTGCAAATACATAGCCTGTCCAGGTCGGTACCGCAGTCGAGATAGTCTGAGTGGTTCCGCTTAAGATATTCTCAGCCTTCGCAGGCATTCCCTGCGCTGCGCCCTTGGCTTCTCCATCAGAGTAGGTGATAGAATACTTTGTTTCCGTATCATCCGGCTCACCGTCTCCATTTGCATCCTCTTTCCAGGTGGCGGTAAAGGTTACGTTCTTCTCCGGCATCGTAAAGCTTCCGGCAGTCTCCGTTACGTCTGTACTGGTCCAGCCCGTGAATACGTAGCCAGTCCAGGTCGGTACCGCAGCGGAGATAGTCTGAGTGGTTCCGCTTAAGATGTCTGTCTTATTCTGCGGCATATTCTGCGCATTTGTACCAGCTGTACCGGCAGCGTAGGTGATAGAATATGTGGTTTCCGTCTCATCGGGCTCCCCGTTGCCGTTTATGTCCGCTGCAAAGGAAGTCCAAATAGTTGCAGTTTCAGAAACAGTATATTCAATTTCATAGTTTCCATCTTCATCGATTTTGCTGCGATCAATGGTTTGGGGCGTTCCGCCAATAAACAGCTGCCCGATCGTATACCCCTCATCAGGAACTATTTTTAACCTGATCGTATCACCGCTCCGCACCATCAAATCCTTATTGTCGAAGGTATCGCTGCCATACTGATAATTTCCGTGGCTTACGCTCCCCTCTTCTTCTACTAATGTGTGAATCTGCACATATTCTTTTTTTAGGATGATCTTCACCACATTATCTGTATTAGAAAGACTTTCAATTCCTATGATTTCTTTCTCCGGATACTCGTCTTGATACTGATCGATTACCGCTTTGATTTCAGGCCGCTCAATGTAGGCCCCTTCCTCAATAGCCGGACCGGCTATACCCCGATACTCGAAAGACTCGATTGGTTCGGTATTCTCGCTTCCCAGATAGACCTTTACCGAATAGGGAATGGTATCAGCCAGATCTGCTGCCACATATTTGGGAGTAAGAGGGATTTTAACAGCCTCATCCGCTGTCAGTGGATACTCCACTGTAAGGTTTCCTGCCTCCATAGCTTCCCGAAGTTCCCGCCTGGAAATGGACTCGTTTCCCCAATGAATATGTGTATCATTCGCTCCCAATGTCCATCCCTGGAATACTGCCCCTTCTGGGATCGCTGTTTCATCAGGAACCACATTACTGTACAGTGGCATGGAAAGGGCATCCTCTCCCGGTAAGGTAAAGGAGTCGCTCAAGGGAACTGTTTTATTATTATTTTCCCATACAAACTGATAGTTAGTCTCTTTTGATGTAATCTTCACAAGCGTTTCATCCTCTTGACTCCACCAGTTTTTAGGACTCAAGGTAATCTTCTTTCCTTCATACCATTGCCCATTCGGGTCAATGGATTCAAGGCTGCTGGTGAGATTCTCTGGTTCACCGCCTTCGTTTTGAGCACTTGTGATCACTTGATCGATATAATATCCCTTCTGAGGTTCTATATAATAGGTAAGATCATCCGAAAATTCAACTGCATCGCCCTTGTCAATCTCAACTTTATTTTCTTCCTGATTGTTGTAAGCCCAGGATATCTTAAGTCCGTCTCCTACTTCATATAAAATTATAGCATTTTCAAAGTATTGACGCACACCGCCTCCTGTCATTGTTAAAGGACATTTAATATTGCTGATTGTGACCGTATAAGTCCTTTGGAATTTAGCGCCACCCCAATTATAATTCTTTTCTGCTTTAATTTTAACATCTGCGATCTGTTCTCCAGCCATATCAAACAATTGGCTGTATGCTTCTGGTTCAGAAATGATACTCGGATCCGCCGGCATCGTCAAAGTCTGATCATTAATAGCAAACGAATCAAGGATTCTATTTTCCCAGACTAATGCTGATGATTGAGGCTCTAACTGGAACTGAAGCATTTTCGTTTCATCTGGAATCTTAAATGTTCCTTGCTTATCCGCAGTTTCCCAGTTTCCGTCTCCATCTGTATCTGCTTTCACTGTAATTTTCCCAAACGCCGCTTCTGAAAAATCATACGTAAACGCCAGCTCCGGCTTATGAAAAGCGATATTGATATCCCTATTCCCTGTAAGGCCTGTGCCGGTGATGGTATACTCCCTTTGCTGATTACTCTCAGCTGCGGAATTATAGTTCAGTCCAGGATCCTCATTGCAATTTACTTCTACCGTATATCCCTGGGCAATGGTAATGGGGATATTGAAGGCTCCGTTTTTCGCAACGTCGATCTCAATAGTATCTCCCACATACTGTCCATTCACCGTGTTTCCAATATTAGTTTCTGTCCCGGAAGCGGCTGTAACAGTAAGAGTCACCTTATACGCCTCTTTATAATAAAGGCGGATCGTTCTTCCGCTGCCTTCCTTAAAGCTTCCAACCACGCCGTTGTTGACTTTTGTACTGTAATAGATCGTGTTTCCGATCCTGGAAACGATTTCGATTTCCTGCTCCTCGCCATCCTCTTCCCTATGCACAACGGCCTTCTCAAAGGCGTAGTTTCCCAGCTCTTCCGTCAGACCTGCGTCATTTAAAACGGCCTCTGCATTGTTTCGGATCGTCCCTGCCACGATCGTAAATTCATACTGTTCATCGGCAGGCCTGTCCTCCAGATACACTTCAACGGGGATCTCGAGAGTACCCAGATGATCGTACCAAAGATAAAGCGCCGCTTGATCCTTCCCTTCAATCTCCGCAAAATTCACATGGGTAATACGGTCATTTCCCTCTTTATCCGTGGACGCGTAGGCGTAGGACATATAAACCGCTTCTCCGTCAGGAGACACCTCGTCAGTTTTTGCAATCTGTCCCATCTGGTTTCCTTCCACCAGCTTCAGGATTTCGATACCGTCATCGTCGACGGTGATCTGAAGATTGTCCGCAGCAGCTGTAAACTCGGCCTCTGTCCGGGTATCCATGAGGAAAACATCCACATCCTGATACTCCGTTGCAGATTTAATAAAGGTAATCACATAAGAGGAAAACGATTCTGCCGTAAAGGTGATCCTGTCGGACTTCTCAATTTCATCCTTTATGCCTTCCGTTACCACAGTGGCGTCATAGACGCCCTCCTCCTCGTTATGGGCTGCTGTCATCGGAAGATTGGGACGGTTTACGCCCATGGGACGCATTTTTCCCGGATGTTCCCTCTCCTCCAGATGAACGATCATAACGTCATCGTATTCCTCGGGAGCTTCAATGCCGCTGACCTCCACATTGACATTGCCATCCGGCTCGATCTCCGCGCCCTCGCCGTCAAAGAGACTAATATCAAGGGCCACATAGCCGGCCAGCTCCTCGCCTTCTTCAAGCTTCTCCAAAAGAGCCGCCTCCACAGTGGCGTCCTGCCCCAGGTCATATACCTCCAGAGCTTCCGCCTGTTCCAGAGCGCCAGCGGTCTTCTCCCGGATCTGGATCTCCATGCTGCCCACCTCTGCGGATAGGACATTTTTCTTCTCCGCGTTGGAAGAGGTCACCATTTTGGGCGTTTTCTTCTTTACCTCATCCAAAGCTGTGGACACGGTTTCTTCCTTCTTCTGGCCTGCTCTTCCAGAACCGGCTTCAACATTAGAAAACGCCGATATGCTGTTTCCAAAAACCATCCAAACCGCCAGAAAACCAGCAGTGCTTCTTTTCACTAATCGCTTTATATCGCTTTTCATTTCTCTCCTCCTCACCCTTTTCTATTTTCTTTTCTGCCTTCAGGAGCCCAGATACCGTCTGCCGGAGGTCCTGCTCCGTCCTCCATTACGATCCCCTCATCATAGGGCCGACCCTTTGCATAACGCGGTCCATATTCTCACCCCCCTATCATTGATGTCCTGACCAGCTACGGTTCTGGACTTTTTACAGGCACAAAAGGCTGGAGTTCCTATAAAATAGATTATGGGAAGTAAAACGGCCATATCATAAAGTTTTTGTATGTAAATGTCAGTATTTCATATTGATATAGCCATTTTTAAATGATATAATCAAAGTTATTAGAGGGAGAAAGGCCTAATGTTGTACATAATCTATTTTATGCCGCGTTTTCATCCTAAGCCCCAGCTTTTGATCCCTTCACGTCTGATCATTCTTTCGTGATGAAACAGTCAGCTTCCTGTAAGCGTCTTGGTCATACCCGTTTCTTTTGTGAATACCGGAGGCTTCTCTGTAAGGGTCTTTTCCCACTGTCTTCCAATACGTCCATATGCTCGTCTCTAATGTAAACATCAATGGAGTTGTCCGCCTCCTGGCCCGCAAAGCGAGCCAATGAAATAAAAAAACCAGACCTTCTCACTTGAAAAGTCTGGTTTCAAAAATAATGCAGCATCCTGTCAATAAAAAATCAATGGACCTTGTTTAAATACTTTTTCAAAAAAGGGACTCTGCCAAAGCGGCGCGGGGCTCTTGTCCCCGGCCGCCTGCAGAATCCCTGTCTCCATTTTTTCTGCCTACCGTTCTCTAAAGCTGCCGCACTCAGTCTGGCCCACAGCCCTGGCTCCGTCTCCCAGGATCGAGATCCTCTCTGCACGGCACTGATGATCGTCGTTATACAGGCAGTTCAGAACGTCGCAGTCCACCTGCAGCCTGGTTTCCGGCGTCTTAAACAGGTTTTTGAACAGGCCTCCGCGGTTTTCCTCAAAGCTTCCGCAGCAGGTATCACAGCTTTCCCTGGCATTGACTCCCTCCACCAGGATCCCCTGTTTACAGCAGCACTTTTCCGAGTTATGGACGCAGCTTGCCACGGTACATTCCAGTCTCGTCATCGCATATACCTCCTTTTCCGTATTCAAAGGTAGTATACGCAGATTTCCGGCGTCCATTCCTCTACCGGTCGTTTACCTCTTCGATCCGCACCTTCAGCCGTTTCAGCCGCTCCAGGAGCATGGCGCTGTCCTTCATGGTGGGATAAAGCTTCACGATCTCCTGGCCTTTGCTGTCTATCAGCGTGTAATACATCAGCGAACCATTTTTCTTTTTCTTATGAAGCACCGCTTTTTTGATTTCCGTAAACGGCAGCTCCTTTGCGGCACTGAAGGCCGGGCGGACACGGATCTTTTTCCCGTCCACCGTGGTCTTCCATCTGAGCCCCCAGTAAGCAAAGGTCCCTCCGATCAGGGCGTTGATCACATAAAAGATCTTCAGCATTATATGTCCGTCCGTGACCGGATTGGCGTAAAAGCTCCCCATTGTGAGGATGTCCACAATACCGATCAGCGGGATCGCCATTGTGTACCGGATCTTCAGCACCGGAAGGTCCTCCAGGCGCGGCATTGTATCCTTTTTTATCTTAATTCCCATGATTTTCTCCTATTTTCTTATCTGGCTTTCATAATGGTCTTCTGGCATTTTTTCTCCAGAAAGGCTTTGAACTGGCTGGGAGTTCCCCTGTAAAAGCCAGCCTTTTCCACCGGGATCACCGTAGAACGGGTCCAGAAGATCATATAATACTGCTCTGTCTCCTTGATCCACGATACGCCCTTGTACCGGTAGCTGGTGGTGATCCCAGGATTTTCCAGCTGAAATGAATCCTCGTAAAAGGATACCGTACACGGCTCTCCCGCCAGACCGGAGCTTTCCATGATCATCTCCGCCTGGTTCCTTTCATCGGCATCCGGAGCGATCCTCTGTTTTTCCCTCCTCCTGTTTCCGTTCAGCTGGCCAAGGACGAGGACAAACACGCCTGCCATAAGAGCTGACTGGACGATCCGCTGCGCCAGCTCTTCCGCCGGAAAGGTCATGTAAAAAACAAAAAACGCCAGAAGCCCGAAGATCACATCAGAAAGATCCACCCTGGAAAGAAAATTCTTTTTTCCAGGCTTTTCTGCCGGCGCTGATTGTTTCGAGGCCAGTACCTGGTTATAATACATATCTTCATCATGCGTCATCCGCACAGCAAATAACGGTTCCATATCCATCACCTCACGGAGACAAACTCAGTCTTTGTCCCGCTTTTCCTTTCTAAGAACTCCCTAAGCTCCTCTGCAGTCCCCTTTTCCACATCCTCTTCCATAAAATACCGGACCACATTGCCCTTTTCTACCAAGACCAGCATTCCTGTAAATTCCAGGATCCGGCCCAGGTTGGAATAGCAGACCCTGGACGCCTCGTTCTTTCCAATGACCTCATAGCAATCGTCAAAAAACCGATACTCCCAGTCATAATTCATATCTTTTTTTCCTGCCTCATATTGAAGATGGATGGTCTTCTTTGCGTCAAACCATGCCTTAAAGATGGAATACACACCTGCAGCAAAGATCAGAAACAGCACTACGGCAATGGCCGAAAACGTCCGTGCCACCATACCGTCAAAAACAAGGCCTATGGCCAGTCCCATGACCGAAGCCATCAAAAGCCCAGCCAGGATCCTGTTTCCTCCCGATTGGAAGCCCAGCTTCCTGACTCCCTTTTCCAGATGCAGAAGCTTTTTTTCCGTCACCTGGTGATGCACCAGAAACCTGGCGTCTTCTTCCCTGTTAAGTTCCATTTGAGATTTCCCCTCCCGGATATATTTTATTTTTCCGATCATTTTCTGATCAGATCCTCTGCGGATCCAGTCACGCGCTTTCTTTTTTCTTATTGAGCTCCTGCCACACAGTACGCAGCATGGTCCCATAGCAGGCCGCTCCGCCGATAAAGTTGGAGACCGGCTCTGCCAGAAATACCCCCATGGCCCCCAGGCCTCCCAGCCTTGGGAATAAAAGCGTCAGCGGCAAAACGATGATGACCTTCCGGAATATGGAAAAAAAGGTGGCCTGTTTGGCCTTTCCCAGGCCAATGAAGCAGGCCTGGCCCGAATACTGAAGAGACATCATAAAAAAGCCAAAAAAGTAGACCCGTACTGCCGGAATAGCCGCCTGTACCAGGGTTTCATCCCGGTTGAAGATGTGGATAAACGTCTCCGGGAAGATCGAGATCAGGATCCAGCAGAAGGTGGTAAAGGCAATGGTGGAAACTGATAAAAAACGGATGGCCTTTTTCACCCGGTCGTACTGTCCGGCTCCGAAGTTATAGCCCAGCACCGGCTGGGAGCCGCCCGTAAGGCCCTTCACCAGGTTTTCTGCGATCTCCCTCACGGAATGGATCACCGTCATAACTCCCACATACAGATCCCCGCCCCAGGTCTGGAGCGTTGCGTTGCAGGCCACCGCCACCACACTGTTGGTAAAGCCTGCGGCAAAGCTGGACATGCCCATGGAAACGATCTTCAGAACCCGGGCTTTTTTCAGCATCATGGTCTCCCGTTTCAGCCGCAGGATGCTCCTGTCGCTGAACAGGAACCTCAGCACCCACGCCGCCGATAAAAACTGGGAAATGATAGTGGCCAGGGCTGCTCCCCGGACATCCATGCGAAAACCGAAAATGAACACAGGGTCCAGGATGATGTTGGCCACAGCCCCCAGGAGCACTGTCTGCATCCCGATCCGCCCAAAACCCTGGGAATTGATAAAGGCGTTCATACCCAGCCCCATCATCACAAACACACTGCCCAGCAGGTAAATGGTCATGTAGGATTCCGCATAGGGATAGGTGGAATCACTGGCCCCGAAAAGATAAAGCAGCGGCCGCCGGAATACGATCCCCAGGATAGTCAGCAGGATCCCGCAGATCACCATGAGGGTAAACGCATTTCCCATGATGGCCTCCGCCTCCTTCTGGTTCCCCCGCCCCCGTTCAATGGAGCATAGGGGCGCTCCCCCCATACCGAACAGATTGGCAAACGCCATGACCGCAGTAATGACCGGAAGGCAGACGCCAAGACCGGTCAGCGACAGAGTGGCGTGCTCCGGGATATAGCCGATATAGATCCGGTCCACCACATTGTATAGGAGATTGATAAGCTGCGCAGCAGTCATGGGAATGGCCATTCCCATAATATTCCCCACCACGCTTCCCTTTGAAAAATCATTCTGCGCCGATGCCATAGTAAACCTCGATTCCGTCGTCCATCCGACTTATTTCCCCATTATAGCTCAAATTTCCGTATGAAGCAATCACAGTTTTTCCCCAGTTTGTGACGGCTTTGTCAATCCTCCCCCTTTCACTGGACAGAACCTAAACAAAATGATATACTCCATTTAAAATATCGGGGGAGGAACAGCGTTATGATCGATGAAAAAGACCAGCTCATCAGCAATCTAGAAAATGAGGTCCGCCGTCTTCGGGATGAAAACAAGAAGCTGGAAGAAACGGTCCAGTGGATGCATGATCTGATCTGGCAGATGGTCAGAGAAAGAGAAGAACAAAAGGATGGGGAGATCTCCAGCCAGACAGCCGAAAAGCTTGCGGCGATCCATGCATGATAAAAAGACCTTCGGGAGCAGCCCCGGAGGTCTCTTTTTTACGCCATAGGCTTTTCAAAAATGCGGTACACCCTATCCCCATCGGTCTCCATAAAAAACGGCATTCCTGGCTTTCCGTCCTCGTAGGTTTCCAGATAGGCCTCAAAAAGAGCCAGCGTCGTAGTAGAGACCGTCAGGTCCTGTGAAGAATCGGAAGGGATAAAATCCCTCCCCCAGTCAATGAACGTATAGACCGTATCGTCAGCCAGTGCCAGCGGAACAGATTCCCCCTCCGGGTTATAGATATAGAAGCCACCGGCCATATCTGCCTCTGTAAGCCCCAGTTCTCTGATCCTTTCCGTATCGCTCTCTTCCACGTATTCCACCTGATCGATCCAGACCGCTCCGTTTTCGATCTTCTGGATATAACCGCAGAGGGTCTCCATTTCCTCCTTGGCTTCGGTCTCCAAAGAAAGCCCGCCTCCATTTCCTGCGGCTGTTCCCCAGTAATTGATCCCATCTTCGCCGATCAGTACTCTTCCATTAAATACTTCTGTATCTTTATCATAGATGTGGTCTGTGATCCTGTATCTGGCTGTCCGGGCATCGCGGATCACCACATGGAGCCGGTCCTCCGGATCCGTCCACACATCCGCCTCCGGTTCTCCCAGCTGCACAGCCTCATCAAAAAATACGTAAGCACCATCCCCGGATACAGCTCTTATGAGGAAGCGGCATCTGTCGTCCAGGAGCAGCTCTCCATGGTCCACAAGATCGGACTGGGCGAATTTCTGCAGGCGCCACTCCGTATCCCCCAGGTAAAACGAAAGCTCTGCATACAAAGTCATGCCTTCCGGATCCCCTGCATCTGTTTTTTCTGTCCGGATCCCGGATCCATCTGTCATAACCGCACCCGTCACGCTCCCGTCAGTCTCCTTATTTTCATCCTTTGCATCAGAAGCTTCGGATCTGTTTTCTATGCCGGCCGCCGTCTGTTCTGTTCCTGTGGCCGCTGCGGCATCTGCCTCCTTCGCACTGCAGCCGCCCAGGACTGCCGCTGTCATACACACCGCAGCAAAAAATCTCTGTTTTTTCATTTTCCGCCTCCTTTTCCCTAAGCTTACTTTATGAAACAAAAAACGGATTTAAACCCATAAGGTTAAACCCGTCTTTTTCGTGGACCTGAGGGGAATCGAACCCCTGTCCGAAAACCAATCCCCTGTTCTTCTACTATCATAGTCTGTTCTTTGACATTCCCTCCCGTACCCGGAAACAGACATCCTGGTACGTTCAGTAGCTTCATCCTACGCCCGCGTGCTCAAAGCTTTGCACGTGTCGTTTCCTGCAATTAATGATGCCGGTTACCCGGAGTGCAGGTCCGCCGGGGCCGACAGCCGCCTAAATTAGGCTGCGTATGCTAATTCGTCGTTAGCGTTTATATTTAGGTTTGCCATTTAACGCATCGCATGCGGATAGCTTCACCAGCTTCATAGCCCCCGTCGAAACCAGTACAAGCCCTTACTGGCGCTCTTATGGAGCATGATCATCATACCATCTTACAGGAAAAAAGTCAAGTCCGGGACAGCTCCAGCTCCACCACATCCTCCGCCGGGATCCTCGTTCCATCCTCCATAACGATCTCCCCCCGCAGCCAGTCCAGGTCTGTGACAGCTCCGCACTGTTTCATATAAGCTCCCCCGCTCTTTTTCTGGTCCGGAAGAAAATATGTGATCCGGACTCCGGGAACGTGCCCACGTCTTCCGTCTGCCTTCCGGCTCTCCTCCAGGAGTCCCGCCAGGGAGGACAGCTGGCGGTCCAGTGCCTCCCGCTCCGTTTCGTCCAGGATCTTCTTCTGGGATGTCAGCCGCGCTGTTTCCTCCACTGCATCCCCATAGCCAGTCAGGGCCGCAAATGGAGAAAACTGGGCCGCCCGGTCGTGAATGGACATCTGGGGATGATGGTCTGACACATGATGGGGAAGAGAAATAATGTCCTCATATTTTTTCATTCTGCCCTGTGACCTCCGATCTGCCGGTTCCGGTCCATGCCCGTGGCCCCCTCCTGTAAATTCATGCCTTTAACGATGGCGTTCTTTCCGAATTTCTGCCGGATCGTCAGCATGGCCTCCTGCATCCGTCTCTCCCGTTCCCGCTTTTCTGTTTCTTCCCGGGATGTCTCTTCCTCCAGGCCGAAATCGTCAAACAGGCTCAGCTGGCAATATGCCTCCTCCTTCCCGGCCTCCCTCTCATCTTTTACATGGCTGGCGGACAGATACATCCGGCGGGTCAGAAGGGACGGGTCCATGATCCGGTCAAACAGGCTCGTAAATGCCTCCACGATCTGGTCCGAGGAGGACGTGGGGCGGCGCAGATGCTCCGTTCCATGGGCGGCTTTGGGGATCTGGCGGCCATACCGGTCCATGGTGATCTCCCCGCGGTATGCCTTCCGCCGTCCGGGATCTGTCAGATTTTCCCGGTCATAGCCCACGGTCAACACCACCTGGTCTGTGACCAGACGTTTTTCCACCAGCTCCAGGGCCAGAGCGTCAGCCATCTCCCGGACCACGTTACGCGTCTTCTGGAAATCGTAGGCAGACTGGAGCACCTGACCGGCTCCCACGCTCTTTTCCTCCGGGCGGTAGGCCTTGATGTCCGCAATGGTACATGGCTCCCATCCCCAGGCATGGTCGATGAGGAGCTCCGCGTTGATGCCGAACATCCGGTATAGCAGGTCCTCACAGTAAAACTCCCCAGGCTTTCCCAGAGAGCATCTGGCGATGTCTCCCATGGTGAACAGTCCGGCCGCCTCCAGCTTTTTCGCATATCCACGGCCCACCCGCCAGAAATCAGTCAGCGGCCTGTGGTCCCACAAAAGCCGGCGGTAGCTCATTTCGTCCAGCTCTGCGATCCGCACCCCATCCTGGTCCGGCGGCACCCGCTTTGCCACAATGTCCATGGCCGCCTTACAGAGATACAGATTTTCTGCGATCCCGGCCGTGGCCGTGATCCCTGTTTCCTTAAGGACCTCCCGGATTATCTTCATAGCCAGCTCATGAGGCGTCATCTTATATATAGGAAGATACTGGGTCACATCCATGAATACCTCGTCAATGGAGTATACGTGGATATCCTCTGGAGCCACATACCGCAGATAAATGTCATAGATCTTTGTGCTCTTTTCTATATACAGGGCCATCCTGGGCGGGGCCGTAAGAAAGGACACCGCCAGAGACGGATCCTTTTTAAGCTCCTCTGCGTCATAGGACTCCCCCGAAAGCCTGCCTCCCGGCGCGTTCCTCTTTCTGGCGGCGTTGACCTCCCTCACCTTCTGGTTCACCTCAAAGAGCCTGGGCCGCCCCGGGATCCCGAAGGACTTTAAGGCCGGAGACACTGCCAGGCAGATGGTCTTTTCTGTACGGGTCCCGTCTGCCACCGTGAGGCACGTCCGGAGAGGATCCAGCCCCCGCTCCATACATTCCACTGAGGCATAAAAGGACTTGAGATCAATGGCAATATAGGTATGGCGGCCATCCATGGACTTCCCTCCTTCCGGTCTGTTAGTACAGGTTCTTTACCTTAAAATCCTTTTCCAGCTCCCGTCTCTGGTCCTTTTTTGCAATATCCGCACGCTTATCGTACAGCTTCTTACCCCGGGCCAGGCCGATCTCCACCTTCACCAGGCTTCCCTTAAAATAGACCTGGAGAGGCACCAGGGTATAGCCCTTTTCCTGGATCTTTCCCTTTAATTTATTGATCTCATACCGGTGCATCAGAAGCTTTCTCTCCCGAAGGGGATCCTTATTAAAAATATTTCCCTTTTCATAAGGACTGATGTGCATGCCATAGATCATCACTTCGTCGTTGACGATCCGCACAAAGGACTCCTTGACGCTGCATTTGCCCATGCGGAGGGACTTCACCTCTGTTCCTGCCAGGGAAATGCCGCATTCAAATTTATCGTCGATGAAATAGTCGAAATACGCCTTTTTATTGTTGGCGATCAGCTTGATACTATTCTTCCCCATAGATGTTTTCCTCGTTTCTGTCTGATTTTTTCGCCCGGACGGAAGCCCCTGGCTCCGGAGTCTGCATTTTCGCTCCCAAAGCCCTAAAACTCCCGCACCGGAAGGAAGTCGATGGTCTTTAAATACCGGTCCACAGCCACCACCTGGACGCGGATGGGCTGTCCCAGCTTAAACCGTTTTCTGGTGCGCTCTCCCACCAGCTCATAATGCGCTTCATCGAACACATAATAATCGCCGTCCAGTTCGCTTACATGGACCATGCCCTCCACCGTATCAGGAAGCTCCACATAAAATCCATAATTGCTGATCCCGGAGATGACCCCGTCAAAAACCTCCCCGATGCGCCGCTCCATGTACTGGACCTTTTTCGCCTTCTCCGTTTCCCGTTCTGCCTCCTCGGCCAGACGTTCTCTGGAGGAGGTCCAGACTGCGGCCTCCGGCAGCAGCTTTCCATAGTGGGACAGCCGTTTTTCTCCCAGTCTGCCATGAAGGTTCTCCTTGATGATCCGGTGGATCTGCAGATCCGGATACCTGCGGATGGGGGACGTAAAATGTGTATAGTACCGGGCTGCCAGACCGAAATGGCCCACGCAGTCCGTGGTATATTTTGCCTGCTTCATGGACCGCAGGGCAAGCCTGGAGAGCATGGCCTCCTCTGGCGTTCCCGCTGCCCGGGAGAGCAGCTTCTGGATCTCCTTGGGATGGACCTCCCCGTTTCCGATATGAAGGGAGTAACCGAAGTTGTTGATCAGGATCGCAAACCGGCGGATCTTTTCCTCATCGGGCTTTTCGTGGGTCCTGTACAGGAACGGGATCTGCTGCCAGTAGTAATCCTCTGCCACCGTCTCGTTGGCCGCCAGCATAAAATCCTCAATGAGCATGGTAGCCGCGTTCCGCTCCCTGGGTACCAGGGCCTCCGGCCGTCCCTTTTCATCCAGTAGGATCTTGCATTCCGCAAAGTCAAAGTCCACAGCTCCCCGTTCCATACGCTTTTTACGCAGGATCCCGGCCGCCTCATCCAGCAGACGGAACATGGAGCCAAAGCCCTCTGTTTCAAGGCTCTCATCTGTATTCCCGCCTGTGAGCACAGCATTCACCGCCGTATACGTCATCCGCCGGTCGATCCGCACCACCGTCTCACAGATCTCATGGCCGGTGATATTCCCTTTTTCGTCCATATCCATCAGACAGCTTAAGGCCAGCCGGTCACAGCCGGCGTTTAAGGAGCAGATGCCGTTGGAAAGCCGGTGAGGCAGCATGGGGATCACCCGGTCCACCAGATATACGCTGGTGCCCCGCCGGTATGCCTCCGCATCCAGAGCGCTTTTTTCCGTCACATAATGGGCCACATCCGCAATATGCACTCCCAGATGGTAGATCGTCCGGCCATCCTCACATTCCTTTGAAATGCTGACCGCATCGTCCAGATCCTTGGCGTCCTCTCCATCGATGGTGACCATAGGCACAGACCGGAGATCCTTCCGGCCCTTTTTAATCTCCTCTTCCACGGTTTCCGCCGAAAGCTCCTCCGGGACACGGGCTGCTTCCTCCATGACCTCCTCCGGATAGGACTCCGGCAGGCCATAGGCGCGGACAATGGACAGAATATCCACGCCGGGATCGTTTACATGGCCCAGGATCTCCACCACCTGCCCCTCCGGATTTTTTCTCTTCCCCCCGTAGGAGGTGAGCTTTACCATGACCTTATGGCCGGAGACCGCACCCATGTCCATTCCTTCCGGAACGAAGATATCCATGGTGATCCTGGGATTATCCGGGATCACAAAGCCAAAATGATTCTTTTTGCTCTTTTCATACATGCCGACCACCGTTTCGTTGGCCCGCTTCAATACCTTTATGACGGTCCCCTCTGCCCGGCGGCCGTTTCCTGCTTCCTCCACTGTCACCTGGACCGTATCTCCGTCCATGGCATCTCCGGTGTTGTCCGGGGCGATGAACAGATCGGACTCCCGTCCCTCCACGGATACAAAGCCAAAGCCCTTATAATGGGCGGTGAAAACGCCTGTCTCTGCAAAGATCTCTGCCCGGGCGTATTTTCCTTTTTTAGAAACAGCGATCTTCCCCTCGGCCATGAGAGCCTTCAGCACCGCCTCCAGCTCTCCCCGGTCCTCCTTTGGAACACCCAGAAGGATCGCCAGCTCCTTCAGCTTCATAGGGACGTAGGCCTTGTCGTTCATTAAGGCCATGAGCGTTTCTTTTCTTTCTTTTAAAAGATTTTCTTCCATGAATCTCCTTTTTCATCCTTATATTCAAAAGGAATCCTGCTTTACAGGTTTCCTATAAGCCAAAAAACACTCCTGCATTTCATCTGCAAGAGTGTTCATCGTCTTAAAATACCTTTAAGTTTAATACAAGAGCCAGGACAAAGATCAGGACCGCCGCGAGCTTTGTAAATTTTTCCAGCTTTCCTTCCATGGAACGGCCTTTATTTTTGCCCCAGTATGTCTCCGCTGCACCGCTGATGGCGCCAAGTCCTGCGGACTTTCCTTCCTGCATCAGTACGATCACAGTCATTGCAATGCATAATAAAACAAATACGATTGTCAGAATGATTCTCAGCACACTTACACCTCCTGTTTACAAGCATGTCTATCATATCATAGGATGCCCTAAAAAACAACCGTTATTTCTGGAAATTTCCCTCCAGTTCCCCTTCGATCCTCAGAAGCTGGTTGTATTTCGCCGTCCGTTCAGAGCGGCAGGGCGCGCCGGTCTTGATCTGTCCCGCGTTGACAGCCACCGCCAGATCCGCGATGAAGCTGTCCTCTGTTTCCCCGGACCTGTGGGAGATCACAGTCCCGAAGCCGGCCTTTTTTGCCGTCTCAATGGCCGCCAGGCTCTCGCTTAAGGTCCCGATCTGGTTTACCTTTACCAGGATGGCGTTTCCGGCTCCGGACCGGATCCCCTTTAAGAGCCGCGCTTCATTGGTGACAAACAGATCGTCTCCCACAAGCTGGATCCGGTGCCCCAGGGTCCTGGTAAGGAGCTGCCATCCCTCCCAATCCTCTTCGTGGAGGCCGTCTTCGATGGAGCATATGGGAAAGCCGTCGGACAGGCTCCGGAAATATTCCACCATCTCCTCCGCGGACCTGGAAACCGGGATCCCGGTCATGGAGCTTTCCCCGGGAAAATCATAGCGTCCCGTTTCTTCATTATAAAGCTCGCTGGCTGCCGCATCGATGGCGATCTTCACGTCTGTCCCCGGTTCATATCCGGCTTCCCGGACCGCCCGCACCAGAAAATCCAGAGCCTCTCTGGAATCCTTAAGATCCGGGGCGAAGCCTCCCTCGTCTCCCACTGCCGTAGAGTACCCGCCTTCCTTTAAGAGACGCTTTAAAGTATGGTACACTTCTGTCCCCATCCGGAGCCCTTCAGAAAATCCGAACGCTCCCGTGGGCATGATCATAAACTCCTGCAGGTCCACGGTGTTGTCCGCATGTCTCCCCCCGTTTAAAATATTCATCATGGGGACTGGAAGGGTCCGTCCGCTGATTCCTCCCAGATACCGGTACAGCGGGAACTTTAAGGCGCTGGCCGCCGCCCTGGCCGACGCAAGGGATACAGCCAGAATGGCGTTGGCGCCCAGGCGCTCCTTGTTTTCACTGCCGTCGGCCTCCTTAAGGAGCCGGTCGATGCGGCTCTGGTCCAGGACATTTTCAAAAAGCACCGCTTCCGCCAGCCCGTGGTTCACATGTTCCACAGCCCTTTTCACGCCCTTCCCCAGATACCTGTCTCCGCCGTCCCGGAGCTCCCTGGCCTCATGGCTTCCAGTGGACGCGCCGGAGGGCACGGACGCCCTTCCCACAGCCCCGCATTCCAGCTCCACCTCTGCCTCCACGGTGGGATTTCCCCGGGAATCCAGGATCTCCCTTCCTCTTACCTTTACGATCTCATAATCCATATCCATAAAAAAATGGCCTCCTTACAGCGTTTGGTTACTGTAAGGATAGCCATTTTTATCCTGTCTTATGCGCGGAGCTCGATGCCCATGGACTTTAATCCGTTTAAGATCTTATTCATGGCGCCATTGATCTCCCTTTCCTCCAGGGTGTGGTCCTTGGCCCGGAAGGTGATGGAATAAGCGACGGACTTATAGCCCTCCAGGATCTGGGAGCCCTCGTAAATATCAAACAGGTTGTAGCTCTCCAGGATCTTTCCGCCTCTCTGAACGATCATCTCCTCGATCTGGCCCACCAGGATGTTCTTGGGAACCACCATGCTCAGATCACGGCTCACTGCCGGATACTTGGCAATGCCGGTGTACTTGCGGTCAAAGGAGGTATGGGGCGTTACAGCAGGCATATCTAAAACTGCCACGTATGCCTTTTCTCCGATCTTATAATTATCCAGCACATCCGGATGTACCTCTCCCAGGTATCCGACCATGTCGCCCTCATAAAGGATGGCGGCCTGTCTGCCGGGATGGAGGAAGGCCTTCCCTGCTTCCGGATCGTAGGATACGCGTCCATGCATTCCGGCCTTATCAAAGAACTCTTCCACCACGCCCTTCATGGTGAAGAAATCGCCGTCTCCGTACATGCCCAGGGTAAACTGCATCCGCTCGTCGGGAAGCTCTGTCAAGGGCAGGCTCTTGGGAAGATATACGTTGGCCAGCTCGTACAGACGGACGTTTTTATTTCTCCGGTTGTAGTTGGTGGATAAGGAGTTTAACATACCGTGGAGAGGAAGGGTCCTCATGACACTGAAGTCCTCGCCCAGGGGGTTGGAAATCACTACGGTCTGTCTTGCGGCATCCTCTGCCGGAATGTTTAATTTATCGAATACCTTCGGGCTCTCGAAGGAGTAGGTCATGCCCTCGGAGAAGCCGCAGAACTCAGCCACATTTCTGGCGATCTGCTCCACACGCAGCTTGTAGGAAAGCTTTCCTGTGGTGGCCTCGCCGGTGGGGAGGGTGGTTCCGATCTTATCGTAGCCATAGAATCTGGCCACCTCCTCTGCCAGATCTGCCATGCAGTGAATATCCTGTCTCCAGGTGGGAGCCACGATCTCACCGGTCTCTTTATCGTACCGCAGTTCGATCTTTTCCATATACTGGAGCATGGTCTCCGGAGCAATGTCAGTGCCTAAAAGAGCGTTGATCTTTTCAGGCTGGAATTTCACCCTGGATTCCTCTGCCTTTACCGGATAAACGTCGATCATGCCGCCCACTACCTCTCCGGCTCCCAGCTCCTCGATCAGCTGGCAGGCGCGGTTTACGGCCTCCTCGGCGGTGTTGGGATCCAGTCCTTTTTCATACTTTCCGGAGGCGTCAGTCCTTAAGCCCACCTTTTTTGCGGAAAGGCGGATATTGGTGCCGTCAAAGGTGGCGCACTCGAATACCATGGTCTTCACGTCATCGGTGATCTTGGAATTTTCGCCTCCCATGATACCGGCGATCCCCACTTCCTTCTCTGCATCGTTGATCATGAGCACCGTATGGTCCAGCTTTCTCTCCTGGCCGTCCAGGGTCTGGAACACGTCGCCGTCCTTGGCGCATTTCACAACGATCTCATGACCGGCCAGCAGGTCATAGTCGAAGGCGTGCATGGGCTGTCCGTACTCTTCCATAATGTAGTTTGTGATGTCCACGATGTTGTTGATGGGGCGGATGCCGGAGGCTGCCAGGCGGTGCTGGAGCCACTTGGGAGACGGAGCCAGATGGATGTTCTTCACCATTCTGGCGCAGTAGCGTTTGCAGAGGTCTGTATTTTCTACCGTTACCTTTAAGTAATCGTTGATATCCTCGCTGTTTCCGGTCTTTGTGATCACCGGAGCCTTGAATTCCTTTCCAAATGTAGCTGCCGCCTCTCTGGCAATGCCCAGGACGCTGTAACAGTCCACACGGTTGGAGGTGATCTCGTACTCGAACACGGTGTCGCGGAGGCCTAACAGGGCAACTGCGTCCTCTCCGGGAACCGCGTCTGCCGGAAGAATGTAGAGGCCGCTTTCCGGTGCGTCCGGATACATGTTCCGGTCAGAGCCCAGCTCCTCGATGGAGCACATCATGCCGTAGGAATCCACGCCGCGCAGCTTTCCGGCCTTGATGGTGATGCCGTCCTCGGGAAGCGGGCCGCCGTCGTGGCCGCCGGCGACTTTTCCTCCGTCTAAGACCACCGGGACCTTGTCGCCCACATGGACGTTGGGAGCGCCGGTGACGATCTGGAGGGTCTCATCTCCCACGTTCACCTGGCAGATCACCAGCTTGTCTGCGTCGGGATGGCGGTCGATGGAAAGGATCTCGCCTACTACGATCTTTTCAAGATTTTTGTCAAGACGCTCGAAGCCTTCTACCTTTGTTCCGGTCAGGGTCATGGCGTCGGTGTATTCCTGGGCGGTCACGTCCAGGTCTGGAACATATGCTTTTATCCAGGATAAGGATGTATTCATAGTCTGTTTTCTCCTATCTGTGGTTGTGTAATCGATGATTTATGGTGCCCGTGAGGGGTATGTGAGGATGCTTCCGGGATCGGGAAGGGGGCTTCCCGCAAGGTCGCCGTGCTTACTCGGATCGCGGTGCGATCCGAGTTTGGGGCGGGCGCCCCATGGTTCCGGAATCACCCTCCCGGCCGCTGGAATGCAGGCATTCCGCTTCCGGGATCGGGAAAAGTGGACTCCCGCCAGGTCGCCGTGCTTACTCGGATCGCGGTGCGATCCTCGTTTGGGGCGGGCGCCCCATGGTTCCGGAATCACCCTCCCGGCCGCTGGAATGCAAGCATTCCGCTTCCGGGATCGGGAAAAGTGGACTCCCGCCAGGTCGCCGTGCTTACTCGGATCGCGGTGCGATCCGAGTTTGGGGCGGGCGCCCCATGGTTCCGGAATCACTCTCCCGGCCGCTGGAATGCAAGCATTCCGCTTCCGGGATCGGGATTCTGGAACCGCACGGCTTGTCGGAATCAAAATTGTTTCAGGAATCTTATGTCGTTTTCGTAGAGGAGGCGCATGTCGTCGATCTCGTATTTTAACAGGGCGATGCGCTCTAAGCCTACGCCGAAGGCGAAGCCTGTGTATTCCTCCGGATCGATGCCGCACATTTCCAGGACATGGGGGTGTACCATACCGCAGCCCAGGATCTCGATCCAGCCGGAGCCCTTACAGAACCGGCAGCCCTTGCCGCCGCATTTAAAGCAGCTTACGTCCACCTCGGCGCTGGGCTCTGTGAACGGGAAATGATGGGGACGGAATTTTACCTTGGTATCTTCTCCGAACAGCTCTCTGGCAAACTCTGCCAGAGTTCCCTTAAGGTCTGCAAAGGTAATGTGCTTGTCGATCACCAGTCCCTCGATCTGATGGAAGGAGGGGGAATGGGTGGCATCCACTTCATCGGAGCGGAATACACGTCCCGGAGCGATCATACGGATCGGCGGCTTCTGTTTTTCCATGACCCTGGCCTGTACCGGAGAGGTCTGGCTTCTTAAAAGGATACTGTCATTAATATAGAAGGTATCCTGCTCATCCCTGGCCGGATGCCCTTTGGGGATGTTCAGTTTTTCAAAATTATACAGATCGTATTCTACCTCCGGTCCTTCTACCACCTCGTAGCCCATGCCCACGAAGATCCGCTCCACTTCCTCCAGGGCAATGGTGTTGGGATGCTTGTGGCCTGTATTGGCCTTCTTTGCCGGAAGGGTCACATCGATCACTTCCCGCTTCATCTGTTCCTCTCTGGCTTTTCTTGCCAGTGCGGTCTTCGTTTCCTCCAGCCGCTCCTCGATGAGGGCGCGTACCTCGTTGACCATCTGGCCCACCTTGGGTCTTTCCTCCGGGGCCACATCCTTCATGCTCTTTAACACGGTGGTCAGCTCACCCTTTTTTCCCAGATATGCCACCCGGATCTCATTTAACTTTTCCAGAGCATCTGAAGCATCGATCTTTGCCAGCGCTTCTGATTTGATCTTCTCTAACTGTTCTTTCATATGTTCCTCCATTCCAGTTTTTCAATACTTTTAGGAAATTTTCAAAAGACTGTCTTCTGCACGGTGCAGCGCGATTCAGCACGAAGTGCTTTTTTACTTGATAGAAATCTCTTATCAAATAAAAAACCCCCGATACGTTTCCTTTAAACGTATCAGGGACGAAAATTCCGCGGTACCACCCTAATTCCTGCCTCTGGCAGACACTTTCCTCTTCACCTAACGCGTGAACCACGTCACAGCCTACTTGCAGATCATATCCGTTTCAGCCATGCAGCTCCGGTGGGAAATTAGGCCTTCCTGTCTGAACCTGGGATGCTTCCAGCCGATGACATCCCCTCTCTGTCGGAAAACAGGCGCCCTGTACACCTTCCATGCCTTTTAAAAATTTAACTGCTGTTTTATATATTAGCCGCATCTTCCGGAAAAGTCAACCCCTTCCCCGCTGTTTCCTTCTGTAAAATGAAACCGTTCGTGCCTTAACAATTCATTGACACCTTCTGTTTTTTATGGCATTATTAACCAAAAGGAGGAATCAATTATGGATTATCTGACACTTACCATTGGAAAGCAGAAAAAAATCGCCCTTATTGCCCATGACAGCAAAAAACGCGAGCTCATTGGCTGGTGCGATGCCCACAAGGAGATCTTAAAGCACCACTTTCTCTGCGGCACCGGCACCACCGCCAGGATGGTCACCGATGCCACCGGGCTTCCGGTCAAGGGCTATAACAGCGGCCCCCTGGGCGGCGACCAGCAGATCGGCGCAAAGATCGTGGAAGGCGGGGTGGACTTTGTGGTCTTTTTCTCCGACCCGCTGACGGCCCAGCCCCATGACCCGGATGTCAAGGCCCTTCTCCGGATCGCCCAGGTCTATGATATCCCCATTGCCAACAATAAGGCCACCGCAGATTTCCTTATCACATCTCCGTTCATGAATTCTGAGTATGAACATACGGTCATCAATTTCCAGCAAAATATCAGGGACCGGGCCGGACGGCTGTAAAGCCGTCCGTTTTATCCCTTCATCTTCGGCTTAAATACCAGGGAGCCCAGATACCCAAATACAAGGGCTCCGGAGATTCCCACGGCGCTGGCTGTAAAGCCGCCTTTGAAGATCCCCAGGATCCCATCCTCACCCATGGCCCTGGCGATCCCCTTCCAGAGCGTGTTCCCAAAGCCTGTTAATGGAACCGTGGCTCCGGCCCCGGCCCACTGGGCAAAGGGCTCATAGATCCCCAGAAACCCCAGGACCGCTCCTGTGACCACCAGGGACACCATGATCCTGCCCGGCATCAGCTTTGTCCGGTCCAGCAGAAGCTGCACCGCCGCGCAGATCAGTCCTCCCACCAGAAACGCCCGTATATATTCCATTACACATCCGCCTTTCTTTCCGTTTTATTTACTTTCTTCCTTCATCCATGCGTTCCAGGACCACCCCATGGGCGATGCCTGGGACGCTTTTTCCTTCATTGAAGCTGACCGTGGAAAGCAGGGCTCCTGTGGGCATAAAAAGGACCCGCTTCCACTCTCCCTGCTGGATCCGGGGAAGGATATAGCCGCAGAGCACCGCAGCCGAGCAGCCGCAGCCGCTTCCTCCTGCGTGGGTATCCTGGGTGCTGCCGTCAAAGATCTCAATGCCGCAGTCCATGTACCGGCTTTCGATGTCATGGCCTGCCTTTAAGAGATAATCCAGCAGCAGTCTGCGGCCCACAGTTCCCAGATCCCCGGTGATGATCTGGTCATAATATCTCTCGTCCACTCCCAGGTCTTTAAAATTGGTGACAATGGTATCCAGTGCGGCCATGGCCATGGCTGCCCCCATGTTCATGGAATCCTTAAAATCCATGTCCACGATCTTTCCTGTGGTGATCCCGGCCACCCGGGCCAGCGGGCTCCCTCCTCCGCCTTTTCCCAGGACCACGGCCCCGCAGCCGGTGACGGTCCATGTGGCAGAAAGCGGCCTCTGGTTCCCATACTCCAGGGGGAAGCGGAACTGCTTTTCCGCCGATGCAAAATGGCTGGAGGCCGTTACCAGCACCCGGTCGGCAAAATCTCCGGCCACGGTCATGGAGCCCAGCTGAAGGCCCTCCCCCATGGTGGAACAGGCCCCGTAGAGCCCGAACAGGGGGAATTCCAGGTCCATGCTCCCGAAGGAGGTGGCGATCAGCTGGGCCAGGAGATCGCCTCCAAAATAATACCGGATCTCCTCCTTATCCAGCCCGCTCTTTTCAATGGCCAGCCGTGCGGTCCTGGTCTGGAGCTCGCTTTCCGCCTCCTCCCAGGTCCGTTTCCCCAGCATGGAATCCATCTCGATCCGGTCAAAATATTTTCCCAGGGGCCCCTCCCCTTCCTTCTTTCCCACCACCGAAGCGGCGGAAAGGATCAGAGGAGGATCTTCAAATAACAGGCTGGCCTTTCCTCTTTTACTCGTTCCCATATTTCCATCGCCTTTCCATTTCGATTCTTTATCTTCCAGTATTCCCGGCTTTCATGGAAAATATGTCCCGGAGGAGCTGAACCGTATTCTGGCAGACGTATAAAGGAGATCGGACTTCCAGGCTTTTCATTACAGACATGATGTGTTTTTCAAATGCCCCATCAACATATAAAACTTATACGCTCATTTTACCACAAAAAATAAATTTACAGCCAGAGTCTATTGTAATGAATCAAAGGGAAAACGGCATAGAAAAGCCCTGGGGCCCTTCCACAAGGAGGACACCCCAAGGCTGGCTCTTTTCTGTGTCTGGCTGTATTGGGAAACTTCCTATTCCCAGCTCATTTTGTGATAATATGTAGATCCTGCTGCGTTGATGTTGAAGCCCTTCAGGCCCTTCTTATACGCACGGATATTGTTTCTTACGAACAGGGGAGCCTGCGGGCAAAGCTCATTGATCGCGTCGCTCAGCTCTGTGACTGCCTTCTCGTTCTCCTCCGGATCCAGGGTCGCCTGAACCTTCTCGATCAGGGCGTCGATCTCCGGATTGTTAAGCCTGGTCTTATTGGAGCCGTTGATGGACATGGAGTGGTAAACGCCCTGGGAAAATGCCAGAACAGAGGAGGCTGTGTAGTTTCCAATGGCTGCCTGGTAATCTCCCGTTGCGGTCACATCCAGATATGTGGCCAGGTCCATGGACTCCAGGGTGGTCTCGATCCCCAGATTTTCCTTCAGACAGCTCTGGATCACCTGGCCCTGGCGGAGCTTCATATCGTCAGAGCAGATGATAGCGAAGCCGCAGTCAGCCGGATCCAGGCCGGAGGCTGCAAAATATTCCTTGGCCTTTTCCACATCGTAGGTCATGGCTCCCGTGTCGGTAACGCCGTTGAAGCAGCCGGGAAGCATGGAATCGCTGACGCTTCCGGTTCCCTGTAAGGATACCTGGATCACAGCCTCTTTATCGATGGCGGAGGCGATGGCTCTTCTGAAATCTGCATTATTAAAGGGAGCGATCTCATTGTTGACCATCATCCACTGATGGGTGGTTCCTGCCTCGTTGAACACTTCCAGATCCGGATCTTCCATAAGACGGGTAAGGTCTGTGGTCTCCACGTCTACCACCAGATCCACCTCTCCGGTCTCCAGGGCCATGGTACGGGAAGAGCCCTCCGGGATCACCTTCCAGATCACATGCTTGATGGGAGCTACGCCGCCCCAGTAATCCTCAAAGGCCTCGTATTCGATGCTCTCGCCCTTCTTCCATTCCACCAGCTTATATGGGCCGGTTCCGATGGGCTCTTTATTGAAGTCGTGGCCGCTCTCGATCAGATCTGCCGGAAGGACTGCGTTTCCATGGTGGCAGAGGTCATAAAGGAGGCCGGACTGGGGCCCGTCTGTGGTGATCTTGATGGTATAGTCATCCACGATCTCTACTGTACCGGTGGACTGGCCGTACTGGGAAACCTGTGGGGATTCCTTACAGAGATCCAGGGATGCCTTCACGTCTCTGGCCTTCATTTCCTGTCCATTATGGAATTTCACGCCTTTTCTTAAATGGAACAGCCACTCCGTATCGCTTACGATTTCGTAGCTCTCGCACAGGGAGGGCTGGGGAGAAAGATCGTCTCCGGTGGAGAACAGGCGGTCATGGGTCATGGTATTCAGATAATCTCCCGCCGTTGCGTTATGCAGATGTGTGGTCATGCTGGGTGTTTCATTGGCTGTGGCGATGATCAGCGTATCCTTTGCAGCAGCGCTGCTGTCCTCGGTCTTTCCAGCTTCCTGGGACTCTCCGGCTTCGGTCTTCTCCGTTTCGGCGGAGGCGCTTTCACCCTCCTTGGGAGCAGGACTTCCGCAGCCTGTAAATAAACCTGCTGCCATTGTCAGTGCCAGAGCAGACGCAAGTCTGCGCATCTGTTTTTTCCTCATACTCGTTCTCCTTTTCTTTTTCATTTTTATTTGCATGCCGCGACACAATGCACTTTGTTATAATTTAAAAAATTTATACATTTTGAATTTTTTATTCAAATAATCATTCCTCACTCCATAAATATAGCAAATATCAACAAATAAATCAAGTAAATTCTTAAAATTTTTACATTTTTAACAAAAGCTATACCTGAAGTGTCTTTTCCAGCGCCAGGGCAAACTGATGCGGACAAGAGTTATTATTATGGCAGTCGATCCCCTTACATAAACGGATCAGTTCCTCTGGAGCCCGTCCATCGGCCAGTCTGGCGATCCCCTGGACATTTCCTTTACAGCCGCCGTGAAACTGTACATGGTACACCCGCCCGTCTTCCAGATCAAATTCGATTTTACTGGCGCATACGCCTTCAGTTTTATAAACGATATGTTTTTTCATTGTGATTTTTCCTCCTATTTAACAATTCCCGGCCTGCTGCCGGTCATACAGCCTCCTGTATGTTCCACAGGTTTCATACAGGGTGTCGTGATCTCCCTCCCCGCAGACAGTCCCCCGGTCCAGAACAACGATATGTCCAGCCTGTCGGGCTGCGTTCATATCATGGGTGACGATGACGCAGGACCGGCACTTCCTCTGGTCCCGGATATGGTCCTGGACCTCTGACGCATGGACAGGATCCAGATGGCAGACAGCCTCATCCAACAAAAGCACCTCGGGATCCTGGGCCAGCGCTCTTGTGAGTGCAAGCCTCTGCCGCTCCCCAGCAGAAAAACGGTTTCCCATTTCTCCTGTCTCCGACTGGAATTTCTTTGGAAGCTGGCAGATGAATCCGTAGGAGCAGGCCTGTCTGGCAGCCGCTTCTATCTGCCCTTCAGAGGGCGACTGGCGGGAGCCATAGACCAGATTACTTAAAAGGGAGCCGGACAGAAGGGGCGAATTCTGGGAGACCATCCGGAACCTGCTCCTCCAGTCCCTTAAGCGGAAATCCCCGATCTCCTTTTCCCCCAGTAAGATACAGCCTTCATCAGGAACAAAAAACCGCTCCAGCAGCTGAAGGACCGTGGTTTTCCCCGAGCCGCTGGGGCCCACGATGGCCGTGGTGGTTCCTGCCGGGACCGTAAACGTAGCACGGGATAAGACAGGCCTGTCCCCATAACGGAAAGAAACGTCCTGGAACCGGATATCCTGGCACAGCGTCTCCAGGGAGTCCCCCTTCTGTAAATCCTCGGCCGGTTCCAGAAGAAGCTGTCCAGCCCGCATACTGGCCCCCTGGGTCTCCTTCAGCGTCTGGTATGCGAAAATATACTGGATCGCAAAGACCGGGAGCATTTCCAGATACATATAAATCGTAATAAATTCTCCGGATTCCAGTTCTCCCCGGCTGATCAGAAACCCTCCGTAGATCAGGAAAAGGGCCTTTAAGAAGGCTTCACTGGTATAGATAAACGGCTGGGAAAAAAGGTTTACCCTGGCCTGATACAGGTCTGCCTCATACTGCCGCCGGGCGGCCTCCCGTCCTTTTTCTAATTCTGTAAGCTCCTCCCCATGGATCCTGATACCCCTGATATTGGAAAGCCGCTCCGCAATGACGGCTGTAAAATCAGAAAACCGCTCCTGGGTACGGCAGCTGGCTCTGAAAGCAAAACGTCCCGTCACAACGGATACCAGGATCAGCCAGGGAATGACCACAGCCATGGCGGCCACCATCCGTGGACTCATATGGTATACGTTTTTCAGCATAAGGAAAATCGTCCAGGTATTGGTGAGCACGCCAATGCAGCTGGAGATCCCATAGCTGATTCCGGAGGTATCCTGGGTGATACGGCTGATCAGGGAAGAAGGCTTATACGTCTGATATATGGTCATGGGAAGATATAAAAAATGTTCCCATATTTTTTTCCGAAGGACCCGGTCTGTATGAAGGCTGATCCAGGAGCCGAATACCGTGGAAAAAAAGGCAAGCAGCATGGAGAAAACCGTGATCCCCACATAATCCGCCAGCAGTCCCTTATCAAAAATCTCTCCCTGCATAATGGCTCCGGTCATCTGTGGAAGACGGACTGTGACCATGGAAATGAGAAGGCTAAAAATAAAGTCGGCCAGATACCAGATCCATGGGATCCCGCAGGCAGACAAAATATGGGCCAATGGCTTCCAGGACTGATCATTTTTTCGTTTCATAGTAAACTCCTTTCTGGAACAGACGGACCGGATTCCTGTCCTTTCAGTACGATGATCTGATCGGCGTCTTTAACGGCAGACCTTCTGTGGGCGATGACCAGGGTGGTCCGCCCTTTTCTAAGACGGGCCAGGGCCAGCTCTACCATATATTCTGATTCCGGATCGAGATTTGCAGTCACTTCATCCAGAAGCAGGATCCTGGGATTTTGAAGAAAGAGCCTGGCAAGGGAAAGCCTCTGGCGCTGGCCGCCGGAAAGCCCGCTGCCATTTTCGCCCAGCCGTGTCATAAGGCCATGGGGCATGGCGCTGATAAACTCCTCACAGCAGGAGTCCTGTATGGCCCGGCAGAGCTCCTGGTCTGTAACGGGCCTGTGGACACCGTAAAGGATATTTTCCCGGATCGTCCCAGAAAAAAGGAAGGGAGCCTGGGGAGCGTAACCGATCATACGCCTCCATTCCTCCAGAGGAAAAGAAGAAATATCCCTGCCGCCGATCCGGATCATTCCCCGGTCCGGGGTATAAAAGCGTTCCAGAAGCTGGAAAACGGTGGTTTTTCCAGCCCCGCTGGACCCAATGAGCGCCGTCATTTTTCCCTCTGCGGCTGTAAAGGTAAGATGTTCCAGGACCGGCTTCTCTCCATAGGAAAACGTCACGTCCCGGAAGCTTATATCCCCCTGGACAAAGCCTGAATCAGCGGAAGAGCCAGAGGTTTCTGTGGATTCCTCCATAAGCTCCGTGATCCGGCGGACGGCTCCCTGGGCAGACTTGACCGTGGTCCATATACTCATGATCCTGGAAAAAGAGTTCAGAAGATTCTGGGAGTATAGGTAAAATGCCACCCATACGTCAATGGTGATCTCTTTACGGGAGATCATCCACAATCCCAGTCCGATCATGGCTGCCGTATGGATCAGGGAAGCGAGGTTTTTCAGCTGGAGCAGGAGCGTATTGATCAGAGATCTGAAAAAATCCGCCTGGAACAGCTGGCTGATCCAGCCTGATCCCCGTTTTGTCTCCCATTCTTCTGCACAAAAGCCTTTTACAAGAGCCGGACTGGACAGGATCTCAGACAGGTGGCCCGTAAGCCCTGCGATCTTTTCCTGGATCTTCTGGTTCCATGAAAACTGGATCCTTCCCTGCCAAACTCCAAGACCATACAGAAACGGTATCATAACGGCTTCCAGGGCGGCCAGCTTCCAGTGATAGGAAAACAGGATCCCAAAGGCTCCAAAAAACATATAAAGCGACGATAATACGTTTCCAGGAAGAGTGGCTGTCAGGTCGCTGAGCTTTGAAGTATCCTGTGTGATGCGGCTGATCAGATTCCCGGATGGCTGGCCGTCGAAAAAAGGGACCGGCAGCCGGAGGATCTGTCCCCATATCATTTCCCGGAAGCGTAACGTCACCTTCGCACTGGCAGCTGCCAGCACAAACTGGTTTACGGAGGTGACGAACGCCTGGCCAAGGACAACAGCGGCCACCATGAGGGCCATGGTCTGATTTATGTTTCCCTGCATGATCTGCTGGGTATATGAAGGAAACAGCAGATACAGCTGGCTGGCCGATATGGACAGCAGCGTATAGAGCAGGATATAAAAATATGGCAGTCTGGCCTGGTGCAGCAGGCAGAAAAATGGTTTCCAGATTGGTTGTTTCATAAGCGTTGTCTCCTTTCATCTGCCCGATCATAACACAAAAGGCCAGATCTTTGGGGGATCTGGCCCGAATGGTATAAGGGACGTCATGAAAAGGAAACTGCCGGCCGGGTTCAGGACAATTTCTGTATGTTCAGGACAAAGGGTGGTCCCATGATAATGTAAGGCTCTGGATAAAGGTGTCTTCCAACAGGCAGGAATTCAATGCGGCGTTGCGGTAGGCCTCTAAAAGTTCCTGGACGATGGCCAGGCCTCTTCCCCTCCCGTTTCCTTTGGTACTTTCTCCTGTATGGACTCCTCTCTGCATGGTCTGGCGGGTAACAGAATTTCTGATGGTATAGGAGCAGCCATAGGGCTTTCCTGTGATGCGGATCTCGATCATACCTCCAGGGACCAGAAGAGCTTCCTCAATGGCGTTGTCCATCAGGATCCCAAGGATACGGGTCAGGTCGATGGGATCCATGCCCGCCTGCCACTCTTCGGGAAGGACCTGGACCATCATGGAAATGGATGCCTTCTGCTGTAAGGCCTGGGAAACCTTCAAAAAGAAAAATGCCCGCAGCGGCTCAGAGGGCAACTGACAGATGGAGGAAAGCAGCTCGCTCTGGCGGATGGTGTCCTGGGCATAGGGATAGATCCTTTTCCAGAAAAAGTCCTTCATTTCCTGATTTTCACTTTCATTCACGAAATTTCCCATAGTAAAGAAAATATTTTTAATGTCGTGGCGGATATCCTGCATCGCCGAAAGGGTCCCTCTGAGATTCTGGTAATAGGAAGCGAGACCTTCTTTTTCCAGCTGGCTGAAGGACGCGTAATCTTTATAAAAGGCCACCCGGAACAGCAGCCGGAAAAACAGGAGCTGGATCGCCAGGAAAACCAGGCATAAGGCCGGAAATAAGAGAAACACCAGCATATTCTGGGAGGACATAATGGAAAAGGGCAGGAACATGGCTGTACAAAACGAAAGAATCAGAGCGGAGCATAGAAAATAGTAGGATTCTATGGCCGGATATTTTTTCCCGAGCTGATTCAGCCTTTCCACGGCATCCCCCAAACGATGGCGCAGAAAGCCAGACAGCTCCTGCTCCCAAAAGCAGATACAGCCCTGTGACGGCGACAAGCGCCAGCGCATGGTTTCCAAAGGCCTTCTGGAAAAAGGGAACGGCAAAATGGATGGCCAGGAAAAATCCATAGGCGGAAACAGACAGGACCACAAACGAGAGATAGCAGAAAAACTGGTTCCCCCGGAGGCTGTGAAGGCTCAGTCTGACAGCTGTATGATATGTACAGAAGATCAGCCAGAACAGCCAGAGATGCCCCAGCAGGACGGAGGTGGAATTGAACAGCCTTGCCGGAAACAGAAAAGCAGCAAAAAGGAACAGGAGATCCTCCGTATGGAATGGGATCAGGTCCAGAAGCCGGATCTGGACGGTCAGAAGGAATGCAAGAGCCACAGAAAGGAATACTTCCGAATGGATGCTGACCTTCCAGACAAAAAAAAGCTGGAAGAACGGCATCAGGAATGCGGCTGAAAGCGCCAGCAGTCTGGATCGGAAACGTTTTACAAGAAAAAGGATCCCGCATAAAAAGACAAAATGCAGAGCAAAAATGCCCAGCTCTTCCAGGACGTCCGGCAGCATCCGGGAAAAGGGCATATGGGAACCCTTGCTTGAAAAGATATCAACAACCATCGGAAAACTCCTTTCTTCTGATGCAGTATCCTGCCATCAGCTTTCTCTTTCCAAAAGCACAGGAGACCGCTTCGCCATTGGAAAGACGGAGCATGCCGTTCTCCAGGGAAAGCACATGGGACTGGTTGACCAGTACGGAGCGGTGGCATCTGATAAAGCGGTCCCCCAGCAGCTCCTGTGCGTGATCCATGGTGTCCCGCACTGTGACCGCAGAGCCGTCGAGGGTATGGTAGCAGATGGAATGGGCAACGGTTTTCACAGAATCCACATAGCAGATATCGTCGATGGGCAGCCGCACTGTTTCGTCGATCCCTAACGGGATCTCGATTGAGGGCCTGCATCCTCTCTCCTCCTTCCGGGGCGAGGCAAGCGTCAGATAGCGGCTGAATTCACGGACCATTTTCTCATGATCCAGGGACTTTTCAATAAAGCCAAGGGCCTGTATGCCGCTTTTCAGGATCTCCATCCCCTTATCTGTATGGCTGGTCACAAATACGATCTTTCCCTGGGGATCGGTCTGGTAGATCTGCCGGACCAGATCGATCCCGTTCAGCTCCTGCCTGCCCAGATCAAAATCCAGGAAATAGAGATAGGTCCCCGGATTTTTCTGTATAAAGCCCAGCAGTTCCCTGCCCGAAGCGGTAAGGCAGGCGATCCTGGCATTCTGTCCACAGCTTTCTATGGATCGCTTTAGCAGCTCGGAAATAGTATGGAGTGTAAAAGAATCATCATCACAGACAATCACAGGGAGCATAAAAAACCTCCTTCAGAATAACTGTTTTTATCGGGACCGGCTCCGTCGGACTCCGTTTATTATATCAGAAACCCTAAAAAATCCTATCTGTTATCCCGAAATTTCTGTCTGATCCTATGTGATCCCTTACCTTTACCGTCTGCCGGTCTTTCCCCAAAACAAAAAAAGATACCGTAAAAGCAGCGCCGCAGCCGCCTTTGCAGTATCCTTTTTTCCAGCTTCCGTACCCGGATCAGAGCGGAAGGAGCCCCAGGGCCTCTCCCATCCAGTATACCAGTCCCAGGGCCCAGCTGGCAAAGATCCCATACAGGATCACCGGACCGGCGATGGTAAAGATCTTACAGCCGATACCGAACACATGGCCCTCAGCCCGGTATTCGATGGCTGCGGCCGCCACAGAATTGGCAAAGCCTGTAATGGGCACCAGAGCTCCTGCGCCTGCGAATTTCACGATCCTCTGGTAAAGTCCAAGGCCCGTTAAGAGCACGCTGGCGGCAATAAGCGTTAAGGTGGTCCAGGCCGCAGCCGTCTCCTTCTCCATGCCCATGGTGCCGTAAAGGCCCAGACAGGCCTGTCCTATGGTGCAGACCGCCCCTCCCGCAAGAAATGCCCGTAGCATATTTTTTACAGTGCTGTGGACCGGGGTGATCTCCTTGACGTACGTTCCGTATTCTTTTTTCTCGATCTCCATCAGTTACCTCCAAATCCTCTGGAAAAATAGACCATGGCTCCTACGAATTTCCCGGCGGCAATGGAAAGGATCAGATACTGGATCCCCACCGCAAGCCCCAGACGCCGTCCCAGCACTGGAAGCGCCTTTAAGGTCTCTGCCAGGGACATCACCAGGCACCCCACGAACACTCCCAGGGCCAGTCCCCACAGGGCCAGGAACGCAGTTCCGGCTCCTGCCAGGGGCAGATGGAACAGGTCCATAAGGTTCCCGGCCGTTCCCCCCAGGATCAGCAGGGTCTCGTAAAGGATCACATGACATCTTGTGTGTGTCACTCCGATGAGCCGAGGAAACACGCCGATGATGGCCAGAAAGGCAAAAATCCCTGCGGCGATGACTCCTCCGGAGCTGAGTCCGATGAAGCAGAGAGCCAGCTTACCGTACATCGGTCTGCGCCTCCTTCCTTCCGGCATTCTGGATCAGGGCCTTATCCAGGTTCTCCTCATAAAGCCGCATCTCCACTTCAATGGGAGTCGGGTCCACGGTGATCTTCCAGGAAGCAAAATGGTTGAAAAACACCAGGATCCCCAGGGAAAGCCCCACTGAATACGAGATCTCCAGAACCGTGATCCCCTGGGGCTCTGCCCCCATGATGAGCCGGTAAAGATTTCCGAACACGTCGGTGACATTGGCGTCGTTATTGAAGGTCATGATGGCAAAGGCCGCTCCACAGAAGGAGACCGCCGATACAAAGGCCGTTTTCATCCACTGGAGGGCTGCTCTTCGCTTTATCTGTGGATTATATGAAACGATAAAATCCGTTTCCCCGACACTGTTTATCTGGATGGAGGAGCCAGTCCCTTCCAGCTCCTCCAGAAGATCCATGACACTCCCCACATAAGAGGCCTCCCGGTCCCGCTCCTTAAAGGATGTGACCTTAAGGGCCTTGATCCTGGCCTCCGCCGCCTTATTCCGGCAGTGGACCTGGGCGATATCCTTTACCCTTACCTCCGGCTCATGCACCTCTGTGCTCTGGGATATCTTTATATAGACCGTATCGCTCAAAGCTCCACCAGCTTCCCGTCCTCGTGGAAGACCAGGGTCCCCTCCGGTCCCTCCTCTGCTCCCTGCATGCCGCAGATCATATACCAGACCATAAATACAATGACAGCAAAAAACATTGCCGATGCAAAAATCTGAAGTCCGTGTTTCATTGGTCTCTCCTTCTTTCCTTTTATCCCTAGTATGCACAGACTCTGTTTTATTATTCCAGCATCCGCTCCCTTAGCTGCCTCAGGATCTTTTTTTCCAGTCTTGAGACCTGGACCTGGGAGATACCCAGCTCCGATGCAATGACGGTCTGTGTCTTATTCTCAAAATACCGTTTTAAGATGATCTGCTGCTCCTGCTCTCCCAGGTCCTTTAAAAGCGCCGTTAAGACCATACGGTTTAAGACCCGGTCATTCTCTGAATTTTTTTCTGCGATCCGGTCCATGAGACAGCCGCCGTTTTCATCATCCCGGCCCACAGGGCGGTAAATGGACTCCACCTCCGCCCCCGCCTCCAGGGATGCGGCCACCTCCTCGCGGCTGGCTCCCACCTCCCTTGCCAGCTCCTCGATGGTGGGCTCCCGGCCCAGGGAAAACTCCAGCCGTTCCCTGGCGGCCCCGGTCTTTGCGGCCAGCTCCTTTAAGGGACGGCTCACCTTGATCATGCCGTCGTCCCGGAGAAACCTCCGGATCTCTCCAGTGATCATGGGGACCGCATAGGTGGAAAGCTTTACATCCATGGACAGATCGAACTTGTCGATGGCCTTCATAAGCCCGATGCTCCCGATCTGGAACAGGTCCTCCAGCTCATAGCCGCGGCCCGCAAACCGCCGGACGATGCTCCAGATCAGTCCCATGTTCTCTGTAACCAGCGCATCCCTGGCTTCTTTATCTCCCTGGTGTGCCCGTCTGATGTACTCCATGGTGTCTGTCATCTGCGTCACCTGCCGATTTTCTTTCTCATGGTCACTGTGGTGCCGGAGCCTGGGGCGGACACCACCTCCACCTGATCCATAAAGGCCTCCATAAATGAAAAGCCCATGCCGGACCGCTCCCCGTCCGGTGCTGTGGTGTACATGGGCTCCATGGCCTTTGCCACATCCCGGATCCCCACGCCCTCATCCTGGACCAGCACCGTCAGAACGTCCTCCTCCACCGACACCTCCAGGGTAATGGTACCCTCTCCTCCCTGGTAGCCGTGGATCACCGCATTGGTCACTGCCTCAGACACTGCTGTCTTCACATCCTCGATCTCCTCCAGGGTCGGGTCCATGCGGCTTAAAAACACCGCCACCGCCACCCGGGCGAACTCCTCATTTTCTGATACACTGTCCATTTTTATGGTTACGACTTCTCTCTTTTTCATGGCATCTCCACCCCCTGGCCGCCAAAGGCCGCCTCTTCTGAATCATACATCTCCATCAGCGCCGGGATCCCGGCGATCTTTAACACCCGCAGTACCTGGGGACCTGCTCCGTAAAGACAGGTCTTCCCGCCGCTGGCCTTCATCTCCTTGTACCGGTTCAGCAGGATGCCGATACCAGAGCTGTCCATGAACTCCGTCCCTGTAAAATCAAAAAGGATCCTGGAAATATAATTTTCTGCCATGAGCAGATCCGTCTCATATTTCAGGTTCCGGCAGTTGTGGTGGTCCAGCTCCCTGGGCAGATGGATCACCAGGGTCCGGCCCTTGGCCTCATAAATAAATGATGGTTCCATACTATGTCTCCTTTCCTATGACATAAAAAAAGACCCTGCAGCTTTTCTTCTGTAAGGTCTTTTTCATCAGGCATGCGCCTGTCTCCGCTAATATCCCCGCTCTGCCCTGGCCGATTCCGCCAGCGGTGAATCGGCAAAGTTCATAATCACCTGGCCGAACAGCTGGTCCGCCGTCTCCTCATCGCCTTTGGTCTTATAGATCATGGCCATGTTGAAGATGATCTGGGGATTCTTATCGTTGATCTCCATATATTTTTCGTAGTAGTGAAGGGCCGTGTCATAATCTCCGGCCGCTGTGCTCTGGGCTCCCAGGCTTTCTAAGACCGCCGGGGCGCTGGCATTCATTTCTGCCTGGAGCTCTCCCAGGACGCCGGCCATGCTCTCATCGGTAATCTTACTCTGGTCCAGGCCGATATAAAGCTGTACTGCCGTCTGGATGTCTCCCTTCCTCCAGGCGTTTAGGATCTGTACCATGGTCCCGTACTGGGACAGGGTGCTGTCTGAATCGCCCATGAGGCTGCTTAGGTTTTCCTCCGCCGCCTCCTTTTCCTGGCGGTACTGGTCCGCCTCCTTCTGGAGACTGTCGGCCTTCTGGTTGGCCAGGTTCAGCTTATCGGCGTAGGCCCGCATCTCCTGGTTATGCTCATAATTCAGCGAACGCTCCCTGGCCGGCATCACCATAAACACCACCAGCACCGCCCCCAGGACCAGACCGATGGCAATGTTGATGATGGACTGCCAGCCGGTATTTTCCTTGTAGGTGGGCGGCAGGATCACGTCATCGTCCTGCATCTCCCGGTGGGAAAAGGCGTTTTTCATCTTCCGCTTTTCCACATCGGCCTTTCCGGTCCTGGATTTCACATATTCCATGTACCGCTGGGCCTTCTGGTTGGTCTTATCGATCTGTAAGACCTTAAAAAGGGACTTTCCCGCCTTTGTATGATCCCCGTGCTCCATATAAAGAAGGGCCAGGAGCAGATGGGCCTTTACAAAGTTGGGCTTTTCCTCCACGATCCGCTTCAGCTGCAGGACCGCCAGGTCGTCGCTGCCGCCCTGGGCATGGAACAGCGCCTGGTTATACTTTTTTATGGTCTGGCTGGCGATCTCCAGCTGGCCCGGCTTCCTCTGGACCTCATCCAGATAATGGTCCGCCCGGTTATTCTCCGGCTGGAGATTGATGCTGATGACCCACTGGGTCAGCGCATCAGAGGTCTCCCCCATCTCATAAAAGATCAGTCCCAGGAGATTCCTGGCGTCCGTATGATATTTGTTGAACTGCAGCGCCCTCTTCAGGTACAGCGCGGCCCCGGAAAGATCTCTTTCCTTCGCCATTTCCAGGCCGCGGTTATAGTAGCTGTTGGCCGCAAACTGGATCTTCTGCAAATAGTCCATAGATTATTTTTCCTTTATCTCCTTCATGATCTCCATCATGATGTCTGCCATATCCGTCAGATCGCTCTTTATAATGGCGTCGCTGACTGCCTCCACCTCAAGGCTGGGCTTAAACCGCTGGATCTCTTCCTCAAAATCGATCATCGTTCTTCCTCCATCCAGGCCGCTGCCGCCGTCCGGATCTCGCCAGCCAGATAAAGGGATCCTGCAATAAACGAAAGATCCTGGCCGGTCCGGTCTGCCAGCAGTGCCTCAAAGGCTTTTTTCGTAGTTTCAAAGCAGCGGATCCTGGCTGTTTCCGGCATCCGCTCCCTGGCCGCCTGGAAAAGCCCGTCCACGGAAAGGGCCCTGGAGGTATCCGCCGCCGTCAGATAACATTCATCCGGCTGAAGGCTCCGGCCGATCTCTTCCAGCATCCGTCCGTACTCCTTGTCCGCTGCCACGGCAAATAAAAGCCTGGTGGTCTCCGGTCTCCGTTCCCGCTTTAAAAGACAGGCCGCCTCCAGAAAGGCCCGGATCCCGTCCTCATTATGGGCGCCGTCCAGATAGACCCCGGGAAGCAGGCGTTCCATCCTGGCCGGCCATCTGGCGCTCCTTAAGCCCCGGCGCACGGCTTCTGCCGGGATCCCAAGACCGGACACAGAAAGGGCCGTCACCGCCAGGGCTGCGTTCTCTGCCTGGTAGGGGGCCGGAAAGCCCACGGTAAATTCCTCTGTCTTTCCCAGGTAATCCCACTGGAAGACCAGCGTTTCCCCCTCCAGGCGGAAGGGGACGCATCCCACCGGGAACGCCGGACTCCCTTTCTTTTCTGCCGTTTCAAGGATCACAGCCTCCGCCTCCGGACAGGAATCGTCATAGACGGCCGGACAGCCGGGCTTTATGATCCCTGCCTTATGTACTGCGATCTCACCGGCCGTATGGCCCAGAAAGGCCGTATGGTCGATGCTCACAGACGTGATCACAGAGACCAGGGGATGTTCCACCACATTTGTCACATCGTAAAGGCCTCCCATACCGGTCTCCAGCACCAGGACCTCCGTCCCGGCTCTGGAAAACAGCACCATCCCCATATAAAAAAGAAACTCAAAATACGTGGGATGCGGCTTCCCCTGGGCGGTCCACTGGCCGGCGGCCCCGTATACGGTCTCAAAGGCCTGGTCAAAAGCCTCCCGTGAGACCATCTCCCCCTGGATCAGAAACCGTTCCCGGATATCCGAAAGATGGGGCGAGGTAAAGGCTCCGCAGCAAAGCCCGGCCTCTTTTAAGGCCGAGGACAGAAAGGCGCACACAGAGCCCTTTCCGTTGGTCCCGGCCACATGGAAGATCTTCATTCCCCTGTCCGGGCTTCCAAGAAGCTCCAGAAATGCCCTCACATCCTCCATCCCGCTCTTTTTTTTCGCAAAGGACGGGATCCGTTCCAGGTACTGTTCTGCCGTTTCTTTCTGTTTCCTTTTCATACCGCCTGTACCTCCCATCATACTAGAAATCCAGACTGCCTGCAAGCAGAACCCATCGTTCTGTTTCGACAGCCTGCGGCAGTCTGGTGATCTCTGGAATTTTTTTATTTTACAAGCTGGCCCAGACGCTCCTTTACCTGGTCCATCATCTGGGTATATTTGGAAAGCTTCGCCTTCTCCTCATCGATCTTGGCCTGGGGCGCTCTGGAAACGAATTTCTCGTTATTTAACATTCCGTTTACCCGGGCAAGCTCCTTTGCCAGGCGCTCCTCCTCTTTTTTCAGACGCTCTACTTCCTTCTCGATGTCCACCAGCTCTGCAAACGGCATATAAATGGCCGCCTGGGGAGCTACTGCGGATACGGCGTCCTCAGCAATGCCGTTCTTATCTGCCTGGATCGCTACCTCGCTGGCATAACCCAGGGTCCCGAAGAATACCTTACTGTGCTCAAAGATCTCCCGTACCTCCTGGTCCTCAGAAACCACGAATACCTTGGCCTTTTTGCTGGGCGGAACGTTCATGGAGGTACGCACGTTCCGGATCGCCCTCACGGCTCCCTTGATGATCTCCACGGCATGCTCCTCGGGACCAAAGTTCCTTTCCTCCTTGTAGACCGGCCAGGAAGAGATCATGATGGACGGCTCCTCCTCCTGCAGGTTGCAGAAGATCTCCTCTGTGATAAAGGGCATGAACGGGTGCAGGAGCTTTAAGGAATCCATGAGCACCGTCCGTAAGGTCCAGATGGCCGCAGCCTTGGTGGTATCGTTATCATCCCAGAGACGTGGCTTCACCATCTCGATGTACCAGTCGCAGAATTCCTCCCAGATAAAGTCATAGACCTTCTGGAGGGCGATGCCCAGCTCGAACTTATCCATGTTTTCAGTGACTTCCTTCACCAGGCTGTTGGCCTTGGAAAGGATCCACTTATCGGCCATGGTCAGATCCGCCGGCTGTGCGTCCAGGACCGGAGCCTTTTCAATATTCATCATAATGAAGCGGCTGGCGTTCCATACCTTATTGGCGAAGTTTCTGCTGGCCTCCACCCGCTCCCAGTAAAAACGCATATCATTGCCCGGCGCGTTTCCGGTCATTAAGGTCATGCGGAGGGCATCGGCGCCGTATTTGTCGATGACCTCTAAGGGATCGATGCCGTTTCCTAAGGACTTGCTCATCTTCCGTCCCTGGGAATCCCGCACCAGTCCATGGATCAGCACTGTGTCAAAGGGACATTCTCCCGTCTGCTCCAGGCCGGAGAATACCATACGGATCACCCAGAAGAAGATGATGTCGTAGCCGGTCACCAGAACGTTTGTGGGATAGAAGTACTCCATCTCCTCTGTCTTTTCCGGCCAGCCTAAGGTAGAGAAGGGCCAGAGAGCAGAGGAGAACCAGGTATCCAGGGTATCCTCATCCTGCTTTAAGTGGGTGCAGCCGCATTTCGGGCATTTTTCCGGCATGGATTTCGCCACCACCATCTCGCCGCACTCCTGGCAGTAGTAGGCCGGGATCCGGTGTCCCCACCAGAGCTGCCTGGAGATGCACCAGTCGCGGATCCCCTCCAGCCAGTGGAGATACGTTTTTCCAAAGCTCTCCGGAACGAATTTCAGCTTTCCGGTCTTTAACGCCTCAATGGCCGGCTTTGCCATTTCGTCCATGCGCACGAACCACTGGGGCTTTACCATGGGCTCTACTGTGGTGCCGCAGCGGTCATGGGTCCCCACGTTATGGGAGTGGGGGACCACCTTCACCAGAAGGTCCTGCTCCTTCAGATCCTCCACCATAGCCTTTCTTGCCTCATAACGGTCCATGCCGAAATATTTTCCGGGAACGTTTATGGTGGCGTCGTCATTCATGATGCAGATCTCTTCCAGGTTATGGCGCTTTCCCACCTCAAAGTCGTTGGGATCATGGGCCGGTGTGATCTTCACACAGCCAGTCCCGAACTCCTTGTCCACGTATTCATCGGCCACCACCGGGATCTCCCGGTCCGTTAACGGCAGCTTTAACATCTTGCCGATCAGGTCCTTATATCTTTCATCCTCCGGGTTCACAGCCACAGCCGTATCTCCCAGCATGGTCTCCGGACGGGTGGTGGCGATCTCCACAAAGCGTCCTTCCTCGCCCACGATGGGGTAATTGATATGCCAGAAGAAGCCGTCCTGCTCCTCGTGGTTCACCTCCGCGTCGGAGATGGACGTCTTACATACGGGACACCAGTTGATGATCCTGGAGCCCTTATAGATATAGCCTTTTTCGTAAAGTCTTGTGAACACCTCTAATACCGCGTCCGAGCAGCCCTCGTCCATGGTGAACCGCTCCCGGTCCCAGTCGGCGGAGGAGCCCATTTTATGGAGCTGGCGGATGATGCGGCTGCCATACTCGTCCTTCCACTTCCAGGCCTCCTTTAAAAAGCCCTCCCGGCCCAGGTCGTTCTTGTCGATGCCTTCCTTTTTCAGCTTATCGATGACCTTGACCTCTGTGGCAATGGCCGCATGGTCCGTACCCGGCTGCCAAAGGGCCTCGTAGCCCTGCATCCTCTTATAGCGGATCAGGATGTCCTGCATGGTGTTGTCCAGGGCGTGGCCCATATGGAGCTGGCCTGTGATATTGGGCGGAGGCATTACGATGGTAAAGGGCTTCTTCCCTTCCCTCTTTCCTCTCTCTGCATCGGCATGGAAATATTTATTGTCCAGCCATTTCTGGTACAGACGGTCCTCAATGGCCGCCGGATTATAGGTCTTTTCCAGTTCTTTCATAACTGCTCCTCTCCTTTATGTTCCATCTCTTTTGTATCCCTACATCTGTTTTCTTACCACCCGGTACTCATCGCCGGGCTGGTAAAACGGGCAGGAAAAATCCGAGCCCCGCAGAAATGCGGACATCTCATCCTCATCCAGATCTGCCTCACAGACGTAATACTCATATTCCTCATCATAGGCGTAAAACGCGCAGCTTTCGCAGCCGCCCTGGGGCTTATTCATTGGAATACGCCTCCATTTCGTATGCGCCGTATACGGTTCCCTTATACTCCAGATGATCTGGTATGTGGGAAACGGTCTTAAAGCCTGCGGCCTCATAGCAGGCCTTTGCCTGGGTATTTTTATCGAACACCGCCAGGGACGCCTTTTTCATCCCCAGCACCTGGAATACATACCGCAGGATCTGGCCGGCAAATTCCTTTCCCAGGCCCTTTCCCCGGATCTCCGGGGCAGTCACGATAAATCCCACCCGGGCTTCGGCATCTTCATAATCCGCCTTTCTGACCAGGAAATGGCCCACAGGCGTTCCCTTTTCATCCAGGGCCGTCATCGGCCAGCCGTCGGTCTCCTGCAGACACCACCGGGCAAAGTATCCGTCCAGCTCTTCGATGGTCAGGGGATATGAAAATTCCCCGCAGCTCCACATTAAAAAATCTTCCTCACCGGCGTTTTCCCACCATTCCAAAAGGTTCCAGGCGTCTCCCGGTTTATATGGCCTTAAACGAATCATAGAATTCTCCTTAAAAAGAAAACGCCCTCTGCAAATGCAAAGGGCGAAATACCGCGTTACCACCTTTATTCACCGCAGCTGCGGCGATCTTTCCGGTCCATAACGGAAACCACCCGGAAACGGCTGGACAGGCATTCGCCCCTCACCGCTTCAGCTCCAAAGCTACCTTCCGTACCTGCATTCCCGGCCTGTCTTTCAGCCTGCGGACAGTCCTCTCTGCTGGCGCCTGGTACGTACTCCTCTTCTTCCCAGCTTTTTCATATACCCAATAATATAGTGGAATCTTTTCTCCTTGTCAAGGGCCTTATGGTATTTTTACAGCATCTTCCTGTATTCCAGCTTCCACTGGTTCAGTACCTTTGCGGCTCCCTCCAGCCTTTTTTCCGGATCCCTGTCGAAAATTTCCTGGAGCCGTACCGCAGGTCCCGTCTGTCCGGCCCTGACCAGAGCCTCGTTAAACTCCCGGTCCCAGCCCTCTGTATCCTGGGAAGCCAGAAGCTCCCGGCACCGGTCCTTCATGGAAAGCTCCGGATCCAGCTTTGTAAGGAAATACATCCCCTTCAGATACGCGGCCTCTGGCTTTTCATTCCAGGCGCAGACATAGGCGTCCATGGCCTTCTGGAAAGAGAACAGCTCCCCATAGCAGGCTCCCAGGTTGTTCCAGACCTTTCCCCTGAATTCATGGGATAAGCTCCTGCCTTCCCCATTGTCCAGGATCCGTTTGTACATGGAGGCCGACCGGCCGTAAAGCCCCAGGCTGTAAAAGTAATCGGCCCTTTTCTTTTCATATTCATGGGAGGACAGCTTCCTAAGGCCCGCCACCTTCTGCCGGTAGGCCGCCTGCTCTGCCTGGGTATAGAAAGCGCAGTCCTGGAGGATCAAGAACAGAAGCTCATCCGACGGCCCCCGGCTCTGGATCCACTTCTGGATCCGCTCCGCCAGGAACGGAAGCCTCAGCTCAGTCCGTAAAAATGCCGCCAGGCGCTCGTTCACAAAATCCTCCATCACCAGGAGAGGATGATGATAGATCACGTAATTCAGTTCCTGGGAGGAATACAGATGGACCCCCAGCTCCTCGACAAAATAGGGGGATGTCACCGGTTCCTGACGGCACAGGATCAGGCTCATACTCTCACCTCCTGACGGATCTCAGCGTCTGTTTTCGGGAACAGCTCTCCAAAGCCCCGGTCCACGATCTTCACCACCATGGTCCTTTCATCCAGAAAGCCCACGGCGATCCGCACCCTGGTGGTCTTTGGAGGACGTTTGGGAAAGCCCTCCAGCGGGATCCGGACCAGCCTCTTCTGCTTGGGATTCTGGGGCGATGTGATGATCAGCTCGATCTCCTCCTGACCGTCCAGGATCACCTCCAGAACGCTCCTGGCCTCATACCAGCTCTCTCCGGCGGAGGCCAGGGCGATCTGGATCCGGCTGTCCCGCTTCATGACCTCCATAGCCACCGTGGATCTTAATTTTCCCTCACACAGACATACAAAGGGATAGGAGGATCTCTCCTCCAGATAGTCCCCGGCCTTTAAGGCCGCTCCCCGGGCAAAAAGGGATGGCTCCGCAAACACCCGTCTCCGGTGGCACACCTGCTTCATAAATTCTGGAGCCCAGTCAGTCCTTCCAAAGCCCTTTCCCGTTAAAAAAATTGAGGAATACAGCTTTTTCTGGAGAAGCCGTTCCCCGCAGGCACAGAGGATCTGATCGGCCATCCTGGCTCCGGAGGGCGAATCCAGCACATTAAGGCTGAAGCCCTCCTCCAGATCCTCGTGCTCCGCCCAGGCCGTCATCTGCCTCGGCCCCTGGACCACCTTCAGCTCATAATACCGCAGTGCCTCATCCGACAGGGAAAACATCCCCACCTGGCCGCCCCATACGTCCCGCTTCTGGCTCAGAACGTAGTAAACGAAGCACTCCGTATGGCTGGCAATGTGGACCAGATCCCTGGAGATCCCCAGAGCGTCTGCACAGCCCATAAGACAGTCCATCAGCTTCATTTCCATATTTTCCAGGGAGATCACCAGCTGGGCCACCGGCACACCCGGATATTCCGCCCGGATCATGGCCAGGATCCGTTCCATATACATCCTTAAAAGCTCTGCTCCCTGGTATTTCACCGACGAGATGGTGGCGGTCCCATCCTTTACAGCCAGGCTTAAGAGCTTGTCCACGATCACGCCCTCGCCCATCAGTGTATATTTATACGCTTCCTCGCCCACGTACCACCCGCCGTCTGTTTTTTTCCGGCAGATGACCGTGGGGATCACCCAGGTCTCATCCCGTCCGGCCACCGCCGCCTGGGTATAGGCATCGCACAGGTCGATTCCGATTATCAGTTTGTCCATTTCATTTTCCTCTTACTCCGCCAGCGGGAACAGCTCTTTTGCCGCCTGGCTTTCTGTCACATACCGCACCATGGCCTCCTTAAGCCTCCGGTCGTCCTTCATAGCCAGACAGAGTCCCATGGTATTGAGGGCGGAAAAACGATTTCCCCGGTCCCCGGCGGCCGCTTCCCGGCAGGAGATCCTGCCGCTTGCCTTTTCCACCGGCTCCCCATTCTCATATTCGCTTATGGTATATTCCATGACCTCGCCCTCGAACAGAAGCTTCTGGCGCACATAGATCCCCTTATACACCGGCTTCAGCTCTTCCTCATGGAACTCCTCCTCATCGGGAAGAACACGGACCATGAGCACCGGACGTCCCTCCGGCGCGCCGCGGTACTCCACGATCTCCTTATCCAGCAGTTCTCCCGGAAGGTCCACATAGGGAGCCAGATCCTTAAAATATGCAAAAATCATCCCCTGGTCCAGCAGGACGGCCATACACCGGCGGCATACCTGCTGCTGCTCCTTCTCCAGGGACGGCAGACCGGCGTAATATTTTGTCATGGCCATCAGATAGATCTCCGGCAGCTTCCGGATCTCCTGGCTTCCGTTGATGGCCCCCTCCAGATAGGCAAACACCCGGTCCCCCGGCGTCTGGTCCTTTAAGAAATAATCCACGCAGCGGATGGTAAAATATGCCTTTACAATGGCATCGCTGGTCTTTTTCCTTCCGGCATAAAGATCGAATACCGTATCCAGGTGTTTATCGCTTCCGGTGAACAGAAGCTGGGCCAGGAGCCGTTCCTCCATATCATAGGTTTCTGTATGCTCCCGGACCGCCTGTACCAGGATCCGGTACATATCGCTGTTGGCACCGTTGAAGTATCTGCACAGATAATCCAGGATCACGCCGTCGCCTTTTCCGGACAGGAAGATCCTCCTGGCCATATGTAAAAGCAGGTCGTCCGTCTCCGCCAGATTCTGTGAGATCAGCTTTGTGCACAGCTTTAAAAGCCGTTTGATCTTCAGGCCCTCTTCTCCGAATTCACGGATCATATCATAGGCTTCCTTATAAAGATCCTGGCTGATCAGCGTTTCACAGATCCCCACCCGTTCCATCCGGGACAGGCGTTTTTTGTCCAGCCGGAGAAGATAGGCTCCTCCCTCTTCGTTCATGGCCTCCTCACCGTTCCTTGCCGGGTCATTATAATAGGCGATGATCCGGGTGAGCATTTTCTGCTGGTACAGCTCCTTCACCGGAAGAGAATCCAGGGCATCCTGGAGTACGCGGATCCCGTCTCCGTCTATCTCCTCTTTTTCCATGATCCCAAGGCAGGCCCGCATTTTCAGCATGGGGTGGTCCGGGAACATTTCAAAGCACCGTTCCTCCAGCTCCCGTTCCTCCAACACCGGCTCTTTTGTATAGGGAACGTCCATATACCGGTTTCCATACACATCCTGGAACAGGAGCACACAATCGTCAAAATATAAGGGCACATACGCCGTCCCGTCGTTTAAGGGATAGGCATCCTCTCCCTCCAGAAGGGCGCTGCCCACCACCACATATTTCATGGACGCATCCTGGCAGCAGATCCGGTTGGCCCTTAAGATCCCCGGCAGTACCCTTGCCACCTGGGCGTCGATGATATCCCGGTAGATCATGTGCCGGTAGATCACCGCCAGAAAGCGGTCGATCCGCCCCTCAAAAAGCTGCTCCATGGCAAACTTTTCCATTTCCCGCTCATAGGCCTTATAAAGCCTGTCTCCGGGCTTTAAATACGTCAGAACGTTGGCGTAGAGCACGGAACGGCTGCGGCGGTCCATGTGGCTGTGCTCATAAGAAAAATACAGGAGCACCTGCTTCGGCAGCATCTGGTCATAGGAGGCCGGCAGGGAATACAGGTAATATTCATAGATCCTGGTGAGGCTGATCTCCTCCCTGATCCCCTTTTCATACCAGGGGAAGCAGGCAGCCGTGCGCATATTGCCCTTGATCAGCAGACAGCACACCGCCGTCAGGATCTCTTTCTCCGGATATTTCTCATAAAGGGCCGCCAGGAGCCGGTAGTAAAGCCGGTGGAAAAATTTCACCCCAGAGGCCAGGGACGCGGCCCGCAGGGCCAGCGCCTCTCCTATCATGCCATGGGTCACACCGTAATACAGAGCATGGATCTCAAAGGGCTCCATATTCACCAGAAGGGCCGGATCCTTTTCCAGAAGCCGGCAGGCCTCAATATACAGGAAGGGACTGTGGCATCCGTTCCTGTACTGGGTCTTGAAGCTGTCAAACAGCGCCGGGCCCTCCTCAAACAGCTCCGGCTCCATCTTTAAAAGCAGGAGCTGTAAATAAAACCGTCCCTTCCGCTTATCCAGCTTCTTTCTCAAAAGCCGCAGCACCGCATCCCTCCTGGTCTCATCGGGGTTCACCCGGTACTGGAGGTACTGGTAAAAGCAGTACAGGGTCCCGGTCCTCTCCTCCTCTGCCGCGATCTGGTCCCGGCAGCTGTCCAGACACAGGGCCGCCTGATCCGGCCGTCCCGCATCCAGATACGTCTCCGCCTGGAACAGGGAGTGGAGCAGAGAGCTGCCGCAGGCCCCGCGGATGGCGTCCAGCTCCCTCTGGAGCTTCGTTAAAACCTTTGCCGGATCATTTTTCCCGCTTTCATACTCCTCCCGGAGCGTCAGATACCGGGCTATGCTGGACCGGGTGATCTCCCGGTCCCTGGCTGCCGCTCCCAGCTCATTTCCAGCTGTGGCCGTGATCCGGACCGCCGTTTCTCCGTGGACCGTCAAAAACCGGATGGCCCCCAGGTTCTTTCCCCTGTGCAGCCGCTCCGGATGGATCTTAAAAGCCAGGTCAAAGCGGCCGTCCGTAAAGTCTGCCTGGGTCACGGTCTTCTGGGAAAGCTCAATGAAATCCCCGTCAGCCTTCACCTCCATATATACATAGCCCCAGCCATTTTTCTGGAGGACGATCCGGTCGCTCACCTGTTTTTTCGGATTATCATACGTTTTGGATGCGGCTGAAAGAGTCAGCTCCACCGGCTCCTTCACTCCCAGCCCCAGGAAAAACTCCTCCAGGGCGTTCTGCCGGTTTCCATGGCCTCGGATCCCGTCAAAGACTGCCCGTACCCGCAGGTCCTGGAGGAAGGGTGCGTCCGTAAAATCCTTATATTCCATGAGCCGCAGAGCCAGATCCATATCCTTCTGGGCCAGATCCACAAAATCCTCCACCGTATGCAGGGTGGAGAGGACCCGGATGGAGGCTGTGGTTTCCACACAAAAAAGGAAGGGGACCTCCAGCTCTCCGCCGTTGGTCACCAGATTGATGGTTCCGCGGATCACATCCCCGTTTTCGCACCAGGAGGTATCCACCTCGTACACAATATGGTTTCTCAGGCCGCCGAAGGACCGGGAGGCGATCCTCACCCTGGAATGGGTGGAGTAGGCCAGCCCCTTGATAGAAAGATTATTTTCACTGGAAAGGTACAGCTCTCGTTTATATATGGTATCGCTGCCCAGCGTTTCCTCCACCTTCACCGGAGAAAGAAACAGCTTCGGCAGCTCCGCATCCACAATCCCTCGCGCGAGGCGGTTGATCCGTTCTCTCATAATATTTCACCCTGGATTTTCATAATCAGCAGCCGCCCTGAAGGCCCGGCCGCCATAATCGTTTCAGTTTATCATATCATACTTTACTGGTAAATACACTACCATTTTCGACGAAATTCGGGCATGTCTGCCCGGAAGGTCCTCCCCTCCGCCGCCAGGCTGTCCCCTAAAAAAGAAAAAGGACTTGAATCCCCCGGGAGAAACCTGTAAAATAAGGATAGTTCCCTATTGATTCAAAGGAGTAAGCCTATGTTATCGGATCCGATCACCCTTTATAAACTCATGATCCTCTATATGCTGGCCCACGTCAACTTCCCGCTGACCAATTCCCAGCTCACGGATTTTTTCCTGGACCATGAATACACCACCTACTTTACGTTGCAGCAGGCCTTAAATGAGCTGCGGGAAGCCGGGCTTCTGAAAATGGAGTCCATCCACAACTCCTCCCGCTACGAGATCACCAGGGAAGGGGAGGATACCCTTTCCTTCTTCGGATCCAATATCTCTCCTGCCATTGTCTCCGACATTGACGGCTATTTAAAGGAAAATAAATTCCGTCTCCGCAGCGAGGTGGGCGTCATCTCTGATTTCTATAAGTCCACAAACCAGGATTACATCGTCCACTGCGAGGTGCGGGAGGGAAAAGCCGCGCTCATCAGCCTGGACGTATCCGTTCCCGATAAGGATCAGGCCGAGATCATGTGCGGCCACTGGAAGGAGCGGAGCCAGGAGATCTATTCCTTTGTCATGCGGTCGTTAATGCGGTCAGAATAGGAGGATTTCATGAAAAGACAGCGGTCTGATCTTTCCAGACGGATCCGGCGGATCCGCCGGAAATTTTTTCTTCTGGTCACCGTCCCCACTGCCGTGGTCACCCTTGGACTGGCAGTGATGGATGCATACCAGCAGGCCATAAAACAAAAAAGCGGCGTATAAAGGCTCCGGGGGAGCCCATGTCATGGCGATATGGGCTCCCCCGTTCTTTTTCCCGGATCAGGCCTGCTCGTTTTCCCCAGAGCCTTCTTCCTGTTCCTTTTCTTCTCCGGCGGCCATCTTCCCGATCAGCGCCCAGATCTCTTCCCTCCCCTGCTTGCTGGCAGCGGAAAACGGGATGATCACGTCGTCCTTTTCCATTCCCAGGCCGTTCCTTATGAGCTTCACCTGTTTCTGGATCTGGCTCCGGTTGATCTTATCCAGCTTTGTGGCGATGATCACCGGGCGGAAGCCATTGTAGACCACCCACTCGTACATGGTCCTGTCATTGGCCGACGGCTCATGGCGGATGTCCACCAGAAGGAACACGCATTTCAGCATTTTGGACTTATGGAGATAGTTTTCGATCATCTTCCCCCATTTTTCCTTTTCCGTCTGGGACACCTTTGCATAGCCGTATCCCGGCAGGTCCACGTAATACAGCTCTTTGTTTATGTTATAAAAATTGATGGTCTGGGTCTTTCCCGGCTGGGCCGAGGTCCTGGCCAGAGCCTTCCGGTTCATCAGCGCGTTGATCAGCGAGGATTTTCCCACATTGGACTTTCCCGCAAACGCAAACTCTGGAAGAGTATTTTCCGGCAGCCTGCTGGTCACGCCGCAGACAGTTTCCAGCTCCACATTTCTTATGATCATATTGTCCTCCGATCTTAAACGAACGCCTCCCGGATCACGTCCTCCATGGTCTTGACATAGACAATGGAAAGGCCTTTTGTGATCTCTTTGGAGATCTCTGCCATATCCGGCTGGTTGCCCGCCGGCACCAGGACCTTTTCCATATGGGCCATCCTGGCCGCCAGTGTCTTTTCCTTTAAGCCGCCGATGGGGAGCACCCGTCCTCTTAAGGTGATCTCTCCGGTCATGGCCACCCTGGCATGGACCTTTGTTCCGGTCACCGCAGACAGCATGGCCGTAGCCATGGTGATGCCGGCGGATGGACCGTCCTTGGGAACGGCTCCCTCCGGAATGTGCAGATGCATGTCATGGGTCTCAAAATAATCCCTGGGGATCTCATATTTCTCGCTGACAGAGCGCACATAGGTCAGGGCGATCTGGGCCGATTCCTTCATCACGTCACCCATCTGGCCCGTCATCTGAAGCTTTCCGTCTCCAGGCATCACGTTGACCTCGATCTGCAAGGTATCTCCCCCTACGCTGGTCCAGGCCAGGCCGCGGACAATGCCCACCTGGTCCTCCTGGTTGGCGTCCTCAAAGGTGATCTTTTCCTTGCCCAGATATTTTTCCAGGTTGGCCTCGGTCACCCGTACAGAGGTCTTATCCCTCTCCAGGAATTCCCTGGCCGCCTTCCGGCAGATCTCTCCGATCCGCCGCTCCAGGTTCCGGACGCCGGCTTCTCTGGTATAGTTGTGGATGATCTTTTCCAGGGCCTTATCACTGATGGTGAGCTTTCCTTTATCCAGCCCGTTCCGCTCCAGCTGCTTGGTCACCAGGTAGTTCCTGGCAATATGGAATTTTTCATTTTCCGTATAGCTGGATACCTCGATCACCTCCATACGGTCCAGAAGAGGACCGGGGATGGTCTGGGTGGTGTTGGCTGTGGCGATAAAGAGAACGCCGGAAAGATCCAGGGGGATCTCCACATAGTGATCCCTGAACTTCACGTTCTGCTCTCCGTCCAGGACCTCCAGGAGCGCCGATGCCACATCTCCCTTGTAATCGCCGGATACCTTATCGATCTCGTCCAGAAGCATCAGCGGATTGGCCACGCCCGCCTGGCGCATGGCCTCGGCGATCCGGCCCGGCATGGAGCCCACATACGTCTTCCTGTGACCGCGGATCTCCGCCTCGTCATGGACGCCGCCCAGGCTGATGCGGACGTATTTCTTATTTAATGCCCTGGCCACCGACCGGGCGATGGAGGTCTTTCCCGTTCCCGGCGGGCCCACCAGGCAGAGGATGGGGCTGGTCCCCTTTTTGGTCAGGACCCGGACTGCCAGATATTCCAGCACCCGCTCCTTGACCTTTTCCAGTCCGTAATGGTCCTCCTCCAGGATCTTTTCCGCATGGCGGATATCCTGGTTGTCCCGGGACGTCTTTTTCCAGGGAAGCTCCAGCACTGTTTCGATGTAGGTCCGCAGCACGTTGGCCTCCTGGCTTCCGCCGGGCATCGCCTTGAACCGCATGATCTCCTTGCGGATCTTTTCCTTTGTCTCCTTATCCGCGTTGAGCTTCTCCAGCTGCTCCAGGAAGCTGTCTGCGTCGGAGCCGGTATACTCCTCCCCCAGCTCCTCCTGGATCACTTTAAGCTCTTCCCTTAAAATATAGTCTCTCTGGTTTTTGTCAATGCTGGCCTTTACCTTTCCCTGGTAATCCCGTTTGATCTTTAAGATCTCGATCTCCCGCATCAGATAATAGACCACCCGGTCATACAGATGGCTCACATAACCGCACTCCAAAAGCTCCTGCTTCACCGTATACTCCCAGGGGAACTGACCGGCCGTCTGGATCAGCAGCTCGTTCAGATCCGTAATGGCCATAAGCCCGCCCATGAAGTCCTTGACCGTCTTGGGATTGCCGTTTCCAAACTCTTCCAGCTTCTCCTTGACGATGCGGGCCATGGCCTCCTTTACAGTATCGCTCAGGTTTTCTTCCATCAGAGGCGCTTCTGCCACCTCGGCCTCCAGATACGGATCATCCTGGAGCAGATTGATAAGCTCTGCCCTTTCCAGGCCCTCCACCATGACCCGGACCAGGCCGCCGGGGATCTTCACCAGCTGCTTGATCCTGGCGATGGTACCGATCTGGAACAGGCCGGAGGCATCGGGATCCTCCTCCTCGATCTGGCGCTGGGTCACCAGGAACACCTTCTGCTCTCCCACCATGGCGTGCTCCACGGCGCTGATGGACTTGTCCCGGCTGATATCAAAATGCTGGATCATCTCAGGAAGCACTGTCAGCCCTCTGAGCGCAATGACCGGCAGTGTCATCAATTTTTCATCCATGAACATTCTCCTTTTGTATATATAGAAAAAATGGGCCGCTGTAAAACCTGTTCGCTTTGCAGCAGCCCGTCTCTATCAGGCGATCTCGCCCTTACTGTCTTTCTTTGATCTGCCTAAAAGGTTCTTTCTGGGAACCGTCAGATCCCGGTATACGATCTCCGGCTTTCCCTTTCCTTCCACTGCGTCGCTGGTCACCGTACAGATCCCCACATTGGAATCCGACGGGATCTCATACATCATATCCATCATGACGTTTTCCATGATGGAACGCAGTCCCCTGGCCCCGGTCTTTCTCTCCACTGCCATATGGGCGATGGAATGGACCGCCTCGGGGGTAAACTCCAGCTTCACGTCATCCAGCTCAAACAGCTTCTGATACTGCTTGGTAATGGCGTTTTTCGGCTCTGTCAGGATCTTCACCAGGGCGTCCTCGTCCAGAAGATCCAGGGATACCATCACTGGCACACGGCCCACAAATTCCGGGATCAGGCCGAATTTGGTCAGATCCTGGGGCATGGCCTGCTTTAACAGGGCCCCCACATCCATGTGCTTCCGGTCGGCGATCTTGGCGCCAAAGCCGATGGTGCTGGCCTCCATCCTGGATTCCACGATCCGCTCCAGGCCGTCAAAGGCCCCGCCGCAGATGAACAGGATATTGGTGGTGTCAATGGGGATCAGCTCCTGCTGGGGATGCTTTCTTCCACCCTGGGGAGGAACGTTGGCAACAGTTCCCTCCAGGATCTTAAGGAGCGCCTGCTGTACGCCTTCGCCGGAAACGTCCCTGGTAATGGAGACATTCTCGCTCTTTTTGGTGATCTTATCGATCTCATCGATATACACGATCCCGTACTCCGCCCGGCTCACATCGTTGTCCGCCGCCTGGATCAGCTTTAACAGGATGTTCTCCACATCCTCGCCCACGTATCCCGCCTCCGTGAGGGTGGTGGCGTCGGCGATGGCAAAGGGAACATTTAAAAGCTTTGCCAGGGTCTGGGCCAGGTAGGTCTTTCCAGAGCCTGTGGGGCCCAACATCAGGATATTGCTCTTCTGGAGCTCGATGTCGGATTCCCTCTGGGAGGTGATCCTCTTATAGTGGTTGTATACAGACACAGACAGGACCTTTTTGGCCTCCTCCTGTCCCACCACGTACTGGTCCAGGAACTCCTTGATCTCCTTGGGCTTTAACAGATTGATGCCTGCGAAATCCGGCGCTTCCTCCCCTTCGGGACCCAGCTCCTCTTCCAGGATCTCGCTGCACAGCTCAATACATTCATCACAGATAAATACATTATTTCCAGTGCCTGCGATCATCTTTCTGACCTGCTCCTGGCTTTTTCCGCAGAAGGAACAACGGATCTTGTCTTCAGGTCTTACTGGCATGTTCACACCTCAATTCTAAAAATTTCCATATTAATGTCCAGTGATCACGCGGTCAATGAGACCGTATTCCATGGCCTCCTGGGCGGACATGTAATTATCCCTCTCTGTATCTCTTTCGATGGTCTCCAGAGGCTTGCCTGTATTGGCAGCCAGGATCTCGTTTAATTTCTTTCTGGTCTTTAAAATATGCTCAGCCGCGATGTTGATCTCTGTGGCCTGGCCCTGGGCTCCGCCGGAGGGCTGGTGGATCATGATCTCAGCATTGGGGAGAGCGAACCTCTTTCCTTTGGCGCCGCCGGAAAGCAGGAATGCGCCCATGCTGGCTGCCATTCCGATACAGGTGGTGCATACGTCGCATTTGATATAATTCATCGTATCGTAGATCGCCATACCGGCTGTAACGGAGCCGCCGGGGCTGTTGATGTACAGATTGATATCCTTATTGGGGTCTTCAGACTCCAGGAACAGAAGCTGTGCCACCACAAGGCTGGCGGTCACGTCATTGACCTCTTCTCCCAGGAAGATGATCCTGTCTTTTAAAAGTCTGGAATAAATGTCATAGGAACGCTCGCCTCTGCTGGTGGATTCCAGTACGTAAGGTACTAAGCTCATATTCTCTCCTCCTGCTCATAACATTTGACAGGGGATTGTCACAGCATAGCTGCAGCAACCCCCGTTTCTCCTGCGTATTCTAAAACTGAAACCTCTGACTATTCGGTCAGAGCTGCCTCTTTTACAAGGAAGGTGATGGCGTTCTGTACAGCCAGGTCTTCCTTCATCTGGGCGATCTGCTCTTCGCCGAACATACCCTTGATCTGGTCCTTTTCCATCTTGTAGGCTTCAGCCATCTTGTCGAACTGTGCGTCCACATCCTCATCGCTGGCAGTGATGTTCTCAGCCTTTACAACAGCCTCCAGGACCAGTCTGGTCTGGATCCGCTTTAAAGCCTGGGGCTTCATCTGCTCGCCGATCTTTTCTGCAGTCATGCCTGTGATCTCTGCATACTGCTTGAAGGAGATGCCCTGGCTTTCCAGTCTGCGCACATAGTCGTTTAACATACCGTTGACTTCCTCGTCAACCATCTGGTCAGCGATCTCCATGGAAGCGTTCTCAACCACCTTATCCACAACACGGTTCTCGATCTCTGTGTCAGCGGCCTTCTGTTTCTCATCCTGGAGTTTTACTCTTAAATCGTTCTTGTACTCTTCCAGTGTATCGAAGTCGGATACTTCGCTGGCAAACTCATCGTTCACCTCCGGAAGCTCTCTCTTCTGGATCTCTTTTACCTTTACCTTGAATACAGCCGGTTTGTTCTTTAAGTCCTCTACATGGTACTCAGCCGGGAAGGTCACGTTTACGTCGCACTCCTCGCCGATGTTCTTACCGATCAGCTGCTCCTCGAAGGTATCGATGAAGGTGTGGGAGCCGATGGTCAGAGGATAATCGTCGCCCTTTCCGCCGTCGAATCTCTTTCCGTCCACATAGCCGTCGAAGTCGATGGTCACCAGATCGCCGTTCTCAACGGCTCTGTCCTCAACGGTCACCAGACGGGAGTTTTTATTTCTCACGCTGCTGATCTCTGCGTCGATATCTGCGTCTGTCACATCTGCCTTCACCTTCTGTACCTCTACGCCCTTGTACTGGCCCAGGGTCACTTCCGGCTTTACAGCCACAACGGCTGTGTAGATGAAATCCTTACCCTCTTCGATCTGGGTAACGTCCACAGTGGGGCGGGAAACGATCACAAGTCCGCTCTCCTTTGCAGCGTCCGGATAGCTCTCGTCGATCACTTCGTTGGCCGCATCTTCAAAGAATACGCCTGCTCCGTACATCTTTTTGATCATTTCAAAGGGAGCTTTGCCTTTTCTGAAGCCCGGGATATTGAATCTGCTTTTGCTCTTATTGTAAGCATTCTTCACAGCTGCGTCAAATTTTTCTGCCGGCACTTCGATGGTAAGCTTCGCCGTATTCTTCTCCAACTTTTCTACCTGTAAACTCATTGTATGGGTTCCTCCTTAAATATATCTGTACCGGACATGGCTTCCATATCCGTCCAATATCGAAACGCCGTCACTCTGGGCGTTACACTTCAATTTAGCATTATATCATACTGTTTTTAGAAATACTAGTATTATTTTTTAAAAAAGCGCCCTAAACACGGTCATACTGGATCTTCTTTTTTAAGGCTTCCGCTGTTTCTCCGTCTGTAAGGAGACGCACCAACTCAAGCCCCAGGTCCAGGGACCATCCCATGCCCTTTCCAGTGGTAACGGGGCCGTCGGTGACAACGCCCTCCCCGGTGCAGACAGCCCCGGCAAGCTTCTCCTCAAAGCCGGGAAAGCAGGTGGCCCTGCGCCCTTCTAAAAGTCCCAGGCCTCCCAGGACGCCTGGAGCCGCGCAGATGGCTGCCAGACGTTTCCCGGCTGCCCCGTGGGCCTTCAGCATGGCCGCCAGGCCCTCATGGTCCCGCAGATGGTCTGCCCCCGGAAGTCCGCCGGGCAGGAACAGCACGTCGGCATCGTCGGTGATCTCCTCAAACAGCGCGTCGGCTGTGACCGTGAACCCATGGGAACCGGTCACCTGGCATCTTCCCATGACAGACACCAGCTTTACCTCCACGCCGGCCCGGGCCAGTACGTCGCACACGCCCAGGCATTCCACTTCCTCCATTCCATCCGCCAGGAATGCATAAACCTTTGCCATTAGTTATCTTCCTCCTCTGAGTAGGGATGGAACACGCCGTTTAGGTAGTATCCCCGGCCCGGGCCGCCCTCGGACCGCTTTATGCTCTCGTCCCTCTGATCTTCTGCAGGATGCTCCGCACCCTGTCCCGAAGCTTCGGTCCAGCCGGACGCTCCTTCACTCTGTCCTCCACCGAATACTCCGCTTCCTTCTGCATCTGCTTCGTTTCCATTACACGGTACATGGTCCTGCCCGCAAATTCCGCCGGATCCATACCTCCCTTGTGGATGATCGACATAGTCTGCACCTCCCTGTGTCTGGCCGTAACCGCCGTACTGGCCGTTTCCGGCGCTGTCTGCCTGGTTTACATACGTTCCGCCAAAGCTGCCTGTGGGTACCACCTCCGGATATCCGAAGCCGTTTAACTCCCCGCCGTAAGGCGCCCGGAGCACTGCATACAGCTCCGCAAAGGTGGCGTAGTAATACGGGAGCACGAAGAAGGTTCCCACGCCGCAGGCCATGGCCCCCAGGAACATCCATCCGAAAAAGGACATTTCCAGCAGCCATGTGTTCATTTTATGGCCCTCCATCATCTGCTTGGAAAGCCGCAGGGCTTCCATGGGCTTCATTTCCGGATTTTCCGCCAGGATATAAGGCACCATGTAGTAGCAGTAGGCAAAATAGAGCCCCGGCAGCACGCATAAAAACGTTCCGCCGACGATGATCAGGTCCCGCAGGAACATGGTCAGCACGATATTCAGGTAATGGCGGGAAAAGCCCCACAAAAGCTTTCCAAAGCCCGCCGACCGGCCCATCAGCCGGCTTTCCATATAGTACCGGTTATGACCCACCGCAATGACCGGGATCACGAAGATCCCCAGGACCAGGGCCAGGATCAGGAATACGATCATGACTCCTGCCATTACTCCGTATATCATCCGGCCGGTCTGGACCACTCCCGGTCCCACCGGGACATTCTCGATCACAGCAGGGATCTTTCCCACCACTGCCGGAAGATCGTCTCCCAATCCCTCCACAAATCCATATTCCTCATAGTAATCGTCCTGGTACCCGCTGTCTGCCGGCTGGGTAACCGGACTTCCGATACCGCTGACCAGAGAGAATACCAGGCTCACCGCAAAGGCCGCCCAGTAATATTTCCGCAGACACGCCTTGGCTCTTTCTTTCAGCTCTGCCCTTGTCCACATAAGCATTTCCTCCGTTTTTCTTTATTTCGTAAAAATTATTTTCCCTGTAATTTGATTATATCATCTTTCTGGCCCGAATGTTATTACATTTTTCTTATATTACAGAAAACTTATTCTAGGGCCAGCGCCATATCCTGTGTTATAATAGGCGGAAAGGTGCCGGCGCAGGCATTCCCTGTTCCCGGCATCCAATGGAAAGGAGACAGCCCTATGGAGATCGAACGTAAATTTCTTGTGACAGCCCCGCCAAAAGGCTATGAGGCCCGGCCGTTCCGCATGATCGAGCAGGCCTATCTCTGCACGGAGCCTGTGGTGCGGGTCCGGCGGGAGGATGATTCCTTTTATCTGACCTATAAGTCCAGGGGACTGATGGCACGGGAGGAGTATAACCTGCCGCTGGATGAAAGGGCCTATCTGCATCTTTTAAAGAAGGCCGACGGACAGGTCCTTACGAAAAAGCGGTACCTGCTCCCGGTGGAGGGACGGCCGGATCTGACCTTTGAGCTGGACGTGTTTGAGGGGGCGTACCAGGGCCTCATACTGGCGGAGGTGGAATTTGCCTCGGAGGAGGACGCCGTGGCCTTTACGCCGCCGGAATGGTGCGCCAGGGACGTGACCTGGTCCGGGGAGTATCAGAACAGCCGGCTGGCCATGGAAAAGGGGTGAGGGCCGGGCGTGCGCCTCATAAAAAAGGCCGCCGAAGCCTCTTCTGGCAAGCAGGCTTGCCAGGATGGAATCCGGAACAGTACCGGCGGGTAAAGCATTGCTATTCGCAATTTGACTGGGCTGTGGAACTGGTTTCCCGATAAGACACTGACTGTCAAATTGCTCATAGAGGCGTGCGCCTCATAAAAAAGGCCGCCGAAGCCTCCTCTGGCAAGCAAGCTTGCCAGAGCCGGTTTCTGCAGCCTTTTTTGCAATGCTTTACGCGGACTACATCATTCCGCCCATTCCGCCGGCGCCGGCGGGCATGGCGGGAGTTTCTTCCTTAATGTTCGCTACTACGGATTCGGTCGTAAGGAGCGTGGAAGCTACGCTGGTAGCGTTCTGTAATGCGCTTCTTGTAACCTTTGCGGGATCCAGGATCCCTGCTTCTACCATATCAACGTACTCTTCTTTGTATGCGTCAAAGCCCATGCCTGTGGCCATCTCTTTTACCTTGTTGACGATCACGGAGCCCTCCAGGCCTGCGTTGGCAACGATATGGTATAAGGGAGCCTCCAGTGCCTTTAAGATGATGTTTCCGCCAGTCTTCTCATCACCTTCCAGACCACTTACCACAGCAGATACCTTCTCTGCTGCATGAACGTAAGCAGATCCGCCGCCTGCGATGATACCCTCTTCAACGGCTGCCTTTGTAGCTGCCAGGGCGTCTTCCATACGGAGCTTTGCTTCCTTCATTTCTGTCTCTGTGGCAGCGCCCACACGGATCACTGCTACGCCGCCGGAAAGCTTTGCAAGTCTCTCCTGGAGCTTTTCTCTGTCAAAGTCAGATTTCGTCTCCTCGATCTGGCCCTTGATCTGGCCGATGCGGTTGGCGATCTCTTCCTTATCTCCAAGGCCGTCAACGATGATGGTGTTCTCTTTCTGTACTTTAACGGATTTCGCACGGCCCAGCTCTTCCATGGTCGCATCCTTAAGGTCAAGACCCAGCTCCTCGGAGATCACAGTACCGCCTGTGAGGATCGCGATATCCTTTAACATTTCTTTTCTTCTGTCGCCATAGCCCGGTGCCTTTACGCCCACTACGCTGAAGGTTCCTCTTAATTTGTTTACGATCAGGGTCGTAAGAGCCTCGCCCTCAATATCCTCGGCAATGATCAGAAGCTTTGCGCCAGTCTTCACGATCTGCTCCAGTAACGGAAGGATATCGTTGATGTTGGAGATCTTCTTGTCTGTGATCAGGATGTAGGGATCGTCCAGAACGGCTTCCATTTTCTCCATATCTGTGCACATATATGCGGAGATATAGCCTCTGTCGAACTGCATTCCTTCTACCAGATCCAACTCGGTCTTCATGGTCTTGGACTCTTCGATGGTGATCACGCCGTCTCCGGTCACTTTTTCCATGGCATCTGCAACCATCTCGCCTACTTCATCGCTGGAAGCGGAGATTGCTGCGACCCTTGCGATCTGTGCCTTGCCGCTGATGGGCTGGCTCATCTCAGCAATGGCCTTCACAGCCTCGTCGGTGGCCTTCTTCATTCCTTTTCTTAAAATAATGGGGTTTGCACCTGCTGCCAGGTTCTTCATTCCCTCATTGATCATTGCCTGGGCCAGAACGGTTGCGGTGGTAGTACCGTCACCGGCAACGTCGTTGGTCTTTGTGGCAACTTCTTTTAAGATCTGTGCGCCCATGTTTTCAAAAGCGTCTTCCAGCTCGATCTCTTTTGCGATGGTCACGCCGTCGTTGGTGATCAGCGGTGTTCCGAAGGATTTATCCAGGACCACGTTTCTTCCTTTGGGCCCTAATGTCACGCGGACGGTATCAGCAAGTTTATTTACGCCAGCTTCCAGAGCTTTTCTGGCATCTACGCCATATTTAATTTCCTTAGCCATGATTCAATTACCTCCAAATTATATACTCTCCGGCCAGGCCGGAGCAGCCGCAGCCTTACGGTCTCCCGCCGCTGCTTATTCAATAACAGCAAGAATATCGTTCTGTTTTACGATGATGTATTCTGCGTCGTCCGTCTTAACCTCAGTTCCGGAGTACTTAGAGAAGATCACCTGGTCTCCAACCTTTACCTGCATGGTAACTTCCTTGCCATCCACAACTCCGCCCGGTCCAACGGCAATGACTTCTGCCTGCTGCGGTTTCTCTTTTGCCTGACCCGGAAGCACGATACCGGACTTTGTCGTTTCTTCTGCAACTAACTGTTTTAAAACAACCCTGTCAAATAATGGTACTAATTTCATTACTGACTCCTCCTTGCCATTTCTGTCTTTATGTTTTTCTATTGGTTGAAATTCCAGAACATTTCAAAATCTCTGTTCCTTTTCACAAGTAATGTTATAGCACGCATTATTAGCACTGTCAAGGGTCGAGTGCTAATTTTATGGAATTTTTTTGGGATTTTTTCATTTTCTTTACAAATATCCCTTCCTTTTTCCTGGAATATGGCTTATTATTAATCTATATCGGTTTACGTTCATGCCGGTTGAAAGGAGAATGAACTATGTCCAAGAAAAAAACAGGTCTGCTCATCGCTCTTGGGGCCGCCATCGGTGCAGCCGCCGCAGGTATTTCCTATTATTTGAAGTATAAATCTTTCAATGATGAGCTGGACAAAGATTTCCATGATTACGAAGACGAGGAAACGTCCTCTGGGGAAACAGGAAAGGGAACTTCTTCCTGTGACGCCGCCAAAGAACGCACGTATATTACGCTGGAACCCGGAAAGTGCAAGGCCGGGGAAGAAAAAAATGCTGAGGGACCGAAAGACGCAGAACCGGCCCCCGAAACTGCTCCCCAGGAAGAAACCGCTGAGGCCGTAAAGGATGCCGCTTCTCCGGTTCCGGCAGAATCAGCCACAGTGGAAGAAGATACGGACGGTGCCGGAAAATGATCCAGAGCCTTCTACGCTCCATTGAGATCCTGGAGGTACTGAAGGAAAGGAACCGCAGCTATTCCATTGCGGAACTGGCGGAGGCCATCGATCTGCCTCCCAGCACTGTGCACCGGATCCTCCAGACCTTCTGTGAAAAAAAATATGTGATCCGCGACGAGCGGTCACATACATACCGTCTGGGGCCTGCGCTGATCCCTCTGGGAAAGGCCGCTGCCAGCGGGATCCGTTTACAGGATGCCGCCCATCCTCTCCTGTCCGCCCTTTCTGCCAGGACCGAGGAGGATTCCTATCTGGTGATCCCCGTAGGCAACAAGGGGCTTGTGATCGAAAAGGTGGACGGTCCCAACCACATAAAGGTGGTGGAGGAATTTGGCTATGAGATGTATCTCCACTGCGGAGCCATCCGCAAGGTGCTCCTGGCCTACCAGTCTCCCTCCTTTATTGAGGAATATGTGAACAAGATCATTGAGCACGACCACGCCTTCCCCCGGGTGGATGCCGGCGATCTCCGTGACGAGTTAAAAAAGATCCGTCAGTCCGGTTACGCCATCACCTATGGAGAATACGTCAACGATGCCGTGGGCATCGGAGCCCCTGTCTTCAACTCAGAGGGTGAACTGGCCGGCTCCATCGGCATCATCGCCCCCACGATCCGCTTAAACAGCGAAGAGCTTTTAAAGGTCCAACTGGAATATGTGCAGAAATTTGCTGCTGATCTTTCCAGGGACATCGGATACTCTCCCCTGTTCAGTTCCAGGGCCTGAATCCTTGTAAATCCAGAAGGGAGCGCTTCCGGTCATCGGTTCTGATGACCAGGAAACACTCCCTCTTTTTTTTCTTATTTAAATCTCCGCCTCCAGATTCCTCAGCCATTTCTTCTGACGGTATCTCCAGTATCCCAGCGCCGACTTATAGACCTCCTCCAGCATGACCATTCCATAGACCACATAGATCGGGAAACGGAACACAAGCCCGCCCAGAAACGCCAGGGGGATCCCAATGCACCAGACGCCGCTGGTATCCAGGAACAGGCACATCTTTGTGTCGCCGCCGCTCCGCAAAACGCCTACGATACAGATCAGATTGTACATCTTTGCCGGCAGGAACAGGGCGAATGTAAGGAGACATCTGGCCGCGTCCTCCTTCACCTCCGGAGAGATCTGGTAAATGGACAGGATCGGCCCCCGGATCATCAGCACGATCACCATTCCGGCAGCCGACAGGAGGAACAGCAGCCGGAAGAAATTGGCCGCATACTCCTCCGCCCGTTCCAGGTGCCCGGCTCCCATCTCATTCCCAAGGATCACCGCTGTGGCGGCGCTCAGCCCCTGGAACAGAACGAATACGATATCCTGGATCGTCATGGCGATGGTAACGGCCGCCACTGCGTTATCGCCCATCCGTCCATAGGCCAGGGAATACATGGTCACACCCAACCCCCACATGAACTCATTGGCAATGACCGGCGCGCAGGTGCTGACAAACTGGCGGATAAACGCCTTTGTATACCCGAACATCTCCCGGATACGGCAGGCAATGGGGAATTTCCGCATATAGACCACAAGGACCAGCACCGCCGCTTCCACGATCCTGGCGATCAGCGTTGCCAGGGCCGCACCCACAACTCCGAGGCCTGCGCCGTAGATGAAGATCTCCTGCCCTGCGGCTGTAACGGTGCGCGCCGGAAAGATCAGCAGAAAATTCAAAACGATATTCACGACGATCGCCAGGCAGCTTGTGAGCACTGGAAGCTTCACCTGACCCACGGCCCGGAGCATGGCCACATAAACGTTGGTGAAAGCCGTAAACGGATAGGATACGGCTGCCACCACCAGATATGCGCTGCCGACCCGTATGGTCTCCGGGCTGACTGTGAAGATCCGCATCACCAGCTCCGGGCATACCATGGCCGGGATCATAAAGGCCGCTGCTCCCGCCAGTGCCAGCATAAGTGCCAGTCCCAGCACCTTTCTTATGTTTTTCACATCATTATTGCCCCAGTACTGGGCCGCCAGGACTCCGCTCCCGCTGACGATCCCGAATACAAGGAGTGAAAATACAAAAAACACCTTATTTGCCAGGCCCACCGCCGCGATGGTCGTTTCTCCCAGCGTCCCGATCATCATGGTATCCACCAGGTTTACGATCGTATTCAGCATTCCCTGCATGGCCACTGGAAGGGCGATGCGTACGGCCTTCTGTAAAAAGATCCGGTCTCCCAGCATCTTTTTCGTACCTGTCAGAAACATAATCTCCTCCCCTTTTCTTTCTTCTTGGACTATCTTATCAGAAAACCTGCGATCCGTAAAGCAAAAAAGGCCCCGGCAGAAACAGCCTTTGCCATCTCTGCCGGAACCTTTCATATTGTTACAGCACCGTTACGACACAAACCGGTCGGCGGACCGGAAATCTTTTTTATTATTTGCTCATCTCCAGCACATCTGCAAAAGCCTGGATCGCAGTCTGGGCCTGGCCGAAGTCGCGCATCTGCTGGTCGATACCCAGTTTGATGTGCGGGATCTTTGCATCATCCAGGGCTTTCTTTAAGTACGGATACTCCATCTCCTCCGGATCACAGAACTGCTGCATGAACAGTACAAGGCCCTGGGCACCGCTCTTCTTAACAAGATCGGCAACGAACTCGCCGCGGCGGTTCTTCTCAGACTGGGGATCGTAAAGGAGAACGTCATGGTCGATGTTGGCAAACTGTTTTGCCAGAGCCATCATCGGACATTCCTCATCCTCCGGAACGTCTGTGTTGAAGGAACGGCTCTCATGGGCAACGTCATCGGCAGCGATGGCAACATTGTTCTCTTCAAATGCAGCCAGAAGCTTCGGATTATCGCAGATGATACCGGAGGTGACCACCTTGGTTCCCTTCCAGTCGCATACCGGAAGAGCCTCCAGCTCTTTATTTAATTCCTCCAGCATTTCTGTGTATGCCGGCTTCTCCATGAAATAGAATGCCTTTAATACTGCAGAACGCCTGGTGGGTGTGATCACATCACAATGGTCGTTGGCCAGCTTTACAAATGCGCGGCGGGCTGCACGGCTCTTATTGTAGACCTTGATGGCATCCCTGATGGCGTCGGCAGTGATCTCATGGCCGCATACCTTCTCCAGCTCTTCCTTTACATTATTGTACTGGTCGATACAGAACTGAAGGCCGAAATCCTCAAAACGGTTCTGGGGATGGGCTAAGAAGATAACTGCCATCTTATCTCCCATGGATACACGGAAGTTCTGGCTCATGGGACGGAGCGTATCGCAGATGGTGGGGGTGATGATGCCGTCCAGGTCATCCATGGTCCCGTCTAAGAGCATTTCCAGCGCCAGCTGGGCGATGGTGCAGTAGAAGGTCGCACAGTATTCTTTTGCACGGCTGATGGTCTTGTTATTGGACCCCCAGATCCCCATGGGAACCATACCGGCTGCGTAAACAAGCTCCTCCGGAGCATAGTATGGCAGAACGCCGATGACCTTTTTACCCTGAGCCTTATATTCAGCCAGCTGCTGCTTGGGAGTAGCTGCTTTTACCTTAAATTCATCTAATAATGCGTTGATACTCATGGTCTATTTAGCCTCCTTTTCCTGCATGTTTGCCTCCATGGCCTCCACAAGGCCCTGAACGCGGGTCTCGTACTGGGCGGCGTTGAAGTTACGCGGGTCAGCCTGGTCGCCGTCAAAGCCGGCAGTGGGAACACCGAGATCCTTTGTAAAGCGGCGCTGCATCTCTGCCATATAGCCGCTCCACGGCTTACAGCTTCTATTGTAGTGTACCAGAACGCCGTCAACCTTGTTGTCGCGGCAGATGCCCTCACGCCAGTCAACGCCCTGCTCGATGCAGACAGAGTTGGGAGCCTTATAATAAGCGCGTGCCATCTCGTCCATATTGTTGTAAACGAAACCGAAGGCCGGAGCGTAAACAACGGCTGTTACGTTGACGCCATGCTCCTTTAACGGTTTGAACAGTGCCGGAAGCTTGGGCCAGCAGGGGATACCCTCGAACATTACACGGTATTTCTCCGGGAACGGCGTGGTGGTCTCGCCCTTCTTGATGGTCTCTTCCAGGTCGGAGGCTAAAAGCTCAAATGCCTCGGCGGCCTCAACTCTTGCACGGGCTGTTACAACGTCAGCCATGTGGTTGAACAGGTCAAATCCAGAGTATGGAGCCGGTTTGTACTGTAAGTAGTCACAAACCTTTAACCATGCCTTCGCAGTATGGTTTGCGTTCTCACAGGCCTTTTCAAATTTCTTCTCGTCGAACTTCTTGCCAGTCAGCTCCTCTAACTGTTTGATCGCCTTGTCAAACTGGGCGCGGACATACTTCACGTTGGAGTCATGAACATCTACGGTGTTATTGTACGGGATGTCGATCATGATCAGCGGAACGTTGCACATACGGGCAATGTTCTCATACCATTTTGTCATACAGTTACAGATGTTGTTGCAGCAGAGAACGAAATCCGGCTGCGGGATCTGCATCTGACGGATGGGAGAGATGGCCTCGATGCGGCGCTCTTTGTCCGGTCCATCCGGCAGCTTTTCAAGCTCCAGGATATTTACAAGCTCCAGGTACGGAGTCTGGGTCTTCGGATCCTTTTTCGGCTTTCCAGTGGCCTCGTCGATGACCACGTTGCCGTTCTCATCCTTTAAGGGCTTTCCAGTGGACGGATCGATGATATATTCACCGGTCTCCGAGTCAAATTTACGGGCAACGCGGACGCCAGCCGCATAAGCAAGGCTGATACGTGCGTATCCGCAGATATCGTTGTCATAGCCCAGATCCTCGGCTGCCTGGCACATCATCTCGCCGTAGCGGTTTGCTGCGATACCAGCGGCCTGGTTCTCGGGATACATAACATTCAGGTCAAATGCTGCTGCGAGCTCACACGGGAATTTGGAAGAAGACCATCCCACTAACTCGCCTCTTTTTTTTGCCTCACGCGCGTCCTTGTGAACGTCGTCCACAACCTTACGAAGGGCAAGAACGCCGGGACTAACCTGCTTTTTAGCCATAATTATTCATCCTCCTCATTGAATGTATAAACGACGGCAGCCAGACAGACATGGCTCATGTCCCTCTGGCCCGTTGTCTTACCGTTTAGCGGGTCGCTGCCTGCCATGCGAACAGGGCGGCACCCAAAGCGCCGTTATACTGGGTCAGCGGAGAAGTGAGGATCGGACACCCCAGCTCCTCTTCCAGCGCAGATACAACGCCTCTGTTCTGAGCTACACCTCCGGTCATCACAAGGTCCTTTACCACGCCGATCCGGTGGGCAAGGCCAGCCACACGGCCAGCCACGGAGTGATGGATGCCGTTGATGATATCGCATTTATCCGTACCCATGGAGAGCTGGCTGATAACCTCGCTCTCTGCAAATACGGTACATGTGGAGCTGATGCCCACATGCTTCTTCGACTGGGCTCCCAGATCTCCCAGATCCTCCACGCGCACCTCCAGGACCCTGGCCATAACGTCTAAGAAACGGCCGGTTCCGGCTGCACACTTGTCATTCATCTGGAAGTTGGTCATGGTCCCGTTCTCGATCCGGAGAACCTTTACGTCCTGCCCTCCGATATCGATGACCGTATGGGCCTCCGGGAACAGGAAAGAAGCCCCCCGCGCATGGCAGGAAAGCTCACTCATCTGCTTATCTGCAAGTCCCATTAAGGAATTGCGGCCATAGCCCGTGGCCAGAACGTAGGCCATCTGGTCTCTTGTCATGCCGGCTGCTTCCAGCACGGCGTCGATGGCACGCTGCGGGCCGCTGGTACCAGCCCCCACATCGATCAGGGATTTTGCCACGATCTCCTTGCCATCTTTTAAAATAATACATTTGGACGCTGTGGAACCCACATCGATCCCCAGTGTATAAACTGCACTCATACGAACCTCCGGGTTTTCTTCTGTATCAATGAATTTTTTGTTTTTTCCTGTCCCAGTATAGCACAAGGCACCCTAAAGGACAAGCCGAAATCATATATCCTTTGATACAACATTATCCAGACCGGGGAGCCCCCGGTCTGGATCAGAATTCACGCCTTCAGTCAGGATCAGGCCTTATGCGCGTCGTTCCACTCGCGGATCGCACGGGGTGTTACCATCTGGTGCATCGGGCAGATGCTCTTCGGATTCTGGTAAACAGCCTCGGTGAATGCCTGGATATACGGACGAAGCTCTGTCATGTCAACGATCTCGTCCACCATGCCGACCTTCGCACAGTATTCCGGACGGGATTTTTCATGATACAGCTGGATCATATCGTTCATCTTGTCGATGATGGGCTGCATATCCTCGCCAGCCTTGCTTGCCTTCACCAGCTTTCTGGAGTACATTGCGTTGGCAGCGGTCTCGCCCGGCATTACATAATATTCACAGGCAGCGGTACCGATGGAGTAAACGTTGGTGTTGTTGCCCTGGGGTCCACCCAGTACATAGTGGGCAGCAGCACTGGCCTTACGGAGCGTAACCTCTAAGGACGGAAGACCGGAGTTCTCGATGGAGTAGATCAGAGACTGGCCAAGGCCCAGAAGCTCTGCCTTCTCTGCATCGTCGCCTACATCGATGCCAGTGGTATCCTGCAGCCAGATCAGCGGGATACGGTCACGGGCACAGAGGGTCACGAACTCGTTCATCTTGATCAAGCCCTGACGGTATAACTTTCCGCCTACGCCTACGGAGTTCTGCTTATACTCCGGATAGTTCATTAAAAGTCCCTGTACGTTGGCAATGACGCCTACTAAAAGACCGTTGACCTTGGCAAGACCGGTCACCATCTCCGGACCGTAGCCCTTCTTGTACTCGTATAACTGGGAACCGTCGAAGAGACGGCCGATCACGTCGTAAATATCATACGGACGCTTTCCGTTTAACGGGATGATGCTGTAAAGGTCCTCTGCCGGAAGTAACGGAGCCTTCTGGTCGTCTACCCGGAAGAACTCTAAGTTGTAAGCCGGAAGGTAGCTGATATATTTCTTGATTCCCTCGATCACGCCGTAATCGTTCTCGTAAACCTCACGGAAGAAACCGGTCTCGTCATAGTGGACCGGAACAGAGCCCGGAGCCGGAACCTTGTTCTTGCCGTTCTCGATCTGGGCAGCCACGATCTGGTCAGCGGCTTCCTTATCGATATACCCCTTGGGATTCATACCGGAAAGGATGCCTGCTCCGCCGACTGCCATGTTGGCCTGGCTGTGGGCGATCAGGATCGTCGGGGAAATGCTGTGGTATCCGCCGCCGGCCGGGTTCGTTCCGTAGATACCTACGATCACCGGAATACCTAACTGGTTTAACTCAGCATTTCTGAAGAACGGAGTACCGCCGCCGCGGCGGTTGGGATATACCTGATCCTGGAACGGGAAGTCAACGCCCGCGCAGTTTAATAAGTAGATCAGCGGAAGGTTCATCATCTTGGCAGCGTCGGAGCAGCGGATCAGGTTCTCAGCCTGGCCCGGCTCCCAGGTTCCAGCCATTTTCTTGTTATCGGATGCGATCACATAGACCCATTTGCCGTTTACGCGGCCAAGGCCGTTGATGATGTTGGTGGAACCCATCTTGTTGTCGTTGGGGTTAAAGAGGCTGTTTAACGGGCAGAAGGTCCCCTCGTCTACCAGAGCGTTGATACGCTGCATGGCGGAAAGCTGGCCGCGCTCGTTTAATTTTTCCTCTGTGGTAATACCCTTGGCAAGGATCTCTTCTACCTTGTCATGGATATTCTTCTCGATCTCTTTAAGCTCTGCCTCGTTTTCTGCGTTGGCATTCACTAACGGCTTACCAACAACGGGCATATCCTGGAAATATTTCGGCATGGAAAAATATCCCATTTTTCTTCCTCCTCATATATCGTGTTCCAGAGGAGAAGGCGCTGCCGCCCTCTCCTTCCGGGACATCATTCACTGTTGCTTATTTATTTTCCTTCGGAACCTTGATGAATGCCTGGCCGGGATCGATCTCCTCACGGATCAGGCGGATGATCTCCGGATCCGGGCCTTCCATGAGCTCAGCTCTGGTCACATCGATCTCAAAGCCGGTGTTCTCCTGTACCATTTCCGGGCTGGAGAATGGATAGTAGTAAGCCAGGTACATTCTCTTGGTCTCTTCATCGAATTTCATGATACCAAGGTCTGTAACCACCATCTGCGGACCGCGGTTTCCGGGAAGACCTGCTCTCTCACGTCCTCCGGGGCCGTCCATCCAGCCGCAGCTTGTGATGTAGTCAACATGCTCCATGAATCTTCTCTTCTGGTGCTGCATCATGATCACAGTATTACAGAAGGTAGCGATTCCGTTTGCACCGCCGGAGCCTGTGAAACGGGTCTGGGGCTTCACATAGTCACCCTTTCCGAAGATACATGTGGAGTTTACGTTTCCGTAGGGGTCGATCTGTGCGCCGCCGATAAAGGCGATCAGACGATCCTCGTCATGGAGCCACTCATTGGCCTCAAAGCCAACGAAACGGACGTTGGGCCACTGAACGGCACAATGGGCCATGAAACGGTTATCGCCAACAGAACGCGGAACCTCTACCGGAGAACAGTCCATAAGTCCGCTCTCTACGATGGGATGGCAGCTGGGGCATACCGCACGCTTTGCAAGAGAAGCGCCAATGAGCGGAAGGCCTGTGCCAACGATAACGATCTGATTTTCTTTAATGCTCTTTGCAATGGCATATGCCTGCATTTCCTGTTTTGTATACTTTGTATAATCAGCCATTTTTCTTTTTCCTCCCCTCAATTAGTGTCTGGTAGAATAGCCAAGGTGCGGCTCATTCTTAAGGTCCATGAGACGGGAACCGCCGATAACATTAAGAAGGTCGTCCTGATCCTTACAGCCGTATACATACTTCTGCAGGTAATCCTTAAAGGTCTCCGGGATCTTTGTGCCGTCGGCAGCGTCCTTTGCAGCCTGGGCAGCAGCCTCAGCGGCAGCAGCTAACTTCTCATCCTCCGGCTTGGCAGCGGCAGCCTTTGCAGCCTTGTCGGCAGCCTTCTGGAGCTGTGCCTTTGCGTCCTCTTCGTCTAAGTACATGGAGGCCTTGTTGTACTCCTTCAGTGCCTTATCATCATCGTCGTAGTAGTTGTAGCACTGGGACGGCCATGCGCCGTAGGGTGCGCGTACAACTGCGTTTACACACTCGCCGAAGATCCTTGTCTTGGTGGGATCGCGGCGGATATACTCATCGCTTACGATCTCCTCACAGGTTACGATGGTGCGCTTTGCAGCGATGGCAATGTCGATATCATGGAACTCATCGCCTTCGATAATGCAGGTTCCATCAGGAGATGCCTGCTGAACATGGATGATGGCGCAGTCCAGCTTCGGAACCGGAACAGCTAACAGCTTTTCGCCCGGCTCAAACGGGTTTTCGATCTCTGCGCATTTTAAGTTGTCAACACCTTCCATGGTCTTTCTCTGCTCTTCGCTGATCCCCCAGTATTTTACAAGACCGGAGCCCTGCATCATTCTTACGGGGAGGTAGGGAAGGCCTAAGGAAGCGGCGTGAAGCTGTAACATCAGAACGTCCTGGGAGTAATCCTCGTAGGTCAGCTCACCCTTCTCAATGGCTGCACGGAAGCGGCGTGCCACGTTTGTATAACCGGAGTTGGCGGTATAGCAGTTGATATACGCTCTGATACGGCCCTCGCCGATGAGCATATCCCAGTCTCCGCCTGCCGGTCCGGACCAGCCTACAAAACCAGTCTTTCCCTGACGAAGGATCTCGTAAACTGCTGCATAAGGTTTACGGTTGGTGGTGAAGCCGCCGAAGCAGAGTACGTCGTTGTCATGAACGTACTTCTCTACGGCATCGTGTAATGACATAACTTTATTAGCCACAATAAAGCCTCCTTTATAAAATATACTATGAATACACTATGTATACGATATAATTCTACCGAATTCTGATGGAATCGTCAAATATTATTTGTGAGGGGCCGCGGGCGGTTGAGCTCTATGCAGGCATGACGCAGACTCCTGGGATGGAGTTTCCTGGGGGGGCCTGGTCCGCAGTGCGGCAAGCTCGATTCCGCTTCGCTCCATCTCGCTCGCGGGCGTTCGCCCTATGCAGGATTTCCGTCGCTCCTCTGCACTCATGCGAGCATGGTGCAGACTCCCGCCGGAAATCCTGCGCACTGCTCTCTGCTTAACCGAACATCAGCATAAAATACCCGGCGGCTACGGCGGAGCCGATGACTCCGGCTACGTTGGGGCCCATGGCGTGCATCAGAAGGAAGTTGGTCGGATTTTCCTTGGCTCCGACGGTCTGGGATACACGGGCTGCCATGGGAACTGCGGATACGCCTGCGGAACCGATCAGCGGGTTGATCTTTCCTCCGGTCAGCGCGCAAAGGAGCTTTCCGAACAGGACGCCGCCCACGGTCGCAAATGCGAAGGCCAGAAGGCCCATGCAGATGATGGCGATGGTCTGTACACGTAAGAAGATCTCGCCGTTGGCAGTTGCGCCTACGGTGGTGCCTAACATGATGGTAACGATGTTGCACAGCGCGTTCTGGGCAGTATCGGAAAGTCTTCCGGTCACTCCGGATTCACGGAGCAGGTTGCCCAGCATCAGCATACCTAACAGGGGAGCAACGGACGGAAGCAGTAAGGAACAGAACAGTACCACGAATACGGGGAATACGATCTTTTCCACTTTACTTACCTTACGCAGCTGCTTCATAACGATCTGACGCTCTTTCTTTGTGGTGAGTGCCTTCATGATCGGCGGCTGGATCAGCGGAATCAGGGCCATATAGGAGTAGGCGGCCACTGCAATGGGAGCCACCAGCTCCGGAGCCAGGTTATTGGCAATGTAAATAGCGGTCGGGCCGTCAGCACCGCCAATGATACCGATGGCGGCAGCCTGTCCCGGTGTGAACAGTCCGGTTGCCATGGCAAGAAGGAAAGCCACGTAGATGCCGAACTGGGCGGCTGCGCCAAGTAAAAGGCTCACCGGGTTTGCGATCAGGGGACCGAAGTCTGTCATGGCACCTACGGCCATAAAGATCAGACACGGGAACAGACTGGATTTCACGCCGCTGTAAATGATCCGTAAAACACCAGAGTTATACCAGTTGTCTGCCTCATTCATCAGGCCGGCCAGCGGCAGATTTGCGAGGAACATACCGAAGGCAATCGGCAGCAGAAGAAGCGGCTCAAACTGCTTTTTGATCGCCAGATATAATAAAATGAAGGAAATGAGAAGCATGACAGCCTGCTGCCAGGTCAGTGCGGCAAAACCCGACTGGGCCAGGAGCTCCCCAAAAACTGAAAGTATATTCACGGGGCACCTCCTATTAGTTTAAGGTCACCAGAACAGCGCCTGTATCAACAGCGTCGCCTACGCTTACGTTTACGGAAGCAACTGTGCCTGCTGCCGGAGCAACGATCTCAGTCTCCATCTTCATGGCTTCCATAACAACTACACACTGTCCAAAGCTGACAGCGTCGCCGGCCTTCACCTTGATATCCAGGATCTTACCAGGCATGGGAGCATCTACGGACTGTCCGCCTGCTGCTGCGGGAGCCGGAGCTGCTGCCGGTGCAGGTGCCGGAGCGGGGGTTGGTGCAGGTGCCGGAGCGGGAGCCGGGGCTGCAGGGACCGGAGCCGGAGCTGCTGCCTTTGCAAGGATGGGAGCCGGAGCGTTCACAGTAACGCCTCTGTCCAGGGGCTTGTACTCTTCCACTCTCTCGATCTCGATCTCATATTTTTTTCCGTTTAAAGTAGCTACATATTTCATAATAAAATACATCCTTTCCTTTTTTCACTTTTTCGTTTGCTTTTTCGGTCCTCACTTCACCTTACAGCTCTTTGATGCTTGTAACACGGAACTCTTCTCCCGACAGTCTGGCTTCCTCGCTGATTGCTGCGAGAAGCACTGCATAGGATTCCTCATCCAGCGCCGGGGCCGGAGCCGCCGCCACAGCCGCCTGCTTCGGTGCCTTATCTTTGACCGCCGTATTGATGATCTTAGAAATGATGATGACCGCGATCGCCAGCGCCGCAAGAGCCGCAAACACGACCAGAAGTCCCACTGCCGAGATCATCAGACCGTCTGCTAAGGTCATTTCCTGCCCAGTCCACATATACTCACCGCACCTCCTTCATTTTGTTTCTTTTAGAAACTTTAGTAGTTCTGATATTCCATATTGTGGAATGCATTCCATATTTTTTTCAGCACATATGGGTACCATTTATACAGCACCCACATTACTTTTTTATCTATGCATTTTTCACAATATCTTAGGTTGAGTATATCAGCTTTCATCCGAAAAGTCAACAAAACAGAAAAAGAATCTGTACCCTCCCCGGGGTTTCTTTGAACGATTGACACCCGAATATTCTTATTATAAAATATACATAAAATTTACACAGGTCCGCGCATTGGATGCGGCCGCCTGTATAAGGAATCGCACCGAAGGGAGAAAAGGATTATGAAGCCAATGAAAAAAGTGACTTTGATCGGTCTGGGGGCCATGGGGGTCTTCTTTGCTCCACGGATCTCTGAAAAGCTGGGAGCCGGATTCCGTATCATGGCATCTGGAGCGAGAAAGGACCGTCTGGAGCAGAAGGGCGTGACTGTAAACGGTATCAATTACCGTTTCCCTATCGTCACCCCGGAGGATAACGACGGGCCCTCCGACCTGGTGATCATAGCCGTAAAGGGATATGACCTTGCCCAGGCGCTAAAAGATATTAAATACCAGGTGGGACCGGAAACCATCATCCTTCCTGTCCTCAATGGCATTGACAGCGAAAAGCAGACCGCAGATGTGTACGGCCAGGAGCATGTGCTCTATTCTTATATGCGCGTCAGCATCGCCATGAAGGATGGAAAGGCCGAATTCGATCCGGAAAAAGGACTGATCCACTTCGGAGAAGAAAAAAACGATCCCGGCCATTTTTCTGATAAAGTCCTGGCCGTCAAAGAGCTGTTCGACCGCTGCGGGATCGATTATAAGATCGATCCCGATATGATCAAAGGGCTGTGGTTTAAATTCATGTGCAATGTAGGAGAAAATATGACCTGTGCCATGTTTGGCATTCCCTTCGGAGCCTTCCAGAAAAGCGCTGACGCCAACTATTTCCGCCGCGCCGCCATGTGGGAGGTGATCCGGGTGGCCAACCGGCTTGGGGTGGACATCGGCCAGAATGAGATCGACCGGCAGGAACACACCATCGGCCGCCTTCCATATCAGAACAAGCCCTCCACCCTCCAGGATCTGGAGGCCGGAAAGCACACAGAAGTGGATATGTTTGCAGGTACAGTGGTCCGCCTGGGAAAAGAGCTGGGGGTGGAAACGCCCGTCTGCGAAATGTTCTGGCACGGGATTCATCTGATCGAGGACCGGATCTTCGGAAACATCTGATCCCTCTCTCCCCTGCGCGTTTTTCCCTCCCTCTTTTGGAGCCGCAAAACCGCAGGGGAAAAGGGAACTTCATCTTCTACGGGCAGAGGGCCTTAGCCAGAGCCGCTGCCCCTTCCTGTATCTTCTCTTCTGTCAGGCTGGCGTATCCCAGGATCACTGTCCGGCTCTCTGTATCCTTTTTTCCAATATAAGATCCCGATAAGCCATAGACCCGGATCCCCTCCGTTTCTGCCGCCTTCTCAAGCTGCTCCTCAGTCCTCTCTCCGCGGCAGGTAAGAAGAACATGGAGGCCGGCATATTCTCCGCTGATCTCAAATTCCTTTTCCAGAGGCTTTAAGGAAGCCAGAAGCAGGTCATGCTTCCCCTTATAGATCTCCCTCATCCGGTTCAGATGGCGTTCAAAATAGCCGCCTCCAATGAACATCGCCAGGATCCGCTGGTCTACACGGGACACTGTGGAGGAGTAGAACCATCCCCGCTCTTCATACCGTTCCATCAGCGAGGGAGGGAGCACCAGATAGCCCACACGGATGGCAGGCGCAATGGCCTTTGAAAAGGTTCCCATATAAATGACCCTTCCGCTGTCATCCATGCCCTGAAGGGCCGGGATCGGCTTTCCCCTGTAACGGAATTCACTATCGTAGTCGTCCTCGATCAGATAGCGGTCCGGCTCTTTCATGGCCCAGGCCAGAAGCTCCTGCCTCCGCTTCACCGGCATGACGATCCCCATGGGAAACTGATGGGACGGCATCACATAGGCTGCGGATGCAGGAAGCCGCTCCAGCTCCTGTACCCGGAAGCCGCTGTCATCCATTCCCACAGGAAAAACCGGATGGCCCATTCCCCCAAGAACACGGTATGCCTGCTTATAGGTGGGATCCTCCATGGCGATCCCGGTCTCCCGGCCCAGAAGCTGGGATAAAAGGATCAGAAGATATTCGTTCCCTGCGCCGATGATGATCTGTTCCGCCGTACAATTTACGCCCCGGGCTGCATGAAGGTAGTCCCGGATGGCCTCCCTCAGAAGAAGATCCCCCTGGGGACTGCCCTTTAAGAACATTTCCGTGTCCTCCTCCTTTAAGACTGCCCGGCTGATCCGCCTCCAGGTGGAAAAGGGGAAGCTATCCAGATCAATTCCCCTGGGTGAAAAGTCCACTCTCCATTTTTTCTCCTGGAGATCCGGCGCCTCCCCATCCCTCCGGCCTGGAAACATTTCCTGTACCGCCCGTCTTTCCGGAGCGACCGGGGGCAGGATCCCATCCAGTCCGGCCACAAAATATCCACGTCTCGACGACGCCTCCAGGTATCCTTCGGCCACAAGCTGTTCATAAGCCGACTGGGTGGTACTGCGGCTGACCCTCAGGCTTTTGGCCAGTTCCCTGGAAGAGGGCAGCTTTTTCATGGGCTTCAGACCTCCGTTCCGGATCTCTCCTTTTATATACTGGTAGATCTGTTCATACAGCGGCCTGGGATCCTGGCTGCTCAATGGGATCATAAGCTCCATCTTTACCTCCGTTTTTCCTGGATACCAGAAAGGGATGTCCGCCGGAACTTTTTCCAGGGGCATCCCTCTTTTGTATCTCAGTCTGTGTTTTTCCTCTGTCTGCTCCAGACCCTACTTAGGAAGCCGGAAGGAGCTCTTTAAGGAAACGATCCGGTTATAAACCGGCTTTCCTTCCTCGCTGTCCTTGCAGTCCACGCAGTAGAAGCCGTTTCTTACGAACTGGAAGCTGTCATAAGCCCTGGCCTCCATCAGCGCCGGCTCCACGTAAGCCATTGTCACAGTTTTGGAATTGGGATTCAGGTTCAGCGTTCCGTCTGCGTTCAGCTTGCCCTTTTCCTCATCCACGATGTTCTCATAAAGGCGGCACTCCACCTGCCCTGCATGTTCTGCAGAAACCCAGTGGATGGTTCCCTTGACCTTTCTGCCGTTAAAGCCGGATCCGCTCTTTGTCTCCGGATCGTAGGTACAGTGGACCACCGTGACCTTACCATTTTCATCCTTCTCAAAGCTGGTGCATGTAACGAAATAAGCGCTCATGAGGCGGACCTCATTTCCCGGGAACAGGCGGAAATATTTTTTCGGCGGCTCCTCCATAAAGTCCTCACGCTCAATATAAAGCTCTCTGGAGAAAGGAACCTGGCGTTCTCCCATTTCCGGATTTTCCAGGTTATTGGGTACGGACAGCATTTCCGTCTGCCCTTCCGGATAGTTGTCGATCACCAGCTTCACCGGATCCAGGATCGCCATCATTCTGGGCCTCTTAAGCTTTAAGTCCTCCCGGATGCAGTATTCCAGCATTGCGTAATCCACAGAGCTGTTGGCCTTGGAAACGCCCACCAGATCCACAAACATCCGCAGGGATTCCGGCGTGTAGCCTCTCCTTCTGAGAGCAGCGATGGTCACCAGGCGCGGATCGTCCCAGCCGTCCACGATCCCGTCCTCCACCAGCTTCTTGATGTAGCGTTTTCCTGTGACCACATTGGTCAGGTACAGCTTTGCAAACTCGATCTGACGCGGCGGATTCTCAAATCCACACTCTCTTACCACCCAGTCATAAAGCGGTCTGTGATCCTCGAATTCCAGGGTACAGATGGAGTGGGTGATATGCTCGATGGCATCCTCGATGGGATGGGCAAAGTCGTACATGGGATAAATGCACCACTTGTCTCCAGTGTTATGATGGCTCATACGGGCCACACGGTAGATCACCGGATCTCTCATATTGATGTTGGGGGACGCCATATCGATCTTGGCGCGGAGCACCTTTTCCCCGTCCTTATACACGCCGTTCTTCATTTCTTCAAAGAGCTTCAGGTTCTCCTCCACCGTTCTGTCCCGGTAGGGGCTGTTTTTTCCCGGAGTATTGAAATCTCCCCGGTATTCCCGGATCTCATCGGCCGAAAGGTCGCAGACGAACGCTTTTCCTTTTTTGATCAGATGGACTGCACACTCATACATTGCGTCAAAGTAGTCAGACGCAAAAAACAGCCTGTCCTCAAATTCCGCGCCCAGCCATTTCACGTCGTTTATGATGGACTCCACATACTCCGTTTTTTCCTTCGTGGGGTTCGTATCATCAAAACGGAGATTGAATTTTCCGCCGTATTCCTTTGCCAGTCCCGAATTCAGGATAATGGACTTGGCATGTCCGATGTGGAGATATCCGTTGGGCTCCGGTGGGAATCTCGTCTGGACATGGTCATATACGCCCTCCGCCAGGTCTTTATCGATTTCCTGTTCAATAAAATTTTTAGAAACTGTTTCTTTCGTTTCCTCTGCCGGTTTTATATTTTCCGCCATAGTGATTCCTCCATTTATGTTCCTGTATTTCTATCTGTTTTACATGATAATATAGTATCTTACCATATCTTTCCCAAATATAAAAGGAAAATTTTCCATTAAATACTGATAATGCCAAAATATTTAAGGACCTCTCCTGCCAGGATCGCTGCCAGCATCACCGGAGCCACGTACCTGATCATGATCCGGTACATCTTCTTTCTCTTAAAGGTGCCGGAGGACTCCACCTCCTCCTCAATATACCGGCTTCCTACCACATGTCCCACCAGGATACACGTTCCAATGGCCACAATGGGCATCATCACGGAGTTGGATATAAAATCAAAGAAGTCCAGGAACTGCATCTTTAATACTGTAATGTGGCCCCAGGGACCATAGCCCAGACAGGACGGGATCCCCAGGATCAGAATCCCGGCAGTGGAAAGGATCGTGGCCTTTTTCCTGGTGAGCCGCATTTTATCCGTAAGGATCGATACCACCGTCTCCAGCAGGGAAATGGACGAGGTAAGGGCCGCAAAAAATACCAGCAGGAAAAACATGGCTCCCACAGCTCCTCCCAGCGGGAAGGATTCAAATACCTTGGGCAGCACCCCGAACATCAGTCCCGGACCGGCCTTTCCCTGGATCAGGGACGCGTCCCCTCCGTTAAAGGCCACTACTGCGGGAACGATCATAAGTCCTGCCAGAAAAGCGATCCCCGTATCGAAGATCTCGATCTGGCCCACGGAACTCTCCAGATCATCCTCTTTTTTCATATAGGAGCCATAGGTGATCATGATCCCCATGGCTAAGGACATGGAATAAAACAACTGGCCCATGGCCGCCAGCACTGTGGTCAGGGAAAAGTCCGCAAAATCCGGAAGGAGATAATACTTTAATCCCTCTGCGGCTCCCGGGAGAGTCATACAGTAAACAGAGATCCCTACGGAAAGCAGCACTAGCACCGGCATCATGACGCTGCTGGCCTTTTCCACTCCCGTATCAACGCCCAGGAGCACCACCACTGCCGTAAGGAGCACAAAGATCACGAACCAAAGCAGCGGATTTTCCAGGATCCCGCTGCCGGCCATGCTGATAAAATCTCCAAAATACGTGTCGCTGGATACGGCCATACCGTTTCCCCGGACAAATTCCACAAAATACTTAACGACCCAGCCGCCGATCACACAGTAATAGGGCGCGATGATCACCGGGATCAGGGCTGCCAGCCAGCCCAGGGGCGCAAAGCGGCGGTTCAGGCTTCCAAAAGCTTCGATGCATGACATGCGGGTCCTTCTTCCCATGGCAACCTCTGTGATCATAAGCGTAAATCCAAAGGTCACAGCCAGAAGAACGTATGTGATCAGGAAGGCTCCCCCTCCATATTTTGCTGCCAGATATGGAAACCTCCACATATTTCCCAGTCCCACTGCAGAACCGGCCGCCGCAAGGACAAAGCCGATACGGCTGGTAAAGCTGCTTCTTTCTTTCATAACAAATGCTCCCCTCTATTCGGTTTTTTAGACAGCGAACGTGTCCATTATACCCGAATCGGGGGGAGTTTGCAATCCATTCTATTTTATGTGTGTGCTGCACAGCCCTTCCGCCGTACGCCTGCCTGTCCGGATCTCCGGACGGCTGAACGGTACAGCTTTACAGATCCAGATCGATAAATTCAAAATCATCGTCCTGGTCTTCTTCTTTGAATGGAGCTGCCTTTTCTGGGATCTGTTCCTTCACCGGTGCGCTGGAAACCGGAGCGGGCGTCTCCTGTCTTACCGGGGCTTCCGCCTCCGGGACACTGGCAGTCCTCCTTCCTGTCCCCTGATCCGACGCCGGATGACGGACCGGGGCCTTATGCTTTACAAAGGCCCGTTCCTCTTCCTCCAGATCCAGATCCTCCAGGTCCTGGTCTGTCCATTTTTTCGCCTGGGTCCTTCTGGGTTCCTTTGTCTTTCCCGGCCTGGAGCCTTCTCTGGAATATGCGTCCGGTTTTCCTGCCGATTTTTTCGGCTTTTCCTCCCGGTACGTTCCTCCAGGCTTTCTGGTCAGCAGGAGAATGATAAGGATGATCGCCAGGATAATGCATACGGCAAACAGACCGGCGATCATATATCCGCGGACTGTGTAGTCCTCCACCAGGCTGTTATACTCTCCGACCACCTTCTCATTGACTGCCCGGAGCTCCTCTGCCTCCGGATCCTGGAAGAATCTCTGGAGGGTCATTTCCTTCTGGTCGTAGCGGTAGAAGTTCTGCTCCCCGTCTGCGTTCTGGCCGTAAACGATGCAGTATTCCGGTGTCCCGCCATCCTGGCTGTTCCAGATCCAGCCATGTACCGTATGTTCTCCGATATCGATGGTGCATTCCCGGAATCCGTCGGGAAGCTCTGTCCCCTCTGGGATATTTTCCGGAGACAGAACGATAATGGTCTTTTCTGCCATGCGGACTGTTACATATGGGGAAAGGATATCTTCCTGGGGATCATATACAAAGAAATCTCCGTTTCCATCTTCATCGGTCATATAAAGGAGGATCACGCCCTGGTCATTGGTTCCTGCCTGGACTGTGGCTCCCTGATACTCATATTCTGTTACAGAAAAGCCCTCGGGAAGAGTTTCTGCATCAAAGGTTTCAGCCACGGTCCAGTTTCCATCCTCCACGTTGTGAGGCGTGCCCTCGGGGGAACTGGCCTCCGCAGACGGCTCCGTCTCTTCCGCAGAGCTGTCTCCGCCTCTGGTAACCGTGATGGTGTACGTTTTTTTCGTGCTTCCATCCTCTGCGGTAACTGTGCAGACCACCTTATTTTCGCCTGGCTGGAGATCTTCAGCTCCCTCCACAGATACGTTTGCTTTCCCGTCATTGGCCGGAGCGCTGACTGTGATCTTCTCCACATCCGCCGGAACGGCAGCCGTGTACTCCGTCACCTCTGCTGAAAATTCCGGACTCAGGGTCCCTGGTGAAACAGTCAGGGATCCCAGGGAAGCGTCCTGGGAAGCGTCGGAGCCCCCGCTGACCTTTACAGCAGAATTACCCGTATGGGAAATGGTCACTGCCTGCCCATTGGCATCGTATACCTCCTGGGATTTAACGGTGATGGACGAGGTCCCGGCCTTCAGGGCCTTAAACTTCAGCGTAAAGCTGAAGGTCGTCTGGCTGGCTGCCTCCGCATCCCCAACCACACGGACATTCCCCGCCCCGCCGTTGGCGCTGGTCCCGCTCAGGAATTCCAGGGACTGGGCATCGTATTCCAGCATCACATCTGCTTTATTGAGAGCCGTGCCATCCGAAGAGGCGATCTTCATGGTGACAGATACCTGATTTCCCACTGATGCCGTCGGATCGGAAAAGGTGATCTTTCCAGCCCCCGCATAGGCAGTCAGGATCCCTGCCGGAAACGCCAGAAGCGTGATCGCCAGAGACAGGAATACCACTGTCATTTTCTTTATTATCCTGTTCATATCTTATATTCTCCTTACTTTATCCGGTTTCCCCGGTCCATGGGCGTCCTTATGAAGGGGAAACGCCGATGACCACATCCGCGCTCTGGCTTTCGGGGGAATTTCCCTGGCCCGATGGCCGGATGATCACAACGTTCCCTGTACTTCCAGGTCCGGACGTATTTCCTCCGCTGCTCTGGGCGTTTTCTCCGCCCGACGGCACATTGGCCACCGGAGCATCCGACTGGCGTACCACATTGAGCCTGTATGTGCGGACGCTGCCGTTTTCTGCCTTTACCTCTATCGAGATCGTATTATTACCGCTTTGCAGGCTTATGGTCCCAGTGCCGGAAACAGACGCTTTGGAATCGATGGTCCCGGCCTTCACTGAGATCTGTCCCACCGACGGATTTACGATCACGTCGTAGCTTTCTGTGTCCTTATTAAAGGTAGGAGTAAGGGAATACCCCTCCACCTCCAGAGAAGCCAGCTTATTGTTGGGACTTCCAGTTGTCTCAGGTTTGGGGCAGGCCGCCTCCGGCATATTGTTGAATACCGGGATCTTAAATACCAGGGGCTCCTTTTTCATTGCATCTGTGTATGCTCTGGAGAGCTTGGCCCCTTCTCCGGCGGCTCCCTCCACATTGGTCATGTACTGGTGCTTATAAAGATTACTGCCCTGTACATTAAACTTTTTCAGATAAAATGTATCCTGTCCCTGGGAAACAAAATTCTCTCCATAATAAAGAGCTCCTCCCAGGATAGACTTCTCGATGGAATTCCAGGGCCGTCCATAATTTCCTGCCTGGGACGCGTACCACAGGCCTCTGGTGACAGCGGACATGGAATCCGTCTGGTATGCCCCGATATTAAAGAAATTATAGATCCCCTGGTAGCCGGCAGTGGTTCCCGAGATGCTGCCGGAAGTGCCATTGGCCTGCTCCTGGAGGATCATGGCTCCCAGAACATAGGGATTCACACCGGACTGGGCTCCTGCATTCATAATGATATCCACATAGCTCTGGCCCGACGGCACCGGCGACGTTTCTGACGCACCTGTGCTGTCTCCTGTGATCACAGAAGCGTCCATTCCAGGGCCATATTCCACGTTGGGAAGGGCCAGGACCTGGGTTTCTCTGGCACTGACCACCGCAGAAGGACCTTCCAGGCTCACATCCGGCTTCTGGCCTCCCACTCCCTGGGGCGAGCTCTGGGCGGCGTCTCCGGACGGTGCGTTCTGGGAAATATTTCCACTGCTCCCCATGTCCATTCCAGGGCCGTAATTCTGTCCGGGAGGAAGGGGAGTCCCGCCCCCGTCACTTCCATTCTGCCCGGAATCCTGCTGGTTATTCTGACCTTCCTGTGCCGATGGAGGATTTCCGTCTCCCTGGCCTGTGGATTTTTCCAGGAACGTACCCGAAACCAGACTCTGAAGCCCCTCCCGCGTCTGGTGGGCCCCATCGTAGGACTGCAGCAGGAACTGGAATACATAGATCTCATTTAAAAAATTCCTGGGATCCATATAATAGCTGACAATATCCCTGGAAGCCGCTACCCAGCTGGGTCCGTCAAAACCGGTCCATTTCCCCGTATTCCAGTCATACGCTCCATATTCCGTAGACTTCCAGGAGGACAGGCTGTTGGTGGAAACCAGATTGGCTCCTACGATGCTCTCATTATTGACGGCATCGTTCCAGTCCAGGCCCGTATTCTGCACCTGGAATACCCAGGACGGGAATTCAGCATGAAGGACACGTAAGGATTCCTTATAGCTTTCCGGAAAGCCCTGACTGGTCATATACGCCTCGAACTGGGGGTCCGTGGTGTAGGAAACCGGAAATTTTATGTATTCGGAGGAAGCATAGCCCTCCATACTCTTCCCTCCAGCCGTAAACTGAAGCTTATACCAGAGTACGCCGTCAGAAGCTGTCTCCTGTCCCACCACAGTCACAGGGGCTCCGTAGGACAGCTTCCTTACAACGGAATTTCCTGTGCCTGGGCCGCTTCTTACATTCAGTGTGGTTGCATTTACTATGGCCGATCTCTGTGTCTCTGCGTATATCGTTCCGGGATAGTCTGCAATGATCCCTGTGCCGCTCACGGATTCAGCCAGTAAAAGCACAGCCGTCAGAGCCGCCAGGATCCGTCTCCCTCTTTTTTTCATCCTTCTTCTCTCTTTCTTTATGGTCATTTTTCTATTCTGCCATTTTCCAGTTCTGTCTAAAAATGACACTATACGTTATTATAATGACAAAGGGAGTTTCCTGTCAACCTCAGGAAGGAAACTTCATATTTTTGCCGCGGTTTTACGGGGAATTTGTAAGGTTTTCTTAAGAAAACACGGATATGGAAAGGCACAGGCGCCGGGTCCTGTGCCGGACGGACTTTGGTCCGCTGTCCGCGTACATACAAAAACCCTCCGGACAGTGCTTCTGCACGGGCCGGAGGGCCTTTTCCAGAGGGAAGCAAACGCTCCCCGCCGGATCTGTCTATGGACTAGACGGGATATACCTTGTTTTCCTTATCTGCCTTTTTCGGATCCACGCCGGTCTGCTGGGCTTCACGGTACTCGAAGAAGTCCTTGGCCACGGCCGGGAACAGGGCATAAGATAAAACATCCTCATCCTGCTGCTTCCACTGGGCACATTCCTTCTCGAACTTAGGAAGCTGCGGCGGGATCAGATCGGCCGGACGGCAGGTGATGGGTGTCGCATCGCCGATGATCTTTTTCTGTACTTCCTTGTTGAACGGCTTTACAGTCTGGCCAAATTCGCCCATCATGATCTTCTTGGACTCCTTGGGAACCATCTTGTACCGCTCGCCTGCCAGTACGTTCATAACAGCCTGGGTACCTACGATCTGGGAAGACGGAGTAACCAACGGCGGCTCGCCGAAGTCTTTTCTTACTCTCGGGATCTCCTCCAGAACTGCGCGGTACTTGTCTTCCTGTCCAGCTTCCTTTAACTGGCTCACCAGGTTGGAAAGCATTCCGCCCGGTACCTGGTACTGAAGAGTCTTGATGTTTACGCCCAGTACCTTCGGGTTTAAAAGGCCGCTCTTTAAAGCCTCTTCACGGATCGGTGTAAAGTAGTCGGCGATCTCAGCTAAAAGGTTCTGGTCATATCCGGTATCATAGGGAGTGCCGCGGAAGGTCTCAACCATAACCTCCGTAGCAGGCTGGGAAGTACCAAGAGCCAGCGGGGACATTGCACAGTCGATGATATCGCAGCCTGCTTCCACAGCCTTTAAGTAAGTCATGGAAGCAACGCCGGAGGTGTAGTGGGTATGCAGGTCGATGGGAAGCTTTGTTCCTTCCTTTAAGGCCTGTACCAGCTCTGCTGCCTTATACGGAGTCAGAAGTCCGGCCATATCCTTGATACACAAGGAATCTGCACCCATTTCCTCGATCTCGCGGGCAATGTTCTTCCAGTAATCCAGAGTATAGGCGTCGCCAAGGGTATAGCTTAAAGCGATCTGGGCATGGCCCTTTTCCTTGTTGGTAGCCTTTACAGCTGTTTCCAGGTTTCTGATATCGTTTAAGCAGTCGAAGATACGGATGATATCGATACCGTTGGCAATGGATTTCTGTACGAAATACTCTACCACATCATCTGCATAATGGTTATAACCTAAAATATTCTGTCCGCGGAACAGCATCTGGAGCTTTGTATTCTTAAAGCCGTCCCTTAACTTTCTCAGTCTCTCCCAGGGATCTTCTTTTAAGAAACGAAGGCTTGCGTCAAAGGTGGCGCCGCCCCAGCATTCCACTGCATAGTAGCCGACCTTATCCATCTTATCAACGATGGGAAGCATCTGGTCTGTGGACATTCTTGTGGCAAGTAAGGACTGGTGAGCGTCACGAAGAACAGTCTCAACGATCTTTACCGGCTTTTTCTGAACTTCTGCCATTTTATTTTTACCTCCTGAAAATTATCAAGTGAAAACCTTCCATAAGCGGCTTACGCCGCCGAACGGGAAAACGCGAACTCCGCTTCGCTACGTTTGCGTAGCGGGCGGCTTACGCCGCCCTTTACTGTATTCCGAAAATAGCCATGAATGTGCCGGCGGCTACGGCGGTACCGATCACGCCTGCCACGTTGGGGCCCATGGCGTGCATCAGAAGGAAGTTGGTGGGATCTGCCTCAGAACCAACCTTCTGGGATACACGGGCCGCCATGGGAACTGCGGATACACCGGCAGAACCGATCAGCGGATTTACCTTTCCTCCGGTCACCTTACACATGATCTTACCGAAGATCACGCCTGCAGCCGTACCAAAGGCGAAGGCTACCAGACCCAGGATAACGATCTTAATCGTGGTCATCTTTAAGAACGCCTCAGCGCTGGTAGTTGCTCCCACGGAAAGACCCAGAACGATAACTACGATATACATGAGGGCGTTGGAGGCAGTCTCCTGAAGCTGCTTTACAACGCCAGACTCACGGAACAGGTTGCCGACCATCAGCATACCAACCAACGGTGCGGTCGTCGGTAAGATCAGACACACAACAACAGTAACGATGATGGGGAACAGGATCTTCTCCAGTTTGGACACCGGACGGAGCTGCTCCATCTTGATCTTTCTCTCCTCTTCTGTGGTCAGAAGCTTCATGATCGGCGGCTGGATGATGGGTACCAGGGCCATGTAGGAGTAAGCGGCAACGGCAATAGGGCCCATGAATTCCGTCTGTCCCAGCTTGCCGGCCAGGAAGATAGAGGTAGGACCGTCAGCGCCGCCGATGATGGAGATGGCAGCAGCTGCCTTGTCGTTGAAGCCCATGAAGATCGCAAGGAAGTAAGCAGCATAAATACCGAACTGTGCGGCCGCGCCCAGAAGGAAGCTCTTGGGGTTCGCGATCAGTGGTCCGAAGTCAGTCATAGCGCCTACGCCCATGAAGATCAGGGACGGGAGGATGCTCCACTCATCCAGCAAATAGAAGTAATGGAGAAGTCCTCCAACGCCATTGGATGAATCCTCAATGCTCAGCATGATATCCGGATAGATATTCACGAGCAGCATACCAAAGGAAATCGGGACAAGCAGCAGAGGCTCAAAACCTTTTTTAATGGCAAGGTAAAGGAAGATAAATGCCACAAAGATCATGATCATGTTGCCGAATGTCAGATTTAAGAATGCTGTCTGCTGGACAAGATTCAAAAGTGTACTTTGAATATATTCCATTTTAATCCCTCCATATGGAATCTGCAGTCAGCAGACGATTAGTTTAATGTAGCCAGAGTTGCGCCCGGCTCAACAGAATCACCAACAGCCACATTGATGGTAGCTACGGTGCCGTCCTGGGGTGCTACAATCTCGTTTTCCATCTTCATGGCCTCGAGGATCACGATCACCTGGCCTTTTTTCACTGCCTGGCCTGCGGACGCCTTCACGCCAAGGATCTTTCCGGGCATGGGAGCTGTCACTGCAACGCTTCCTGCTGCACCAGCGGGAGCTGCCGCAGGAGCCGGGGCTGCTGCCGGAGCCGGAGCGGCCTTGGGTGCCTGTACGGGAGCCGCTGCTTTCGGAGCTGCTGCCTTTCCTGTGAAGCCTTCTTCTACGGTTACTTCATATACATTGCCATTAACTGTGATGGTATAATTTTTCATTTTCATTTCCTCCTGATGATGGGTTATTTCCAGTTCCTGTTGGGAACACGCTTAATGGAACGAACAATAAGGCCGTCGGCAGACTCTCTGCCTTCGGAAGCCGCGATGGCTGCAGCGATCACGGATACCAGCTCCGTATCGTCACAGGCCTCCTCAGCCGGGGCTGCTGCCGGAGCCGGAGCGGGAACTGCTGCCGGAGCCGGGGCGGGAACCGCTGCCGGAGCTGCTGACGGGGCCGGAGCCTTCTTCTGCTTCATCTTTGCTTCAAATACGCTGATGTACTTGAACATGCTGATGAGCCAGCTGATGAAGATCAGAACCAGGAATACGACTCCCATGCCCATAAGGGTATTCATACCAGCCTTGGAAAGCTTTTCTCCAGTGGTATATTCCGGAGAGATCGTAATGGAAGTGATATTTGCAAGATCCTCATCCACGATTACAGAAAAGTCTGCGTTTCTTTTTTCAAATACCGCCGGGATCCTGGCCACATAGCCGTCGTCCACAATTTCAACCTCTGCCGCCTCGCTGGAAACCAGCGCTCCCAGGTCGCCCTTTACGGACTTCCAGGAATTCAGGGCGCTCTGCATTACTGTATCCTTGTTCTTTTCACTGGCAGCCAGAGCATTATCCAGATCCTCGTCTCCCATTGCGGCAAACAGATCCAGATACTGCTGGGTGCCCTGCTGGAGCGTCATCACCAGAGACGGGTCCATCTCCTCTGCCGTATCCGCTTCTGCGCTGGAGCAGGCAGAAAGGGCGAACAGGCATACTGCCATACAGAGGGCAAGCCAGATTCTTTTAATATTCTGTTTCATATATCTGCCACCTCGCCTTAGACCGTACCGTGCTTTTTGGCCGGACGATCCTCTCTCTTTGTGAACAGCATTTCCATTGCTGCGATCACGCGTTTTCTTGTATCAGCCGCATCGATGATGTCATCCACATAGCCTCTTCTGGCCGCAGCCATGGCGCTGGCCTGCAGCTCGCTGTACTGGGCAGCCTTTTCGCTGATCAAGGCAGCCGCATTGTCAGATCCGGAGATCTCCTCTGCATACATGATCTTCACAGCCGGAACGGCCTCCATCATGCCAATGGAAGCATTCTTCCATGCGTAAACGATATCGGAGCCAATGGATTTACTGTTCATAACAAGTCCGGCAGTACCGAATGCCTGTCCGGCGATCACTGTCACCTTGGGCACATCTGCGTTTGCAAAGGCATGGGCCAGACGGGCAGCCGCCTTGGCGATCTTCTTTTCTGTGCATTTGCAGCTGTTATATCCGTTTACGTTCACCATTGTAAGTACCGGGATATTGAAGGCATCGCAGAAATTCACGAAATCTGCGGCTTTTTCACAGCCTCTGGCTGTCAGGCCTGTCTCGTACTCTGCTGTTTTTTCTCCCTCCTCATAACTCTCTGTGCGGTTGGCCACACAGCCCACGGTGGTGCCGTTTAAGCGGATGAACGCAGTCACCATGCTGGGAGCATATTCCTTCTTAAGTTCCATATAGAAGCTGTCATCAGAGATCATGGCCAGGGCAAGGGCTGTATCTCCCACACAGTTCTCCAGGCCCTCACACATCCGGTTCAGGTCGTCGGCGCACTCATCATAGGACATATCGTCTTCGTTGTTGGCCGGAAGTACGGAGATCAGCGTATGGATCTGTGCCAGGATGTCCTCCTCGGTCCCTGTCATGCACACGTTGCCGGCTTCCTCGCTCTGGAACTTTGCGCTGGATGTATCTGTATCGTTCTCAGCGATGGCATTGGGAGCGTTGACAAATAACTTTGCCTTATCTTCCATGAAGGTGAAGTCAGCCATTGCAGAAGCCACTGCCATACCGCCGCCGCAGTTTCCGAACACTGCCTGGATCTGCGGGATCACGCCGGAAGCCAGGGTCTGGCATCCGTACAGTCTTCCGAACCCGTTTAATGCGTCCAGACCTTCCTGAAGCCTTAAGCCTGCACAATCGATCAGGCCTACCACCGGAGCGCCCATCTTCATGGCCATGCCATAGAGATTCTCGATCTTTTTTGCATGCATCTCACCCACGGAGCCGCCCATAACGGCTGCATCCTGGCTGTACACATACACAAGGGCTCCCTCAACGGTACCGTAGCCGGTAACCACGCCGTCGGCCGGAGTTTCCTGAGCCTGCATGTTAAAGTCAGTGCTTCTGGCAGTCATATAGGCGCCGACTTCAACAAAGCTGTTGTCATCAAGCAATTCATTGATTCTTCTCATTGCTGACGTTTGTGCTGATTTAGTCATTTTGCTGTCCTCCATTATTAAAATTTGACGAAAATCGAATTTCTGCCTAGTGTAATAATAACCGCATTCTCTGCAAAATTCAAGGTGTTTTTGCCATTTCCGGGAAAACAATACAACATAAAAAAAGAGGCGGCAACAAGTTACTTTTCTTTTGCCGTCTCCCCTTTTTAGTTAATCATCTTAAGCAGACCCGGAGCACCCAGACTTCCGGTCCCTTTTCCCTATTCATATTTTTTTGTCAGCGTAAATCCGCGGCCGCGGACCTCTCCCACCTGGCTTACGATCATAAACGCCTGGTCGTCGATGTCCATGACGATCCGGTTCAGCTTCTGGAGCTCTCTTCCGGATACCACCACAAGGATAGCTCTGGACTGCTTTCCGGAATGACCGCCTTCCATATAAAGGAGCGTGGTCCCCCGGTCCATTTTTTCCTGTATGGCCGTGCTGATCTCCTCATACCGCTCGCTGATGATCTTTGCCTGGGTCTGGCGGACGCCGATGACCAGTACCTTATCCAGGATAATGGTATACGTCATGACCATGATCAGGCCGTACAGGATCCTCTCCCTGTCTCCAAAGGTCATCTGGGCGATAAGTACCATGAAATCCATCACATACATGGTAACAGACACCGGGATCCCGAACCTCTTTTTCAGTACCAGCGGCGGGATATCCATGCCTCCGGTGGAGGCACCTGCCCGGATCACGATGCCCAGGGCAAATCCGATCATAACGCCGGAAAAAACCGCGCACAGGATGGGATCATCCGTAAAGACCATATCCCCCACCAGGCGGGTAGCCTGCTCCAGTGCAAAAGGATAATAAAACGTAGCCACCAATGTGGAAAGGGCAAATTCCTTCCCCAGCTCCACCAGGCCCACTACGAACATCAGGATATTAAATCCAGCCACAAAAATCGAAAGGGGGATCCCCCAGTAATGCTGGGCCACCAGACCCAGTCCCGTGGTCCCTGCGGCGATCATGTCCATGGGCAGCACGAACAGCGCCACGCCCGCGGCGTAGACGGAAAGCCCCGCCATAATGATAACTACCTGTGCGAGCAGCCTCATGATCCTGCTCTTCTGATCTTTCTTCTCCATATACATCCTCCCTCAGTCTCTCTTCCGGCAAAAAAACGCAAAAGAAAGGAGAGTGCTGCGAAAACGCCTCCCGCAGTCCTCTCCATCTCTTATTCGATTGTATTTTTTCCGGATATGTCCTTCTTATTTCCCAAATACAGCCTCATAGTCCTTGCGGAACTTTTCGATCCCCTGGTCAGTCAGCGGATGATGGGTCATCTGCTCGATCACCTTATAGGGAACGGTGGCGATATCGGCTCCGGCCAGAGCGCACTCCGTCACATGCATCGTATGGCGCACGCTGGCGGCAATGATCTCTGTCTGGATATTGTGAAGGTTAAAGATCTCAGAAACCGTCTCGATCAGGTCGATGCCCGGCTGGGAAATATCGTCCAGACGGCCTAAGAACGGCGACACGAAGGCAGCTCCGGCTCTGGCAGCCAGAAGTGCCTGGTTTGCAGAAAAGATCAGAGTCACATTGACCTGGATCCCCTCAGACGCCAGCACCTTTGTTGCTTTTAAGCCTTCCACAGTCATCGGGATCTTCACCACCATATTGGGGTGGATCTTAGCGATCTCACGTCCCTCTGCGATCATTCCTTCTGCGTCGGTGGTGGTGGCCTTCACCTCACCGCTGATGGGACCGTCCACGATGGAAGCGATCTCCTTTAAGGTCTCCACGTAATCCTTTCCCTCTTTTGCGATCAGGGACGGATTTGTCGTAACTCCGCAGATCACGCCCATATCGTTGGCTTTCCGGATCTCCTCCACATTGGCCGTATCAATAAAAAATTTCATTGGTATCCCCCTCCTGTTCGGGTATTTTTTTGAACCTGTCTCCATTGTAATGGCAACCGGCAGGAATGTCAATGGACAATCGGCTCCATCCTCAGCCTGCATACCCCAGGCTCTCGAAACAATCATATTCATCCATGCCGCCGATCCGGAACCGGTACTGGTCCCTGTCCTTTTGGATCCGCAGCTCACAGTGTCTTCCGTCAGGAAGCTCTGCCTCTGCCCTGGCCGCCCCCGTTTCATCCGGGAGCTCTGCGGCCCTTAATACCAGCTCCGTTCCCGCCGGGATCCGTTCCTCTTTCCCTTCGATCCATACCGGAATCTCCGCAGAGGCCCGCAGCACCGGCCCCCGGTCTCCATTTCCAGGGATCGTGTAAACCGTTCCGTCCGTCTCCGGCATCCCGTCTTCACCCATGCGGAAGCTGCGGTACGCCATATACGTTCCCAGAAGATCGATGCGGTCGTACAGGAGAAAATGACCCGGATCTCCGATGAAGCTCCCATACATGGAATCTCCCGAAGAGCCCACATGGCAAAGCGTCAGCGTCCCGTTTTCATTCTGGAGCGCAAACACCTCCAGAGCCCTCAGATCATTCTCACTGGAAAATTCGAGCCATAGGAAGGGGCGGCCATCCCCGGCTTCCAGAAGCCATACGTCCGTGAGGCTCCCATAGCCCCCGGCCTCCCAGGGACCTGCCGCCTCCGTCTCTGCTCCCTCTCCTGTCCGGCTCAGGGTAATGGATGATGTATACGTCTCCTCATCCACCTGTACCGTATAAATATACTCCTCCTTTTCCCCGTCCCGGTCCCAGTCGGCGTAAAAGGGTTCTCCCTCTGAAAGCTGCACTGCTGCTCCCGCCCCGGCCTGGTACGTTTCCAGGAGCAGGTCCGGGCAGTCCGCAAACGTCATCCGGCTCTCAAGGCTTCCTTCCGACCAGGGCCCCAGAACATAAGGGTTAAATACGACGGTGATCCCCTCATGGTCCATGATCCATTCCAGCTGGCCCCCGTCTCCGGATCCATTATGGAACATGGCCTCCAGGGTCTCCTCATATTCCGGATAAAGGCTTCCATCGTCCCGGCTCTTCACGTCCTCCTTCACATACTGGTACACTGCTTCCAGGTCTGTGACCACATCCGAAAGCGCCAGCCGCTTTCCCGAAGCCGGGTCAAAATTTACTCCATGGGCATAATAGCTTCCATGGGCGCCGCCCACATAGGAAGAATCCATATCCCAGAAGCTGACGATCCGGCTGTCTGCCCGCTGTACCCGTATCTCCCGCTCAATATAATACTCCTGTCCGGGCTCCGGGGGATCCTCCCTGACCAGGGAAAGATTTTCCTTAAAACGTTCTCCCGTCTCCTGGGAAACCTCCGCATTATACTGGTCCAGGCCGTCCTTCAATGTATCCCAGCCGTCCACAGGAACATACAGCCCATCCCAGCGGCTCCTCAGCAGGCATCTCTGGTCCTTCCATTCCCCGTCATAGCTCCTCCGGGTCTCCACAAACAGCGGCTGATCTGGCTCCTGGTCCGGCCCAGAGGCCTCCTCCGGCTCTGCCGCCTCCCCGGCCTCGATCCCCCGGGACGTTTCTTCTGGTATTTCCCCGGTCCTGTTATCTCCGGATTCTGCCGTTTCCGTTTCATCCGCCGGATCTTCAGCCTTCGTTTCTGCTGCCTCCTGGTCCATACGGTCCATCTCACAGCCGGTCAGAGACACGGCCATAAGAAACGCCAGCCCCGCTCCCAGAGCCATTTTTCCTGTCCTCTGTCTTCTCATGATCCATCCCCCGCTTTCCATGTTGTATATCCCAGGTCCTGTCCGTTCCCTCAGTCTCCCGGGCATCCTTATGCCGCGCCCCAGATGGGCGCATTGCTTCTTCTTTCATTATAAGCTCCCGTCCCTGTTCCTTCTATAAAAATATGCTTACGATCATTTACGTTTTTCTTAAAGCCTCCGCTGCCCCTTTCCCTTCCAAAATCCATAGTAAAACCAGACAGCATATGCTATAATATGGCTGAAACAGACATTGTGCCAGAAAAGGAGAATTATCCCATGAAACCAGCTCTGATCATCGGTTCCACCTGTGTGGACGTCATCATCAATATCCATCATCTTCCAAAGACCGAGGAGGACATCCATCCCACCTCCCAGTCCATGGCCATCGGCGGCTGCGCCTTCAACGCCGCCTATATGGTACGGCTCTTAAACGCCCCGCACACCTTTATCACGCCTGTGGGCGGCGGCACCTACGGAGACTATGTGGCAAAGCTCATGACCCAGTCTGGGATCCCCATTGCCGTCCGGGTGCCGGAAAAAGAAAACGGCTGCTGCTACTGCCTGGTGGAGGCCGGCGGGGAGAGGACCTTCATGTCCTATCACGGAGTAGAATATACCTTCCAGAAGGAATGGATGGAGCCGTATCCGGCAGAGGATTTCGGCCTCACCTACGTCTGCGGCCTGGAGATCGAGGAGCCCACCGGGATCAATCTCATTGAATATCTGGAGGAGCATCCGTCCCTGGAGCTTTTCTACGCCCCCGGGGCCAGGGTAGGAAACATGGATCCGAAGAAAACAGAGCGGATGCTGGCCCTTCATCCGTTCCTCCACATCAACGCCCTGGAGGCAGAGGTCATGAGCCAGAAAACGTCCTATGAGGACGCCGCCGCATACCTGCACTCCATCACTGGAAATACCGTCATCGTGACTCTGGGAGAAAAAGGCGCTTACTGCATAGAAAAAGACGGGACCAGCTATCTGATCCCGTCCATTCCCGCCGATCATGTGGAGGATACCATCGGAGCCGGCGATGCCCACGCGGGAGCCATCATCGGCTGCCTGACCAACGGCCTCTCCCTGCGGGATTCCATTACATATGCCAACCAGGTATCCCGGATTGTGGTCTCTGTCAAGGGCTCTTCCCTTCCGCCGGAGCTCCTTCCGCCGCTCCCAGTCCCCAAAAGCGCCCGCTAGGCTGCCGCATGGCCCTGGGGCAGATAAAACTGCTACCGGATGTCCGCATACTTTACAGACTGTTCCCTAAATTCCTTCATCATTCCGTCCAGAGCCTTCCGTTCTGCGGAAAGGTCTGCAAAGCGCAGCCTGTGGCCTTTTACCAGTTGTCTGCCATCCACCCAGACACTGTCCACGTTGGAAGCATCTGCCGAGTATACGATGGCCGAATAGGGATCATAGACCGGGAACATGTTGACCGACTCCGTTTCGATCAGGGTCAGGTCCGCCCGCTTTCCAGGCTCAATGGAGCCAGTCTCCTTTTCCGCCCCCAGGACTCTGGCTCCCTCAATGGTCCCCATGGCCACCACATCCCTGGCAGTGAAAATGCTGCGGTCATGATACCGGGTCCGCTGGAACGCAGGGATCATCCGGAACTGATGGAACAGATCCAGGGTATTCCCCGAGGACGGTCCGTCAGTCCCCACGCCAACGGCCACTCCTGCCGCCTTAAGGTCCCGGAGCGGACACACTCCCTTCCCCGATTTCGTATTAGAACCGATGCAGTGGGAGATCTTTGCCCCGGTCTCCCGGAAGATCTCCACATCCCGGTCTGTCATATGGATGCAGTGGGCTGCGATGGTCCTCTCTCCCAGGACTCCCAGTCCGTAAAGGAACTCGGCCGGCGTCTGGTCGTATTTTTCCCGGAACATTTCCAGCTCATAATCCATCTCGCTCACATGAAGCGTATAAGGAACATCATACCGTTCCGCCAGCTCATAGGCTGCCTTTAAAACCTCCGGCGGGTTTGTATTTGTAGCATGGGGAGCCACCACAGGCCGGATCCGTTCATGGCCCTTCCACTTCCGTATCAGCTCCTCACACATGGCCAGGGACTGGTCTGTATTTTTACTGTCACACGTCTCCATATCGATAATGGTCTGTCCCACATACGCCCGGATCCCCATTTCTTCACAGGCTGCCGCCACCTGATCTTCAAAATAATACATATCCAGCACCGAGGTAACGCCGGAAAGCAGAAGCTCGCAGACGCCGTACCGGGTGCTCTGGCCGATCAGCTCCCGGTTCATGGCCTCCAGCTCCAGCGGGAATAAAAACCGCCTCAGCCGGTCCGGACAGTCGTCTCCCAGGGACCGGAAGGGGATCATGGGGATATGGCAGTGGGTATTGATCATCCCCGGCATCAGGATCCCGTTTTTTCCGTCCACTGTCCCGTCCGCGTCTGCCGGCCCCTCCCCCTCTCCTGTCTCCAGGATCGTGTTCCCTTCCAGGACCACATATCCGTTTTCATAAACATGAAACTGTTCGTCCATGGTGACCACCGTCACATGATTGATCTTTGTACGCATATGATTCTCCTTATAAAAAGAGGCCGGGGCCGTACAGGCCCTATGGCCTGAAACCGGCTCCCGGCCCTGTTTCTCAGCTAGTTCATTTCTTTATACGATCTTACTGTATCAAACAGCACTTCCCGGAACCGCTTCTGGTCAAATTCCATGGCCACTTCCACGTTGCCGGAGGTCTTGTATTTATTCCAGCATTTTTCCCTGGAGATCTCCTGCTCCGGATCTGTGCCCATAAAATCACGCCAGTCGCAGACGGTCATGCCCCTTGTGAACTCGCCCTTTGTTTCCACGTCCACCTGGGTCCGGATGCTCTTTGTGATCACCTGGTCATCCACCCACCAGGCCACTGCACAGGCGTCGCAGATGGAGGTAAAATCAGAATTTTTCACAGAAAACTCCAGGATATCTGCGGCAAAGTCTCCCACCGTGCCGCCGATGGCCCTTAACTGCTCCACATCTGCCATGTCCATATGGTTCTGACGCGTCAGGTTCAGCCCTGCCATTTTAATGGGGATCCCCGACTCAAAGACGATCTTTGCAGCCTCCGGGTCCACCAGGATATTAAACTCCGCAGCAGGAGTGGCGTTGCCGCTGGTGGCGGAGCCGCCCATACAGAGGATCTCCGGGATCCGCTTTTTTAATTCCGGCTCCTTTAAGATCGCCTGGGCCACATTGGTCAGCGGCCCTAAGGTGATCAGCGAGATATCGTCGTTTTCCATAAAGGTACGGATCAGGAAATCGGCTCCGTGCTCCTTTTCCAGCTTTTTTTCTGGCTCCCGGATCTCAATATCCCCGATGCCGCCGCTTCCGTGGACCTCTGTGGCCCGCACAAGCTGGTTCAACATGGGCATATCGTATCCTGCATACACCGGGATATCCGGACGCCCGGTCAGCTCTGTGGCGAACCTGGCGTTCCTCTGGGTATACTCCAGTCCCGTGTTGCCGCCCACTGCCACGATCCCCCGCACATCCAGATGGCGGATGCACAGGATCAGGGCGAACATATCGTCGATCCCTGGATCGCAGTCAATGATCACTTTCCGTTTTGTATCCATAATCTTTCTCCTTATGCTACTTCTGGCTGCCCTTCTCGATCTTTCTCTGGCGGTTCATGCGCAGCATACCAAATACCATAAGTGCGATGATGGTGGCTGCGTAGGGGATCATCTCCAGGAACTCCGTGGGGAAGCTGGTCTGGCTCTTTAAGCTGGTGGCCGCTGCGTCACTGAGTCCGAAGAATACGGCTGCAATACCTGCTCCCAGGGGATCGCCGCCTGCGATATTACAGGCAGAAAGTCCGATATAGCCTCGTCCATTGACCATGTTCTTCATAAAGAAGCTTACCCAGCCCATGGACATGAACGCACCGCCGAAGCCGCAGAGCACGCCGGAGATCAGGAAGGAAACGTATCCGATCCTCTTTACATTGATGCCGACAGATGCGGCCGCCCTGGCGTTCTCGCCCACAGCCCGGAGCCGTAAGCCCAGTCTTGTCCTTGTAAGGAAGAACCAAACGGCAAAGATCGAAATGAAAGCCAGGTATGTAAGAACATTATGTCCCGAAAGCATGGGGCCGATCAGCGGGATCTTATTGATCAGCGGAAGCACCACCGTCGGAAGTGTGTACGCCTTGATGGCTGCGGAGGTGGTAGCCTTTTCTCCTGTCAGCAGGTACATAACAAAGACCGTACCTCCTGTGGCCGCCAGGTTCACAGCAATACACGTCAGATAAAGGTCCGTCTTTCCTGACAGGCTGGAGAAGGCGATGACGGCGCCCACCAGGACTCCGATCACCACAGCGCCCAAAAGGCCGATCCATACGTTTCCGGTCATTCCCGCAAACACAACGCCGCCCAGGGCCGCACAGAGCATCATACCTTCCAGGGCCATGTTCATCATTCCGGCCTTCTTACTGATAACTGCTGCCATGCCTGCAAAGATCAGGGGAGTTGACAGCCTTAAAACAGAGTATCCAAAATTACCGATCCAGTCCAGTGTCAGCATTGATTACTCCTCCTTTCCCTTTGAGGCGGCCGATTCCTTTTCTGCCTTTTCCTTGGCAGCCAGTTCCTCTTCTGCGGCCTTATAGATCAGTTTCTTCTTATATCTTCCCATGAATTCCTCTGCCGCCACCATCAGGATAACGATACCCTGGATCACGGTGATGAATTCGATGGGGATATCTCCCTTGGAGTTTACCACGTCCGCACCGATACGGATATACGCCAGCAGGCAGGCTGCCACAGGCACCAGGAGCGGGTTCTTTCTGGCTAAGACCGCCACCATCAGGCCGTCAAAGCCATGCTGGGTGGTAGCGACCCAGTTATAGCGGTCATAGTTTCCAAGGATCTCACAGGTACCGCCCAGGCCGGCCAGAGCGCCGCCGAAAAGCTGGGCGCAGATGATGGTTGCCGTCATATTGATACCGCAGGCCTTGGCAAACCAGGGATTGCTTCCTACGACTCTCATCTTATATCCGAATACCATCTTGTAGAACAGCACAGCCACCAGGATCACGGCGATCAGGGCGATCACCAGACCTGCCTGGATCCGGAACTTGCCAAGGATCTGGGGAAGCTTGGCGTTGTCCGGGATGGGCAGGGAGCCCAGGGAACCGATGGTGGTATCTCTCATGGTATACATCATGATATAGATGGAAAGGAACATGAGGATGCTGTTTAACATTAAGGATGAAACAACGATATTGGCATTGAATTTGGAATCCAGCCATGCAGGAAGGGCAGACACCACAACACCTGTCAGCGCACCGATGACCAGTAAAAGACCGATCATAACGGGTGCAGGAACGCTTTCTCCCAGCTTGATGGCAACCCAGGAGATCACACAGCCGGCAAACATGAAGATGCCCTCGCCGGCCAGATTGAACTTGTTCACCGCATACATGAAACAGAAGCAAAGTCCTGTGAAGGTAAACGGGATCGCAAGGTTAATGATACTTCCTACCCTTCTCACAGATGAGAACGGTCCCAGCACGAACTGCTGGATAATATAGACCGGATCGTCACTGACTGCAAACAGCGTCACCAGGGCCACAGCATAGGCGATGGCAATGGCGGTCAGGATCCGGACCAGCTCAACGGTAAATTCTACTCTGCTTGTTTTATTCATAACAGGCCCTCCATTTCCTCCGGGGTCATGGTCTTAAGCCCCAGCATGTACTCGCCCAGCTCTTCCTCGGAAACCTCGTTGGCTTTTCTGAATGCCGCCACGACCTTTCCCTTTCTCATGACTAAAAGCCGGTCAGAACACTCCAGCACCTCGTTCAGATCTGCAGAGATCAGAAGCGTTGCCGTTCCCTCTTCCCTGGATTTTTTAACGATGGTCTTTCGGATCATCTCGGCCGCGCCCACGTCGATGCCTCGGGTCGGCTGGTTGGCCAGGATGAAATTGGAGCCTGATGTGAACTCGCGGGCAACGACTACCTTCTGGATATTTCCGCCGGAAAGCATACGCACCGGCTCTCTCTTGTCGTCGCAGGCGATCTCAAAATCCTTGATGTACTGGTCCACGATCTCGTCGATATGCTTATGGTTGATGAACAGGCCGTTTCTGTATTCCTTTTTAAAATACCGGTCTGCGATGATGTTGTCCCGGATGGACATATCTCCGGCGCAGCCATACTGCATCCGGTCCTCGGGGATATAGGCAAGGCCCATCTGGCGGATCTCATGGACGTTCTTTCCCTTGATGTCATGGCCGTTTAACTCCACAGTCCCAGAGGAAAAGCTCTCCATCCCGGCCAGCACGTCGGAAAGGGCAGACTGGCCGTTTCCTTCCACGCCGGCAATGCCGATGACCTCGCCCTCATGGATATCAAAGGAAACATCGTCCAGCACCCGCTTTCCGGATGCGCTGTTCTTCACCAGGTTCCGGATCTTAAGCACAGTCTTTCCCACTGTGGGGTCTTCCTTCTCGATCTTTAAGACCACGTCGCGGCCCACCATGAGTCTCGAAATATCGGCCTCGCTCATATCCTTTAAGTCATAGCTTCCCAGGCAATAGCCGTGGCGCAGCACAGTAACGCGGGTACAGATCCGTTTCACCTCTTCCAGCTTATGGGAAATAAAGATGATGGAATGGCCGCTGTTTCTTAAGAGGATCAGCTGCTCAAACAGCTCCTCTGTCTCCTGGGGCGTTAAAACTGCCGTGGGCTCGTCCATGATAATGATCTTGGCGCCCTTGATGAGCACCTTCATGATCTCGATCTTCTGCATCTGGCCGACGGAAAGATCGCTGACCCTGGCCATGGGATCAATATTAAAGTTATATTTTTTCGCCACCTCTTCCGTCATTTCCACTGCCTTTTTAAAGTCAAAAAGGCCGTTCTTCATGGGCTCCACGCCCAGAACCACATTTTCTGCCACCGTCAGGGACGGGATCAGCATAAAATGCTGGTGGACCATACCGATCCCCTTTTCAATGGCGTCCAGGGTATTGAGGATCTTTACCTCTTTCCCATCCATATACACTTTTCCGGTCTGGGGCGTTTCCAGTCCGAACAGTACCTTCATCAGCGTCGTCTTTCCGGCGCCGTTTTCTCCCACAAGAGCCAGGATCTCGCTCTCATGAAGCCAGAACGTGACGTTTTTGTTGGCCACAAAACCATTGTCATAGATTTTGGTAACGTCTTCCATTCTAAGTATTTCCTTGGCCATACCCATCTTCCTCCTATATGGGATCAGCAGGATCGAACGGACAATCCTGCTGACCAAAAATTAATTTTTTTCAGTTATGGAGCCACGGAATCCAGAAGCTGCTGGTACTCTGCCTCGTTGGCAAAATCATAATAGGATTTTACAGTGATCTCGCCGGCAAGGATCTTCTCCTGAGCCTCAGCCATCTTGTCACGGATCTCCTGGGGAACGTTCTGCTGGAAGAATTCATTGTCCACATAGCCAACGGATTTTTCCTTTAAGCCAAGACGGTTTAACTTGCCCCATACATCCTCTCCGTTTTCCACATCCTCAAAGAATGCTACGAAAGAGTCGCCTACGTTCTTTAACATGGAAGTTAAGATCACGTCTGCCAGTTCCGGGTTCTCGGAATCTTTATAGTATGCGTACTGGTCGGAGTCAACGCCGATGGCCCATGTTCCAAGCTCCTTACATGCCTCGAACAGTCCGCCGCCGGAACCGCCGGCTACCTGATAGAATACGTCTGCCTTTTTGTCTCTTGCCTGGCTTAAGCAAAGCTCTTTCATCTTGGCCGGATCGGTCCAGGAACCAACGGAAGCCTTGATGACCTTAACCTCGGGATCATAATCCTGAACGCCGTTTACAAAGCCTGTTACGAAGTCTGCGATGACCGGGTTATCCATACCAACGTTTACGGCAACCACGCCTGTCTCTGTCATACCGGCTGCCATCTGGCCAACCATGTAGGAGCCTTCGTTCTGTGCGTAGAAGATAAACGCCACGTTCTCCGGGATCTCGGACTCATCCTTGGAATCGTCGAAGATGACGAAGCGGTTCTCCGGATACTCCTCGGCTAATTTTAAGATAATGTCGGTGTAAGTGGAGGAAGCCACGATGTAATAATAGCCCTCATCGATGACGTCTAAGATCATGTCCTCCCATTTATCAGCCTTGGACGGGTCGCCAACCTCGATGGTCTTGCAGTCCCAGCCCTTTTCTCTTAAAACGTTCATTCCCACTTCGCCGGAATCGTTGAAGGACTTATCGCCTAAGTTTCCTACTACGTAAGCGATGCGCTTGTTGATCTCCTCGCCGCCCTTGGCAGCTTCGGTCTCTTTGGCGTCATCCTTTTTCTCCGCCTCAGTTTCCTTTGCAGCCTCCTTGGAGATCTCTTCAGCCTTGGATGCCGCTGTGGTCTCCGCGTCTCCGCCGCCTCCGCAGGCAGCCAGGGAAAGGACCATGGCGCCGGATAATACTGCTCCTAATACTCTTTTCAGTCTCATTGTAATCCTCCTTCTTCTTGGTTAAAGATTTTAATTATTTTAATCAGACCATGAGCTCGTCCGATCAGAAATACGCTTAAAAATGCACAATTTTCTTCTTTGATTCTCTGCTTTTTTATTCATACTGCCATTATACATCATCTTGTAAGATTTCGCATCCATTTTTTTGTATGAATTCTCCAGATTCCCACAAATGCCTCGATGGCAATGTTGAACTTGATGATGGATACCACCAGATAGGGAGACAGCCGGAACACAAAGGCGCAGGCAGCCGCCAGGGGAATGGTGAACATCCACATGGAGAAGATATCGCAGATCAGTCCCATCTTCCCATCTCCTCCGGCTCTCAGCACTGCGATCATGCCGGTCATCTCCATACCGGAGAAGGGCCAGATGGCCGCAAACACCAGCATAAAGTTTCTGGCATAGGCCGCCGCATCCGGAGTCAGCACATACAGCCGCGTGAACAGGCCGCCGAACATCAGGGTCAGGAGTCCCATAAGAGTCCCGCTGACCAGGCCGATGAGCACCATGCTGTACGCTTCCTTCTGGATCCTGTCCTTAGACGCCCCAGAGCCAATGGTCTTTCCGATGGTCGTGGAGCAGGAATAGAGGATGGCGTTGGTCACGCAGGCCATTAACTGATAATACACGTTGGCAATGTTGTACCCGGCCACGATGGTGGTTCCCATCTGGCCTGTGATAGAGCTTCCCGCCGTGGTTCCCGTGGACCAGATCAGCTCATGGAACACGATGGGAAGGCCCACCTTCCAAAAATCCCCAAGGAGCCTCCGGTCCCTTCTTCCCAGATCGGAGGGCTTCATGGAAAGCTTCTTTTCCTTCCGGAACAGGAACCGGCATAGGATCAGAAGCTCCACCACCCGGGCGATGACGGTTCCCACAGCCGCTCCCCGGATCCCCAGCTCCGGCATTCCGAAATTTCCAAAGATCAGGCAGAAATCCAGAAATACATTTAACGGATAAGAGATCACATTGGTGGTGAAGGAGACCTTCATCTCCTCAAATCCCCGGCAGCAGGCAAAGATCATGGTACTGACGGCGCAAACCGGATACATGAGGGAGGCGATCCTTAAATACGGCACTCCCAGACGGATCAGCTCCGGATCGCTGCTGTATATCCTTAAAAGCCGTTCCGGCCAGATCATCACCACAGCCGAAAACAGCACGCCGAAAACAGCGATGCTGCGGACCCCGATGGCCACCAGAGTCTTGATGCTCTCCGTATCCCTTCTGCCCCAGTACTGGGCGATCAGTACGCTGCACCCGGCAGAAAAGCCGCTGCACACCGTATAAAAAATGAAAAAGATCTGCTGGGCCTGGGACACAGCGCTCATCTGTACCTGATCGATCCGCCCCAGCATGATACTGTCCAGGGTATCAACGCTGACCCTTAAAAGCTGCTGGAGAATGATGGGAACGGACAAAAGGACGATGGTCCTGTAAAACTGCGGAGAGGTAACGAACATCTCTCTTTTTTCTGCTTTTGCCCCCATGGCTTAACCACACTGCTTCAGGCAGTCCTTGAGCCACTGCTTGAATACGGGAAGATCCAGCTCCATGGCCACGGAAACATTGGGCTTCTTCCCCGTGCGTCCACGCCGGTCTACCATGGTATGGCCGGCCGTGTACTCGCCCTGGCACTCCACATCCACGAAATAATCATGGCAGACCAGGCACTGGGGGCATACGGCCGCAGCCGCAGCCAGAGCGTCGTGCATCAGGGCATCCTCGCCCCCGTCTGCATATCTTCTTATCATATAATCCAGGATATCGGCGGCCAGGACAGCTCCCTTATTTCCAAAGCTCCGGATCTCCTGCTCATCTTCCCGGTTTAAGGCGGCCTTTAAGGTCACATCCAGTCCAACCATGGTCATGGGGATCCCGGAAGCGATTACCAGCTTTGCAGCCACCGGATCCACCCAGATATTGAACTCCGCTGTGGGCGTCATATTTCCGCCGAGGGCAGCGCCGCCCATAAACCAGATATGACGGATCTTTTCCTTTAACTCCGGATACATGCTTAAGGCAATGGCAATGTTGGTCATGGGACCCACCACCAGAAGCTCCAGGCGGCCTTCCTCCTCTTCTGCGATCCTCCGGATCAGCTCCGGAGCCGTTTCCTTTGTGAATGGAACATTTTCTGCCGCCGGAAGGGTCACATCGCCAAGGCCTTCGCTGCCGTGGGTGGCATCATAATATCCGGCTCTGGGATAAAACGGGATCTTCGCCCCCCGGGCCACCTCCACATCCGCGCCCAGGTATCCCACCAGATCCCGGTTATTCCTGGATGTGAAATTTTCGTTTACGTTGCCGTTGACACTGGTCAGGGCCCGGACCCTTATGGCATCAGAGCCAAGGGCTGCCAGAATGGCGATGGCGTCGTCGGTTCCTGTGTCACAGTCAATGATAAATGGTCTCTTTTCCATATTTTCCTCCCGTATCCTACACGCGTTCCCCAATGAACGCTTCCACTGCTGATCGTTCCGGCACACTGGGGGCCGCTCCCTTTTTCGTCACAGCCAGGGCTGCCGCAGCGCTGGCCTGTAAAAGAGCCTGTTTATGGCCCAGGCCTCCGGCGATCCCGGCAATAAAATATCCGCAGAACGTATCGCCTGCCGCCGTGGTATCCACGGCCTCCACCCGGAAGATATCCTGGAAGGACGTCTCCTCTGGATCGCAGTACCAGGCCCCCTGGTCGCCCAGGGTCAGCACAAAGGCTGCGTTCTTATATTTTTCTCTCAGGGCCTTAAGGATCGGAGCCGGTTCCTCGGAATCGGTTCCTGCCAGGATCCGCCCCTCCACCTCATTGAGGATAAAATAATCCACCAGCTCCAGATTGCAGAGGAACACGCCCTCGTCTGCCGGAGATGGGTTAAACGCCACCTGGAGTCCCCGTTTTTTTGCCTCCTCCATGGCAAAGTCAATGTTGGAGATCTCATTCTGCAAAAGGATCAGATCGCCCTTTCCAAAATGCTCAAGCACAGAGGATATGTATTCTCTGGTGATCTTCCGGTTGGTCCCGCCGCAGATGATGATATTGTTCTGTCCGGACTCGTCGATCTGGATCACCGCATGGCCGCTGGCCCCGTCCAGGGTCTCCACATAGCCCGTATCGGCTCCGGCCTCCTTCAGCATGTCCAGAAGAATCCTTCCATCCCCTCCCACGGCTCCGGCATGGTATACCTCCGCGCCTGCCCTGGCCAGGGCCACCGACTGGTTCAGTCCCTTGCCGCCGCAGAATTCCTCATAATCCAGGGCCTGGATCGTTTCCTTGGGCTGGACAAAACGCTTTACCGAATACGTTTTGTCAATGTTTAAAGAACCGAGATTTAAAATTTTCATAGGCCTCGCTCCCGTTTGGTAAAATATTTTCCGAAATCTTTTTCCTAAGCAGATAATATATGTTTTCCAGTTTTCTGTCAACCACTATTGTGGAATTTGCTCTTTATCCCGCTGTTTTCCCCATTTTTATCCATATTTTTGTCAAATTCTTCACAAGTTTTCTGGATTTTTTATGTGTTTTCACCATTTTCTCCGGATCCGGGTATCCCTTCCAGTATTTTTGTGATATCCTAAAAGCAGCCTGGATACCGGGGGGGGTGACAGACATTCCTCTGCCTCCAGGGTCCAGATCGTTTCTTTAATACAGGGAGGAAAAAATGACCATCAAAGAGTTTGCCCTGCTGGCGGGAGTTTCCGTATCGACGGTCTCTAAGATCATGAACGGAAAGGATGCCAGCATCAGTGCCCGGACCAGGGAGCACGTTTTAAAGCTGGCCAAGGAATACAACTATGTCCCTTATGCATCTGCCGCCGCGCCCACGACCCGGACGCTGACCATGGGCGTGATCTTTCAGAATACTGAACACGGAAAACGGCTCGTCTCCAGCATCCTCAAAGAGGCTGCCAGCCTGGGATATTCGCTGCTCCTCCGGGAAAGCGGGGATTCGGTGGATACGGAGCTTAAAAATATCTCCGCCATGGCGGCGGCCCATACGGACGGTGTGATCTGGGAGCCTGTCTCCAGTGACAGCCTTTTTCTGGGGGAAAAGCTGGACCGGGCCGGGATCCCCTATGTGGTCATCGGCCCCTATAAGGGCGCATTTCATATGGATTTTGAAAAAATAGGGGATACAGCCACCGGACTTCTTGTAAAAAAACGTCACGCCTCCATTGCCTGTGTGGCCGGAGACGATTCCCTGGCCAGGGAATTTTTCCAGGGCTACCGGAAACGGCTGTTTGACGAAAAGCTCCCCTTCCGGCAGGAGCTGGTCTTTCCCGATGCCAAAAGCCTTCCCGTAAGCGGGATCCTGAACGGACTGTTCACGGCGGCTGTATTCTTCAGCCAGGCGGAAGCCCTGAAGTTTTATGAGACAGCCCGGAACCTCCAGTATGAGATCCCTGAGGATCTGTCCCTTCTGACCCTCCGGGATGGCAGCTCCGGCGGAGACCTTCCTTTCCTCTCCTCCCTGGCCGTTCCCTTCGATGCCTTCGGTTCCCAGGCTGCAAGGCTTCTGGTGGCACGGATCGAAAAATGGGAGCATATGCCGGAATTTTCCCCGGACTTCCCGTTAAACACAGAGACCACCTTAAGCGTCCCCAGGGATCTCCAGAAAAAAAGGGTCATTTCCATTGGGAGCGTCAACATGGACAACTACCTGGCCTTTGACGCCCTGCCCCACAGCGGACGGACCGTTACCTCCTCGGACTCAGCCACCTACCCCGGCGGAAAATGCCTGAACCAGGCCGTTGGCGTGGCCAGGCTGGGCCACCACGTCTCCGTCATCGGCCGGGTGGGCGGCGACGCCGATTCCGACTCCATCTACCAGGCGGTCCGGGACTGCCGCATTGACAGCAGCGGCCTTCTGCGGACTCCCGGACAAAAAACGGGCCAGGCCTATATCTTTGTCCAGAAAAACGGGGAATCCATGATCTCCATCCTTTCAGGCGCCAACAGCCAGGTCTGTCCCGGCGATATCACAGCCGCTGAACGGCTCTTTGACGGAGCCTGCTGCTGCCTGATCCAGACAGAGATCCCCATGGAGGCTGTACTGACTGCCGCGTCCATGGCAAAACGCTACGGCCTCATGACCGTGCTGAAGCCCAGCTCCTGCGGCCCCCTGCCAGAGGAGCTGTTAAAAAATATCGATGTGGCCGTACCCAACGCCGAAGAGCTGTCCATGATCTGCCCAGGAAAGGGCTCCATAAAAGAAAAGGCCGCCAGGCTTCTTTCCCATGGGATAAAGACTGTCATCGTCACCCTGGGAGCCGGAGGCTGCTGGATCTTCGGTAAGGAAACTGCCTGTCACATTGAAGCCGCCGATTTCCGGTCCGTAGACAATACGGGAGCCGCCGACGCCTTCATCAGCGCCCTGGTTTCCTACCTGCTCTATGGGTTCTCCATGGAAGCTTCCTGCCGGATCGCCTCCTGTGCCGCCGGCTTTTCCATCACCCGACAGGGCGTCACCCCGGCGCTTGTGGATAAGGACACGCTGGAGCAGTATCTGGAGCAGAACTCTCCCTCTCTGATAAAAGAAGCAGACCGGAAAAAAGATCGTTAAATTTTTATTGAAATCTGTCCGGAAGTGGACTAGAATAGAACTATCCTTTAATTCCAAGGAGGAACGATTTTATGGAACATTACAATCCGCTGCTCACTGGCCTGGAAAGCCCGGAAAAGTTCATCACCGTCGGCGAGATCATGCTGCGGCTGACGCCGCCCAATTATGAAAAGATCCGCATGACCTCCACCTTCGAGGCCAGCTACGGCGGCAGCGAAGCAAATATTGCCCTGGCTCTGGCCAACCTGGGCGTGGACAGTACCTTTTTCTCCGTGGTTCCCAACAACAGCCTGGGAAAGAGCGCCATCCGTATGTTAAGGAGCAACGACGTCCACTGCACCCCTGTGATCTTAAGCACGCCGGAGCAGACACCTACCCACCGGCTGGGAAGCTATTACCTGGAAACAGGATACGGGATCCGCGCCAGTAAAGTCACTTATGACCGGAAAAACAGCGCCATCACAGAATTTGATTTTGATACCATTGATCTGAAGGGACTTCTGGAGCACTTTACCTGGCTCCATTTAAGCGGCATCACCCCGGCCCTGGCTCCCAACTGCCGGAAGCTCACCATGGAGTGCTTAAAGACAGCCAGAGAGCTGGGCCTTACTGTGAGCTTTGACGGAAATTTCCGCAGCACCCTGTGGACCTGGGATGAGGCCAGGGATTTCTGTACCCAGTGCCTCCCCTATGTGGACGTTCTTTTAGGCATTGAGCCTTACCACCTGTGGCGGGATGAGGAGGATCACAGCAAAGGAGACGTGAAGGACGGGATCCCCTTCCAGCCCAGCTACGAGCAGCAGGATGAGATCTTCCAGGCCTTCATTGACCGGTATCCCAACCTGAGGTGCATCGCCCGTCATGTGCGCTATGCCCACAGCGGCAGCGAAAACAGCCTCAAGGCGTTTATGTGGTACGAGGGCCATACTTTTGAAAGCAAGCTTTTCACCTTCACCATTTTAGACCGGGTAGGAGGCGGCGACGCCTTTGCCAGCGGCCTGATCTACGCCATGATGCACCACTATAAGCCCATGGACATGATCAATTTCGCCGTGGCCAGCAGCGCCATCAAGCACACCATCCGCGGCGACGCCAACATCACCGACGACGTGGACACCATCCGGAATCTGATGAATATGAATTATGATATCAAGAGATAGAAAAAGGGAGCTGCGTATCACAGCTCCCCTTTTTTACACCACATCTCCAATATCTACGATCTCACATCCGTCATAGAAAAATTTCAGGATCTCCTTATAATTTTTTCCTTTCTTTGCCATCCCCTGGGCCCCGTTCTGGCTCATGCCGGCTCCGTGGCCGTAGCCGCCGCCGTAGATCGTAAAGGCGGTAACGCCATTTTCATCGGTCCCCTGGTTTTCTATGTAGATAAACCCGCTGGGAAGGGTCTCCCACTCTGTGTAGGTGCTGCCGTCCTTCCGGTTGAAGACAAGCCTGGTGTTTCCCAGCACGCTCCGCACCTTGCTCTGGCCGGTGAAAGTCTTGGAGCCCTCTGTGCCCACGACCTTCAGAGCCTTTGCCGCGCCTCCAGGTCCCCGTTCTGTCACCGTAAGGCCCGTGATCTGGCCGACTCCGCCGATCTTTTCTGCCAGGATCTGGCTGTCCGTCTTTGCGTTCCACCGGAACATGGCAAATTCTGAATCGTATGCCTCCACATCCATATTTTTTATGAATGCTCCAAAGGCCTCGTTGGAGGTAAGGTCCATGGGCTTCCTCTTTTCATTGATGGAGACCGCCTTTAAATACGGTGTCGCCGAACCGTCGTTTCCCCACACGGTCCCGTCGGTGCCGTGGCCGCAGGAGGTGGAATAGTAAAGGGCGTCGATGGGCTCCCCATCGTAGGCAGCCATCTGGCCGAAGGTCTCATTGACAGCCGCGTCAGTGGTGTCAAAAACGGAGGTATTATTATACACCTGGAAGCTGGTGCTGTCGTCCACATGGGCGCCGTATTCTGAATACGAGCTTCCCCGGATCTGCCTCCAGGCATAGGTCCTTGCGCAGACGGCCTGGGCCTTTAAAGCCTCCAGCTCATACGTATAGGGCATCTCGCTGGGCACCACCCGCTTCAGATATTCCTCAAGATCTACCTCGTTCAGAAGAAGGAGGCCCTCCTCCTCCCCGGTGATCTCCATATGGCCCGGATACACCGGAGTTCCCTGACTCCGCTCAATATTCCTGACGGTGATCATGCCGCCTTCATTGGCGGACCGGAATACCATACGGCCGCTTTCCAGCCGTGAATCTCCAGCAGAAATGGTCACCGGCTCTCCAGCCGCCACAGACTGGGTCTTTTTATCCTTTTCATCCCCATATTCCAGTACAGCCATGGAATCGCAGACCAGGGTGATCTCCGGATGGAACAGGGACTTGAAATTTGTTGTCATCAGAAGAACGCGGATATTATCGATCTCCGGCTTCTCTGTCGTCAGGGCCGCGCAGATCTCATCGCCGGCCACCACAAAGGTCTGCATATGATAGCCCACCAGGATATCCGATTTCTTCTGCTCCTTTAAAACGCCGTAGGTACGGTAGATCTTAAAGTCCTCTGACAGGGGCACGGTGCCGTAGCCCTCGATCTCGATCTCATCCTCCCTCACCGAAAGGACAGTCCCGGTGATGGTCTCCTTTTTCAGTACCAGGCGGCTGGGCTTTCCGTTTTTCAGATACAGATCCCCGATCTGGCCGGAAATCTCCTCTTCATTCTTAAGGACTCCCCTTACAGGAAATTCCCGCTGGATATTTCCAATGAACACCGTCACTGTATTGCCGGAAAATCCGGATATCCAGGCGTTTTCATATACGATCTCATCGGAGACCACACCCTGGACCTTTATGATCCCATCCTCCCGCACCAGGAGCTTTATGGTCTTATCAATATAGGAATCCAAAGAAAGCCCTTCAAACAGGAACTTTCCATCCTTTGTGTAGGCCGTCCAGGGGGACGCCCCGTCCACATTCCCCGGGGTCCCGTAAAGATCTGTTTCGATCTCCTTTACATTCCCATCCGGATCTGCAAAGGCCCGGAACGCATCATAAAATTCCCAGAACTCCGCTTTATCCACGGCCTTTCCAGCCTTTTTCCCCGCTGCCTCTGTCACATATCCCGCAAGAGAGGGTTCCCCCTCCCCTTTGGCCGCGGTCACCCAGCCGGACAGCTCCCCATAGGTAACGGCCGAAACGGCGCTTCCCTCCGAAGGGTAGCACGTTTCCGGATCCAGATATCCCTTGGCATAGAGATAATCCATATATTTCACATACCATTGGTCCTGCAGCTCTCCCGGAAAAAAGGAAGTCTCCGGACCTTCTGCACGGACTGCGTCCTCACCCGCAAGAGTAAGGGCGATGGCCCTGGAAGCCGCCGCCCGGGACACGCCGTTCCCCCGGGGCTCCATGACCACGATGATGATGAGCAGGGCCACGATCACCGTGGAGATCCCTGCGGTCCAGTTGATCAGTTTCTTTTTTTCGTCCATAGCACCTCGTTATTTCTGTCTGATAAACCTGCCGCTGTCCGCATCGATCTTTTCCAGATCCATATAATCGTCCGTATCCTGCGGGAGATTCTTTTTCCGTAAGAAATGGCACTGGAATTTGGAAAACAGGTCGAACACCACCGCCGTCAGCGGCACAGCGACGATCATGCCCACAAAGCCCCACAATCCGCCGAAGAACAGGATGGAAAACAGGACCCAGAAGCTGGAAAGCCCAGTGGAGTCCCCCAGGATCTTGGGGCCCAGGATGTTTCCGTCAAACTGCTGGAGTACCAGGACCAGCCCCACAAAATACAGGCACTGCCTGGGGCTTATGAGGAACACCAGCACCGCGCTGGGAATGGCTCCTATGAAGGGGCCGAAAAACGGGATCACGTTGGTAACGCCCACGATAACACTGATCAGAAGCGCAAAGGGCAGCTTAAACAGGTTCATCAGGATAAAGCATAGGACCCCGATGATCAGGGAATCGATCAGCTTCCCGATAATAAATCCAGAAAACACCTTATGGATATAGCGGAACTCCTCCACCGTCCCGTTGGCCGCCCGTACCGGAAGGATGGCGTAAACGATCTTTTTCACCTGGGCCGTCAGCGTGTCCTTGATATTCAGAAGATAGACCATGACAATGAGGCCGATCAGGATATTTTTTGCCAGGTTGAAGATGGTGAGCACACTGTTGGAAACTCCTCCCAGGATCTTTTCCAGGCTCTCGAAGCTTCCGATGCTCTGAAGGTGGGGGATCAGATTACTGGAGGACCAGTCCTGCACGGCGATCACCGCCTGCTGGTACACAGAAAGCACCATCTCCTCCAGGGGAGGGTTATTGGCAAACAGCCCCGTGAGCCACTCATACAGGTTCTGGATATACACTGGCATGGTGTTCACGATCCCCGCAATGCTGGAATAAAGCTGGGGGATGATCATCATAGCCAGGCTCACAACGATGATGTACAGAAGCGTCAGGCTGAGGACCGTTCCCACGGTCTTCTGGAGAAACGCCTTTAACTTCTCATTTTTCATTTTCTTTCCCAGCAGCTCGCCCGTAAACCGGACTCCGCCGTTGTATACAGGTGAAAATAAAAACGCCAGCACGGCTCCGTAAATGATCGGAGTCAGGATCGATATGATCCGGCCTCCCAGGGCCAGGATCGCCTTCCGTTCCAGAAACAGGAAGATTACAGCCGTGGCCGCCGCCAGCACCAGCACCGCTGTGATCCCCATATAAAGGTATCTGTCAAATCTGTGGTTTTTCATATCAGTCTCGTCTCCTCGGCAGATTTTTCCATTATGTATCGTTTTCACTTCTATACCATATCACATTTTCCGGCAATTAGAAAGGGCCAGATTGCGGTCCCGGCAAAATATCCGCTAAAAAACAGGAAAGCAGCGATTGCTCGCTGCTTTTATCTTTTGCAAATCCCAAAATGCCGGTTCCTGCATAATTGACTCCTAGCATTGCTAGGTGGGCGACCGCACTTAAACTTCTGCCTTCCACTCATACGGAGGCCTGACATCCGTTTAAAAATATAGGAATCCCGTTTGTCATAATGTAGGTTCAAAATAAACAGGAGTATCGAACATTCCAGGAATTGCTGTCCTGTTTTCTTATGGACCTATTATAGCTCATATGTCTGCTTTTTTCAAGTTCCATTTACTGCCGTAATTTTAAATATTTTGTGAAGACTGTTCTGTATTTTTCTTACAGCTCCTTAAGAAGCTCCAGAAGCGTCTCCGGCGTTTCTGTAATCCAGTCCGCTCCGGCCTCTGAAAGCTCCTCCCGGCCTCCGTATCCATAAAGGACACCCACCGAGGAGATCCCTGTTTTTTCCGCTCCCTCAATGTCATGGCGGCGGTCCCCCACCATAATGATCTCGTCCTTCTTCTCAAGCCCGCAGGAATCCATCACATACTGGATCACCTGGTCCTTTTTCACCCGCAGTTTTTCTCCGCCGTCGTCCTCTGCCCCGCCTACGAACCGGAAATATTTTGTAAGCCCGAAATGGTCCAGGACCCGCTTTGCCATATCCTCCGGCTTGGATGTTGCCACATAAAGCTCCTTTCCCGCATTCCGAAGGCTCTTCAGCATGGCCTCCACTCCTGGAAACGGCGCGTTCTCCATCCATCCCTTTACGTTATAATATTCCCGGAATACAAAAACCGCCTCATGGGCGTCATGATCCGGAAAATCATAAAACTCCTTAAAGCTTTCCGGCAGCGGCGGTCCCACAAAGGGCTTCAGGACATTCAGATCGTCCACCTGGATGCCGTAGCGCCTCAGGGCATACTGCACGGCTCTCGTGATCCCCGGCATGGAATCGGTCAGAGTCCCGTCCAGGTCAAAGAAAATATGCTGCTTTCCCATGTCTGCTTTCTCCTCTCTGGCCGCTGGAGCCATGGTTAAAAGGGCGCAGGAAAAAATCCCTGCGCCCGGTTTTATTGCTTAATTCAGTTCTTTTACAACTCTCTCAAGGGCCTCAAGAGCGTCGTCCGGAAGCTTGTCGTAGCCTTCCTTGGCAACTGCAAATTCCTTGATCTCGTTGACGCGGTCGTTCATACGGGCCTTTAACTGGCTTACGTACTCCGGATCGTTCATATCCGGCACAAAGCCTTCCCAGTCCATGATCTCGATATCGGAGAACGGACCCCACTGATGGAAGTCTGCCTTCTTCTCAACGATGGCTTCCAGGATTCCAAGGGTGTCGGCCGGTTTTACCTTCTTGCCCATGAAATCGCCGGTGTTCACGATATAGCAGTCCACGTTCTTTTCCTCAACCAGCTTTTTGAATTTCTCATAGTCGTTGGCTAACGGATATGTACGGAACGGGTTTGCGTACGGAACCACAACCAGCTTGTTGGGATCCACGCCAGGAGCAAGACGCTCTGCGGAGGATCTCTTAGTTGCCAGGGTAGCGCCCATAACGGAAGCTAAGGAAGCCCCTTTTAATTTTACTACCGGCGGGATGGTCGGGTCCTTCATGATCCAGAAAATAGCGTTGACCGGGGAGTCGATCCTGTCCACACGGTTGGGAGACCATAATTTGGACTTGATGGCGCGGCCGTTGCCGTTTCTTACATCCTCTGTCACCAGCTGGATCTTTCCGTCCTCATCCAGGGTCGCAGAGCAGTTCTGGGCGGTCAGCAGGTACTGGTTGTCCGGGCAGCCGGTGGGATAATCGGCCGTCTTATCAAAGTATGTGGGCTCCAGTGCGATGGATGCGCAGGTATCTGTGTTGATGATGAACGCATCGTCGTGAAGGACCTTGATCTCGTACTTGCCGCCGTGTTTTGCATGGGTCAGGGTGGACTTACCGGATCCGGACAGGCCGTATACGGAAGCTACGTACTTGCTGCCGTCAGCCAGGGTGTATTCCTTCTGTCCGCCGTGGCAGGAAGCGTAGCCGTTGCGGTTTGCAATGGCCCATGCCATGGTCAGGGTGCCCTTCTTGTGCTCACCGAAATATCTCATACCAAGGATGCATGCGCAGTTGGTATCGGTATTGAAGTAGCACAGGGTCTTTTTCTGGGGATCGGACAGGCAGTCCAGGGATACGCTGGGTCTGTCGGAGCCGCACCACTGGGGATCGGAGAAGATATAGATATCCGGCTCCTTTCCGTCGCCCACGGGTTTGGATTTTTTGTACATCTTTACGTACTCATCAGACATGTACTGGAAGTTTAACATCCAGTTGTACATGATGTTTTCTTCTCCCTCCGGGATCAGAAGGTGGGCCTTAACCATAAATTCGGGATCCAGGCCTACGAAAACCTCTGCATGGTACATGGTTTTCCAGCGGGACTCGTAGATCGCGTCCATCGCTACCTTGTCAAGGGCTTCACAGTCCACGCCCGGCTCGCCTGCGATGCGGCGTGCAGTTGCGTAGCGGCCGGTGATGGCTCCGTCGTTGAATAACAGAACCTTCGCGTCCTTGTCCAGACCAAATTCCTCTCCTCTGTAAACGGGCATATCGGTCACGATCGTTCCTGGAGAATTCTTTGCTAATTCATAAGCCTCTCTCAGGGTATTTACCTTTACCACGTTGTTGCCGTAAAAAGCACCCTCGATGATGGATCTGGTTTTGGAAAAGCCCACTTTTCCTTTACCAATTTCGCTGATTGGGTAATAAGCCTTTGTTGACATTTGAAAAACCTCCTTGAATGTTGGTCACTAGATGGCTTTATTATCCCATCAAAATTGGATAAAGTCAATTCATTTTGCGATTTAATTTATTAGTTTTTTATGAATTTTGCATAAAAACGAAAAACCGGGACAGGTTTTCGTTTCCTATCCCGGTTTTTCACTATTTAAAGAACTCGTGGTTCCCATGTTTGAACAAAAAGTCCAGGTGATTGTCAAACCAGCGGACATTTTTCCTGCTGGACGCCCTCCTGTTCATAAAATACAGAGCGCCGTCAGAATAATCCTCTCCCGCCAGGGCGCTGTCCACAGCCTCCACCGTGGCGTCTGTGACCCGGCACCGGTTGATGGAGCCGTTGCCCACCGGCGAAAACTGATGTCTCTGGTAGACCACGCTGTGGACCGTATCCGGGAAGGTATCGCTTTCCACCCGGTTTAAGATCACATTGGCCACCAGGATCCTTCCGGTCCGGTCGCAGTTTCCAGCCTCTGCCTGGACGATCTTAAGCAGCGTCTGGTAATCCCGGTCTGACAGGGAGACCGATGCCGCCGCTTCCTGTGTTTCCGGTGCAGACGGCTGCTCCGGCCTACCGGAAGCCTCCTGGGCGGCTGCACCTTCCGCAAGCTCAGCGCTCTCTCCAGAAGCTGTCCCTTCCTGGCCGCCAGAGCCCTCCCGGACGGCTGCCCGCTCAGAAGTTTCCGCGCTTTCCGCGGCTTCTCCTTCCGGCGCACCGGAGTCCTCCCCGGCCGCTGCCTCTTCCTGGGCTCCAGAGCCTTCCGCAGCAGTCTCCGCTTCCTGATCCGGGTCTTCTCCCTCTCCGGCTTCCCCGCCTTCAGGCGTCTCCGCGCCGTTCTCTGCCTCCTCTTTTCTGGTCTCTGTTCCGTTTTCCGTGTCCGCGGCCTCCTCAGCCGCCATTATGCTTTCTGGATCACGTTTCTCTTCGTCTGTATTTCCATCATGCGTTCCCTCTTCCTGGCCGCCGCTCTCTCCCGGCGTCTCAGCAAAGGCCACCATAGCACCGTTTCCCGTCTCCGGAAAGCTCCCTGCGGCAAAGGTAATGGCTGTCACCAGAAGGATACCAGCCGTAAGGACTGCCGTATCCCGGCGTCTTTTGGCAGGTGCGCTGGCAGACAGCATTTTTATACTCTGGAAAACTGTCTGAAGAAATGAGTTCCATGTCTGCTTCATCGATTGCCTCTTTTCTCCGTTCTGCCTCCGGAAAGCCTCCAGGCGGCAGATGGTTATTTTTCCGTCTCACCGGACGGCGTCTGTGATTATAGGAGAACGGGAGGCCAAAAGTCAATAAGGCTTCTGCATTTTTGTTGTATTTCACAGCCTTATTTTTAACTTTTGTCATGATTTTTTAACATTTTGCAAGAACTTTTTCTTGATTTTCCTCGTATTTTTGTTACCATTGGCCCTATGGACTTTTAACATTTATTACAAATTTGTTAAGTTTTTATCCCCCACTTTAAAGGGGTTTTCCGGTCCTTTACACCTTATGTCAACCACTTTTACATGAGATCTGCCATTTCAGCGCCCACATACCTCCCCAGATCCGCCGGGGACAGGATCACCTGGACGCCACGCATGCCGGCGCTGACGGCGATTTTTTCATACTCCCCTGCCGACTTGTCCAGATAGGTGGGGAATCTCTTTTTCATCCCGATGGGAGAACAGCCGCCCCGGACATAGCCGGTGACCGGAAGGAGCTCCTTCATCGGAAGCATCTCCACCTTCTTGTCTCCCGCCGCCCTGGCCGCCTTTTTCAGATCCACCTCTCCGTCCACCGGAATACAGCAGACCATATATCCTGTCTTTTCTCCCCGGAGCACCAGGGTCTTAAAAACGCTCCCATGGTCCACGCCCATGAGGTCCGCGGCATGGCTCCCGGAAAGGTCATTTTCGTCCACCGGATATTCCTTTGCTTCATAGGCGATCTTCGCCGCATCCAGAAGACGCATCACATTGGTCTTAACCAGTTTCTTCATATTATAATCCCTTCCTTCTAAAAAACTCCTCTCCGTTTCATCCCTGGGACGATCCGGAAAGGAGCTTCTTTCATTCATATTGATTATTCGGACCAGTTGTGGAATACAGCCTGGACATCGTCATCCTCGTCTAAAAGATCCAGGATCCGGTTCATCTTCTTGATGGCGTCATCGTCGGTCAGCTCCACGTAGTTCTGGGGGATCATGGTCACTTCCGCCTGCATCATGGGGATACCGGCCTTTTCCAGAGCCTCGCGCACCTCGCTGAAGGCGTCGGGATCGGTCACCACCTCAAAGCTGTCCTCCTCCTCGGAGAAATCCTCAGCTCCGGCGTCCAGAGCTGCCATCATCAGCTCGTCGGCATCCATCTCGCACTCTTCCTTGTCGATGATGATCTGGCCTTTTTTGTCGAACATGAAGGATACGCTTCCCTGGGCTCCTACGTTTCCGCCGCCCTTGGTAAAGGCGCTCCTTACATTGGCTGCGGTACGGTTTTTATTGTCAGTCAGAGTCTCTACGATGATGGCAATGCCGTTGGGGCCGTAGCCCTCATAAACCAGGTTTTCATAGTTTACAGAGCCCAGGTCCCCGGCAGCCTTTTTAATTCCGCGGTCGATGGTATCGTTGGGCATGTTGTTGGCCTTGGCCTTGGCGATCACATCACGGAGCTTGCTGTTATTGGCCGGATCTGCGCCGCCTTCCTTAACTGCAACAGCGATCTCTCTTCCGATCACGGTAAAGATCTTTCCCTTGGCCGCATCGTTCTTTTCTTTCTTATGTTTAATATTGGCAAATTTGGAATGTCCTGACATTTTTCCTGCTCCTTTTCTTGTTTCTTCTATATTTATCGTATTTCCATCATAATCTGTAACGGTCATGTCCTTACAGTTACCATAATCCTAAATATTCTAGCATTATTTTAAGTCCTTGGCAAGAGCTTTTCTGTGGATTTTCCCTTCGGCCATTTTATTCATATTTTCCTGCCGGACGGCTCCGAAACAGCAACGTTTTCTTGACAGCTTTTACAGGCATGTTATAATAGAACTACATAATTATCAAAATATGGAGGCAGCACTATGAAAAAGATTGAAATCGATACCTTTTTGAAATTTCAGTTCGTAAGCAATCCTTCCTTCTCACCCGATGGAAAGTACATTGCCTTTGTGGTATCCAACGCAGACAGAGCGGAAAATACATACAAAGCCAACCTCTACGTTTACGATATGGCTGAAAAAAAGGTTCGGAAGATGACCAGCGGCGGCGACGCAAAGAGCTATGTCTGGACAAACGACAATACCCTTCTCTTCCCGGCTGCAAGATGCAGCGAGGTGAAGAAGAAACAGGAAGCCGGAGAAGCCCTCACAAGCTTCTATGAGATCTCCCCCGAAGGCGGAGAGGCCTGCCACGCCTTTACGGTGCCCGCAAAGATCATCGGCTTTAAAGCACTGCCCGACGGACGTTTCCTTATGACTGCAAGCCAGGATAATCATAAGGACACAAGAAAGAAATCCTATGAGGTCTTCGACGAGCTTCCCTTCTGGGGCAACGGCTTAGGCTACACCAACGCAAAGAGAAACCGTTTTGCCGTTTATAACAGAGAAAACGGAGAGCTTTCTTACGTGGCCTGCGACTGGACCGACTGCACCCAGTCCTCTGTCCTTGGCGATCTTCTCCTTTATAAGGCGTATCCCTGGAAGCAGAACGTGCGCGGTTTAAACGAGGGAATTTATCTCTATAACTTAAAGACCGGCGAGACAAAGACATTACTGGAGCCGGATACCATGCACACCGGAACCATCGAGCTCTTAAACGAAAATGAGGCTCTTGTGGCTGCCATCGACTCCGACTACCGCTATACCAATAAGTACAACAGCTTTTATAAGATGAACTTAGCGGACGGCTCCATGAACCTGTTTGTACCCTATGACGCCTCCATCGCCTCCGGCTCTGTGGGAAGCGACGCAAGATACGGCTCCGGCCGCGGCCAGAAGCTGTTAAACGGCGACTTCTACTTTATCTCCACCGTAGACGACTTTGCATGGTTAAGAAAGCTGGACAAGGACGGCAATATCTCCGACAGCCTCACAAAGGGAAGCTCCTGCGACAGCTTCGACGTCAACGGCGAACACCTGGTAAGCTGTGAACTCCAGGGAACAAAGCTTGCGGAGCTTTACCTGGACGGTGAGCAGATCACCCACTTCAACGACTTTGTTGGAGAGGAATATTCCGTTGTGACCCCCGAGGCCTTTTCCTTCACAGCCAGCGACGGCTATGAGATCCACGGCTGGGTGATGAAGCCGGCAGATTATGAGGAAGGCGTTTCCTATCCGGCCATCTTCCATATCCACGGAGGCCCCCGCACCGTATTCTCCGACGTATTCCACCACGAGATGCAGATGTGGGCCAATGCCGGATACTTCGTGTTCTACTGCAATCCCAGAGGCTCTGACGGCCGCGGCACCGATTTCGGAAACATCAACGGCATCTACGGGACCGTGGACTACCAGAACCTGATGGATTTCACCGACGAGGTATTAAAGAGATATCCCCAGATCGATACAGCCCGTGTGGGCGTTACCGGCGGCTCCTACGGCGGCTTCATGACCAACTGGATCGTGGGCCACACCGACCGCTTCAAAGCAGCCGTATCCCAGCGTTCCATCTCCAACTGGGTATCCTTTGAGCACAACTCTGATATCGGCCACACCTTTATCGTAAACAACCAGGGCGCCAATACAAGAGAGAATGTGGAGCTTCTCTGGAAGCAGTCCCCGCTCCAGTATGCCCCCAACTGCAAGACCCCGATCCTCTTTATCCACTCCGACGAGGACTACCGCTGCTATATGGCAGAGGGGCTTGCCATGTACAGCGCCGTTATGAGAAACGGCTGTCCCTCCAGGCTCTGCCTCTTCCACGGCGAGAACCACGAGCTCTCCCGCGGCGGAAAGCCGGAAAACAGGATCGACCGTATGACGGAGATCTTAAACTGGATGGACCAGTATCTGAAATAGGACCGTCAAAAAAATCCCCCGTCCGGAAGCGGCTCTGCTGCCTGCCCCGGACGGGGGATCCTTTTATCCTTCGTTTTCTTTTTCATGTTCCGGCCCGGCATCCCGTTCCGCCGCTACCGTCTGTATGATCTTATTCTCTGCCTTTACGATACTGAACCGGTAGCCTCCGAAGACCACCTGGCCCTTTTCATCATCCTCCGGCAGATGGCCCAGCCTTGAGATCAGGAAGCCGTTTAAGGTGTCAAAATTATCCTTATCGTCCTCGTCAAATTCCATCTCCAGGGCGTCCTCCACATCGTCCAGAGGCGTCATGCCCGAAAGCTGGAAGCTTCCGTTTTCCTTGACCACGATATCGGGCTCCTCGTTGTCGTATTCATCCATGATGTTTCCGACGATCTCCTCCAGGATATCCTCCATGGTCACGATCCCGGCTGTCTGGCCGTATTCGTCGATGACGATCTCCATATGGATCTTCTCCGACTGCATCTCCTTAAATAAGGCATTGATATTTTTCGCCTCCGGAGCAAAATGGGCGCTCCTTAAAAGGCCGTCGATCTGGCTGATGGGCCTGTCCAGATACTCCTCCTGCTCTGCAAAATAAAGCACGTCCCGCATATGGAGCACGCCTACGATATTGTCGATATCCTCCTCGTAGACCGGGAACCTGGAATTGTTGGCCTCTTTTACGATGAAATCCACCGTTTCCTTTAAGGTCATAGTGCTTTCCAGGGCCACCACGTTCTTTCTGTGGGTCATGATATCCGATGCCACTTTATCGTCAAACTCAAAGATATTGGTAATCATTTCCGCTTCGCTGGCTTCCAGCACGCCCTGATCGTGGCCCTCGTTTACCATATACATGATATCCTCCTCGGTCACCTTCTCATTGGAGGACCGGATATCAATGCCCACTGCTTTTAAGACCACAAAGGCCGCCACGCTGATGAGCCAGGTGAACGGCGAAAGCAGCTTAATGGCCCACTCTACCACCGAAAGCGCCTTATAGCAGAACCGGATCGGGCTCTTGGCTGCCACGTGCTTGGGGATTATAACTCCCAGGCAGACCAGAAAAAAGGCCACCGCAAAAAATGCCGCTGCCAGGGCCAGCCCCGCCGCAAGGCCCGGAGCCATCGCAAGCTTCACTGCCAGAAATCTCCGGATGTATCCCGCTGTCTGCGGCAGGGTAAAGGCTCCCAGCGCCAGTGTGAAAAAGCAGGTGACCACCTGGTTGGTGCGGACAAACTTCCCAGGATCCTCCTGGATCCTCAAAAGAGCCGCCGCTTTTTTATTTCCCTCGTCCCGCTCGTCCTCCAGCGCACTGGTGTTCAGCGCCTGGATCGCCGCCCCAAAGCCGTAGATCAGATAAAATACAGCCACGGAAGCCGCAAACAGCAAAATTCCTATCCACGAATTACCATCGTCCATGAAAAATCTTTCCACTCCTTTTTTATCATTTGTATCCTAATATAGCATCATTGCCACATTTCGTCAACAAAACTCCCGAAATTCACGCCCTTATGTAGCAAGCTCCAGGCTGATCCGCAGGGCTTCGTTGACTTTTTCCTGAAGATTTTCATCGATATGGCATATTTTCTCCCTGAGTCTCTGTTTATCAATGGTTCGCAGCTGCTCCAGGAGGATCACTGAGTCCCGGACCATGTCGCACTGTCTGGCGGAAAGCTCCACGTGGGTGGGCAGCTTTGCCTTATTCATTTTCGATGTGATGGCCGCACAGATCACCGTTGGACTGTGCTTATTTCCCACATCATTCTGTATGATGAGCACCGGCCGGACTCCTCCCTGTTCAGAGCCCACCACCGGCCGCAGGTCTGCATAATAAATATCTCCGCGTCTGATGATCAAAGGTTTCACTCTCCGAAATGGTTTTCAGGTCTCCCTGTACCGAAAGTATTGACACTCTACGATTACCTTATGCAGAACTGCCGCAAAATGATGCCGGAACCTGAAACCGGGCCGGCATTTAAAGGCCGCTTCCCCCTGGGACCGGAATGCTTGTTAAAGCTCCCCGGCCTCCCTGGTCCGTCCCCCGGACACATAGACCCTGGGCAGGCGTTTTCCCATGAGGCATGGGATCTCATAATGGAACCGGCCGCTTAAGTCCGCCAGCTCTTCCATGGTGATCTCCTCTGTTCCGTCCCGGCCCAAAAGAGTCACCTCATCTCCCTCTCTGGCCTCCGGGATCCTGGTCACATCGATCATCAGCTGGTCCATACAGATCCGGCCCAGGATCCTGGCCCGCGTCCCATGGACCAGCACCTCCCCTTTATTGGAAAGGCTCCTGGGATAGCCGTCTCCATAGCCGATGCTGACAGTGGCCAGACGCATGGGACGGTCCGCCACAAAGGTCCCTCCGTAGCTCACCGCCGCCCCCGGTCCGATCTCCTTTATATAGGTAATAAAGCTTTTCAGTTCCATGGCCGGTTCCAGAAAAAGAGCCTCCCTCTGTACCTGGTCCGACGGATACAGGCCGTACAGGATGATCCCGGCCCGGGCCGCCGTTCCATGGCTCTCCTTCAGATCCATGATCCCGGCGCTGTTGGCACAGTGAAGGATGGGAATGGAAACGCCCGCTTCCTTTACCATCTGCGAAAAATCCAGGAACGCCTGAAGCTGCTCCCGGGCAGAGGTCTTATCCGCCTCGTCAGCCCTGGCAAAGTGGGTGAACATGCCCTCTGTCACGATCCCTGGAAGTCCGGCGATCTCTTTCACCACCTGGGCCTGTTCCCGGCCGGGCCTCAGACCGATCCGGTTCATCCCGGTGTCCACCGCAATGTGAACTCTGGCCGTCATCCCCATGGACACCGCCGTTTCCGAAAGCCGTTCTGCCCGCGTAAGATCGAACACTGCCGTCCGGATCTCCTGCTCCACCATGCTCCCATACTGGCACTCCGGCACCGGGCCCAGCACCAGCACCGGCTTTTTTATCCCATTTCCTCTAAGCTCCAGTGCCTCCTCCGCCGTGGCCACCGCATAGCCTGCGGCGTCCTCTTCAATGGCTTTCGCGGTCTGGACCGCCCCATGGCCGTAGCCGTCGGCCTTTACCACGCCGATGATTTTCGTTCCCTCCGGCAGCACGCTCCGGATCGCCTTCATATTCTTCCGGATCCGGTCCAGATCCACCTTCACATACGCTCTTTTATACATTTCCATTGACCACCTCTCCGATACAGCCTGCCAGCTCTCCGGCCAGGACCGAGTGAACGCCGTATTTTTTCTCAGCCGCTTCTCCTGCCAGTCCATGGACATAAACGCCCAGGGACGCCGCCTCGCAGTCGTCCATTCCCATGGCTAAAAGTCCCGCAATGACCCCTGTCAGCACGTCTCCGGAGCCTCCCTTGGCCATGGCTGGAGAACCGCTTAAGTTTATAAACAGCTTTCCGTCCTTTCTGGCCGTCACCGTGGCCGCATCCTTCAAAACGCAGGTGACGCCGTACTGGTCAGAAAACTCCCTGGCCGCTGCCAGGGGATCCTCCTTGATCTCCTCCACCGGCTTTTCCGTCAGCCGGGAAAATTCCAGCACATGGGGCGTCAGAATGATATTTTCTGTAAAATACCCCTTCAGATACGGATATCTGGCCGCCAGGTTCACCGCGTCGGCGTCCATGACGATGGGCACATAGGCGTCGCTTAAGACTGCCTCCACCAGTGTCCTGGCATACTCCTCCTGGCCCAGTCCCGGGCCCAGGACGATGGCGTCAGCCCACCCCGTCTGGGAACGGATATACTCCTTAAATTCCCCTGGCTCCTCGCTGGCCCACTGGGGATCAAAGGAGGACAGCACCGCCTCCGGCAGCCGCTCCTGGATCACACTGCGGTTTTCCTCCACCGTCATGATCTTCACCAGCCCAGCTCCGGTCCGGTACGCCGCCAGGGCAGAAAAATACGCGGCTCCCGCCATGTTTTTTGCTCCGGCGATCACCAGGATCTTTCCATAGGTCCCTTTGTGGGAATCCGCCCGCCGCCTGGGGATCTCCATAAGATCCTCCGGTCCGTGGGCATGGACGTGCTCTCCGGCCTGCTCCGGATCCCCGGGTACGAAGCCCACGTCCTCCACAAAAAGCCGTCCGCAGTATTCCCGGCCCGGAAACAGGGCCTGGCCCACCTTCCTCATGCCAAAGGTCACAGTCACATCCGCCTTTACGGCGCAGCCCATGACAGCCCCTGTGTCTGAGCTGATGCCCGACGGCATATCCACCGCCGCCACCGGGACCAGCTCCCGCTGCCGTTTTTCCTCCATGAGGCCGATGAGCTCCTTATAAACGCCCTCCACCGGCCTTGAAAGCCCGATGCCAAACACTGCGTCAAGGATCAGATCGCAGGCCTCTGGAAGCGGATCGCCCAGGGTGAGGATGGGGATCCCCAGCTTTTCAGCGATGGAGAGCTGTACCTCCAGCTCCCGGCTCCGTTTTCCCTCCAGGGACGGAAGGAGGATGACAGAGGAAAAGCCCTGGAGCGTCAGCATCCTGGCCGCCGCCGCGCCGTCGGCCCCGTTGTTTCCAAACCCGCAGACTGCCCAGACCGTCTTCCTCTTCCTTTCCTTTAAAAGCCGCTCCCTTCCCGGACCATGCTCCAGGGCCTCATTCCCCGAAAGCCCCGGCTCCAGAAGCTCTCTGGCCCGTTTCACCACCTCCAGGGCCGCCCGCTCCATCAGTACCAGGGATGGGATCCCGTATTCCTCGATGCTTCTTTGATCCACCGCCTTCATCTCTGCGGCATTCAGCAGATCCTTCATTCCGTCACTCTCCTTCCCCCACGGCAAAGGCCATGGCGTACTCCCTTGTATTGGAAATGGATACCTCCAGCCGGAGGATCCCCTTTTCTTCTGCTGTCTTTCTGGCTCTGCCATACAGGTTCACATAGGGCTTTCCAAGCTCATCCCGGAGGACCTCGATGTCCCCTGGCATAAAGTCCCGGAAGCCCGTCCCGAAGACCTTGGCCACAGCCTCCTTCACAGCAAAATCGCCGGCAAGGACAGAGGCTTTCCCCCCTGCCTGCCGGCGCTCCCTTTCTGTATACACACGCGATAAAAAAGCCTCTTTTTCACAGGCTTTTTTCATCCGCTCAATTTCAACTAAATCACAGCCCGTTCCAAGGATCATACTGTTTTTTCCCGTTCCTTCCGCTCCCGCTCGTCCTGCATACTGCATACCCGGTAGGAAAGACGCATCAGACTCTCTGAAAGATGAACGTTTTCCACCACCACATCGTCGGGCACGTTGAGGTCCGTATGGGCAAAATTCCAGATGGCCTTGATCCCTGCCCGGACCAGACGGTCTGCGATCTCCGGCGCTTTGGACTTGGGGATCGTAAGGGCCGCGATCTGCACCTCGTTGTCCACAATGAACTGCTCCAGATTGTCAATGCTGCGGATCTCCACTCCGCGCACCACCAGGCCGATGAGCCGCGGGTTGATGTCGAACATTCCCTTGATCATGAAGCCGCGTTTTTCAAAGTTGGTATAATTGGCAATGGCCTGGCCCAGGTTTCCGGCTCCGATGATGATCAGGTTATGCTGCCGGTCGATGCCTAAGATCCTGGCGATCTCCGTATAAAGATACTTTACATTATATCCATATCCCTGCTGCCCGAAGCCGCCGAAGTTATTGAGATCCTGGCGGATCTGGGAGGCGGTGACCTTCATCCTGGCGCTCAGCTCGTTGGACGAGATCCTCTCGATCCCCTCCTCCATCAGCTCGCCCAGATAGCGGTAATACCGGGGCAGTCTGGAAATTACTGCCTTTGAAATCTGTCTCTCTTCTGTCATGTTGTGTCTTCACCTTCCTGTGTAACGATCAAATAGCACCTGCATACAGGGGCAGCACGCCCCGGTACGCCGATGCTAACATTATAGCATATCTATACATTTTGTCAAATCCTTGTCAAGTGGATCGGGAGGAAATTACGCTTACCAGTCCCCTCTGTCCATCCCAACGGGTACACGCGCCTGTGTGAAGCCTTGGGCCATATCTCGGAGGACGGCAAAACGTTTTGCGGTTTAAATCCACGATATTGAAAATGATTATGGAGCGGTTAAAAAGAATCAGACTTTGATGTTGACCTGTATATTACAGGCTCCAACTCCTGAATGATGTCCTCAGAAGTTTGAAATACATGACAATGATCCCAAATATGTTCTTACGCCAGACGAATCTGCCCGCCTATTCTAATAATGATCAAACGATCCGTATCTCCTCTCCCTCTCCAGCATGACATTAAAAAAAGAGACTCCTGCCGCCAGCCACAGGAGATTCAGCCCCACATATCCAAGGGAAATGAGCGCTGATATGGGCTGCCCCGAATAAAGTGTCTGAACGATTACGATTCCTGGAGCAAACGGTAATAAATGAAGAATACTGAATTTCTCTGTCTGTATCATGTTGATCAAAAACAGCATCGTCCCCTGAATGATCATAACCATCTGTCCTGTATTTTTCTCCCCCAGACCGACCGCACCGATCATAAGGCCGATCCCGTACATCCCGATTATGCTGGGAACGATCAGTACCAATGCTTTTAAAAAGAAAACTAAATTTGAAAAGTTTAAAATATGTACAGCGATTGAGAATACCAGAATGCCGGACATGGTGACTGCACTGATCATCAATGATATCATCAGACGGATCCCCATCAGAAGTATAATCGAATATCTGCTTTGGATATACAGCTCCAATGTCCCTCTGGATGCCTCCAGGCGGATGGTGCTGGTGCTGTATCCAAGAGCCATGGCGTTAAACTGCCAGAAAATATACCCCAGAAGCGTAAGAAACCGTGATTCCGCAGTACTCTCTCCAGATGCAGCCAGATAAAAAACAGCAAAATAGATCAGTGTAAACAAAGCAAGATCGCTGATCAGATTTATCCGGTAGCAGAGTCTTTCTTTTATATCAAGAATAATCTGATTTTTTAGTAATTCTAAATATTTCTGCATATTTCCTCCTATCTGATCAGCTTCTGATATTTTTTCATAATATCCTTATGATCTGCGGGTCCATGGTGCTCCAGCTTTATCCTCCCGCCAGACATAAAAATATACTCGCTGGCAATGTCAGAAAGAAAGCTCATATCGTGCGAAGATATTAAAAAAGTAATCTGATATTCCTGGTGGACTTTTTTTATAATGGATTTCAGTTCCTCGATCCCGTCGATATCAACCCCCAGTGAAGGTTCATCAAACAAAATCACCTGCATTCCGGAGCAGAGCCCACATAGCAGCGCAGCTTTCTTTTTCTGTCCCATGGAAAGCGTTTCCACCCTTTTATCCAGCAATTTTTCCATGGACAGTACCGGCGCCAGTTCCAGGATCCTGTCCGCCACTGCCTGCTTTCTCATTCCCTTTATGATCCCATAACACAGGGCATTCTCATATACGGAGTTTTTCTGACGCAGCCCACGGTCCCCACCTGGAATGTAGATCACATGCGTTCTGCACCACCGATCGTATTTTTCCCGGCTGCCCTGGATTTCAAGGGATCCCGACGCAGGATAGAGGATTCCCGCCAGGATTTTTAAAAATGTAGTCTTTCCAGCCCCATTGGGACCAATCAGTCCATAGATTTTTCCAGGTATGATTTCCAGACTGATATTTTCCAGGACTGGTACTGTTCCATAATCTTTTTGAATATCATGCAGCTTGATCATTACAATATCCTTTCTTCTGAAACCGGGATCATCCATCCCGTGCGGAACATTCTGTTTTATCACCATCGTTTCCTTCCCCTGTAAATTGCATCATCCGCACCCAGGAATTTATTTACCAGTCCCCACGCTTCAGCGCTGCCGACAGGCGGACCAGCCTGTATATCCTGTATACGAAAAGGAACGGGCCGGAAACGGCCGAAAGGATACAGGACACGAGGAAGATCCCCACATCGTCCTGCCGCTGGTGATTGGAGGAGGCCGCGTATTTCGCAGTAAATGGCTCCATTTTCAGCATATCCAGCTCTGCCTGATGGCGGAATGTGGGATAGTCGATGCGTATAAAGGAGCTGAAGGGCGCAAAGAAGCAGATCGCCAGAAACAGGATCCCTCCGGTCCTGGATGGATAAAACATATCGAAAAAGAACTGGTCATTCACCAGAACATTGCCAAAAAACAGAGGGACGACCACATCTCCTCCCGGCTTCTGAAAATAATAGACCGAGCAGATATGGTTCCGGAAGGCCAGCACCGATCCCACAAGGGCAGCTCCCACAAGGAAAGAAACGATCAGCCGCTTCCGGAGCTTTTTCACTTCCTTCCCGGCACAGTTCCGGCAGACGCCCAGCCTGGAACCCCTTTCGGTGAGTTCTTTATAACAGTCCCGACATATTTTCTTTCTCTCTGTCATACTCTGTTCCTCCCTTCCCGTCTGAAACCTCCGGTCCTGATTTCAATATTTTTCACACTACATCGAATTAATGTTTGTATTTAACAAAAGTATATCATTTTTTTTATTTTATTCAATAAATTATTTCTTACGAATGATTTCTTTTTCTTAGATCCACGTCTTCCCGTCCATGAAACCATTGAAAATCCCCCGGACCTATATTATACTATACTATTGACCGGGGACGCGTCGTCCCCGGTGAAGCCGTGTCCGGAGGCCGCCCTGAAAACCGGCTCCCGGCGGGAATCCGCAGTCATTATATCTGTACAATACTAGGAGGAAACTATGATACTGTCCTGCAGCAGCATCTGCAAATCCTTTGGAAGCGACGACATCTTAAAAAACGCTTCCTTTCATATAGAAGAACACGAAAAAGCCGCCATTGTGGGCATCAACGGAGCCGGGAAGTCCACGCTCCTAAAGATCATCACCGGAGAACTTCCGGCAGACTCCGGGGAAGTGGTCATCTCCAAGGGAAAGACCCTGGGCTATCTGGCCCAGAACCAGGATCTTTTAAGCCACCGGACCATTTATGATGAAATGCTGGAGGTAAAGCGGCCGGTGATCGAAATGGAGGAACGGCTCCGGGAGCTGGAGGTCTCCATGAAGCTGGCTGACGGTGAAGAACTGGAGGCCATGATGGATACATACAGCCGCTTAAGCCACCAGTTCGATCTCATCAACGGCTATGCCTGGAAAAGTGAGATCGTGGGCGTTTTAAAGGGCCTGGGCTTTCCGGAGGAGGAATTCGGAAAACAGATCTCTACCCTCTCCGGCGGCCAGAAGACCCGGGTGTCCTTAGGAAAGCTCCTTCTGACCAGCCCGGATATCATCCTTCTGGACGAGCCCACCAACCACCTGGACATGTCCTCCATTGCCTGGCTGGAGAATTATCTCTTAAACTATAAGGGAAGCGTCATCATCGTGGCCCATGACCGGTATTTCCTGGATAAGATCGTCACCAAGGTGGTGGAGCTGGACAACGGAAAGGCCACCGTCTACCTGGGCAATTATTCTGCGTACAGCGAAAAGCGGGCCCAGATGCGGGCCATCCAGATGAAGGCCTACTTAAACCAGCAGCAGGAGATCAAGCACCAGGAGGAGGTCATTGAAAAGCTGAAATCCTTTAACCGGGAGAAGTCCATCAAGCGGGCGGAAAGCCGGGAAAAGATGCTGAATAAGATCGAGGTGCTGGAAAAACCCACAGAGATCAACGACGCCATGGACATCCGTTTAGAGCCCAATATCTTAAGCGGAAACGACGTCTTAACGGTCCGGGACCTGGAGAAATCCTTCGGTGCCCAGCACCTGTTTTCCCATGTGGATTTTGACGTAAAGCGCGGCGAGCGGGTGGCCATCATCGGCGACAACGGCACTGGAAAGACCACGATCCTGAAAATGATCAACGGCCTTGTGACGCCGGATCACGGGGAGATCACCCTGGGCTCCCGGGTCCACATCGGCTACTACGACCAGGACCATCAGGTGCTCCATATGGATAAGACCCTGTTTGAGGAGATCTCCGACGCCTATCCAGGCATGAACAACACCCAGATCCGCAACACCCTGGCCTCCTTCCTGTTTACCGGCGACGACGCCTTTAAGCGCATCGGCGACTTAAGCGGCGGCGAGCGTGGCCGGGTGTCCTTAGCCAAGCTGATGCTCTCTGAGGCCAATTTCCTGATCCTGGACGAGCCCACCAACCACCTGGACATCACCTCCAAGGAGATCCTGGAAAATGCCTTAAGCCATTACGGCGGCACGGTCCTTTACGTATCCCACGACCGTTACTTCATCAACAAAACGGCCACCCGGATCCTGGATCTGACCGGAGGGAAGCTTTTAAATTATATCGGAAATTACGACTACTACCTGGAAAAACGGGAAGCTATGATGGCGGCCCATTTTGGGACCAGCTCCGACGGGACAGCCAAAACCCCGGCTGCGGGAGGCTCTGTGTTCTCCGGAAGCGTGCTCCGGACCGCAGGAGCGGCTGATTCCGGCCAGGCCTCCGTTTCTGTCCAGTCTGTTTCCCCAAACTCTCCTGCCACAGACACAAAGCTGGACTGGAAGGCCCAGAAGGAGGAACAGGCCCGGCTCCGGAAGCGCCAGAACGATCTGAAAAAGGTGGAGGCCGAGATCCACGACCTGGAGACCAGGGACGGAGAGATCGACGCACTCCTCTGCGACGAAAGCGTCTTCACAGACGTGGCAAGGCTCATGGAGCTTAATAAAGAAAAAGAAGACCTGGCAGCAAAGCTGGAGGTCCTTTATGAAAAATGGGAAGAGCTGGCGGAATAACGCCAGCTCTTTTTCTTCCTGTCCGGTGCTCTTTTATAATCCCCGTTCCTTCAGTTCCCCGGCCAGATGGATATAAAATTCGATTACGTCGAAGCCTTTGTAGTCCTCCCTGGCCAGATCGATCATGTCGCCATGGGAAATACCGCGGAGGTATGTATTCTTAAGAGTGCCCCTGAAATTGGTCCACCGTGCAGATTCCTCCGTCACAAGCCCGTCGCTCCCTGCGTCCAGGAGCTTCAGGATCCAGTAGGGGATACTGAGAAGCCAGCAGCTTGCCCCGCATTTCATCATGCTGGCATAGCTCTGGTAATACACGCTGGATGAATCTGGATATTTCCGGTTGAATTCCTGTGTCCAGGCACAGGATAACTGGCGGCTGGCAACATAGGCATTGGGCGCCCGGTCTCCCAGCATTCCAAAATACCGGTCCATAAGGCCGCAGATCCCCCGGTACAGAAAATCCGGCAGCTTCATTAAAAGATCCGCCAGCATGGAGCCGCGGTGGGGCGTACAGATGGTGGTCAGAGAAGCCACATAGGGGGCCATATGGAGGCCGCTGATGAGATATCTGGAATCCAGCCCGCCCTTGGAATGGGCAATGATGTTCACCTTCTCCTCCCCGGTCTCCCGGAGGATCTCAAAAATTTTTTCCTTGAGGATCCCGGCGTTTTCCTCCACAGTCCCCCAGGCCTCCTGGTGGCCGTAAAAGACCCTGGCTCCGTTTTTCTTCAGCGCCCTGGGGATCCGCCCCCAATAGTTAAAATAATGAAAATCCCGGAAGCCCACGCCGTGGACCAGCAGCAGCGGATATTTTGTGCTGCACACATTCTTTTCCGCCCGCACACCGTCCAGGCTGATCCTGTAAAGGATATGGTCCGTCTCCTGCTTTGCCAGACCGCGCACATAGAGAGCCAGGCCATAATTTAAAAACGGGATCCACAAAAGCATCCATACCAGCAGCCGTCTGGCGATCCTGAGCCGCCGGCACACCAGGCACATCCAGCACAGGATCCCCAGGAAACACACATAAGCTGCCAGAAAGCCCAGGATCAGAAAAATGCCGGAAAGCCCCGGGCCATGGGTCATCAGATCCCATATCCCGAGGCTTCCAAGGACCGGCATTGTCCAAAGGGTACACGTCAGCGCTCCCGTCAGGAGCCTTAAAAGCCTTACATGAAGCTTTTCCGCCGCTGTCAGCACGGCCTCATACCGTCCAGCCATTGTGATCCTTTCTCATCCGGTGTATTCTTACAGTTTTTCCACAGCCTCCGCTGCCTTCTCAAGGAATTCTGCCTTCACATATTCCACGGTTCCCTCGTCCACGGAGCCTGCGATCTCCGGACGGATGGGGATCTGGGCCAGCACGGGGATCCCGTACTCTTTTCCAACTTCCTCCACCTTGCTCTCGCCGAATACAGAGATTTTCTTTCCGCAGTCCGGACACTCCAGATAGCTCATGTTTTCAATGAGACCGATGATCGGAACGTCCATCTTTTTAGCCATGTTCACAGCCTTTCCGACGATCATGGAGACCAGCTCCTGGGGAGAGGTCACGATCAGGATGCCGTCCACCGGCAGGGACTGGAATACAGTCAGCGGAACGTCACCGGTTCCCGGAGGCATATCCACGAACATATAGTCAATGTCCTTCCAGTAGGTCTCGTTCCAGAACTGTTTTACAGCGCCTGCGATCACAGGTCCTCTCCAGATCACCGGATCGCTCTCATGCTCTAACAGCATGTTGGAGGAGATCACCTCGATCCCGGTGGAGGATACCGCCGGTACCAGAAGCTTTCCGTCCGGGGTCACGCAGAGGGGATCGTGGATCCCGAAGGATTTGGGGATGGAGGGACCGGTAATATCCGCGTCCAGGATCCCCACCTTATAGCCTCTGGCTCTCATCTGGCACGCCATTAAAGAGGTCACCAGGGATTTTCCAACGCCGCCCTTTCCGCTGACAACGCCGATGACCTTCTTTACAGAGCATCCCTCCGCCAGCTTTTCCTCAAAGCTCTTTTTATCCGGGACCCGGCTGTCGCAGTTGGCAGTGCAGGATCCGCAGTCATGATTGCAATTCTGTGCTTCACTCATTTTGCTTGATTCCTCCAGATATAGTTTGTTTCTTTATTCCTTTAAGCCTGTTTCAATGAGGGTACATACGGCTTCCAGAGCCTCCTCCTCATCCTTTCCGTCGCAGCAGACCTCCACTTCCGTTCCGCACCGGATTCCGGAAGCCATGACATTTAAAACGCTTTTGGCATTGATCTGCTGGTCTTTATACAGAATATTCACCTTTGATTCAAATTTCATGGAAGTCTGACATAATAATCCTGCCGGACGCAGATGGAGGCCGGAGGGATTTACAACCTGAACTTTTCTTGAAACCATGGACAGAACTCCTTCCCATTTTATACTCTTATGCAATTCTATAATAGTTTGGCAGTTCTGTCAAGGTTTGGCCTGGCGGCGGGAAAAGACGCAGCCGCAGTAGTCCTGGCGGTAAAGCCCGTATTCCCTGGAAAGCTCCGTGGACCGCTTATAGCCGTTCCGTTTTTTAAAGTCCGAATTTAAAAAGCGGACGCCATACCGGGCCCCGGCTTCCTCCCCGATGCGGTTTAACCGCTCCGCATCCTTTAAAGGACTGATGGTGAGGGTAGTGGTAAAACAGTCGAAGCCCCCCTCCTTTGCCAGCCTGGCGGCCTCCAGAAGGCGCAGCTTAAAGCATTCCGTACACCGGGCTCCTCCCTCCGGCTCCTGCTCGAGTCCCTTCACAGCCTCGTAAAAGAGCTCCGGACGGTATTCCCCGCAGAGAAAACGGACCGGGTGGACCGTTTCCATTTCCCGGATCAGCCGCTCCTGCTCCCTGGCCCGTTCCTCATATTCAGAAGCCGGGGAGATATTGGGATTATAGTAAAAGACTGTGATCGTAAAATATCTGGACAGGTATTCCAGCACATAGCTGCTGCAGGGAGCGCAGCAGCTATGGAGAAACAATGTGGGCGCCCGCCCTTCCTTTTCTATATTGGAAAGCTCTGCCTCCAGTTCCTTCTGGTAATTTCTCCGGTTCATAAAAACGCTTCCTTCCGTTGGAAAAGGACAGCCGGATGTGACTCCTGCTGCCCTCTTTCGTTTTCTTACAGGAAATCCCGGATCCGCTTGCTGCGGACAGGATTTCTTAACTTCCTCAAAGCCTTAGCTTCGATCTGACGGATCCTCTCCCTCGTTACGTTGAATTCTTTTCCAACCTCTTCCAGTGTTCTCGGATGTCCGTCCTCCAGACCAAAGCGCAGTACGATCACCTGGCGCTCCCTTTCCTTCAGGTCGCCAAGCAGTGCGTCGATGTGCTCCCTTAACATGACAGATTCCACATTTCCCTCGGGAGTCACCGCGTTGCTGTCCGCCACGAAATCTCCCAGGTTGGAGTCGTCCTCCTCGCCGATGGGAGTCTCTAAGGATGCCGGCTCCCTTGCGATCTGCATGATCTCCATCACCTTATCCTCAGACATTTCCAGCGCCTCTGCCAGCTCGGAAACAGATGGTTCATATCCCAGCTCCAGAGTCAGCTTTCTCTGCATCTTGGACATTTTATTGATGGTTTCCACCATATGCACCGGTACGCGGATGGTACGCGCCTGGTCAGCCAGAGCCCTTGTGACGGACTGGCGGATCCACCAGGTTGCATATGTACTTAATTTGTAGCCTTTTGTATAGTCAAATTTCTCTACGCCTTTAATAAGCCCCAGATTTCCCTCCTGGACCAGATCCAGGAAGCTCATTCCACGGCCCGTATAGCGCTTTGCGATGCTGACCACCAGCCTCAGGTTGGCCTCGATGAGACGCTCCTTGGCAGACTCATCGCCCTCTGCTTTTCTTTTGGCCAGCCGCAGCTCTTCCTCTGCAGACAGAAGCGGAACCGTACCGATCTCCTTTAAGTACATACGTACCGGATCCTCCGTTCCGATCCCCTCCAGCAGGTCGATCGCATCCAGGTCGATATCCTCTTCCATCTTGTCGTCTGAGAAATCGCCGTCCATATCGTCCATCAGCAGTGAATCATCTTCCGCAAGCAATGCGTCGTCGCTTATCGGAACCACATCAATATTGCTGTGTTCCAGATAACTGTAAATTTCATCCATCTGCTCCGGACCCAGATTGTCTCCGGTGAAAAAATCGTTGATCTCAGCCACGTCCAGCGCGTTCTGCTTCGATCTTCCCAGCTCAACAAGCTTTCTGAGTTTTACTAAAAATTGTTCCTTTTCCACGAGTTACGCCCTTTCAAGTGAAAAATGTCCTGTGATACAGACAAACTGTTCCACGATGATTCATTATATACCATCCCACTACATTTTTCAACATTTTTTTATCTTTTCTCCGCATCTTAAGGCAATGGCTCCGTGGATGTTCTCCACCACAGTCTCCTTCAATGTCCCTCCGTATTCGCCGTCTAAGACCCAGGATACCTCTTCTTTGGCGGTGATGACCACCCGGGAGGTGTGGAACCGGAATACATAAGCGTTTTCCTCATCCTTTAAAAACATATAGGAGACGATATTGGACAGATCCGACGGGGTCTTCGGCGTCCGGATAAATAAGGCCTCAAACATTCCGTCGTCAAAATCCACATCCCTGGGAGTCAGGCCCTTAAAGCCGCCGACGCTGGTGGTATTGGTGATCATTCCGAAGATAAACTCTCCCTCAATGGTCCCCTCCTCCCACTGGATCTTCATATGATGGGATTTTAAAGAGGCCAGGCTCTTCACTGACTCCAGGATATAGGCCTGATGGCCCAGGACATTTTTCTTATCCTGGGGAGTTTTATAAGAAACCTCGGTAAAGGCCCCAAAGGCCGCAATGTATACAAAATACCGGTCCGTGCCGAACCGGCCCACATCCACCTGTCTCTCTCCCGCCGTCAGGGCAACCTCCGCGGCCTCTCTGGGATCTCCGGGGATCTCCAGGCTCCGGGCATAATCGTTGGTGGAGCCGGAGGGAAGATAGCCCAGCACCGGCCGTTTTTCCAGCGCCATGAGGCCCGATACCACATTGTTTAAAGTGCCGTCCCCGCCGCTGCATAAAAACAGATCCGCGGAGCTGCCGTATTCCCTGGCGATGCGCTCCGCATCCTGGGAGTTCTGGGTCACATACACCGAAGGAAAATAGCCCTGGCTGCAGAAATAATCCAGGATCCCCATGAGCTGGCTCCGGATCTGCTCCCGGCCGGACCGGGGATTAAACAGAAATATCATGTTTTTCATTCTTCTTCCCCTCCATATCTCTGATCCAGATATTTTTTATAGACTGCAAAGGCGTTGGGGACCGGATACTCCTTCCGGATCTCCTCCCAGGTCAGGAAAAGCGCCGGGCCACTCTCCTCTCCCGGCAGCGATTCCGGCATTTCCTTTAAGGAGACGAAATATCCGCCCATATGCCATTCCACATGGCTGAAGATATGCTTCGCCTCTGGAAGCGGCTCCGGCCAGACCTCCTGGTCCAGAAGCGCTCCGGCTTCTTCGGCAGAAAGCTGTCCCGGCACGTTCACAAACTCATAAAGGGAAGCCAGGAGTCCGTCCTCCCTGCGCTTTCTTATGGCTATTTTATCCTGGTATTCCAGTAATAATACGGTCTTTTCCTCGATCTTCCTCTTTTTCTTCGGCGTTTTTACCGGCAGCTTTTCCGTCAGCCCCTGGCTCCTTGCGGCACAGACTGTAAAAAACGGACACTGGCTGCACAAGGGCGCTCCCCCGGGGATGCAGATCATGGCTCCTGTCTCGATGAGCGCCTGGTTAAAGTCCCCGGCGCTCCCCGGCTGTATGACCTCTGATACCAGGGCCTCCATTTTCTTCTTTGTGGACTGCTTTAAAATATCGTCAAAGCTCCCGGTCACCCGGGACAGCACCCTCAGTACATTGCCGTCCACCGCCGGCACCGGAAGCTCAAAGGCAATGGAGGCAATGGCTCCCGCCGTATAGCTGCCGATCCCGGGAAGTGCCAGGATCTCCCCGTAGCTTTCCGGAAAGATCCCGTTATATTTTTCCGTCAGGATCTCTGCGGCCTTTTTTATATTTCTGGCGCGGCTGTAATATCCCAGCCCCTCCCAGCATTTTAAAAGCTCCTCCTCCGGAGCAGCCGCAAGATCCGAAATCCTGGGGAAGTGCTCAAAAAACCGGAAAAAGTACGGTTTTACCGCCTCCACCCGGGTCTGCTGGAGCATGATCTCAGAGATCCAGATCCGGTATGGGTCCCGGTTTTCCCTCCATGGAAGATCCCTCTTTTCCCTTCTGTACCAGGAAAGCAGGGGGCCGGAGGCCAGTAAGAGCCGCTCTTTCCCGGACAGCTCCCGCTCCTCTGGCGGGAGGACCTGGAGGGCCTCGTAAGGAGACGGCCTAAACATAGCCGTACACTCCCCGGACTGAGACCTCTCCCGAGATCACCTCTGTGACCGTGCCGTCAGAAAGCTCCACCAGAAGCCCGCCAGTCTTTGTGATCCCCTGGCAGAGGCCCCGGTACTCTCCCTTCGGGTCCAGCACACAGACCTCCTGTCCCTGGTTCACCAGCTTTTCATTATATTCCTCCAGCAGCGCGGACATATCCTCTGTTTTAACAAAGATCCCGTAATACTCCTCCAGGGCCTCCAGGATCCTTTCGATGATCCGGCTCCTGTGGTACTTTTTCCCCGTTTCCAGATAAAGGGACGTGGCCGTCTTCCTAAGCTCCTCCGGAAACTCCTCCTGGTTTACGTTGATCCCTGTTCCTATCACCACATATTTGATCTCCATAAATTCCGTTCCCATTTCCGTCAGGATCCCGCAGATCTTCTTCTTATTTAATACAAGATCATTGGGCCATTTGATCTGGCTCTCGATCCCTGTGGCCTCCTTGATGCCCTTCTGGGCTGCTAGAGCCATGACCAGGGTCAGCATGGAGGCAGAAACAGGTGAGATCTCCGGCCGCAGCAGGAGGCTCATCCAGACGCCCACACCTGCCGGAGAGATCCAGTTCCTTCCTCTCCGTCCCCGGCCTCCGTCCTGGATCTCCGCCACCGCCAGGGTCCCATGGGAGGCGCCAGCTTCGCCTGCCAGTCTTGCCTGGATATTGGTGGAATCTGTCCGGTCAAAATAATGGATCTCCTTCCCCGCCCATCGGGTCTTTAAGGAGCTTTCCAGCTCCTCCTTTGACAATACGTCGGATACGCTCTTTAAAATGTATCCCTTGTTCCGGATGGCCTCGATCTCGTAGCCCTCTTCCTTTAGCTGGTTGATCACCTTCCAGACCGCCGTTCTGGATACGCCGAACCGCTCGCAGAGCTCCTGTCCGGAAAGATATCCGTCCGACTCCTTCAGTAATTTAAGGATCTCTCCCTTCATCCTCTACCTCCACCAGATGCTCACTGCGCTGATGACTGCAAGGACCGCCAGGGCTCCTCCAAACGCCATCTGAAGCGCGGATGAGATCTTTTTTTTCTGGTTCCTTACACTGCGCTTATATCTGTATTTTCCGGTGACCAGATTTAATATAGCCGCCAGAAGAAAAATGACCGGAAAGAAAAACATATATTCCTCCGGATTTATAAAGGAAATGACCGCCATGACCACCACCGCCGCACCAATGACGATGTGCAGGGTATCCAGGGCCATGGACTCTCCTCTCACTCTGCGTCTTCTCTCTTTTCCAGGCATCCAAAGTCTCCTAACTCTTTCCTAATATCCTGTGTACCCGCTCCATGATCCCGTCCGCCGTATAGATCTCAAACACCTCCAGATCCATGGATCTGGCGCAGACCTCCAGGACCGCCCCGTAAAGCTCCCTGTAATCCCAGTCGGGCCTCAGCCTGAATTTTTCTGCCAGAGAGGGAAATACATGCTCCGTATACATCCGGTAGCCAGAGGTCCCCTCTCCCTCCCCACGCTCCAGATGGACGGAAAAATAATGGCGGAAGATCTGGATTTCAGTCATAAGGCGGTTGAAATAATAGGCCTCTGTATGGGGCAGATAAAAATAATACCTTCTGCCAGCCAGACCATAAAGCAGACGCCTGGCGTCAAAATATCCCAGGGTCATGTTCCGTCTGGTCCTCTTTTTCTCGAACTCCAGGATCCCGCCCAGATTTCTCCTGGGAGCGATCCTGTATACATTCACGTCCTCCGGCAGCTCCGTCCGCCGTTCCGTATCCACGCCGATGCCGTAGATCCGGATCACGATCAGATTTTTATATCCCCGCTCTGCCAGGACGTCCACCGGCACGTTGTTCACCATACCGCCGTCCAGATACGTCTTTCCGCCCAGCTTTTCATTTTTAAAGGCCGGGAAAAACGCGCTGGCTAACAATACGTCCTTTATGGTCCCAGAAGGAGCCTGCTTCACGTCAAAGACCACCTCCCTCCGGTCCGTGACCGAAAGAGAGGTGACATAAAGATCACAGGGGGAGCTTCTGATCTTTTCCTCATCCACGTATTTCTCCAGGAGCTCTTTAAAGGGGGTGATATCAAGCCCCCGGCCGGAAACCACCTTCCTGGCCTCTGCCATGAGCTGGGGGACCGTGGAGGCCTTCAGGCCCAGGGTCTTTATGGCCCGGATCGTTTCATCCTCCACGTTTAAGATCTGGGAGTATGCCAGATTTCCCCACAGCTCTTCGGCTGCCTTTAAGTCTCCCATACAAAGGAAGGCGCCGTTTAAGGCGCCCACAGAAGCGCCCGCCACAGCGCCGATCCGGATCCCGGCCTCAGTGACCGCCTTTAAGGCGCCGATCTGGTATGCGCCCCTGGCTCCGCCGCCTTCTAAAACGACACCGTATTCCAGGGACGGGTCCAGGGTCAGTCTCATGCCTTCACATCCGTATCTTTTGCGATCTCAGTAACGCTCTTCACAAGTCCCGCCACCGACTGGATCTCCGACGGAATGATGATCTTGGTGGCTCTGCCGTCTGCGGCCTTTGTAAAGGCCTCCAGGCTCTTTAAGGTCAGCACCGCCTGGTCTGCGCCTGCCTCCTTGATCATACGGATACCGTCTGCATTGGCCTGCTGGATCTTTAAGATCGCCTCCGCCTGGCCCTCTGCCTCACGGATCCGTTTTTCCTTTTCAGCCTCTGCGTGAAGGATGGCCGCCTGCTTATCGGCCTCTGCATCCAGGATGGCCGACTGCTTTTTACCCTCGGCCACCAGGATCGTGGATTTCTTTTCACCTTCAGCCCTTAAGATCGCCTCCCGGCGTTCCCGCTCTGCCTTCATCTGCTTTTCCATGGCGTCCTGGATGGCTGCCGGAGGAATGATGTTCTTAAGCTCCACCCGGTTTACCTTGATTCCCCAGGGATCGGTGGCCACGTCCAGGGCTGCGCGCATTTTGGTGTTGATGGTCTCCCTGGAGGTCAGGGTCTGGTCTAACTCCAGGTCGCCGATGATGTTTCTGAGCGTCGTGGCCGTCAGGTTCTCAATGGCCATGATGGGATTTTCCACTCCATAAGCGTAAAGCTTGGGGTCTGTGATCTGGAAAAATACCACTGTGTCGATCTTCATGGTCACGTTGTCCTTGGTGATCACCGGCTGGGGCGCGAAATCCACCACCTGCTCCTTTAAGATCACCCGCTTTGCCACCCGGTCGATGAAGGGCATTTTAAAATGAACGCCCACCGACCAGGTATCCAGATACGCTCCCAGCCGTTCCACCACCAGAGCCTGGGCCTGGGGAACGATCTTTACACAGGAGGTCAGCAGAAGCAGGACTACAACAACAAGTATACTGATCCCAATAAAGCTTAATAAAAAATCCATACTATTCTCCTTCCGAAATACGGTCCACCATCAGTTTCACTCCGCGGATCTCTTTTACGATCACTGTCTCTCCTTTATGGATCACCAGATCGTCCCTCACCGCCCTGGCCGTCCATTCCTGACCGTTGAGAACAGCCGTTCCAGAGCCGGAGCCATTGTCGATCTCCTCCAGTACCCTGGCCTTTTTTCCCACAAGTCCGTCCACATTGGTCCTTACAGTCCCTTTGTTGACGTACTTAACGGCAAAGGGCCTGGTAAAGATCAGAAGGACAAAGGAGACCGCCAGAAATACCGTCATCTGCACCTGGAAGGAAAGTCCGGCCAACGCCATAAAGAACGCCGCCAGGGCTCCGCCTGCAAACCAGATGGTCGTCAGTGCCATGGTACCGACTTCTATTCCCACCAGTGCCACAAAAACCACAAGCCAGCCTATCATTGCCATCGTATCAGCTCCTTTATTTCATGCTGCGGCCGCTCCTCCTCTGCCTGGCCGTCTCAAACATCAGGATCGAGGCCGCCACAGCCGCATTTAAGGATTCCACCTTTCCGGCCATGGGGATCTTCACCCAGGCGTCGGCAGCGGCAGAAAGCTCCTCTGTCAGGCCATTTCCTTCGTTTCCAATGAGGAAGCCGGTATTACCAGTATAATCCTCCTCCTCATAATTATTCCTTCCTTCCAGATGGGCCGCAAACAGCCGGATCCCCCCGGCCTTCAGCTCCCGGACTGTTCCGGGAAGGTCGTCCGTATAAAGAAAGGGAACGCGGAAGGCGGAGCCCATGGTGGAGCGGACCACCTTGGGATTGTAGATATCCACCGTATCCCGGCTCATGATGACGCCGGTGATCCCGGCCCCTTCCCCGGCTCTTAAGATGGTGCCCAGGTTTCCCGGGTCCTGGAGATTCTCCAGGATCATCAGATGGGCCGGGCCCGGGGCAGAAAGCAGATCTGAAAGCACGTATTCATACTGCTTTGCCAGGGCCAGGATCCCCTGGGGCGTCTGGGTGTCGGACATGGCAGAAAAAACCTGGTCCGTGACGATCTCATACCGGGAAAACCGTTCCAGCAGTCCGGCGTTTTCCCTGTTTTTAAGGAAGCTCTCCGAAACGTAAAGCCGCCAGGCCCGATCCGGCGGAAGCTCTGAGACCATCCGGAGCCCCTCGGCCACAAAAAGCCCCGCCTCATTCCTGGCCTTTGCCTTTTTCCTCAGCTCCACCACCATTTTTACCTGGTCATTCTTTGTACTGCTGATCATCGGGAACCCTCCGCCATAAGGCTCTCTGCCTCCTCCAGCCAGATCCTGGCGGCCGCATCCGACGGCATCCTCAGATCTCCTCTGGGAGATACGGCCACGGAACCGACCTTGGGGCCGTCAGGCAGGCAGGACCGTTTAAACTGCTGGGAGAAGAACCGGCGGTAGAAGGTCTTTAACCACTTAAGGATCACAGCGCTGTCATAGATCCCGGCAAAAGCCGTTTCTGCCAGACGGAAGATCCTGGAAGGCCGGTATCCATACCGGAGGATATAATACATAAAGAAGTCATGGAGCTCATAGGGGCCCACCAGATCCTCGGTCTTCTGGGAGATCACCCCGTCCTCCGGCGGCAGCAGCTCCGGGCTCACCGGCGTGTCCAGGATGTCATAAAGGACATCCTTCAGTTCTTCGTCGCCGCAGGTATCCGCGTAATACCGTACCAGGTGGCGGACCAGCGTCTTGGGGACCGATGCGTTCACCCCGTACATGGACATATGGTCTCCGTTGTAGGTGGCCCAGCCCAGGGCCAGCTCCGACATATCGCCGGTGCCGATGACCATTCCTCCGTTTTCATTGGCCAGATCCATCAGGACCTGGGTCCGCTCCCTGGCCTGGGAATTTTCATAGGTCACGTCATGGTCGTCCATGCTGTGGCCCAGATCCCGGAAGTGGACTGCCACAGCCTCTTTGATGCTGACCTCCTTAAGCTCTGCTCCCAGCTTTTTCGTAAGAAGGCAGGCATTCTTATAGGTCCGGTCTGTGGTCCCGAAGCAGGGCATGGTCACAGAAAGGATCTTTTCCCTGGGGATCTTAAGCATATCAAAGGCCCTGGCCGTCACCAGAAGGGCCAGCGTGGAATCCAGTCCGCCGGAAATCCCTACCACTGCCTGGGTACAGCCCGTGTGGGCCAGCCGCTTTTTCAGTCCCAGCGCCTGGATCGTTAAGATCTCCTCGCACCGTTCATTCCTTTCGGCAGCTCCGGAAGGGATAAACGGAGTCGGATCCACCGGACGCTTAAGCTCCTTAAGGTCCTCCATTTCCAGTTCAAAATCCATATAATCGTACTGCTCCCTGGGATTTTCCACCTGGAAGGTGGTCATCCTCCGGCGCTCGCTGCAGATCCGCTTAAGGTCCAGGTCTGCCAGGATCATCCCGTTTTCAAACCGCCGGAACTCAGCCAGCACCGTACCGTTTTCTGCGATCAGATCATGGCCGCCGAATACCAGGTCCTGGGTGGATTCTCCCTCTCCTGCATTGGCGCAGATATATCCGCACACCAGTCTGGCCGACTGTCCGGCAATGAGAGATCTCCGGTAGACATGTTTTCCTGCGGTCTCGCTGCTGGCAGAGCAGTTGACGATCACAGTGGCTCCGGCCCTGGCATGGGAGATGCTGGGCGGGTCCATGACCCACACGTCCTCACAGATCTCTCCGGCCACCACCAGCTCCGGAAGATTCACGCACCGCAGCAGGATCCCGCTTCCAAAGGGAACGATCCTTCCGTCCCATTCCATGGGCTCCGGCACATCCGGCCCCGGCGTAAAGTGGCGCAGTTCATAAAATTCCGAATAATTGGGAATGTTTTTCTTCGTGATCAAGGCCAGCAGCTCTCCGTCATGGACCGCCGCAGCCACATTGTAAAGCTTTCCGTCCTTCATCCACGGAAGTCCCACAAAGAACAGAACATCGTGGCCTTCACTCCTGCGGATCAGCTTTTTCAGCATGTCCGCCGCCGTATCCACCAGGATATCCTGGTGGAACAGGTCTCCGCAGGTATAGCCCGTCAGGCAGAGCTCCGGGAACACCATGAGCTTTGCCCCGTTTTTCTCCCCCTCTTCGATCATATTCCAGACCTGGGCTTCATTGTAAACCGGGTCTGCCACCTTTATATCTGGCGTAGCAGCCGCAACGCGGATAAAACCGTCTTTCATTTCGTTACTCCTTTTCTAAGCCATAGCGTTACTGTCCAGTACACGCAGCCGGGATATCCCCGCCTTTCTGCGTTATCTCCATTATACACGTTTTTTCGTAAAAAGGGAAGTTGGGAATTGAGTCATGAAAAAGTTTATGATACACTCATAAGAAAACCAGAAATGGAGATCAATCGTTATGAATGAAACCTTTATACGGACGGCCCAGCTTCTGGGAGACCAGGGCTTTTCGCGGCTGTCCTCCTCTGTCGTAGCCGTATTCGGCCTGGGCGGCGTCGGCTCCCACTGTGCGGAGGCCCTGGCCCGGTCCGGCGTCGGGACCCTGTTCCTCATCGACTCCGATACGGTGGCTCCCTCCAATATCAACCGCCAGAGCATCGCTCTTTTAAGCACTGTGGGACAAAAAAAAACGGACGTGATGAAGGAAAAGATCGCAGACATAAATCCAGAGTGCTCTGTTTTCACAAGCAGCGCTTTTGTGCTCCCGGAAAACCTCCGGGAGGTCTTTTCCTCCTGCCCTGTGAAGCCGGATTACATCATCGACGCCATCGACACCGTCAGCGCCAAGCTGGCCCTGGTCTCCTATGCCAGGGAAGAGGGGATCCCCATCCTGTCGTCCATGGGCACCGGAAACAAGCTCCATCCGGAGGCCTTCCGCATCGGGGATATCTACTCCACCAGCGTCTGCCCCCTGTGCCGGGTCATGCGCAGGGAATTAAAAAAGCGGGAGATCCCCGCCTTAAAGGTCCTGTATTCCGAGGAGACGCCCCGCAGACCCGAAACGCCGGGAGAGACGAAGGGCTCCGGCCGTCCCGCTCCTGCCAGCATCGCCTTTGTGCCGCCGGTGGCCGGGCTCCTCATAGCCGGAGAGGTGATCCGGGAACTGTCCGGCACAGACTGACACGCTCCTGCTCCTCCCGGGACAGGCTCCCGGCCCCTCTCCTTCTTTTTACAAAGCGAAACGCTGCATTCTCCCCACAGAATGCAGCGTCTCTTCACGTTCAATATACCTCACATTATACAGTTCCCCAAAATTATTCCCCAATAATTTCAGACAGCTTGTAATATACCACAATTATGCATTTCCGTCAACCAGATCTATCGTAAAATCTGCACAATTTTCTTTTATCCATTCCTTATGTACATCTGTCCGTATATTTTCACTGGTCCTGGGAATACTTCCATCATAACAATGGAAATACAGGCGGGAACCGTCCGCCTGGGAAGGACATTTATTATGAAGCTTTCATCCGATCTGAACCAGACCATGGCACGTTTTCACCAGCTTCTGGACGTGCAGACCAATTTCGATATTGTCTACCATACCCTGACGATCGGCGGGAAACAGGCGCTGATCTATTTTGTGGACGGCTTAACCAAGGACGAGGTGCTCCTGCGGATCATGCAGGGCTTCGCGTCCATACAGCCAGACGATATGCCGGATTCTCCCCACGGATTCTCGAAAAAATACGTTCCCTATGGAGAGACCGGCCTGGAGGACGAAGAAAGTCAGATCCTGGTCAGCCTTCTCTCCGGCCTTTCCTGCCTTCTCATCGACGGCTATGACAAATGCATCACCATCGACTGCCGCACCTACCCGGCCCGCGGCGTGGAGGAGCCGGAAAAAGACAAGGTGCTCCGGGGCTCCAGGGACGGGTTTGTGGAGACCCTGATCTTTAACACAGCTCTGATCCGCCGCCGGATCCGGGATGTGGACTTCACCGTGGAGATCACCCAGGCCGGAGAACGCTCCCATACGGACATTGCCATCTGCTATATGAAAGGGCGGGTGGACCAGGAGCTTTTAAAGACCATAAAGGAGCGCATCCAGAGCCTTCATGTGGACGCGCTGACCATGAACCAGGAGAGCCTGGCCGAGTGCCTTTACCCCCACAAATGGTACAACCCGTTCCCGAAATTTCGTTTTTCCGAGCGGCCCGACACGGCGGCGGCCTCTATCCTGGAGGGGAATATCATCATCCTGGTGGATAACTCCCCCTCCTGTATGATCCTCCCCTCGTCCGTATTCGACATCATCGAAGAAGCGGACGACTACTATTTTCCGCCAGTCACAGGAACATACCTGCGTCTCTCTAGGATGACCGTCTCCCTTCTCACCCTGTTTTTAACACCCCTATGGCTCCTGCTCATGCAGAATCCCCAGTGGATCCCGGACTGGCTCCAGTTCATCCAGATCGCCGATGAGCAGTTTGTCCCGCTGATCTGGCAGCTCCTCATCCTGGAATTCGCCATCGACGGCCTCCGTCTGGCGGCAGTCAACACTCCCAGTATGCTGACCACACCCTTAAGCGTCATCGCCGGTATCGTCCTGGGTGAATACTCTGTGAAATCCGGCTGGTTCAACTCCGAGACCATGCTGTACATGGCCTTCGTCACCATCGCCAACTACTCCCAGGCCAGCTTCGAGATGGGCTACGCCCTAAAATTCATGCGTGTGATCCTCCTGGTCCTCACGTCCCTCTTCAACCTGTGGGGCTTCATCGCCGGGACCGTGCTCTGCGTCTGCGCCGTGGCCTTCAATAAGACCATCGCCGGAAAGAGCTACATCTATCCGCTGATCCCCTTTTCATGGAGCGAATGTAAAAAAAGATTCTTCCGCGGCCGCCTCCCGCATAAGTAGGCACCTTCCGCCCCCGTATCCAGACGCGCTCCCGCTCCAGTCTGCACGCAGCGGCGCATAGGGCCGCAAAATACGCGGCCCAAACGCCGGCGTGCAGAAGGGTCTGGCTACGGGGGCGGAAGGTGCTGTATAGGGGGTGGCGGGCGCTAGGGGGAAGGGCGGCGTATCCAGACGCGCTCTCACTCCGGTCTGCACGTAACGACGCGTAAGGCCGCAAAATTCACGGCCCAAACGCCGGCGTGCAGAAGGGTCTGGCTACGGGGCGGAAGGTGCTGTATAGGGGGTGGCGGGCGCTAGGGGGAAGGGCGGCGTATCCAGACGCGCTCTCACTCCGGTCTGCACGTAACGACGCGTAAGGCCGCAAAATTCACGGCCCAAACGCCGGCGTGCAGAAGGGTCTGGCTACGGGGCGGAAGGTGCTGTATAGGGGGTGGCGGGCGCTAGGGGGAAGGGAAAAGGCAGGTTCTTTGGCGTCCGTGACATCTACCAGCCCAAAACTCCCGGAGCCTTTCCCATGTCGGAGGGGGATGGAACTTCTTGGGCTGTGGGGGGATGCGTTATGGGGGAGCATGGACTTGTCTGAGCGGAGCGAGTTGTCCATGGTCCCCCATGCCCTTCGCAGCCCTCCGGAGCCCTAGATGTTCCGCCCCGCAGACCCAGGGAAAGGCTCCGGGAGTTTTGGGCGTATCTCTGGTAATGTTCCCTCTCCTGTGGTACAATAGGTTCCAGGAAAAGGAGGTACTCAATTATGTTTCTTGAAAAAATCACCTGGAAGCAGGCGGAAGGCTATTTTAAGGAAAAGGACATTGCCATCATCCCCGTGGGAAGCACGGAGAACCATGGCTCCCAGCTCTGCCTGGGCACGGATTTCCTGATCCCCCGCCGCCTCTGCGAAATGATGGACGAGCGTTTAAATATCCTGATCGCTCCCACGGTCCCTTTCGGCGTCGGCGACCAGCACATTAATTTCCCCGGCACCATCACCATTGGCTACGACGGGCTTTACGATCTGATGACCCGGATCGTGGACCAGCTTTACGGTTTCGGTATCCGTAAGTTTGTTTTCTTGAACGGCCATGGAGGGAATACCCCGGTGCTCCAGCGGGTGGCCCTGGAACTGGACGAGCGCCATGCCATGGGTGCGATCTTAAACTGGTGGCTTTTAGCCGGAGAACTGGATCCCCGGTGGAAGGGCGGCCACGGCGGCGGCGAAGAAACCGCAGCCATGCTGGCCATTGACCCGTCCTGTGTACATATGGAATATTTTATGCCCTTTGAACCGAAGGATCTGAGTCCGGATCTGACCTTTGCCGGATCCTTCAACGTGAACTGCAATGGCGTTTCCGTTCCGGTGCCCCGCCATGTGGACCGCTATTCGTCCTGCGGCTGGTACGGCCCCGACTCCCCGGAAACGGCCACAAAGGAATGGGGAGAAGAAATGTTAAAGGCCACAGCGGATTTCTGCGTGGACTTTATAAAGAAGTTTGAACGTGTTTCCCTGGGATGATCCTCTGATGCATGAGGGCCATGACCACCAGAAGCACTAAAAGATAATATGGATACAGGGAAGCTCCCAGATGGTCTGCCAGGAATCCAAAAAACGGCGGCATCAGGGAGCTTCCTATATATGCCCCTGCCATCTGTACGCCAATGACAGCCTGTGAAAGCTCCACCCCGAACCGGGACGGCGTGGAATGGATCACACTGGGATAAATGGGCGCGCAGCCAAGCCCCATGAGAAGAAGGCCGGCCTGGCTGTGGCCGCCTCCCGGAAACAGAAGGATCAGAAAGCCCGCCGCCAGGATCCCAGTACCCAGGCGGATCATACCGTCGTCGCTGATCCACTCCGTAAGGAAGCCGCTGACTGCCCTTCCGGCCGTGATCCCCAGATAGAAAAGACCGGCCAGGGCGGCGGCGCGTTCAGCCGGGACCTTATGGACCAGGACCAGATAGCTGCTGGCCCAGAGTCCTGCCGTGGTCTCCAGGGCATTGTAGCAGAAAAACATGGCCACCGTTTCCCGGGCCATGGGGATCCTTAAGAGTGCCAGAAGGCCCGGCGCACGGTCTGCCCCGGCCTCCTCGGCCGCTTCCTCTCCACGGCTTTTTTTCTCTTCCCGGACGTTTTTCTGTCCGGCTGCCGTTTCGTTCCTGTCCTTCCCGTTTCCTGGCTTCATTTTCCATAAGGGCAGGCTTATGACCAGGACCGCTGCCAGCACCGTCTGGGCCAGGCCCACGGCCCGGTAGCCCATGCTCCAGCCATATCCTCCCGCAAGGACCGTCCCCATGACCGACGGGCCCAGGAAAGCGCCCACGCCCCACATACAGTGGAGCCAGCTCATATGGCGGCTTTTGAAGTGAAGGGCCACATAATGGTTGAGGGCTGCATCCACGCTTCCTGCTCCCAGCCCGTAAGGAACGGCCCAGAGGCAGAGCTGCCAGAAGGAACGGCTTGCGGAAAAGCCCAGGAGAGCCGCCGCCGTGGCCGCCACGCTGGCAGCCGTCACCCTTCCCGGGCCGAACCGGCTGGTGAGCCGGCTGCTCTGGAGGCTGGATATGATGGTCCCGAAGCAGATGATCATGGAGACCATTCCGGCACGGGAGACCGGGACCCCAAGTTCCCCGTACATAGACGGCCAGGCGGCGCCCAGAAGAGAATCGGGAAGGCCCAGGCTTATGAACGCCAGATAGATCACTGCCAGAAGTATATGTGTCATAGCCCTGCTCCTAAATCTTTAAGGAATATTCACCCAGGTTCCAGACCTTTGATACCAGTCCATCGTAAAACTCCGGCTCATGGCAGATCAGGAGCACAGCTCCCTTATATTCCTTTAAAGCACGCTTTAATTCCTCTTTGGCGTCCACGTCCAGATGGTTGGTGGGCTCGTCCAGAAGAAGGATGTTGGTCTCCCGGTTGATGAGCTTGCAGAGGCGCACCTTGGCCTGCTCTCCGCCGGAAAGCACACGCACCTGGCTTTCAATATTTTTTGTGGTAAGGCCGCATTTTGCCAGAGCCGACCGTACCTCATACTGGGTGTAGGAGGGGAACTCCTTCCAGATCTCCTCAATGCAGGTGGTGGTATTTCCCGGAGCCATCTCCTGCTCAAAATATCCGATGGACAGATAATCCCCCAGCTCCACAGAGCCGGAAAGAGCCGGGATCAGTCCCAGGATACTCTTTAAGAAGGTGGTCTTTCCGATTCCGTTGGCTCCGATGACTGCGATCTTTTCGCCCCGTTCCATGGAAAAATCCAGGGGCTTTGACAAGGGCTCGTCGTAGCCGATGACCAGGTCCTTTGTCTCAAAAATGATCTTTCCTGCTGCCCTGGCATTTAAGAAATGGAATTCTGGCTTGGGCTTTTCCTTTACCAGCTCGATGACCTCCATCTTATCCAGCTTTTTCTGCCTGGACATGGCCATATTCCGGGTGGACACCCGCGCCTTGTTTCTGGCCACAAAGTCCTGGAGCTCGGCGATCTCCTGCTGCTGCCGCTTATAGGCGGCCTCCAGCTGGCTCTTCTTCATCTCGTACACCTCTAAGAATTTATCATAATCGCCCACATACCGGTCCAGCTTCTGGTTTTCCATATGATAGATCAGATTTACCACGCTGTTTAAAAATGGAATGTCGTGGGAGATCAGGATAAAAGCATTTTCATACTCCTGGAGATACCGCTTCAGCCATTCGATATGCTGGGCGTCCAGGTAGTTGGTGGGCTCGTCCAGAAGAAGGATGTCCGGCTTCTCCAAAAGCAGCTTTCCCAGGAGCACCTTGGTCCTCTGGCCTCCGGAAAGCTCGTCCACGTCCTTATCCAGTCCGATCTCATCCAGGCCAAAGGCCCGGCCGATCTCCTCCACCTTGGAGTCGATGATATAAAAGTCATGGGCCATCAGAAGGTCCTGGATGGTCCCCAGCTCCTCCATCATGGAATTCATCTCCTCCCCGGAAGCCTCTCCCATATGGTCGCAGATCTGGTTCATCTTTTCTTCCATCTCAAATAAAAAGGAAAAGGCGCTCTTTAACACCTCCCGGATGGTCATTCCCTTTTCCAGGACCGTATGCTGGTCCAGGTATCCCACACGGACGTTTTTCGCCCACTCCACCTTTCCTTCATCCGGCATCAGCTTATCGGTGATGATGCTCATGAAGGTGGATTTCCCCTCTCCGTTGGCCCCGATGAGGCCGATGTGCTCGCCCTTTAAAAGCCGGAACGACACATCCGTAAAAATGGCCCGGTCTCCGAAGCCATGGCTTAAGTGCTCTACGTTTAATATACTCATCTGAAAACTCCTTGTTCAATATTCCTCTTATATAAAAGATCCGCGCAGACCGCGCACGCCCTCCATTTTACACGAAGGGCCGGAGGAAAGCAAGAGGCGGTTTCTGCGCTATAAAAAGAGAGCACGGCAGCTTCCGTGCCATGCTCTCTGTAACCGTTTTTATATCGAAGATCCAGCGCTTCCCCATCAGCCGTCGATGCTGTAATTGGGAGCTTCTTTTGTGATGTGGATATCATGGGGATGGCTCTCACGGAGGGCAGCAGCCGAAATCTTCACAAACTGGCTGTTCTCCTGGAGCTCCTTGATGTTGTGGGCGCCGCAGTAGCCCATACCGGCCCTTAAGCCGCCTAACATCTGGAACACCGTATCCTCCACATAGCCCTTGTAGGCCACACGGCCTTCCACGCCCTCCGGCACCAGCTTTTTGGCGTCGGACTGGAAGTAGCGGTCCTTGCTGCCGTTTTCCATGGCGGCAATGGAGCCCATTCCGCGGTATACCTTATATTTTCTTCCCTGGTAAAGCTCGAAGGTTCCCGGGCTCTCGTCGCAGCCTGCGAACATACTTCCCATCATGCAGACGCTTCCACCGGCAGCCAGAGCCTTTGTCACATCTCCGGAGTACTTGATGCCGCCGTCTGCGATGATCGGGATCCCGTATTCCCTTGCAACCTCATAGCAGTCCATAACGGCAGATACCTGGGGAACGCCGATACCGGCAACCACACGGGTGGTACAGATGGAACCAGGTCCGATCCCGACCTTGACAGCGTCCACACCGGCCTCGATCAGAGCCTTTGTGGCAGCGCCTGTGGCCACGTTTCCGGCGATCACCTGTACCTCCGGGAATTTCTCCTTGATCATCTTCACGCAGCGGATCACGTTGGCAGAATGACCATGGGCAGAGTCTAATACGATCACGTCCACCTTGGCGTTCACAAGGGCCTCCACGCGTTCCAGCACGTTGGCGGTGATTCCCACGGCAGCGCCGCAGAGCAGTCTTCCGTGTGCATCCTTAGCGGAATTGGGGTATTTGATCTGCTTCTCAATATCCTTAATGGTGATAAGTCCCTTTAAATTAAAGTCATCGTCCACGATGGGCAGCTTCTCCACCCTTGCTTTGGCAAGGATCTTCTTGGCCTCCATCATGGTGATTCCCTCTTTGGCTGTGACCAGGTTTTCAGAGGTCATGCATTCCTTGATCTTCTTGGAAAAATCCTCTTCAAATTTCAGGTCGCGGTTGGTGATGATGCCGACTAATCTTTTACCCTCTGTGATCGGAACGCCGGAGATCCGGAATTTTCCCATCAGCTCGTCTGCATCCTTTAATGTATGTTCCGGGGATAAATAAAATGGGTCTGTGATTACTCCGTTCTCTGAACGCTTAACCTTGTCAACCTCTTCGGCCTGCGCTTCGATTGACATGTTTTTGTGAATGATCCCGATACCGCCCTGTCTTGCCATTGCAATGGCCATGCGGTGTTCTGTTACCGTATCCATTCCCGCACTCATAAAAGGAATGTTCAGTTTGACTTTCTTAGTCAGGTACGTGGATACGTCAACCTGATTGGGAATTACTTCTGAATATGCCGGCACCAGCAGCACATCGTCAAATGTAATGCCTTCTCCAATGATCTTACCCATTCTAAGGTTCCCTCTCTTTCTTAAGTTTCGCTGGAATTTATCTGTTCCTTTTAGCTATTTCATAGAGTATATCAGTTTTGTATCTTTTGTGCAACAGGGGATTTATACTATTTTTTTGGTTCTTTTATTACCTCTTCTTATATATTTCTCCCAAATTCTCCAGAAAAGCCCTGTTTTCTTCCCTTTTTTTCACACAGATCCGATAATGATCCCCGGAAAGTCCCTGGTAATCGCCGCATCTGCGGATCAGGATCCCGCGGGATAAAAGGGACTCATAAAGCTCTCCCCCGTCCCCTCTGTCTGTCCTCTTAAATAAAAGGAAATTGGCCTCCGAAGGAAATACATAAAAGCCCAGCCTTTGCAGGCCTTCCCTTAAATATTCCCGCTCCCGGCTTATGAGCTTCCGGGCTTCCCGGAGGTAGGGCTCCCGCTCTGCTCCAAAGGCCGCGCACCCGGCCTCCTGGGCCGGTATGGACACGTTCCAGGGCTGGCTCTGGCTCTGCATCTTAAGCCGCAGCTCTCCGTCTGCCAGGAATCCGTACCCCAGGCGGAGTCCTGCCATGGCAAAGGATTTGGTAAACGCCTTCAGTAAAAAAATATTCTTTTCTCCTTCCCGCACCAGATCCAGTACCGAATCCCTCTCATCCTCCTCCGCCAGATCCAGGAAGCACTCGTCCACCACTGCAAGGATCCCCTGAACGGTGCAGAACTCCAGGATCCGGCGGATCTCCTCTCCCGGCGTCAGCCTTCCGGTCGGATTGGCCGGATTGCACAAAAAGATCATATCCGGCCTGGCGCTCTTTAAAAAATCCAGATACCGGTCTGCCGGAAGAGAAAAATCATCCTCCTCCTTCAATGGAAAAAACAGGACCTCCGCCCCCACAGATGAAAGAGCCGCTTCATACTCTGTAAACGACGGAGCCGTCAAAACAGCCCGCCTGGGAGATACGGCCCGGACGATCCCGAAGATCAGCTCCGCAGCCCCGTTTCCAAACACAAGGGTTTCCTCCTGCACGCCGTAAAATCCGGCTGCCAGCCTCCGGAGCCTCCTGCACCGGCTGTCCGGATAGCGGGCGCTTTCCTCCACCCCGTCCATGGCCGCCTGTTTGATAAAATCCGGCATTCCCAGTGGATTGATGTTAATGGAAAAATCCATCCGTATTTTTTCGTTCCTGTACACATCCCCGCCATGGGTGTACGCCTTTTCCCACTGGCTTCCCTGTTCCATTTACCGCTCACCGCCCTTCAGTACCTGGGCCAGGCCGCCTGTGACCCGGTATACGTCCCTGGAACAGGCCGCCAGGGTCTGGGCCGCCTCTCCGGCCAGGTCCCTCCACAGCCGCTCCTCCCGGCCCACAGGCACGATCCCGCAGCCGATCTCATCCATGACCGCCACAGCTCCGGGATTCTCCTTTATAAGCCGGTCCAGGAATTCCTGCAGCCGTTCTCTGGCTTCTCCGTCCTCAAGGCCCGCAAACCGGCGCACATAGTCCTGGACGTTCACCACCAGCTTCCGGCTGTACGCAGCCTCAAACGGATCCGCGGCTCCGTCCGCCGTTTCATACTCCAAAACGCCCTCCCGGGCCAGGAGCTGCTCTGCAAAGTCCCTTTTTCCCTGGAATGCGCCGCCTGTGATAAATTTCATATGTAGACTCTCTTTTCCCTCTTTATTCTGTCCGGCTGCCAGTTCTGTCCCGGCCGCCCCTGTCTGCTCCTTCTTTCCCTTCAGCTGCACCGGGATCCCGCAGACCACCTCCCAGACCTCTCCGGCCATGGAAAACAGCTCCCGGTTCAGTCTTCCCATGAGCCGCTGGTACGCTGCCGTTTCCTCTTCTGTAAGCTTTATATCCCCAAAGACCTCATTGGTCACCACCACCAGATCCCGGGCCGCCTCTGCAAGCAGGCGGAGCCCTCTTAAGATCCGCTCTCCGGCCTGGGCCGCCCGGAGCTCTGCACAGCTTTCCATTCCCACATCCTCCCGGTACATCTCGTTGGCTGCCAGATTGGACATACATTCCACCAACACTGCCCCATCCTCCGGTACAAAAAGCTCTCCCAGGTCCACCGGACGCTCCGCTGTCTCAAATCCCTTTTTTTCCCGCATCTGTCTGTGTTTTTTCACCCGTGCCCGGCATTCGTCGTCCCATACGATCATGGTGGCAGCGTAGATCTTCCTTTTCGCCTCCGACTGTTCCAGAAGGGACTCCGCAAAGGACGATTTCCCGCTGGCCCCGGCTCCGGTCACAACCTTTATCATATTGTCATCTCTCCGATCCCTTAAATAATTCCGGTATAAAACATGCCGCCGCCACGGTCACTCCATCCCGGGCGTATTTTTTCATCAAGAGCCGGGTATCCTCCGATGCCTCCCGGCATGCGGCCACAGCCGCCCGCTCACAGACGCTTCCCACGCCCGTGACCTGTCTCACGAACTCTGACTCCGTAAACGCCCCGGGTACGGCGGCCAGCTCCTCTCCTGTGTACGTAAAAAACGGGACCCCCAGCTTTTCAGCAAGACTGCACAGCCCCGGCTCCCCGCTTTTTAAGTCGATGCTGGCCAGGCCGCAGACGGCTGAGGGGTCCAGCCCCTCTCTTTCCATGGCCTCCTCCGCCACAGACCAGATCTGCTCCATGGAGGTTCCCCGTTTACACCCGGTCCCCAGGACCACACACCTGGGCACCAGTCTTAAAGGCCCCGGTCCCTCCGGGCCTCTCCGATCCTTCCTCCATACGGTGATCCGGATGTTTTGCGGGCAGATCCGGTCCTTATAAAGCCCCTCCGGGACCGGTCCGGAAAACGGAAAGTCCGAAAACAGTCCCACCGGCTCCCCGGCCAGGACCGCCGCCGAGATCTCCTTTGCCAGCTTCATCTGGTCCAGGACCAGGCCATGCTCCTTTGCAAACACATCCACCGCAAACCGCCGGTTCACATCCGTGGCCGTCGTGAGCACTGCCTGGGCCGGGATCCCGCTTTTTGCGAGCCCCGCCGCCAGACGCTCCGCCAGCTCATTGGCCCCGCCCAGATGGCCCGACAGCAGGGGGATCACAAACCGTCCCTTCTCATCGGCTGCCAGAACCGCCGGATCCGTTTTTTTATCCCGGATATACGGAGCAATGGCCCTGACAGCAATGCCGCAGGCTCCGATAAAAATAAGGCCGTCCGAGTCTCCAAACCGTTCTCCGGCCCAGGCAGAAAGCCCGCCCTCCTTCACCGGGGAAAAGCTGATCTCATGATCCAGGGAGGCTGCCTGCATGGCGTACCTCCCCGAAACCCAGGGACAGGGACCATGGCCCTCTGCCTCCAGGAGCTTTACCAGCCGCTTTTCCATCTGAAACCCATTTTCTGTAAAGCAGATCAGAGCGATCTTCACCTTGTTTCCTCCATCCTGTGTCGTTCTGCCTATATTATAGGATCTTTCTTTTCATCTTTCAACGTCTGGTTTTTTCCTTTTTGTCCGGCCATCTCCCGTTTTTTTCTCGTGATCAGGCCTCCAATCCGGCCGCTTTCCTTGGCAGTCAGGCATCTCCACCCTCCGGCCACCACCTTATCCGCCAGACCAAGCTCTGCCGCGATCTCGAACTTCAGCATGTCCTCCGGCTTCAGATTGTTGGGATCCACCGGCTCCTGTTTCTTTTTTCCCATGGCTTCTGGTTCACCTCTTTTCCTTTTTCTTAGAAAAGTATTCCCAGAAACGGGAAGCTTATACAGAAGCCTTCCGGACCCGTATGCCTCCCGGAAGGCCAGGCACATATCCTTTTCAGAACGCGGCGCAGGCCATGGAAAAAGCCCTGCCCCGGAAACGCTCTCTGCGGCCGCTGAAAAAAACAGGGACCGGACGGCATGGCTCTGCCCCGGTCCCCATATATGTTCCGGCCGTTTTTTAATCCGGACGGCCGGGAATAATGATCGCTGCGATGATATAGGCAATGAGCCCCGGCCCGGTGAAGGTCAGGATCGCCCATAAAAGCCGCACCAGCGTTGGATCCACATTTAGGAATTCACCGATGCCGCCGCAGACTCCGCAGATCATCTTATCCGTATCCGATTTATACAACCGCCTCACATCCATGTTCCTCTCTCCTTTTATCTGGCTCCTGTTTACGGGGCCGCCGTATGCTGTACAGAAATGGTTCCCGATCCAGCCTCCAGATCCATGACCGACAGACTTCCGGCCGCCTCTTTCTTCTGATTTCCTTCCACTGTAAAGCCCGGGAATTCCACCGTCCCGTTTTCACATTCAATGTCATATCCGATCCCGCCTGGATCCATGGTTTCCGGAATCGAAATGGTAATGGAACCGGTCCGGCACTCGGCATCGATCTCCATATACCGTTCAGACTCCATTGCCCAAAGGATGGATCCGCTGCCCATGCACTCCAGATCCGCGCTCCGCCCGTCCTCCTGGGTAAAGACTGCGTTTCCCTCTGTCACAGACAGCTCCGCCTCCAGAACGCGGACGCCGTTTCCCTCCAGAGTCCCCTCCAGGATCTCCGCCTCAAATTCATCCAGCACCCAGGAGCCTGGAATAAAGATCTGGTAATCCTCCCCGTCTCCGGCCCACAGGGCAAGGACCGAATCCATTCCGTATTCCTGGAAACTGACGGCCTCCAGGCTTCCATTCCCGCTTTTGATGGTCAGGGCACTGATCTCATCCATCCGGAAGATCTCCACGCTCCCGCCCTGCTGCCGGATCTTAAGATCCGTGACCTCTGGATACCCGGCCTCAAAGCCTCCGTCTGTTCCCGGGGACTGCCAGGGCTCTCCTCCGGCAAAGGGCTCCGCGGACGGGCCGGCCTCCGGGTCCTGTCCCTCTGCCCGCGCCGTCTCCCAGCCTTCCGGAGCAGGATCCTGGTCCACGCGGACCAGATACTCCTCTGGATCCACTTCCCGCTCCACGATCCCGTCCAGCTCATCCAGATGATGAAGTCTTTTTCTTATGTGCCCGTTCAGATCCCCCATATCCGCTCCCAGCAGAAGAGACGCGGTGGTGATCCCGGCTCCGGCCAGGATCAGGGCTCCCCCGGCAATGATCCCATATTTAATGAATTTTTTCATACCCTTCTGATCTCCTTCCATTTACGTGAAATCCATGCTCCCGCCTTTTTCATGCTTCTCCATAAAAATGGGAGGAACATGGCCAGAATGGCGTATAAGAGCACCGCTCCCAGAAGTCCCACACCGATCCCGGCAATGGCGATCCCGAACATCAGTCCGCTGTCCAGAGGCGACGCCACCAGAAAAACGATCCCGGCCACCAGCAGGCATACGCCGGTGATAAACGCCGCAGCTGTCAGGCAGAGCACCACAGCAATGATCCCAAAGATCAGAGAAGCGATTCCCGTTATGGCCCCCAGCCCGGCACCCCCGATCCCAAGGATCACAGGAAAAGCGGCGATGATCAGAACGATCCATAAAACCAGCTTCAGCCCCTTACTGGTCCATGGCTTCTTTTCTTCGCGGACTGTTTCATAGGACGGGTCCTGGTATCCGCTGCCCCTCTGTGACGGCCCCGTCTGCCAGCCGTCCTTCTCATACCCGCGTCCGCTGCCGGAGCCGGCTGTATTTTCCCTCTCCTCCGGCAGATCCAGCCGCTTTGCCACCTGGTAGCCGGGATCCCGGAACCGTTCATCCTCATAGCCCCGGTCTGTAAAGGAGCCGCCGTCGTTTAAATTGCCTGCCAGGTCGGCCCGGATAATGGCCGCCACCCGTTCAGGGCTCCCAAAATCCTCAATGGCCGCCTCCTCATTGCCGCTCCCGGCCTCGGCCAGGTAATCCCTGTAATAAGCCAGGGCGTCCTCCCGGTCCTGGTCCGGGATGTCCTGGAGCAGATATTCCAGCTTATCAAAAAACTCTTCCTTCCTCATACATTTGCCTCCTCAAAGATCCGGGAAATATGTCCGGAATATACGGTCCATTCGCTCTTATACAGCTTTAACTGGGCCCGGCCCGTTTCTGTCAGCTTATAATATCTCCGGTTTCTTCCATCAAACGCCATATCATACGTTTCCAGGCAGTTTTCCTTCTGGAGTCTCCGCAGCACCGGATACAGTGTGGACTCCGATATATCGATGGCCTTTCTCACGTCCTGAGTGATCTTATAGCCGTAGGTCCCCTCCGCCTCTCTGGAGACCACTGCCAGCACGATCCCGTCCAGCAGAGCGGCTCCTGTGTTGAATACCATAGTCTTCCCTCCTAAAATATGCAGCTGCGTTCCAGAGCCGCGGCTTTGATCCATTCCGGCTCTCTTGTAATTCTACCGTCCGCAATATTATACGCTGTATATTATTGTAACAGTATTATATACCATATAATATTGTATGTCAACAAAATCTTTTTTCCGTGCCAAGCGCCTGCCCCCTGTTGTCCCCAGCGGAGCGTTTCCTCCCTTATGGGCCGCACATTTCTATGACAGAAAAAAGACGCCCCCTCCCAGGAGCGCCTTCTCTTTCTTCTATTTCTTTAAGGACAGAGCACCATTGGCATCAGGCACGAACTCCGCAGCCTCCGTCAGCATCCGGCCGTCGTCCTTTAAAAAATACGTCTTTCCGTCCACAGTTACAAATCCAGTGGCCATCCGGCCGCTTTCCGGGTCCAGGTAGTACCAGTCTGTTCCCTCACACAGCCATCCAGTCTTCTTCTGGCCCTGTTCATAATAGTACCAGCTCCCGGCTTCTTCCTTCCAGCCATGGAAGCCCAGTCCATCCGCATTTTCCTTTCCTGCGTCCTGGCCCTCTCCCTGGAAGATCACGATCTTCTCTGCTGCGGAGCCGTCCGTTCCATCGGTCCATAGCAGGATCGGAGTCCCCTTCTTGAGGTCTGTTGCAAATACCATGTTTCTGGTCAGATAGGGGAGCAGGACCGTGGAATCCGAAACCGTGTATTTCATCCCGCCGGCAGTTTCCAGGATATATGCAGCCTCTGTTCCATCTGCCTTATCCGGCTCCTGGGTCAGGGATTCCACCACTGCATAAACAGGAAAGCCGGAGTCTGCCGGAGCATCCGCCAGAACCAGAAGCCCGTTGGTGATGGGCGGCAGGCTTAAGGTCATGGCCGGTCCCGTATAGACCCGGACCGCCTCGCCATCGTCTAAGTTTTCCACAGAGACCGGGAACCCGTTGACGGCATCCAGGATCTTCGTGTCCTCAGAAAGGTTCACTACCACCTCCGTCATCCCGCCTTCCACACGGCGGTTGAGATGCAGTCTCCCATCCTCTGCGGAGATCACACTTCCGTCCATGCACACCATCCCGTCCAGCCGGCTTCCATTTTCCCCGGCTCCGCTGGTATCTGCCATTCCTGTGATCCCCATGGAAGCTGTAAACATTGCTGCGGCTGCAAGCACCGCCGCTCCATGTAATCGTTTCATATTCTCGTCCTCCATTCATTTCTGATCTGATACAGATATCTTACCATAGAGCATAAAAAAAATCCCACCGATTTTTCTTACGAATCCATTACGTGTTTTTATAGGGCCCTGGAAACTGTCCTTTTCTCCCATGACATGGCGTTATTCACCAGCCGGATCCCCTTCCAGTATAAGTGCGCCTCCATCCAGGGAAAGACCGTGATCCATCCGGAATTTACCACCTGCGGACTCTCCAGCTCATCACCACCTGCGAAGCCCATGAATCCTCCGTCTTCCTATTCCCCCCTCCCGTATCATAAAAAATAATGGGCATAAATGTATGTTTTTTCCCACAGTGCCCAAAAATCATAGGAAAACCCCGGGACTTCTCTGGATTTTCCTATGGATTGGGCATATATCTCCTTTTTCTCTGTGTATGCCCAAAAAGCACTGGAATTTTGGGCATAGCAGGAAAAAACTCCCTTCTATGCCCAGGCAACGAAGCCTGAGAGCCTAAGACAAGGGATCGGGCCGAGGCAAAGGAGAACCTTCCAAAAGAGCTTCACCAGACGCCGAAAAGGACGCGTGAAAAACTTATGTTCTTCACACGCCCTCTTCTATTCTGCACCGGATATTTGGCCGGTTTTTATTCCTCTGCTGCCTCTTCAGCCGGAGCCTCTGTCTCCAGAGCCTTCATGCTGAGGCTGATCTTTCTGTCTGCCTCGTTGAAGTCAACGATCTTAGCTGTGATCTCCTGACCGATGGAAAGTACGTCAGACGGTTTTGCAACGTGCTCTCTGGAGATCTGGGATACATGAAGGAGTGCGTCCACGCCTGCCTCCAGTTCAACGAATGCGCCGAAGTCTGTCATACGTGCCACACGGCCTGTTACCACGTTGCCTGCTGCATATTTCTCAGCAGCGTTTGCCCACGGATTTGTCTCCGGGAACTTCATGGACAGGGCGATCTTCTCACCGTTGATATCCTTGATCAGAGCTGTTACCTTCTCGCCTACCTTGAATACCTTCTTGGGGCTCTCAACTCTTCCCCAGGACATTTCGGAGATATGGAGTAAGCCGTCAGCACCGCCTAAGTCGATGAATGCGCCGAAGTCTGTCACGTTCTTAACGGTTCCTTCTACCTTCTGGCCAACAGCGATGCGCTCGAACAGAGCCTTCTGCATCTCAGCCTTCCTGGCAACGATGAGCTGCTTGCGGTCGCCGATGACTCTTCTTCTCTTGGGATTGAACTCAGTGATCACGAACTCGATCTCCTGGTCTGCGTACTTGGAAAGATCCTTTTCGTATACGTCAGATACAAGGCTTGCAGGAATAAAGATCCTTGCCTCGTCCACGATCACGCTTAAGCCGCCGTCCAGAACCTGGGATACCTTTGCAGTAAGAACCTCATGGTTCTCAAAGGCCTCTTCCAGTCTCTTATTTCCTCTGTCGGCTGCCAGTCTCTTATAGGAAAGTGCAACCTGGCCCTCGCCGTCGTTTACTTTAACGACCTTGGCCTCCATCTCGTCGCCTACCTGTACAAGATTTCTTAAGTCCACGTTGGGCTCGTTGGTGTATTCACTGCGGGTAATGATGCCGTCGGATTTGTAACCGATGTTCAAAACGATCTCATCTTCTTTAACGTCGATGACTTTACCAGTGACAACCTCTCCTGTACGTATTGTTTTTAATGATTCTTCTAACATTTGTTCAAAACTTAACTCTGACATTAGTATGAACCTCCTCGATAATATTATTCGGGGTTGAAGCCCCTGCTGTAATACCTACGTTGCACGCAGAACTTATACATTCAGGATTTAAGTCGTCCAGGGTCTGGATGTAATACGTTTTGTTACATTCTCGCCGGCAGATCTCATACAGCTTCTGGGTATTGGAGCTGTTTTTCCCTCCGATCACCAGCATCACGTCCACCTGAGAAGCGATCTCTTTCGCCTCTACCTGCCTTTCCTGTGTCGCATTGCAAATCGTATTTAAAACAAATATATCATAACGCGTTTTAGGAATTTTTTCAACTATATCTTGAAATTTCTTGTAATTAAATGTCGTCTGGGCCACCAGGCACAGGCGGCTGCCCTCCGGAAGCCCCAGTTTTTCAAAATCCTCCGCGTTTTCAATGACCTTCGTGTCCTGATTCCCCCAGCCCTTGATCCCAATGACCTCGGGGTGGGATTCGTCTCCCACGATGATCACCTGGCGTCCCTCTGCACACTGGCCGGCCACCACCCGGTGGATCTTCTTTACATAGGGACAGGTGGCGTCCACGATCTCCACCCCGTTCTTTTCCAGGATGTCGTAGATATGTTTTCCTACGCCATGGGAACGGATGACCACCACACAGTCCCGGACGCGATCCAGCTCCTCTTCTGAGCCGATGACCTCCACGCCTTTTTTCTTAAGATCCTTGACCACTTCCTCGTTGTGGATGATGGGACCGTATGTATAGATGGGTTTATCGGTCTTCTGGATCTGTTCGTAGACCTTCTCCACAGCCCTTTTTACGCCAAAGCAGAACCCGGCGGTCTTTGCAACGGTCACATTCATGGCCTTCCCCCCGCCTGGCCGTCGATTTTCTGGTCGATCAGCCTTCCGATGGCGTCCACCACCTGGTCCAGGGTCATATCGGAGGAATCCAGATAAACAGCGTCCTCCGCTTGCACCAGAGGAGAGTGTTCCCGGTGCATATCCCGGTGATCCCGGTCCAGGATGTCCTGCTCGATCTCCTTAAGATCACAGGCGATCCCCTTTTCTGTCAGCTCCCTGTACCGCCTTCTGGCCCGCACCAGGGAACTGGCTGTCAGATAGACCTTTACATCGGCCTCCGGCAGCACGCAGGTGCCGATGTCCCGGCCGTCCATGACCACATCCGACTTCCGGGCCATTTCTTTCTGGAGCTCCACCAGCTTTTCCCGGACAAAAAGATACCCTGAAGTGGCTGACGCCATGTTCCCCACCTCTTCTGTACGGATCAAGCCGGATACGTTCTCTCCGTTTAAAAACACCTGCTGGGCGCCGTTTTCATAGGCGATGGAGATGGAAACCTCCATGCAGGCTTTATTCACTGCTGCTTCATCGTTTTTATCAACGCCCTTCCTCAGAAAGTAAAGGGCCATGGTCCGGTACATGGCTCCGGTATCCACATAGATAAAATTTCTCTTTGCCGCCACTGCCTTCGCCACAGTGCTCTTTCCAGCTCCGGCAGGACCGTCGATGGCTACGTTAAAAGACATGTCTTCCTCCTTATCCCGCTCTTAAGCAGTTTCCGCCGTTTTACGGGAATTTATTCATTGATCATCCGGATCTGCCGGTCCCGGACGTGCGCTCCGGCGCTTCTTCCCGCCAGCATCCCCGTGGACCAGGCGATCTGCAGGTTAAAGCCTCCCGTAACGCCGTCCAGGTCCAGCACTTCTCCGGCAAAATAAAGGCCCTGGGCCTTTTTAGACTCCATGGTGGCGGGATTGATCTCCTTTACGTCCACGCCTCCCTGGGTGATGATGGCCTCGTTATACCCTCTGAGACCTGTGAGGGTCACATGGAAGGATTTGGCGGCCTCCACCAGCCGCTCCCGCTCCTTCGCCGTCACCTCATTGACCTTCTTCTCCGGATCAATGCCGCTCCTGGCCACCATCACCGGGACCAGCTTTGCCGGAAACAGCCGGTTTAAGGAATTTTTAAACCGCTTGTTCTTCGCCTCGTCAAAATCCCGCAGGATCCGGGCATCCAGCTGCTCCGGCGTCAGCGCCGGCTTTAAGTCGATGACCAGATCCAGAGGCCGCTTTTTAATGATCTTTGCAGCAAAGCTGCTGGCGCTTAAGATCACAGGACCGCTGACGCCAAAATGGGTAAACAGCATTTCCCCAAATTCCTTCCAGATGACCTTCTTCCCGTCATACACCGTCACCTCCACATTTTTCAGCGACAGTCCCTGGAGCTTTTTTACATCCTCTTCCGCGCAGGTGAAGGGCACCAGGGCCGGGAAAAGCTCCGTCACCGTATGGCCCGCGGCTTCTGCAAACCGGTAGCCGTCCCCGGTGGAACCGGTGGCCGGGTAGGACAGGCCTCCTGTGGCCACGATCACAGCTCCGGCTTCGACCATTTTCCGGCCTTTTTCCAGGACCACGCCCAGACACCGGCCATCCTGGCAGACCACCTCTTTCACAGCCTCATTATAGCGGACGGACACTCCCAGCCGCTTCATCCGCCGTTCCATGGCCGCGATCACATCCGATGATTTATCTGATACCGGGAATACCCGGTTGCCTCTCTCTATTTTTAAGGGACAGCCGCACTCGCCCATAAGTCCCATGACGTCAAAATTGGAAAAGCCATAAATGGCGCTGTATAAAAATTTTCCATTGGACACCATATGGGAAAACAGGTCCTCTGTATCGCAGCTGTTGGTCACATTGCAGCGTCCCTTTCCTGTGATATATATCTTTTTTCCAAGCTTTTCATTTTTTTCATATACCACCACCTGGCATCCTGCCTGGGCGGCTCCTATGGCGGCCGCCATACCGGCTGCGCCGCCGCCTGCTATCACTACTTTATTCATGTTTTTTCTTTGCTTTTTCCACTTCTTTTATTTTCTTCTCCAGCGCGTCCGCCACGGTCTCCATCACCTTGATGCGGGCGTAATACTTGGAGTTTCCTTCCACCACGATCCAGGGAGCGTCCTCTGTGGATGTCTTTTCCAGCATCTCGTTGACCGCTTCCTCATACTGGTCCCACTTTTCCCGGTTTCTCCAGTCCTCGTCTGTGATCTTCCACTGTTTTTCAGGATTCTTCATCCGGTCGTTGAACCGCCGTTCCTGCTCATCCTTATCGATATGGAGCCAGAACTTCAGCACCACAGCCCCAGAATGCACCAGATGGGCTTCCATATCGTTGATCTCCTGATACGCCCTGTGCCATTCCTCCTCCGTGCAGAAGCCCTCGATCCGCTCCACCATGACCCTGCCGTACCAGGTCCGGTCAAAAACAGCCATATGGCCGTCCTTGGGGAAACGGGTCCAGAACCGCCATAGATAATGGTGGGCTTTTTCTGTGCTGCTGGGGGAGGCGGTGGGACATACCTGGTATCCTCTGGGATCCAGATGACTGGTAAGACGCCTGATGGCTCCGCCCTTTCCAGCCGCATCCCATCCCTCAAAGCCTAAGACCACAGGGATCCTGTACCGGTACAGGTCTCCATGGAGCCGCTCCAGCCTTTTCTGTAACTGATCCAGCTTTTTTCTGTACTCCTCCCGGTCCATGGTCTTTTCCAGATCCACACGGGAGAGGATCCCTTTTTTATATTTATCCGGCGGCAGCGGAGGCTCGAACCGGGGAGTTTCCCGGCCGGCGGCTTTTTTCTCCAGGGCCGCCTCCATGGCCGACGATACTGCTTCCATAATTGCAAGAGCCGCTTTTTCCTTATGGGCGGCATCGATGACCGTCCACGGAGCCCAGGGCACGTTGGTGGCATCGATCATCTCTTTTGTGATCCGGGCGTATTTTTTATAGCGGCGGTTTCTCTCCCAGTCGGCTTCTGTGACCCTCCACGCCGTATCTGCTGATGCTTCCAGCTTTTTAAACCGTTTTCTCTGTTCTTTCTCTGAAATTTCAAGAAACAGCTTAACAAGCACTGTCCCGTCGTCTGTCAGCTGTTTTTCAAAAGCCCGGATATCCGAAAGGCTTTCTTCTGTCTCTCTTTTTCCCAGATCCCTGTCAAACCGGTCCGCAAAGATCCGTCGGTTCCAGCTGGTGTCAAAAATGGCGATCCGGCCCTTTTCCGGGCAGCGGATGGCAAACCGCCATAAAAACGGGTGCATGGCCTCCTCTTCCCCGTCCCGGTCTCCCGTGTACACGTCAAAGCCCCTGGGATCCAGCGCCTGGATCAAGCGGCTGATCTGGAGGCCCTTTCCCGCAGCATCGAAGCCGTCAAAGGTGATGATGACCGGGATCTTCTCATCCTTAAGCCGTCTCTGGAGAACGCCCAGGCGGGCCGCAGCCGCAGCCAGACGGGCTTTATCTCCTTCTTTCCGGCTCTTCTTTTTCTCTTCCTGCATAAAAGGACCTCCATTTCCATATTTATTTTCCTGCGTTTCCCGGATCCGGCCGGCTTTATCCGCCGGCCGGCACGTCCAGTCCGCCTATACGAATGCCTGGGCTACTTTTGGCATCATCTCGCTGATCTTAATATGCTGCGGACATTCCTTTTCACAGTGATGGCAGGCCCGGCAGGCGTCGGCCTTAACGGACAGGGCCTCATATGCCTCCTTAGCCGGGGTCATGCCGTGGCTGGCAGTCATATTATATGCAGCAAACAGCTCCGGAATATTCAGGCCAAAGGGACACGGCATGCAGTAAGCGCATTTGGTGCAGTTCACAAGGGCCATTTCGTCGAAGATCTTTTTGGCTTTTTCGTAAACGGCCTTTTCTTCCTCTGTCACCATGCCCACATGGCTGCGGCTGGCGTATTCCAGGTTGGCCTCCACCTGCTCCGGCTCGGTCATGCCGCTTAAGAGAAGGCTTACCTCCGGCTTATCCCATAAGAAGTCCAGGGCGTATTCCACATGGGACTTTCCTTCCGGGAAGGCCTCGGCCACATGGGGAGCCAGGTTGGCCAGCTTTCCGCCTAACAGCGGCTCCATGATCACAACGCCCAGTCCCTTGGAGGCTGCATATTTTAAGCCTTCGGTCCCTGCCTGGTGGGTCAGGTTGATGTAGTTATACTGGATCTGGCAGAAATCCCAGCCGTCATAGGAATCGATGATCTCCTTGAACAGGTCCAGGGAATCATGGAAGGAAAAGCCTATGTAGCGGATCTTTCCAGCGGCCTTGGCCTCCTCCAGCTTCTTTGTCAGATTGAGTTTTTTCACCTTTTCCTCATAGCGTTCCCTGCTTAAGGCATGGAGCAGGTAAAAATCGATGTGGTCCGTATCCAGCTTCTTTAACTGTTCATCCAGATATTTGTCAAAGTCATCCTCCGTCTCCAGGAGCCATACAGGCATTTTATCTGCCAGGTACACCTTTTCACGGTAGCCGTCCTTTAAGGCCTTTCCAACTACCAGCTCGCTGGTGCCCTGGTGATACGGATACGCGGTGTCCACATAGTTGACGCCGTTATCGATGGCATGACGCACCATAGCGATGGCTTTTTCCTCGTTGATGGTCTTGTCTTCGTTGACCGGGAAGCGCATGCATCCAAAGCCCAGAGCCGAAACCTCAACACCAGTATTACCAAATTTTCTGTACTGCATATACAATTCCTCCATTTATTTATTGGGAACCTCCCTTTGTCATCGCTTCATGTTCCCTGGCGATCTCTTCATACAGCTTTTCCCCATCCCAGAACTGGTTCACAGGGGTCAGCACTGCTTTATAGTCGATACGGCCCACCCCGGACCGGTACAAGGCGTGGATCACCGCATCCACCTGCGCGGACGCCAGGCCTGCCATGACCATCATCTCGCAGTCAAATTCTGTACCCGGGCGGTCATTTTCCGCCGGAGGCACCTCCTTCACTCCGGCCAGGTATCCCACCGGCTGGAAATATTCCTCCGGTCCCACGGTCCTCATCCGCAGTCCCAGGGGGAGCAGCGCCCGCTTTACCTTTTTTAACCGTTCCTGATCCTTAAATCCGTACAGCAACACTGTTTCTTTCATACGATCTCCTGTCTGTTTTTTCATGTCCATTTCTGAAGCTGTTATTCTTTTATTATATCAATTTTACTGTTTTAATGCAAGACTGGCGTTCCTTGAGTTTCCGCAGTTCTATCCACAGAACTATCAATCAGCCTTGCTGATGATACACAACTTTTAAAAAATGCCCAAAATATAAAGAATCCTCTTCCTTTTTGGTGTAAAATTTAAGTGATCAAACAAAAATCTACTAAACAAAAAGAAGGAGGATTCTTTATGGTCAATTTTACATCAAAAACCTATCAAATGAAACGGGAAATTTTAACTTTTTCAAATAAAATTTCCAGAAAGTTTTCCAAACCAGATAGAAAGTTTATGGCTGACATGAATTATGACATTCTTGCTTCCAACAGTTGTCTGCTTACAGATATTGTTGACCAGTTACATGAGCCGTCTAAAAAGCTCAACAGCGTTGACCGCCTTTCCAGACATTTGTCAAAAGGTACTCCCAAAGACGCTTTGCACGCTTACTTAACCTGTTTAAAGAAATGGTGCCCGGCCACCCTGTCATTTATATCGATGACAGTGACATTGTAAAACCGGAGGGGCATAAATTTGAAGCCCTTGGCTGGGTGCGGGATGGATCCGAGAGTACCGCTGCAAAAAATGTCTATCAGAAAGGTTATCATGTAACAGAAGCCACGGTTCTTACCAGCAGCCATCATCCAGTCAGCCTTTTTTCAGAGATCCATTCTTCAGCTGAAAAAAATTTCACTTCCATCAACGATATTACTTTTTCAGCCATGGAACGGGCATCCGCATTATTTGAAAAAGCAACCTTTGTCATGGACCGGGGTTATGATGATAACAAGATGTTCCTTAAGCTGGATTCCATGGACCAGGATTATGTGATCCGTCTGACTGCCAAGCGAAAGCTCCTGTATCATAACAAATGGGTATTTGCCACAGAACTGCGCAGCCGCAGGAAGGGAAAAGTAAAACTCCCTCTACATTACAAAGGGAAATCACAGGATGCTTATCTTTCCCATGTAAAAGTACAGATCACCGCTTCGAGGAAAGATATCAATCTTGTACTCGTTTATGGAATCACAGAACATCTCATGATACTTGCCACCAACAAAAAGCTCCAATCGAAAGACGATGTGATAAAGATTGCAAAGCTTTATTTTTCCAGATGGCGTATTGAGGACTATTTCCGTTGTAAAAAACAGATGTTTCAGTTCGAAAACTTCCGGGTACGGAAGCTCCAGGCAATCAATGCCTTAAATTTTTATATCATTTTATGCATGGCGTTCCTGGCTCATCTTTCCATGAAGCCGGAAACAAATGCTCTTAAGGCTGCAGTCATAAAGACTGCAGCTCCAATAAAAGAAAGAATCTCTTTCTGCTATTACCGGCTGGCAAAAGGCATCTCTGGCATACTGTCCTATGCAAAAGAAGGCATCAGACTATGGCTCAAGACAAAACGTCCTGCAAACCGTCAACTCTGCCTCAAGCTGACGGTTTGAATAGAGAAAAAACAGTTCTCCCCAAAGCCCGGTTCCAGCGGGGCTTATAAAAGTGCCTCTAATCACAGAACTGCCATTCTGAAATTTTCAAAAAGTCGGCAGATTGGTACTTGGGGCAGATATGTTCATTTTGGAATTACAGTTTGCGGAAACTCAAGTGGCGTTTCGTTCCCGACAGTCCTTCCGCTTTATTTCCCTTTGCCCTTCCGTTCCCCCCTCCCACGGTCTTTTTCACGCCTTTCCCGGTCTGAAGTTTTACTTTTTGAGCGGTTTTTTAAAATTTTTTATTTTTTTCCAAATTACCTGTTGCAATTTCCAGGATTCCCTGTTATAATAACTTTTGTTCCGGGGTATGGCGTAGTTTGGTAGCGCGCTCGGCTGGGGGCCGAGAGGTCGCAGGTTCAAATCCTGTTACCCCGATTTTATGTTTTAAAAAGGATTTCTGGAAATTGATTCCAGAAATCCTTCAGACTGTAGACAAAGTTGGTGCTGGGATTATTCCCAGCACCACTTTTCTACATATAGCGATTCTTCTATCAAAAATCTTAAAAAACTCAAGATTTCCGATGTTTTAGAGGCCCTGTTTCCCAGAATTCTGGCCAGCTTTTTCAGATTCATGCAGGCAAAAGTAAGCCCCGCTTTCATTTCCATCCGGGCTTTTCCAATATACTGGGTATAGCGAAAGCCATGCTGTTCTTTCGCTGTTCCGAAGATTCGTTCAATGGTTTCTTTTCTCAATTCATATATCGCTTTGTTCCCAAGGGTATGACGGATGTCTTCTGCCATTTCCATATATTCTTCCCAAACATGACGCATTACTACCTTCACATGATTTTTGCTTTCCGTACATTTATGGAGACTTGGGCAATTGGCACATAATTCTCCACAACTGTGGTATTCTTTGTATCCATCACGGTTCGTGGTACGATAAGATAATATCTGGTTTTCCGGGCATAAGTAACAATCATACGCCTCATCATATACATACTCGTATTTACGGAAAAATACGTCTTTCGTCATTGGCCTCTTGTATGGAAACAATGGCTCCACTCCATCTTCCAGCAATTCGTGGGCGATCGCCGGTGTTCGATAACCTGCATCTGCAACAATCATTGCAGGGTGATAATGCTTTATCTTATCATAAAGAGGTTTAAAGGTTCGGCTGTCATGTTCGTTTCCTGGATGAACACTGTAACCGAGGATCCAGCCATGTTTATCACAGGCTGTTTCTACTGCGTAGGCGAAAACATGTTTATGTTCCCCCTTACGAAACCATCCACTTTCTGGATCGGTTGTACTGCACTTCTGTGTTTTTACTCCTTCAGGAATCTCTTCTTGAGAATCCATACTGCCTCCACTTCCGGAGGATGGATCATTCCGGTCTTTTTCCTTCAACGGTTTCTTCCCATGGGATTCCCGGTCTTTTGCGATTTCTTTCTGGAGCTCCTCTTCATACCAGAGCGCCTGTTCATGGGCCACCCGTTTTCTCATTTTTTTGCTGTTTGCGCATGCCTTAACATGAGTGGAATCTACAAAAATCTGCTCCGTATCTACCAGGTTGAATTTCATGCAGTCTTCCAGTATCTTTGCGAAGATCTGCTCAAAAAGACCGGTATCTTTAAAACGGCGGGTATAATTCTTTCCGAAGGTAGAAAAATGAGGAACCGGATCCATCATATCAAGCCCCAGAAACCAGCGATACGCAACATTTACTTCGATCTCCCGAATCGTCTGCCTCATACTTTTAATCCCGTAAAGGTATTGGATAAAAGGGATTTTGATCAGCATAACCGGATCCATACTCGGTCTTCCATTATTAGGGCAGTATTTTTCTTCCACAAGATCATAAATAAAAGTCCAGTCAATGGCTTTATCAATCAAACGCAGCATATGGTTTTGTGGAACCATGTCATCCATACAGAACATGATTATCTGTTCTCGTTTCTTATCTGCATTTTTAGTCATCATAAAAAACACCGCCTTTCTGATAATTCCATTATACCAGAAAAACGGTTATAAATGTAGAAAAGCCCGGCTTTTGCTGGGACTTTGTCTCCTCATATAATCAAGTGTTTTTTATTGAAAATTCAAGGTTTTTCAACCTTTATATCTCAGTGAATAAGCCAAAGCTATGAGCATTTCGATGTATCAAGTACCGAAATAGTGGTTAAAAGGTATACGAAATAAAACGTCATTGATTTCCGCTTTACTGGCCTTGTGTATACCCATCCCTCTATGGCAGCTAACCTCCTATATCCACCAGGATCATCTCTGTCTCCAGAGGTCCTAACTTCCTTCGTCCTGCCTGCCCATAACCAGGGTGTCAGCTATGCTCCTTAACGGGGTCATATGCCCCATGGTGACTATTTCTGCCGACTACTGGCTCATTCTTTGTATTGTTGATTACTGACTTGCTTCCTGTATCAGCACTGTGATTAGTGGACGTTATCTGCTACATTCTGCCTGATTCAGTGGCTGCCCACATGACAGCCTCCACTATAGTTACTTTTTTCTTATGCTGCTTGCAGATAAGCTTCCGGTCTCCTGATATCACTGACCATCTTTTTGGGATCATAATCCACACCTTTTGTCAGCATCGCATAAAAGACACGTATCAGCTTGGTTGCAACCGCCATAAGTGACTGCATCTTCTTTAATGGATTCCGTCTTCTGGTTGTGTAATAATTATGGAGTTCTCTGAACTCCGGGTTCTTCGCCACAAGCGACATTGCAGCCTCAAAGAGCAGGTATCTGAGTCTCTTTCGACCTCGTCTGCTTATTGTTGTCCCGCCCTTGTGCTTTCCGGAACTATTCTCAACCAATGCCAATCCTGCAAGCTTCTGCAGTTCCTTCGGATTGTTGAAGCGGCTGATATCACCTACTTCTGCAAGAAATCCTGACACTGTCCTGATTCCCACTCCTTTGATCTCTAACAGCTTTTCAGCCATCGGAATCCCTTTTACCAGTTCTTCAATTAGAACCATAACTTCCTGTAGACGCATATTTCTGGATTCATAGTCCTCCAGAAGCATTCGGATTTCCATTCTTGCAGACACCGCACCTTCTTTGCTTCCAACGCTGTGCCCAGCAGCTTCTATCAGGGTCTTCGCCCTCGCTTTTCCAACTGCCCTTAACTTCGCATCCCGCCAGATCTGGTTCACCCCATCGATACCTAACGTCAGGATATCTTCAGGAAGTGGTGCTGCTTTAAGGATCAGCATTCCGCTCTTGGCATCCGGCTTTCCGTATACCGTCTTATATTCGGGAAAATATATATTGAACCAACGACTGATCCTGTTTTGAATTCTTGTAAGTTCCGCCTGTAACTGGAATCTTATGTTTGATGCTGTTCTGAGATCAGCGTAAACACCATCCGGCAGGTATGGGATCATGTAACGTCCCTCTCTCACTAATCCTGCTATAACTTTCGGATCCTTACGGTCATTTTTAGTTGGATTATTGTCGTCGAGTTCTTTTGATTTTTTCACATGGTGAGGATTCACGAGAACCGGTTTCATTTCATTATCCTGTAGAAACTTTCCAAGATTAAACCAGTAGTGCCCGGTCGGTTCCATACCTGGAACCACCTTTTCCTTCTCATGTCTATCTTTGAGGTCCAGGATCCATTCCTTAAATGTCACAAATCCAGCCTCTGTGTTGCTAAACTTAAATGGTTTCTTCGAATACTCGATTCCTCTGTAATCAAAAGCTCTAGCATAGTGCGTTTCACTTCCGACATCAATTCCGAGTACCAAAGTTTTTTCTGTAATAGCTTCAATTTTTGCATTCTGTGTGTTAGACTTCATTGTAGATACCTCTCTGTATAATAAGATTTTTACTAACCTGCCAGTCAGTAGTCTTATTGTACTCTGAGGTATTTTCAATTTTCAATGTCTACGCTTTTTATTATACAGGAAGCTCCTTATTTTCGTGCTGTTCAAATTTTATTATCACTTATTATCCCTACTCCATATCCTCTTTGAATACTTTCATCCCATTATATGCCGCACGAAACACTCGCTCCTTTTTCATATATTCATCGGAAACTTTCCCTTTGATTTTCGCCAACAGCTGACGTCTCTCCCTATCTGTTTCCCGTTTTTCCATATCCTCAATCCTGTCATAAAGCAATTCCAGCCGTTCAACCAGCCATGCCAGATTATGATTGGGCGATAAAGTTTTAACAGACGAATCATCTCACGGCCTTTGGGATCCTCCGAATCAATCCCGCCCAGTTCATTTCGGTAAAATATATCATTGTAGTCTGTCATCACGGGATTATAAAATAATTCGTTGACAATCCGGTCATCATGTTCCAAATCGCCCTTATATTTATCGCCCTTTGACAGATTACATTTTGGACAGGACCACATAAGATTTTGATAATCCGTCTTCAGTGAATCTCTCTTCCCCTCAAACGCCTTTTTAGGAATAAAATGTTCTATGTGATAAGGAGTCGTAACCAGCCCTCCCGGCATATTGCAATAACAGCATCGGTCAGAGAAATCTTTCTTCAGGATGTCTCTGTATTTCTTTTCATCGTCAAACTTTTCCTTACATGTCTTTTGTATCTTGTGATTTTTAAATGCCGCGTACCTCATCGTATCATCCTAACAAATCTTCGTATTTTTTCAGCTGCTCAAAAGCCTCTTTCAGATCATCCATGTCCATAGATTTATCTACTACCGTCTGATAGATCGCCTTGTACCTTCCCAGGTCATTCTCAATCTCCATGACCTTTTCCATTGCGTCCATATCCGATCCATTCTGCTCCAACCGCATAAGGTTTGCCGTCAGTTCCGCCTCCAGATTCGCTCTCCTGGATACGTATTTCTTCATATTCAACAGGATTTTCCCTACCATGACAGCACATTCCGGCGAATCCACCTTCAAAAATTCCTTTTTGGCATATACCTTATCCGCATCTGTATGCGGAGACTCCAATCCCTCGTCCGGTACATTTGTCAGGATCACCACCGGAAATTCCGGTATCTCCTCATGCATGAACTCGATAATCTCCCAGCCTTTTATCACATCTTTCGTGGTATCAAGCCGAAAATCCACGATCAAAGCATGAATCCGATCTGCCGATATATCCTCTTGTATCTCCTTAAAAAGGTCCTCTTTGGAACGTGAATTCAATTCATACTCTTTAAAAGCAACAGGCGTGCCCTCCGTAATATTATCCAAAACAGCTACCTGAATATCTGCACGCTGCCCCGCCACATCATCAATAATACCAATCTGATACATCACGTTCTCCTTTCCGGCTTTTTCCATGCAATCCGCAGACCAAAGCCATCTTTCTTATCCATAACAGAAATCACCCCGTTATACCGTTCGACGGTTTCCTTTACCACCCATAGCCCCAGCCCTGTCCCAGCTGTCGATGTCTTAGCATCTTTCTTAGAAGTTTCTCCCATCTCAAAGATCTTATCCGGATTGTCCTTAAACTTTTCATCCAGACAAGGGCCATTGTTTTCCATATACAGATACAGCATATCCGCACTCTCTTCCAGCGTAAAGGCGATCTCTCTCTTTGGATTGTGTTCCCGCTCTAGAAACCATGCCGCGTTCAGCAGAAAATTGTTCAATATGATATACATATCAACTACTGCCATCTGTATCCGGTCATCCAACTCCTTTTCTGCAAAGATATCTGGCCTAATAACTATATGTTTCTCCTCCAAAAGAAGGCTCCATTTCTCAAGGATATCCCTTATTACCTTCTGCATTGAGATCTCCTGGCGCTTCAGGCTCTCTTTCTTCAATCCTTCCATGACCACATCCAGAAATGCGGCTGTCACCCTGTCAGTTTTTTCCAGCGCATCAATCCACGGATAAGGATTGTAAGCTGCTATCCCCGTATATTCCTGCCCCTTTAAAATATGTCTTACGCGGCTTCTGATCTGGGATGCCCGAACATGGAATTGTGTGTTAATGGCATTAAATTCATGAAAAAATGTGTTCAGTACAATCCCCGATGAACTGAGAATCTGAAGGATCTGCTTGCTGTTCAGCTCCCGTTCCGAATCCTGCATCATCTTATAAACCGTATCAAACATCTCATCTTCTGAAAAATCATTTTCCTGATTCTCATCCGCATCGGGTGACTGGTTATCTGCAGGCTCTTTTTCCTTATTGCCAGAATCACGCTCCTCTTTCTGCTTCTTTCGGCGTTCTTCCTCTCTTCTAGCTGCCTCCTGCTTAACCTTTTCCGTATAATCAGACAATTCCTCTTCAATCGACTTGATCCATCTGGCGTATTCACGGTAAATATACTGTCTGTCGAATTCAAACTCCTTTAGGCACTCCTGAAGGAGTTCCACAAAGATGTAATAGGTATCTGTGAGCGCGATTCCCTCCCGGTTGGCCATGTCCTCCAGATAGGGGTTGGCTTCCCGCCCAATCTTCACCAGACCAATCATCTGGTACGGCTGTACGCGCCATGCACCACTGGGATGCGAAATCGATGCCGGACTTTTCTGTGCACGGCCCCCCATCCCAAGCCAGTCATACAGCGCACCCTCATCTCCATAAGGACGCACTTTAAAATCATCCCTATACAGTTTCACGCCAGAAAACTGATTCAGCAGCCGCTTTCGATCTCCCGCAGTAACCCGCTTCATTATATCATACTCATTATTTGTATTTCTCAAAAAGTACATTTCTGCAGTGAATGGCCCGATCTTGCGCGCCTTTTCCAGCTCATCGGGAGGAATGATGTTCTCTATCTTCTTTTCAATGATGCGCTCCTTATCATAAGCAGCCTTTTGATATCCATCCCTTTGAAACGCCTCCCTGGACCAAAATTCTTCTATCTGCCTCGTTGAAGACGCGCCATACATCTCCACTGTTATTTTGCGCTTGGACAGGTTCACTTCGTTGCGCAGAAGTTTGATTTTAAGTATCTCCTGACCATCGAACTGTGCAAGAATCCGATAATCATAATCTTTGGGATCAATTGCAACTTTTTCTGTCTTATAACAATATTCAGGATAAAATGCATTATTCACAATCACTTCAAAACGATCAACACTCCCGATTGGATTAATACTCTTTAAGTTTGTATTGACCTTTTGAAACAGACGACCGCTCCAGGCTTCCCGCACGGGACTCAGGATGATCATGGTTCCCGTCGCCCAGTCATGCTCCTCCAGCATCGTTCTCTCTTTCATTGCTGTCACCCGTGCCACAATCTGTTCATAGTCATCTGGCTGTTCCTCCAACTCTGCCTTCACCTCATTGATAAGCTTAGCGCTGGCAAACTGGTCCCAATCCATGCTCCACTTAACAACCGTTTCGCTGGCTTTCGCTTTCGTATACACCACCGACTTAACCGACAGCTTATCAAGCGCAAACCTTCCGATTCCCTTTGCCCCAGTTTTAACTCGCCCTTTATCCGATCTTATGTCATACTCTTTATTGCTGGTTCCAATATGCATCCACGCTGATTTTACCGTATCGGCAGTCATACCACAGCCATTATCTGCCACAATAATCTTGTTATGAGCAAACAAAATCCCTCTTAACTGCGCTTCCTCTGCCTCTGACAAGCTAGCCTTTTTCTTCAGCTTGTCATCCTCTGTCTCGTAACAGTCAAGCACAAATTTCAGTTCGTCCTCCGAAAGATTTTTCACAAAACGATCCAGAGAATCCACCATAGTTGGAACATCCGGAAACGGCATGTAAAAATAAATCCAAACGCAGGAGGCATCTGCATCATACGCATTCTTGATCAGTTCAATCAAGGCCCCATCCACATCCGCAATATTCTCACGGCCAATCAGCCGCGCCGCTTTCGCTCCAACTGAAAATTCGATTTTCTGCATATCTGTCACCACTTTTCTTCAAAGGTATAGTTTTCCACATCACTCGGGCTGATTCTGTAGGTCTTCCCATTGGCATGGATCCCAATAGACTGAATGTATTGATAAAACGCATCGCTCTCAAGGATATCTTTAGCCTGTTCGATCGTGTAGCCTGTTTTAGGAACCAAATACATCCCAGAATAAGGCACTGTCTCCTCATCCAATTGATAATACTTGACCGTATCCGTAATCAAGGTAGAAAGCATCAGCTTTTCCTGATTAATATGTGCCAAGGCCTGCGAACGCCCATACTCAAACCACTTACATGCCTTATCCTTCTGCCTCAGATCCAGCTTATCCCGGTAAGTCTGCAGATAGCGTTCAATCTCCGGAAACTTATCGTGAAACTCTTCCTCCGTATAACGACATAGCCTTCCGCTCATATAATAGTAGGGAAAAATAATATAATTATTCTTATCATACTGTCTGCTTTTAGGGCTGGCTGCCGGCCTCAGGCCCAATCGCTCCAGTCGGTAACCATTGGTTTCAATCCACGCTTCATTCTCAGAGAAATCCTGTATAACAAAGGCATCATTTAACAACGTGGCAACCGGCGCAGAGACCTTAAAACAGTCTCCCAACCTCGTCTTCTTTTTACTCTCCTCCGAGGAACAGAATGTCCATTTCCCTGTCAGTTCACGCTTCTTTACACGTATGATGTCCCCGATTTCCTGGTCCGTATATTTAAAATCATCCTGCTGGCACTGATTTTCGCAGAAAATAATAGCAGAAGAAATCTGATAATTACCAAATATTCTCAAAAATTTATAATCTTCTATCTCTGTCAGATAGGGAATCAAGTATTCCCGCAACGCCTGGGAATAACGGTTTTTCATAAAATTGTTCGGGATCAGATATGCCATTTTCCCATCCGCTGCCAACGATTTCAGAGCCGCCTCAGTAAAAGCATAGTAATAATCCGCTTTCCCCACTCTGCAAACCTCATACTGCCTGCGAATCAACGCTCTGTCCTCCGAATCCAGGTTATAATAGGTAATGTAGGGCGGATTCCCTATCACATATTGATATCCAGGACTCAGTTCTGCACGCAGGGCATCCCCTTTTGTTATGTGCCACGCAACATCGTGTATCCCCAATTCGGCGGCAGTTTTATCCAAATTTGCCAGACATTGCTCATAAACTTCCGAATCTTTCTCGTAGCCATGGATATCTGCTTCCAGGCCTGATTTTATATCTTCATCTGTCACTTGGCGTGTCCGCCCATCCCGGATATAACGTCTAACAATTTCCTGAAGGAAATGACCTGTACCACATGAATTTTCAAGTACTTTCTTACCGAGCAGATCATCTGTATAACCAATCTTATCCAGCATATATACGACCATATCCGGCGGTGTAAATACTTTGCAAGTTTTCTTTCCCATAGTATATGTCTCTTCCTTTTTACGTTTATATCAATTGTCTTTTTCACTCTGAAATCAAGACTCCACTTAAGAATTCTACCATACACTAACAAATATTTCTACATTAAATAACGTTAGGGCCTAAGGTTCTCTTTGATTTACTGAAACTTCTTCTCCAGCAGCACCACCGTCTCAACGGTATTCCCTTTGTCCCACAAAAGTTCCGTAACTTCCCCGCCATCCTTGAACACCGGAAAATTCAGGCCAATCCGCTTTAGCGGATATTCAGACTCGTCATTCCTGTAAATTTCAATTTCTTTAATCAAGGCTGTGACCACATTTCTCTTTTCTTCGTCATTTATTATATTATAAACGCAGTCGAAATTCACCATGATTTTGTAAATATTCTCAAGAGTAATTGCCTGCTGCTTAATTGCATCTCGCCGAAGTCTGGCATCTTCGATTTTTTCCTCCAGCTCAACAATGACATCATATAGGGAATCTAACCGCAAGGTCATATCATGGAGCTTTCGTTCCCGGTATTTTGCATCAGCAGGGAGACTGTCAATTTCCCGTTCCAATCTTGTTTTATTCAGATCAACTTCCTTCAGCTTTGCCTGATAGCCCTCCAGTTCTTTATCCACAGCTTTCGTGTCAATCTGAACGCCAATCCGTTTTTTAATGGCCTGGGCATATTCCTCATTCCTTACGATCTCACGAATTGCCTCAATGACCATCGGTTCAATATCGGTCTTTTTCAGCATTGCCTTATATTCACAATGCTTACCTCGGACCATCCTATTCCGACTACATACATAATAGTAAATTTCTTTGTAAGTGCCATCTTTATTTGTCCATGCGTGTTTATTCGTATACATGGGACTTCCACAAACCGGGCATTTCAGCAGACCGGATAACAAATGAACTCGATCCCGCCCAATTTTTGACGGTTGCTTTACTCCGGTTCTAAGACGCTTGGCATGAGCCTTTTCCCATACCTCCTCACTAACGATTCCTTTATGCTGTCCCTCTGTCAGAATGTAATCGTCATTTCTTTTCATCTGGTAATCGTTTTTTGTGCCTTTGACTTTTTCCTTCGTTCTCCGTCCATAGGCAATTTTACCGCAATAAACCGGGTTATCCAATATCAGTTTAATAAAATGTCCTGTCCAATCCTCTAATGTGCCATTCTGCCTCGGAATTTTCCGTATACCTTGTAAGTTCAACTGATTCGCAATACCACCCAAACCGATTTCCGATGAAGTATATAATTCAAAAATCTTCCGTATTGCCACAGCCTCTGTTTCTTCAATCATCAGCTTGTTATCTTCCAGTGTATATCCGTAGGGAGCAAAGCCACCATTCCATCCACCTTGCCGTGCCTTTTCGCGCCGCCCGTTCATCGTCTGCTCGATAATATTCTCACGCTCAATCTCAGCCACAGCAGATAGTACAGAAATCAAAAGTTTTCCGCTTGTCTGAGAGGAATCAATCCCTTCTTCTATGCAAATCAGATTTACACCATAAGATTGAACCAGCTCCAAAGAGTTAAGTATATCTGCTGCATTACGGCCAAACCGTGACAGCTTATACACTAAAATATAGTCAATGTCCAAGCCATCCTCAATATCTCTGAGCATTTTTTGAAAGGCAGGCCGTCCCTCAATGGATTTACCGGATTTACCGGCATCTTCATAAGTATCAACAACGATCATTTCCTCACGATCCGCAAATCGTGTCAGCATATTTTTTTGACCTTCCAGGCTGTATCCGTCCACTTGCATCTCTGTGCTGACCCTCGGATACAAAACACAGCGTTTTCCATATCGGTTCATAATTCATACCTCCAAAATTTACTTTTGGAAAATATCCTATGTAAAGCTGCGATTCTCACGCAGCTCCGTCAACCTCGCCCAGCACTCTCATACCATATTTCTCGATGATATGTGCCAGCGAAGTGATAAACGCTTCAAATTTTTGTTCCGCCAGAAGTTCTTCTGACCGGATTTCATCTGAAGGAATCAATGCGCTTTTATTCTGGATATTCTCCATTCAGAATCACCTCCGCAATTCCTAACGAAATTATAACTCTACTTGCACAGCCTGAAAATGATACGGCCTTTCGGCACTTTTATGTAATCCCCAGACTGCACAAGAGCGTCTTGTTTATGTTTTCCATGTCATCCTTGTTTAGATGACCAATATAGTTTTTTAACCTCGACTTGTCGATCGTTCTGATCTGTTCCAGCATAACAACAGATGGTTTCACCAAACCGCATCTGTCATTTAAGTGGTAATGCGTGGGGAACTTTCTGCTTTTTTTGCTTACACTGGTAATTGCTGCAATAATAATCGTAGGACTGAAACAATTTCCCACATTATTTTGAAGAATGAGTACAGGACGAGAGCCACTTTGTTCAGAGCCGATACCAGGGCTTAAATCAGCCGAATATATGTCACCTCGATGGAATTTTTCAAACATCACTCTCGCCTCCTTAATATCTTAATACTTAAATAGCCGCACCAGTCTGAAAGAAATCTTCGGATAAAAACCTGGTGCGGCTACTGTTATTCTGTTCGGATTACTCGTCATATTTGCCACGCCCCCTGACGATGGGAACACAACAGGTCTCCGCTGGCGCGGCTGTCATAACTCCGCAGCACCGTTCGTATCGTGTGCCGCAGGGTTCCCCCCAAGTCTTTGGCGGGCCGTGAGGAAGTATCTTTAAGCCCCCGCGCAGTCATCGCGCCGAATGTGCCACCATCCGGGTCACAGGGACGTTGATCGCTCCGAAACAGCTTGTCCATCACCTCCTGGCTGCTCCATCTTCGCGGCGTCCTGCACTCGCTCATGCGCGGGTTATGTACCTGTTCTGCCGTGTATTCAGTTGTCAAAGGTCAGCGAAAGAAAAGCTCCTTCTTGACAGCCATGACAAAAACAGGCGATTTGTCCTGTCTGTACTGCGATTTATTTGAAAAAAATATTTTGCCTTGTCCCTTCATAGAAGCTGCGGACAGCGCAAGCTCCTTACAAGCACAATAAAATAGGTACTATCGTACTCAAAAACGCCTTTTATGAGGTTCTTCCTGGAAGGAAATGGGCACGATAAAATATAATTAAGGAGACGATAGTGCCTATGGAACTGATAAAAGAGCTGGGACGAAGGATACAAAAAGCGCGTAAGGAAAAAGGATTGACGCAGCAGGAACTCGCAGATCTGAGCCACGTTTCTCTAAAGCACGTTCAAGGCTGCGAAAGAGGGGTGAAGAATCCTTCTTTTGAGGTTCTGCGCGCTTTTTGCAAAGTCTTGAATTTATCTTTAGATTCCCTGATGAATCTCGATCTGCCTGAAGATGAGCAAGCCGCCAACGATATGCGGCAGCTTTACCTTTCGTGCCCTCCGGCTGCCAGAAAAGTGCTGTTAAACTCGACCCGCGCGTTGACTGATGAGCTAAAAGAGATGGTGCAGACGGCTGGGGTTGACCCAGATGAACATTTAGAGAATAAGTAAGCCGGTGGAGGAATAAAAACCCCCACCGGCTCTCTTTTTGCCGCTATGCGGCGATCAGGTTATTGGGCCGTATCCAGCAACCGCGCCAGCTTCTTCAGTCCGCGCCGGATGCTCTCCCACACGCGGCGGCGGTCAGCACCCTCGATCCGGGCGATCTCGGCCACCGTCATGCCCAAGTAAAACCGGGCGTAGATACGCCGGGCCTGGATGGCGGTCAGCTGCATCAGCGCGGCATACACTTCCTCCCGCAGCAGCTTCTGCTCCAGGACTTCCTCCGGGGTGAGTGGCCGGTTGAGGGCATCGTTTTCAATGCCATCCTCCCGGTTCAGAGAGTAGTGAGCCTTGTGTCGGAACTTCCGGCGTTCATAGGCGGCATCGTCCTGCTCCTGGCCCCGGATCGCGGCCACGACTTCCTCGGCCACGTCTACAAAGACATTGGTTTTATACACATCGGGATACAGTTCCCGAAGATTGATCTTCTGCATTATGTACCTCCATTTCGATTCACGGGTTGACGGGTGAACCAAAATGAAGGCGGTGAGCGACATCTTTCGGGGAAATTCCCGAAAAAACGACAAACAAAAGCGCCAGCATCCGAAGAACGGCGGCTGGCGCTGCTAAAAGAGGACTTATGACGCTTATGGACCAGCCACGATAGTGCCTGTTCATAAGCAGACGGGGGCCGATTGACGGTCAGGCTTTTTTTGACAGGTAAATTCCTGCCGAATTATGTCGAAGCGGTCTTTGCTTCACGGCGGCTCCCTCCTAAAGCCGCCGTGTCAGCGTGTAGTCGTCACTCCTTTGTCGAGGGCATAAGGAACGGCGGCCTTGATGTTACTCAAAACCGCCGCAGTACCCGGAAAATCCATTTTGGGCGCACAAAGCTGCCTGCCCTGCAACGGTTTTTTTCTTTCCCCGTCTTGCGGGGCAGGATCGCTTGGATTATTCGGTTTTAGTTTTGCTCTTGTTCGGCTACCTCTTTCAGCCGGTCAAAACTCTCATCGCTGATGATGTGTTCAATACGACAGGCATCGGCCTCCGCAGTTTTGGGGTCAACGCCTGCGGTGATAAGCTGCTCGGTAAAGAAGCAGTGACGCTCGTAGATTTTTTCGGCTACCTCGCGGCCCACATCGGTCAGATGGAGAAAGTGATCTTCGTCCATCATAAGAAAGCCGCCGTCCCGCAAGGTAGCCACTGCATGGCACACGCTGGGCTTTGATACCTCCATGTGCCGGGCCACATCTACGGAGCGCACCATACCGCGTTTCTTTTGGAGAACAAGGATGGTTTCCAGGTAGTCCTCCCCGGACGCATGAAGTTTCATCTGAACCTCCTTTACTGAGCCAGCTTCCAGCCGATGGCCTCCTGTCTGGCCGATACAAAATCGGCATACAGGCCCTTTTGCTGGATCAGCTCCGCATGAGTGCCGCGCTGGACGATATGAGCGTTGTCCAGTACAAGGATCTGATCGGCGTTGCGGACGGTTTTCAGACGGTGGGCAATCATGATGATGGTCTTGTCATGGGTCAATGCCTCGATAGCCCGCTGCAATTCATCCTCATTCTCCGGGTCAACGCTGCTTGTTGCCTCGTCCAAAATGATGATAGGTGCGTCCTTCAGCATAGCGCGGGCGATGGAAATCCGCTGTTTCTCGCCGCCGGACAAACTACCGCCTCCCTCGCCAATCACGGTGTCATAGCCATCCGGCAGGGCAGAAATAAAGTTATGGCAGCAAGCCTTTTTCGCCGCTTCAACCACTTGTTCATGGGTAGCATCCGGGCAGCCAAACTTGATATTGTTCTCAATCGTATCTGCAAAGAGGTATACGCTCTGGAACACCATCGAGATATTCTTCATCAGGCTGTCCAGCTTAAAATCCCGTACATCCGTACCGCCTATGGTAATCTTCCCGGCATTCACATCCCAAAAACGGGCAATCAGATTGCACATCGTTGTCTTTCCTGCCCCGGAAGGGCCGACAATGGCCGTAGTCGTTTTTTCGGGAATGGTAAAGCTGACCTGATCTAATATCTTGCGGTCTGCGTAGGAAAAATCCACCTTGTCAAACACGATCTCGCTGGACTTCGGCGTAATGTCAGCGCCTTTCTCGTCCATCACTGGCGTGTCATCAATGGAGTTTGCCGTATCCATCGAGGCCGCCAGCATTTGCAGCAAAGAGGCCATATTCCCGGCGTTCTCCAAATCGTTGAACACCATGAAAGAAGCAATCACCAAAATCAAGCCGTAGGCCAGCGACAGGGAGCCGTCCAGCCAGAACCAGACCGAGGCCAAAAGCAACAGGACGCTAAACACCCGGACAACGGCCTGTTTGATGGCGTCATAGGGAACACTGGCCTTTGTCAGTTTCAGGTTGTCCCGGCAGCTCGCCTTAATTGCACTGCCGATAGACTGCGTGCTGTCCCGTTCCAGTCCAAATGCTTTGACAATCCCCATCCCCTGAATGTACTCCAACACAGACTCCACAAGGGACTCCTGTGTGTGCTGGCGTACCCCGCTGAGCGCGGCAGATTTGCGAAGCGCCAGTTCCGCCGCCGCAAGGTAAATCAGGACACCGGCAGCGGCCACAAGACCGATCCGCCAGTCAAATACCAACAGGACGATGACGAGGGCAACCGAGTTGAAAAAACCGCCCAGCACTGACACCAGGACACGGGCTGCTGAGTTCTCTACATCGCCCAAAGTTGTTGTGACAATGGCGGTAATGTTCCCGATACTATTCTTGTTGAAGTAGCCCATCGGGATATAGCGCAGCCGATCTCCAATGTGGATACGCTTTTCCGCTACCATGCAATAGCCAGTTTCCGTTTGCTCCATCGTGGAAAAGTAGGTCGTGATGATACGCCCGATGAGGGATACCGCCATAATTCCCAACGAAATCCAGACAATGCTTCCGTCCCGGTTGTCAGATACCAGCGCACCGATCACTACAAAGAGGGCGGCAAACTGCATGGCTGAAAACAGCCCGGACAGAAACGCAAACAACAGGGATTTTTTCAAAAGCCCTTTTTTGCTGCCTGCAAAAGCAAAGATTTTTTTCAATGTTCCATACATCTGACAACACCCCCTTACATCTGGTCTTTCGCGCCGATATGCGCCTGCCACATATCCCGGTAGAGGGGGCAGGTTTCCAACAGTTTCTCATGCGTACCCTGTGCGTGGATGGTTCCATCCTTCACCACAACGATGTTATCTGCGCCAACAATGGTAGACAGCCGGTGTGCGATCACAATCAGGGTCTTGCCGACAGTTAAAGTGGAAATGGCTTTCTGCACCAGCGCCTCATTCTCTGGGTCGATATAGGCAGTTGCCTCGTCCAAAATGACAACCGGCGCATTTTTCAGCATGGCGCGGGCGATGGCAATCCGCTGGCGTTCACCGCCGGAAAGATGGGAACCGGCGCTGCCGACAACCGTATCATAGCCATTATCCAGCTTGCGGATAAAGGCGTCGCAGCCGCTTTGTTTGGCTGCCTGCTCCACCTCTGCGTCCGTGGCACTGGGGCTTCCCATGCGGATATTCTCCCGGATACTGCGGTTAAACAGGTAGTTGTCCTGAGATACATAGGAAATCTGGTCTGCAATTTCAGACAGCGGCATATCCTTCAGCTCATGGCCGCCGAGGGTAATGCTGCCGGATGTAACATCCCAATACCCGGCAATCAGCTTCGCCACCGTAGACTTGCCGGAGCCGGACGGCCCTACAAGGGCGGTCATGGTTCCGGGGTGGATGGCGAGATTCACATCATGCAAAACCTCTGTTGTCCCGTCATAGGAAAAAGACACAGACCTAAGAGAAATGCCGGTGTCTGCCAGCTTGACCGGCGCATCCTTATGGTTCAGTTCTTCAGCGTTCAAAAGCTGGCTGATTTCTTCCACATTTGTCCCCAATACGGCCAAATCGTCCGTAAAGGTAAAGGCCGCGATAATCGGCCCAACAAGGCCCAGCGAGAAAATTACGATAGACAGGAAAGTGGAAAGTTCCAGGCTACCGGAGAGCCAGAACGCGAAGCCGCAGGGTAGCACACAGATCAACACCGAGGGCAAAATGGCGTTGTAGGCGCTCATGGTTTTCTGGTTTTCTCTCATCCAGTCCACATAGTAGTTGGCATTGTAGTTTACTGCGTCAGAATATTTTTTGTAGGAACCGGCGGATTGACTAAATGCTTTGACTACCTCAATCCCACCAATGTACTCTACAATGGCGTTTGCCATCTGCTTTCCCGCTTTAACCGCGCCCTCCCACTTAACGGGATAGTTCTTCATGCCAGCAGACATAACAGCAAGGCCCACCACCAGCGTGACAAGGGACAGGAGAGCCATGCGCCAGTCCATGACGAATAGATACACGACAATTACCAAAGGCACCAGCACATTTGCAGTCATTTCCGGGATCAGGTGCGCGAAGGTTGGCTCCATCCCTTCTACCCGGTCAACAATCGTCGTTTTATACTGACCGGACGGAGTATCTAAAATCGTCCCCATCGGGACGCGGGCCAGTTTTTCGGTAATATTCTCCCGGAGATCTCGCAGCGTGTAATAGGTCGCTGTGTGAGAAATTGTTGTGGAAAGATTTGAGAATATGACTTTTCCCAAATAACCGCAAAGCGCAATAACACAAGCTGCTGTATAGTGCGAAAAATTCTGATCCCCGGACAACATCAGCGTAACAATATGAGCTACACAGAAATAAGGCACCATCTGGCAGGCTACGCCTAATACCGCAAGGGCAATGCTGCCGATGAATTTCCAGTGATAGGGTTTGCCCCATCCCCATAAGATGCCTATGGGTGACTCCTTCTTTTCCTCCTTCATTTTACAGATACCCCCTTTATGAAATAGTTTCTGATTTTTTCAAGACCCGCCTCATCCATTTGGAATTGGTCAATGATGGAACCGTTCTCAAAATGGACAATATCCGTACAACAGTCTAATATCAACTCAAGATCATGAGTAATGACATACACGGTAATACCCGTGTCCCTGACTTGTCGCAGGACATTTGCAACCTCTTTCATGTGTTTATAATCAAGGCCGCTGGTCGGTTCATCAAAAAATAAAATAGAGCGTTTAGAAGCGATTGCCGAGGCAATCGCTACCCGCTGTTTTTGGCCGCCGGAAAGGGACATGGGATGCCTGTCCTTAAAAGCCAGCAAATCTAACCGGTTCAGGATTTCCTCTGCCCGCTCCTGGTTTTCTTCCTCCATACTAATCAGCACTTCATCAAGAACCGACTCGGTAAAAAGCTGATGATTTACCTCCTGCATGACCATATAGCAGGTACTCAGCCGGTCTTTCGGACGGTATTTTCTTCCGTTCCAGACAATCTCCCCACAGCGCTTCTCCAAGCCGCAGAAACAGCGAGAGAACGTGGATTTACCGGCACCGTTATTCCCAATAATCCCAACAATTCGGTTTGTGGGAATTTCACAATCCATGATATGTAAGGTTTCCGGTTCATTTTTATAGGCAAAGCGGAAATTATGGAGCGCAAGGGCAGTCTTTTCCTGCTGCGGTAGAACCGGAGGCAGGAGACGCTCTAAAGCAAATGTGCGCAGTCCCATATTAGATCGCTGCTGCTCCGTGAGCTGCTCAAATTCTGCCGCAGAATAATCACGGCTCACCTGCCCCTCTGCCAGGTAAATAAACCGATCCGCCAGACCACGGAGATAATAAAGCCGGTGTTCCGATACAATAATTGTTTTCCCCTGCGACTTCCAGAACGCAAGAATCTTTCTCAAATCAAGGATGGACGCTGCATCCAAATTGGACGAGGGTTCGTCCATAACGAGAACATCCGGTTCCATAATGGATACTCCGGCACAGGCAATTTTTTGTTTCTCTCCACCGGATAAGTGAAAGATATTACGATCCATCAGCTTCTCCAGCCGGAAATCCCGAACCGTTTTTGCAAACCGTTCTCGGATGTCTTTTTCTGGCTGTCCAAGATTTTCGCAGCCAAATGTAATTTCACTGGTTGTATCCACATTGAAAAACTGGGACCGGGGGTTTTGAAACACACTGCCTACAACTGCGGCTGTATCGTAAAGAGGCTGCTCGGAAACCTTTTCCCCATTTACCCATACTTCTCCCGCCATCTGTCCCTCATAATAATGAGGGATCAACCCGTTAATCAGGCGGGTAATCGTGGTCTTTCCACACCCGCTTTCACCGCAGAGGACAACAAACTGACCATCTTCTATATTTAGATCAATATCCCGGACGCCCCCGGTATTTTCATTTTCTTCTCCATAGGAAAATGAAATATGGTCAATCTTTATCATAAGCTCACCCCCTTAAAAAACAAAATACTGTCCCATCAAAAACAGCGCAAAACATAAAGCACAGAGCAGAACAGCAATCATGTCCTGAATATGAAAACCAATCTGACATACGTTGGTCCGTTTGACCGGAGCGCCAAGCCCCCGCGTCAGTGCAGCGGCGGAAAGTTCATCCCCAATTTTTACAACGGACACCATCAGCGGTACAAGACGGTATTCCACCATTAAAAATGGGTTTTTCCCACCAAATCGTATGCCTCTCATTTTCATTGCGTCCCGGATTGCCTGGTATTCTTCGCTGATTGTGGGGAAGAAACGAAAAATAACAGACATAGGAATTATAATTTTTTCTGTCAGGTGCATACGTTCCATAGAACCGATAAACTCACTGACTGAGGTTGAAGAAAGCAGATAGGCCCCCGTCATAATGCCTGGGGCAAACCGCGTCATAATGGATGTAATTGCCAAAACCACAAAGGACAACAGACCACTTAATGTCGTCAGAGCTATGCGTTCCAATACAAAACAGGCAAGATATAAAAACAGATACTTGCCTGCCGTTTTGAAGCGGCGTTCCGACAGGATCAGCACAAAGGGGATCAGGCTTAACACAGGTTTTATAAAATTCATAATCCCTTCGTTGCTGGTGCTGAACATCAATGTAGTAACCGTCAGCAGCAAAATCAACTTCGTGCGCGGATCAAGCCGAATCCCTCTGCGATTGTCCGTTGTGGCAGAGAAGGATACCCCCTCCATCATGCAATTCCCGCTTTCGCAAAGTGTTTTTTCAGGAGTGCTTTTCCAAGCAGACCGCCCAAAATGGCAAAGACAAAAATCCCGGCAACCACAAGGATAATGCTCCACATCGGCATGACCGCCATTACCCGATCGGCGTATTCCTCACCGAAACTGGCGGCAAAGCTGGCCCAGGAGTCCTCGACCATAAAATACATGGGGATGTATGTACCGACCATCCACAGACTGAATACTGCATAACCAAGAATACTTTTCTTTGCACTTTTATAATCGCCGGATTTCAAAATCAGGTCTCCAAGCAAGCCGAAAATCAGCCCCATAGGCACACCCCAGAAACCCATACCGGTAAGCCCCATCAGCAGGCCGCTCAAAACGCCCATGATTGTAACCATGCCGAATTTCTTAACCCTGGTGAGGAACAGCATGAAAGGGATGCCGGTAATCAGCGACCACAGACTTCCGAGGACAGGAAGAAAGATCGGAACAAACCCAATGGGAATAGCAACACAGCACCCGATGACAAAGTAAAGAACCGTGAACAGACCGAGGTTAATCAGGTCTTTTGTTTGTAACTTGTTATTCATAACGAATACCTCCATTCATTTGCTGGTTAGCATTTACTAACCTCTTTATAAGATACCATAGTACGACACAGTTCTCTACAACCAATCGTCTTTTTAGCTCCAAACAGCAACGAGTTTTAAGGTTGACTGGCTGGGTTCCTGCTTTTATAATAGAATTGCCAATTCAAGCAGGCCCGCCAAAAAACCGAATAGTAGGAGTTATGAAATGAAGATAGATGAAATCATTAAGAAAAGCATTGAAGTCCCCGGTATATCCATAAAACGCAGTGAATATAGCGCCGAGCTCATCTTAAAAGAGAAAGATGGAAAAGGCTCTATGACCTTTTTCCCATTGTTTCCCGGACTCACCTTAGCCTATATTTTTATAAATTCACCCACATGGGCAGCTCCGGACTTTCGTGATAATGGCTCCATAGAAACAGGCCCGCTGCTCTTAAATTACTGCGTAACCGGGCGGTGTGAGCTCATTCTGAATAACGGAAACTTTGTGTATGTGAAAGACGGTGAAATATCTCTGACAGAACGCTTTGCCAGACAGCAATATGTTTATCCCCGCCGAATTTATGAAGGTATGGAGTTTTTTATTGATATGGATGCCGCAGCAGAGCAAAGTGCCTGGATACAAACGGAATTTGATATTGATTTCCACAAAATCAGAGAGCTTTACTGCCCGGCTGGAAGCACTTATATCTCGGCCATTTCTCCCGAAATAGAAGAAATACTAAAAAAACTGTGGTCCTTGTTGGATATCTCTGTGCCGCTTTCCATTATGCAAATGAAAATCTATACCCTGGCGCTTTTTTCGCTGCTCCAGAATCTGAAAGAAATACCGCCTTCTCAAGCCTGCACATTCTTCACAGAAACACAGGTAGATATTGCAAAGCGTGTGGAAAAAATCATCACTTCTGATCTGCGCCAGCACCATCCTGCGTGGGAACTGGCTGCACAGTTTTCCGTCAGTGAAACCAGCCTGAAAAACTATTTCCGGGGAGTTTTTGGACAGAACATCTCCGTGTATCTGCGTGAAACCCGTATGAAAAAAGCCGCAGAATTACTTTCTACCACAAAGCTGTCTGTAGCAGAGGCAGCGGAGCAGGTTGGATATATAAACCAGAGCAAATTTGCTTCGGTATTCAAAAAGCAATTTGGTCTGTCCCCACTGGAATACCGGCGGTCAAAGAATTTGGGAAATATATAAGAGTAAAGCCGGGATTTGCCACTTGATAGCAAAGTCCCGGCCTTTCTTGTGCCTAAAAACTATTTGTAAATCAGTTCATCTTGAATAATTTCCTCTGCCTGCGCTTTCAGCGTGTTCATCAGCCCCACCCAACGCATAGGGTCACAGGCTTTCAGTTCTTCCGTGACACCCGCAGTCTCCATCATGTGGGATAGTTAGAACGGTGGTTATTCCGAAATTATTCTGATTCAGGGATAATACCGGCAAGCAATGCCTGTGTTAATACACACAGGCCTGCAGAGAAGAAAATCCCTTTGTGATTTTCCTCTCCGCTTGCTTGTTGAGGGCAGCGCCCCCAAGCCCCTTTGAACACAGAATTTCATTCTGTGGCTGCGCGTTCTGCGAACGCTTTTGACCAGGACCAGCTTACCGCTGGCCGTGGTCTTTTTCTTTTTCAACATCCTGTTCTACCTCCATTTTCAGGACCCGATCCACATTGGCTTTTGCCGTTAAAAGTTCTCGCATTTCCTCACGGGAATGCCGATACTCGGCATAGGTCTTTTTCTTTTCTTCCAGCAATTTCACGTACTCTGTCTGCAACTCTTTGACCTTGGGCAGCTTCTTGACACCCATCTCATCAAAGGCATTCTTAGCAGCCTGGTGGAGCAGAATTTCTTCCTCATGTTCTTCCCGGAATTTCTTAGAGTAGCCCGCCTTGCGGTATGCCACATAGACCTCACGGGTCTTGGCATAATTTACGATGTGAGTACGCAGAACAGCGATCTCCGCCATGCGTTTCTCCGCCGCCTTGATCTGCGCCGACAGTTCGTTGTGATGTGCCGTGACAGCCGCAGCCTTTTCTTCCAAAACCACATACTCCAGCAGATTGTTCTCTGACAGGTAATTCATGGTCTGCGCCATTTGTTTCAGATTAAAAACTTTAGCCCATCGAGCATAGCCAGCACCTTTTCCAGCCTGTAATTTTGCCTGAATATCCACCAGCAGATTGACCTTTGGCGGCTCTGCCTGTGTGACTGTTTTCTTTCGCGGGGTATGTGCTTTCTTCCCGGAGAGAACTACCCGCAAATCTTCCAATCCATATCCTTCGCCCAGACTATCCATGCGGGCGGCTTTCTCCCAACCAGAGAGCTTCAGTCGATACGATTTTCCGCGCTTTGAAACTTCACAACCATACTCTTGCAGCAGCTTCAGCAGTTCTTCAAAGTCAGCAGGACTTTGTGATAATGCGTTGTCAATCGCCACACGAAGCAGCTCTCGGTGGGAGGGCTTGGCCTGATCGCCCAGCCACTTGTTGTAGCTTTTTCCGTGAAGTTTCGGATTCTCTACAATGGACAGTCCGTTTTCAATGCAGATGGTATCACTTAACCTGCGAACCGCCTTGGTGCTGCCCCAAAAGTTTCGGAATTTCCGGTCATATTCTAAGCTGACCGATGACCAGATAACGTGATTATGAATGTGCGACTTGTCTATGTGAGTGCAGACCACAAAGGCATGATTGCCTTTGGTAAAACGCTTGGAAAATTCTACACCCAGACGGTTGGCTTCTTCCGGCGTGATTTCACCGGGTTTGAATGACTGGCGCACATGGTAAGCGATCACATCGTCCGCCCCGCGCACCCGCCCGGTGGCGGCGATATACTGCCGCTTCGCCAGCAGAAACTCTGCATCGGCGGTCCGGCTGTCACAGCCATAGCCGGTAATTAGTTTTCCGTTGTCAGTCTTTTGCGGATTTGCCACATAATCAATAATATCGCTGATTGCTCGGCTCTCAGTGCGCCCCTTTCCGATATGCAGGGGCATGATGCGTGTGGTTGCCATAGAAGGGCCTCCTTTCTAAAAAAGAAACGGCCTGCATGGTGCAGACCGCTTTTGCTATTCTATAAAATCGTCCTCGATGTCCTCTAACCGCTTCGGAGGAAACCTCATCTCGTATTGTTCTTTTGCCAGTGCACGAATTTCCGGGCGCTTATCTTTCATTCGGTTTTTCAGCCAGGAAATCTGCTCCTTTGATAACCGCCAAGAGAGATTCAGTAAGCGGTTTACCGTCATTTGCTCCGCTTGTTTCTCCGGCGATAAAGAAGCACAGGATTTACAGATGTGCGCCGCATGACCTTTGCCGGAAAATTTTTCGTTAGCCTTATATTCTCCGCAGACTTTACAATAATGTCCATGCTTCTTCATAGGCTCGATTCCTTTTCACTGAGCGCATATAAACTGCGAACCGCCCTCATGATGATGTTCCACTCCAGATCTGCCGCATAGGAAAACTTCCTGCGGTAAGATTCCCAAAGTTTCTGCATCACAGGACTGCTTTCCACTTCATTCAAAACATCCACAGCTTCTGCAAGATGCCGTTCGGTTCCGCGTTTTTTGGCAGTTGCCAACAGTGCATCATAGAGCGTCTGCCGGTTCAATGTGTTCCCGTGGAGCTGATCCAGAATATAAATGTCATAGAAATCTCTCATGCGGGTGTTGGTGGTGGTTCTGGTGATGATTGTTTCCAGCTTTTCAGCCAGAACGGTTTCCAGATTGTATGCCCAAATGTCAATGGAGCGATCTTCCAGCATCAGCTTGAAAGAGTAGCGTACCTCCCTGGGGGTAATGGCATCCCCTGTGGAAATGTCAATCTTCAAAGGTGTCACCACACCGTCAAAGGTTGTAGTCATGCTGACCCGAATCCCAGGATACTCCGCTTCATCCATAATCTCTGAAATGCTTTTCAGCTGAAATTTGACGCCATCATCAATCGGCACACTCACAATAGCAGAAATCAGGTTCTCGATCTCCTCTACATTAACATTGGCTCCTTTTACAGTAGCGTCCAAGTCCATCGTGGAACGGGCATCCAGTCCAACCATTGCCGCTACCAGCATCCCGCCTTTCAGAATAAATTTATCACGATATTCAGAAAGGGAAATACGCTCCAGAAAACGCTCCATCATATAGTTTCGCATTAAAAGCTGTGCATCCGCAGATTTTTCTCTGGAAAGATTGCGAATCAAATCTTTTAGCTGCCTTGCTGTCTTTATCATAAAAGCACCTCCAAATACTGCCGTAAAATTTTTTCAACCCGGAACATACCGGCATACCGCATCAAAGTCCGCAGATCCTTGTCCTTTCTTCTGGCATACATCTTCAGCGCACCTTGAAAAGTCTGTATTTCCATGCTGCTTCGGCTGCGGAGCAGATCGCAGATGGTGCGCTCCATATCATAGACAGGAACCGTATGCCCAAAAGGTGTTTGGCCAGTTGTCAGCCCTACCTCATATAGTTCTGGTTTGATGGTGTAAACAGAAAGGCCCTCTGCCTTTAAGCGAGTGGTGCTGTACCCTCTGCGCACCGTGATAGCGTATGGAGATGGTTCCCGGTCTGTCAAGTCATGGAAAAATAGCGCTGATTCATGGGAAAATACTGCCTGACCACATCGCAGATGTAACAGAAACATCGCATCAATCCAGGTGTCCTCGGAGACATAAATTCCGTGAGCAACCTGCTGAAGATTTTTCTCTTTGACATATTCATAAAAAATGGGTTTTACAATTCCGCTGGCGATTACCTGTGCGGTTTGCAGCATCCCATCATGCTCGGTCAGAAGTCTGTCTAATTGCTCAAACCGTTCTGATTTGGTCACATCCATCACTTCCTTTCGTGCTACTATTATACACGGATGTAGCACAGAAGTAAATATAGCAATTTAACAGACACTGCCTAGCATTTTTGTGACCGCGCATTTTATCCATAAACCAAATCCTGAATGGCAAACTTCAAGTCCTGCACCTTGCCCAGCAGCCAGATGGCAGCCATCGGCAGACCATAGGGACTAATAAGGAATGCCATCACCAGCAGGATAATGCCGTTTTGCAGGGAACAGGTCAGCAGAACCGCCACACCCAGCAGGGCGATCACCATGCTGATAAGCCCCAGCACCAGACCGGAGACATAGACAATCCCCACACAAATCCAAACGAACAGGGTCATCGCCAGAATCACCGGAACCATCACGATCTTCAACAGCAGTTTCAACAAAAATACCAATGCCCTCATTGTTATGCCTCCTCCCAAAATCACAGTTCCTGTTCCTGATTCCATTATCCCTGTCTCACAGCCAAAAGGCAAGGATACGGGCAAAAAGAAAAAGCGGAGGAAGGCGCGGCGAAGAAACGCCGTTCCTCCCTCCGCAAATGGAGTATCTATCCCTGTTATGAAAGTTTGGAGAGTTGGGTAAGGATTTCCTTCACACCCTCCCACAGTTGTTCCTGCCGCTGGGATATATCCTCCAAGTCAGCATTATAAACCCGCCCGGTCTCATGTACTTTGCGGGTCAGCTGATTCAAGTTGTTGCTGCTTCGGCGCATCAGGGAAACCAACTCCTTCAGCTCCGGCAGATCCAGTTTGACCACATACCCATCCAGTGCCATTTTCCGCAGATAAGCGCTCAAATTCTCTGTCCCGTATTGCTGCATCTTTTGATGGATCAGCTCCAGTTCTTCTGCGGACACCCAAAACAAAACCGGAACATCCCGCTTGCGCTTTGCCATGGTTATCTCTCCGGCTCCCGTTTTTTCGGGGCGGCAGACTTATGGGCGGGCAGCTCCTGTTTGAGCTTTTGCAGGACAGAACTTTTCTGCTGTTCTTGAGCAACTTTTCGGAACTGTCTGGTGAACAGGTCGGTCAAACCGGGATTGACCTGATCTACCACCAGATAGGCACAGTGGCGGGAAGCGCCGCTGTCCTCCAGCGTAGGAATGCTTTTTGCCCATGCTTTATTGTCCTGAGAGATACGCCCGTCATAGTTCTTGCGCTGGATGGTGTTGGCAAGAATAAACTGTACCCGTTCCGTCCCGAACTTTTCCAGCACATCTTTGACCGCAGCTTCCGTATCCAGCCGATTCTCTGCATAGTGGGCGCTGATGGTCTGCTCAATGGCTTCTTTGCAGGCGCTGTTCGCCTGATATGAGAGGTTGTACTGTGCCATTTCCCCATGCTCGGACGCATAGGCAGCAGAATATGGATAGACCGGTGTTGTTAGCAGTTCCTCTTTGGCTCTGCACACATCATCGGCACGGTTCTCAATGCTGTCCCGGATCACATCCATATAGCCGGTCTCCAGCTTTTCAAAATAGCGGTACACATCCGTCAATGGAGAGGGAGATTCCAAAAGTGCCTGAGCCTGGGTGTCGGTCAACTCCAGTTCCTCCATTGCCATCACGATGTCCTCGCGGATGGTGTACTCATAGGCATGGTTTAAGACTTCTTCCGGGGGCTGTCTTTTCAGCCAGTCCCGGAACTTGTCCTGTTCGGCAGCCATCTTTTCATAAAGGGCTGTATTCAGATCGTTAGTATTCATGTTATCGCACCTCCTCATGCTGTTTTGGTTTCTTGTCTGTACTGCGGGGTTGCACCGGGCGTTTTAGGTTATCCAGCACCGAAGGCCGTGTACTTTTGGCAACAACAGACTCGGTGTGTGCCTGTCCCTTTCCGTCGATGTTGAGCAGGGTATCCAGCTCCACCAGACGGGCGTTTTTGCATCTCAGTTCTTCTTCATAAAGGAATGGCTTTCCGACTTCCTCCTTTGCCGCAGCTTGCTGCTGACAGAGGTTATCCAGCTGTGCCTTTGCCGACTCCAGACGCTGGGGCATCTGAGCGAGGGCATTGTCGATACGGGTAAGATTTCCGCGAGGGTCCGTACCAAGGGTTGCCCGGTGGGTCATCTGTCCTTTCAGCAGGAGCGTATACTCCTGTTTCCAAGCGGAAAATTCCACGGACATGGCATACCCCCGGTAGTTGCCGATCTGCACCGGATCGGAGGTTTTGACCTCCTTACAGGCATCCAGTAGGGCTGCACCGGCGTTTTCTTTGTCGGTCAGCACATCGCCCCGGATCTCCATACCGGCAAAGCCATCTGCCGGGTGTGGGTGGGCAGCCAGTGTTTCTAAATCGGCTTCAAAGCCCTGAATATACCCCTTGTTGGTTTCGATTTCCTGCGGGAAGTATTTGAGCAGCTGGTCCTCCAGACGGTACTGCTTGCTCTGGTGGTCGGCTTTCATCAGCTTCAGCTTGGCAACCTCCACATCCAAATCCATGCGTTCCTTGATACGGGGGTCTCCGGCACACAGGGCCTTGATCTCGGCAAAGGAAAGCGCCGTTTCATCCACATCGTCGCAGCTTCTCACAGGCGATTTCGAGGTCATAATCTGGCTGATGAATTTCTGTTTGTTTTCCACCGTCTGCCAGAGGTAAGCATCAAAAGTTCCCTCCGTGACATAGCGGTACACATGGACAAGAGGGTTCTGGTTGCCCTGGCGCTCGATACGGCCCTTGCGCTGGGCAAGGTCTCCCGGACGCCACGGGCAGTCCAAATCATGCAGCGCTACAAGGCGATCCTGCACATTGGTGCCTGCACCCATCTTGGCGGTGCTGCCCAAAAGGATACGCACCTGACCGGTGCGGACCTTGGAGAACAGTTCCTTTTTCCGTACCTCTGTGTTGGCTTCGTGGATAAAGGCGATCTGCTCGGCAGGCATCCCCCGGGCGATGAGCTTCTGGCGGATGTCCTCATAGATGGTAAAGGCAGGCTCCGGTTCATCCAGTGGGATTGCTTCTTCCAACCCGTGAAGCAGCGGATTGTCCAGCTGTTTGGCTACCTTTTTGGAGGGAGCTGCCTGGGGCGTGGAAATGTCGCAGAACACCAACTGGGTCAGCTTGTCTGCATCCCCGTCCCGCCAGATCTGCATGATGTTGTCCACGCACTGATTGACCTTTGTGCCAGGTTCATCCGGCAGCATCTGGTTGACGATCCTCTGGTCCAGTCCCAGCTTGCGGCCATCCGAGGTGATTTTGAGCATATTGTCCTGGGACGGGTCAACGGTTCCGCTGTGTACCAGCGATGCGCGCTCCGAAAGAGCCTTGACCATTTCCTGCTGATGTTCGGTGGGCTGCGCCACGATGTTGTGGTATTCCACCTCCGGGGTGGGCAGGTTCAACTGGTCGGCAGTCTTAATGTCGGCCACTTCTTTGAACAGGTTCATCAGCTCCGGCAGATTAAAGAACTTGCTGAATCTCGTTCTTGCCCGGTAGCCGGTGCCTTCCGGTGCCAGCTCCAAAGCTGTGACGGTCTCTCCAAATCGGGAAGCCCAGCAGTCGAAGTGGGTCATGTTCAGCTCTTGCAAGCGTTCATACTGAAGGTACCGCTGCATGGTGTAAAGCTCGGTCATGGAGTTGCTGACCGGGGTTCCGGTTGCAAAGATAACGCCACGGTTTCCGGTAATCTCGTCCATATAGCGGCACTTGGCAAACATATCGGAGGATTTCTGCGCGTCCGATGTGGAAAGACCAGCCACATTCCGCATTTTTGTGTATAGAAACAGGTTTTTATAGTTGTGGGCCTCGTCCACAAACAAACGGTCCACACCCAGCTGCTCGAAGGTTACTACATCGTCTTTTCGCCCCTCGGCTTGCAGCTTTTCCAGTCTGGCTTCCAGAGACTTTCTGGTACGCTCCAGCTGCTTGACGGTAAAACGCTCGCCGCCGCTGGCCTGCACCTCTGCGATGCCCTCGGTGATCTCGTCGATCTGCTCATAGAGAAGCCGTTCCTGACGCTCCCGGCTGATGGGGATACGCTCAAACTGGCTGTGTCCCATGATGATGGCATCGTAGTCACCGGTCGCAATGCGGGCGCAGAACTTCTTTCGGTTATGGGTCTCAAAGTCCTTTTTGGTGGTGACTAAGATATTGGCGGAAGGATAGAGACGCAGAAACTCCGACGCCCACTGCTCGGTCAGATGGTTTGGAACCACAAAGAGAGATTTCTGGCACAGTCCCAGGCGTTTGGCTTCCATCGAAGCAGCTACCATTTCAAAAGTTTTGCCTGCGCCTACTTCATGTGCCAACAGGGTATTTCCTCCATACAGCACATGGGCAATGGCGCTTTTCTGGTGTTCCCGCAGGGTAATGGCCGGGTTCATCCCTCCAAAAGTGATGTGGCTGCCATCATATTCACGGGGACGGGTAGAGTTCATTTCCTCGTTGTACTGGCTCACCAAAGTCTGGCGGCGCTCCGGGTCTCTCCAGATCCAGTCCCTAAAGGCTTCCCGGATAGCCTGCTGTTTTTGAGCGGCCAGGGTAGTCTCCTTGGCGTTTAGTACGCGGCGCTCTTTTCCGTCTGCGTCCTCTATGGTGTCATAGATACGGACATCCCGCAGGTTTAAGGAATCCTCCAGAATCTTGTAGGCGTTGGCGCGGCTGGTTCCGTAGGTGGTATAAGCTGCCACATCGTTGTAGGATACAGAAGATTTCCCCTTGATCTGCCATTCAGCAGTAAAGGAGGAATAGTTGACCTCAATGCTGCGCTGGAGATAAAACGGGGTGTTGAAGGTCTCGTACATAAACTGCTGGATGTACTCCTTGTCAATCCAGGTAGCGCCCAGACGCACCTCAATTTCCGACGCATCCAGGTCTTTGGGCTGGGCGGCGGTAAGAGCTTCCACATTGACTGCAAAAGAAGGGTCCTGCTGTGCCGCCCGCTGCGCCTGACGCAGTTTGCGGCGTACATTTCCGGAAAGGTATTCATCAGCAGTCACATAATGGGGTGTGCCGTCTTTCTCCAACTGTCCCGGTACACGGAAGATCACGCCTTGCAGTTCTCCCGCCAGTTCTTCTTTTGTTTTTCCGGTAAGCTGGCTCATATAGTCCATATCTACGCAGGCTTTTTCCGAGATGGACACCGCCAGTGCTTCGCTTGCCGTATCCACAGTAGCCACTGCCTGATGGGGCTTGATGGTCCGTTTGGTGAACATATCCGCCTTGCGCTCCAGCTTTCCGTCCTCGTCAATAACTTCCAGCGCACAGAGCAGGTAATAGGAAGAATCATCTGCATAGGCCAGGCGGTTTGCACGGTCATTGATGAGACCGTATTTGGCAGAAAAGCTGTCATAGAGCCGGTTCAGTTCCGCCTGTTTTTGGGTAATGGTGCTGTCTGGAACCGCTGCATCCATCTGAAGGTCGATCAGTTCCTGCACACAATCACGCAGTCCCACAAGACCTTTCACGCGGGCTTCGGCGGTGGCGTTGAGGTCAGGGCGCACCATGCGGCTGTTTTCCCGGTAGTACACCTGCCCGTCTACAATGGCATAGGAATAGTTCTTCACATTGGGGTCGGCAGGAATGGAGGTGTCAATGGCTTCGCCCTCGCCCAGCTCCGGCAGCTCTGCCTCCTGATAAGTGCCATGAATGTACTTCACAGCATCATGCAGCTGGTCGGAAAGCTCCAGTCCCTCGATAGGGTTCACGGTGTAATCCATACCATGAGCAGTGCTTACCGGCTCCTGTCTGCCCAGCACCATTTCCGGGTGGTCGATAAAATACCGGTTGATGGCAAACCCATCCTCCGTTTGTCCGGTCTGCGTCCACTCTGGTGCAATGTCCAGCGGACGGTCTCGCTTTTGGAGAAAGATGATGTCCGATACAACCTCGGCACCGGCATTCTTTTTGAACGCGTCATTAGGCAGACGGATCGCTCCCAGCAGCTCGGCACGCTGGGCAAGATAGCGGCGCACGGTGGAATCCTTGGCATCCATGGTATAGCGGGAGCTCACAAAAGCTACCACACCGCCGGGACGCACCTGATTCAATGCTTTGGCGAAAAAGTAATTATGAATGTTGAAATTCAGCTTGTTGTAGGCTTTGTCATTGACCTGATACTGACCGAAAGGCACATTGCCGATGGCAAGGTCAAAGAAGTCCCGCCTGTCAGTGGTCTCAAAGCCGCCTACTGTGATGTCCGCCTTTGGATAGAGCTGCTTTGCGATGCGCCCGGAAACCGGGTCCAGCTCCACACCGTATAGACGGCTGTTTCTCATTTCCTCCGGCAGCATACCGAAGAAGTTGCCCACACCCATAGATGGCTCCAAAATATTTCCGGTCTCAAAGCCCATGCGCCCCACCGCTTCATAGATTGCCTGAATAACCGTAGGGCTGGTGTAATGGGCATTGAGGGTAGAGCTTCTGGCGGCGGCATATTCCTCCGGGGTCAGCAGTTCTTTTAGCTGGGCATACTCTAAAGCCCATGCCGGTTTCTCCGGGTCAAACGCATCAGAGAGACCGCCCCAGCCCACGTATCGAGAAAGAACCTCCTGCTGTTCGGGGCTTGCCTGCTGTCCGGCAGCTTCCAGCTCTTTCAGCAAACGAATCGCATTGACATTTGCCTGGAACTTGGCTTTCGGACCGCCTTCGCCCAAATGCTCATCGGTAATACGGAAGTTCTGTGCATTGCGGCGCAGGTTGGCCTTGTATTCCTCATAAGATGCTTCCTCGGCAGCTTTGGCATTGGGGAAGGTCTGCCACTGGCCATTGACCTGAATGGAAACCGGGTGTTCATCCAACACTTCCTCAAAGGTTTTCTCCAGCTCAGTCACAGGGGCTGGTGGCTCCGGCTCCTCGATATGCAGTCGTTCCACCACCACATCATAAGGCAGATTGTTCTTATCGCCCGGATAGACGGCCATGGTCTCGGAATGGAAGGTCGGGGATTCGGTAGCCGGTTGGGGCTGTTCCTGTCCAAAACCGTCCTGCTGACGGGCATACATCCCGCGCAGCAAAGGCGCAACCTCATCCCAGCGGAAATACAGCATAGCCAGGCGCTTTTCCTCTGCATCCATGACTTCCAGTTCTATGCCCTGTGCCGTGGTACGGTAATCGGCAATATCGCCGGTCTCCAGATTCAGTGTCTCAATCTCACCGGAATAGGCTCTGCTCAGCCAGTAGGCGATCTCGCTGTTGCTCCTGCCGGATTCCAGCAGCGTGGAAATCTGCTTTTTATCCGCTTCATCCATCAGTCCATGAGCCAATACATCCCGCAAGTCCTGATCTGCCTTGTCCGGGTCAGTAGGAAGAAACTCGGTATAGTAAGCATTGCGGCGGTCTGCCCGAAGCAGCTGCTCGAACTGTTCTTTGCGCTCTGCCCGGTAGATGGGATATACCATCCCGGTGGGCAGAAGCTGTACGGTGTCCTCCCGCAGCTCGGTGATCTGATAGGCGTCATCCTCGATATACACGGTATCGCCCACGGCATAGACCGGGGCAGCGGGGTCATAGGATGTTCTTTGCGGAGTTGGGCGGCGAACTGCATCATATTCCTCATCGGAAATAGCAACTTCGGAAGTCTGCTCTGTCTCAGCAGCTGCGATCTGCTCTACATCCGACATCACCTGTTGGATAAACGGATCTTTGTCCAGTTTTTCCGGATCTGCCACCTGGCCGTTGACGATCCCTCTTTCCTCCAGAGCTTCCCGGATGGCGATTGGGTCGATGTCGTCAAAACGGTCCTGTTCTTCTTCGGTATAGAACCGGTCCTCCTGAATGAGCTGGGCAAGCCTGCGCTGTACCTTCGGCCAGGGCAGCTGCGTTTCCTCCGGGCTGCCGGCACGGACAACGAACAGGCTGTTGCTGTTACTGCCGCCGTATTCCTGAGCCAGCCATGCGGCGGTATCTTTTTCTCTTGCATGGTCTTTCATATAGCGGACAACAGCGTGTTTACTCTCGATATTGCCGTTCCATGCACAAAGAGCAGTATCAATATCTTCCTGAGAAAGAGGGCGCAGAAGCTCATGGAGCTTTGGATAGGTCTCGTCGATCACTTCCCGGTGTAAACGCTGACGGAACTCCGGCACATCCGAATAGAGTCGGATCAGCTCCATATCCTTAGAACCAAGGACTGCACGGCGCACAGCAGCATTGCCCTCGATGACAGCATTTTCACGGTCAGAATGACCGCAGGCATTGCGATATGCGGTATCCTCGGAAATGGCGGCAGTCACCACAGGCTTATACTGCTCAAACTGCTCCCCAAGGGTAGGCTTTGGTGTTTCTTCATCCATCTCCGGCTGCTGGGCTTGAATGGCATCTTCTTCGGCCAGTTCCTGTTCAGACTGGATCTTGTCATACTGTGCCTGTTCCTGTTCGGTAAGATAGCGGCCTTTCTGAACAAGAGAGGTAATGCGCTTGGCAACCTTTTCCCAGTTCAAGTGAACATCCGGGCAGTCCTGCTTTTTATAGTGCAGTCCTTTCCCATCGTGATCTTCACCGCTGTGTGTTGCGCCGGACAGGGCATGAGAGCGTCCGCCAATGCCATACTCGTCTTTAAGGAATCTCACTTTTTCCTTATCCGTATGATTTTCCATGAAGAACGCATAAATACGGCCTTTTCCTCCGGCAAAACTGCTGCCGCCGGTCATGGCGGCGTCGATCTCATCCTCGGTAATGAAATGCTGGACGGTTGGCACTTGGGAAAGGTCCGAAGAAAAAGTTCTGCGTGGCAGGTCAAGATCCTTCAGGTTCTCCCAGATTTCCTTTGGTCTGTGGTAGTGAAAGCGCAACAGGTCACGGTCCTGCTGATAGGCAGTCCAGAAGGCGGCATATTCTTCCTTGAGTGTCTGGCGGAAAGCCGGGTCACTCAGCTGCTCCGTCAGGCGGCGAGTCTCCTCCGGGAAACCATTGCCTTTGATCTCTGACAGGCAGGACAAATATCCGGCTTCTCTGGCACCCTCACTAAGATCGTGATACAGATACCAGAGCTTTTCTGCAAGGAGGGAGCGTTCATAGCCTGCCACTTCTGCAAGCTCCACATTGGAGGCAAACTGGCCGCTCTCCAAAAGCTCCCCGATACGCTCTGCGGCGCTCTCCCAGGAAATGACCTGGGCAGACCTGTCATAACGGACAGACTTCCCATGTGAAAGATGGATACCATCCTCGGCATACCATGCGCTCACACTGCCAAGGCCGTTGCCGCCGTGGTACAGCGTTTTCAGTATCTCGGCAATCTCAGCGGTGGTTTTCTGCTTTTCAAATGCTGCAACCACACGCTCCCTCTGACGATCTGTATTGCCTCCCAAACGCAGCACATGGTCAATATCATTTTGGGCAAAAGAAAAAGCAGAGGATGTATGTGCTACATTCTCTGCTTCATCTATGGATTGGATCTGCTCCGCTTCGGAGAGGAACAGGTTTAGGGTCAGCTGTTGATAAGCTCCGCCATCAGGATCTCCTCTGCCTGGGCTTTGCAGGTGTTCATCAGGCCCACCCACTTCATGGAATCGCTGGCTTTCAGTTCCTCGGTGGCTCCCGCTTCCTTCGCCAGCTGGGGCATCATCTGTTCCAGTCTGCTCTGGGCGGTCTCGTCGATCTCGATGAGGTGCGGGTACAGCTTCTCGCTCAGCAACATCTGGTTGTAGAGGATGGGACGGTGTTCTTTCAGGTAGGTTTTCCTCATCCTGCCGTACTTGCCCAGGGGTTTCTCCGGCTGCTGGCTCAGCTTCAGGTCGGGAATCTGATAGTCTCCGTTCTGGATGTAGGTCATTGGATTGTTCATCTTGCTTGCTCCTTTCTTGGTTGGCTTCGCGCTCTGCATTTCGGACGGTAACGCCGATCTGCCGCAGCACCTGCTGGTTGATCTGGCTGACCGCTGTTCCCAGCGCCCCGATGGTGGACGGGGTGTTGAAATCAAAGATCGCCATGAAATCTTCGTGGTCGAAGTAGCGTTCCGGCTCCAGTCCACAGCGGGACATCAAAGCGTAAGTGATGCTGACGGTGGCGGCTGCCTTGAACTGCACTCCGATGTTATACTCATCATATTCCTCCAAAAAGGAACCGTCAACGATATAGAAGAAGTCCTGCTGATGCTCCGTCCAATATTCCTCGGCCAGTTTTCCAGCTACCTCCGTGAGCTGTCCGGCAAGATCATCACCGGAAACATCATAGGTGCGCTCCAGCATGGCCTGCACGGAATCCAGATGGCGCTCCTCCAACTGCCACAGCCAGGGAGTGCGGGAATGTTCACGGGTTCCGGTGTCGGAAATGTCAAAGACATAACGCAGGCGAGGTCTGTCCCCGGAATCATCCACCAGAGCGATTCCCTTGGAACCGCGCCTTACATACCGACCCATCTTTTCATTCCACAAATCGTACTCTGCACAGGCGGTGGCATCCGGTCGCTGGGCATAGATCATCAGCTGCTCATGGAACGGGTACTTGTAAAGGCGGGAAGCAGTAGTGAGAAACCCTGCCCATTCCTGCCAGCTCCCCGTGAGCTGTGTTGCCACCTTGTCCGCCATCTGTGCATATAGTTCAGCTTTGGTTGGCATAGTGTTCTGTCCTCCTTTCAGTTTTGGGGTAAAAAGGTGGGGTGGCAGATCGCCACCCCATCCCTGCGGTTATGTTGTTTACTGGTCAAAATCCGGGTACAGCTCCAGTTCGGCAAACTTCTCATCGGTCATCGCACAGAGCTTCGTAAGGGCGCTGTCGGTCAACTCTCTCAGCTCCGTTTCCTCCGGCGAAAGCTCGCCGCGCATCTCACGCAGGCTGTCGATCAATCCGGTGCGGCTGCCGGTATTGTAAATGCACATCAGGTTCATTTCCTCAAAAGTAAAGTTTCCCATATCAAATCTCCCTTTCCGCACTCTTTTTGGGTGCTGTCTTTTTGTGTTCTGTCTTGGGCTGGCCTTTCAGCTGCTCCATGACGGACTTTTTCTTTTCCCGTTCCTCCCGATGGGTGGCGGCTGCCAACTCCATCAGGGAAATGGGCTGACCGCTTCGGGCCTGCTGTTCCAGCTCTGCCACCGTGGGTTCTTTTGCGCCATTGTTGATGATACCGTCGATCATGCCGTAATCGTCCTCCAGCATCATTTCCGCATTTTTCAGCGGGTTTTCTGGCAGGAATCCGGGGATCTGGGTAAAACCAACGCTGTCGCAGTAATGACAGGATACCTTACCGTCCTGCCTGATCGCAACGATGTCGCTGACGCTCATGGAGGGACTGTGAAAGTCCACGGGCTTTTCCAGATTGAATTGCTGATAGAGTTTTTCCAGCTGCTCCGGCACAGTGCCAGACTCCCTCAGAGGAGCTGTGTAAATGAGGTCATAATTGCTGCGGTCTATGGAAATGTTATGGGACTTTAACCAGTCCAGATTCATAAAGCGCACATTCTGCGGATCGTCACGACTTACCTGATAGATGGCAAAGCAATCTCTGTTCTGGGAGAGAAATGCCTGTTCGCGTTCCTGCTGATGTTCCTGACGCTCCATGACCTTTTCGTGGAACTGAGGGCTTTTCTCCCATTCCTCATGGTCCACACCGAAAAGACCGCCATGATCCATGATTTCCTGCGGGTCAAACACCATGCTCTCCGTATTGTCCTCATGCAGCACATAGACGGTCAAACCGGCGGCATCCAGTTCCAGCGCCCGTTCTCTGGTAACAGGGAGCATCCCATCATAGGAGTAGCCATATTCCTGCATATCCGGTGTGGATACCTGCTCATCCGGCATGGGGTATTCATCCAGTGCCTGCTCCTGTGCCTCCGGAAGCTGGGAAGAGGCAGTCATCTGACTGGTCTCTGCCTGCATCTGCTGATAGGCCGCTTCCTGCAAGGTCTCAACCATAGACAAGGGAGCGCGTCTGAGCGAAGTGCTGTCCAGATCGTTATCATCACAAATCTGGAGAACTGCCTTCATGCAGGAAAGCTCCGGCATATCCAGCTGACCACCATCCAGCTCTTTCATGGACGCAGCATCGTAAAGAGTGTAGTCCCATCCGCTGTCACAAGGTTGGATATGAAGATAGGTAGTATCGTTGATCAGAAACAAAGCCTCCTGCTGGTTGGCATCCGCCCCCAGTACCTCCATTTCCGGCATGGCCGCAGCCAGTTCCTTTACCGCTTTCTGTACCAGCGGATTATCACGGTAATAGTCGATTGCCTGAATAGTGTCCAGGTCAATGGTCTGCCCGGTCAAAATCGGAAACGGTCCTTCATAGTCGCTTCCGTCTTTCAGCTCAAAGCCAATCCCTTTGACCCCGTTCATTCGCTCTGCCGGAATTTCCTGATAGATGCGGACCGCCTCCTCCAAAGACAGGTTATCGTGATATTCTCCAAGGTTTGGAAACTCCATGCACTCTGCTACATAGTAGGTTAGATTGCCGGTCGGCTGCTCTATCGGGGCGGTTTCCGGCTCTGCCTTTGCATGGGGATCAATCCCACGCTCTTTGCATATTTCCTTATAGTGGCGCTCAATGTCAGAGATCAAAGTGCCGGAGGTCTTATTGATGGTCTCCAAACTGGCTCTCAGCTCTTTCAGTTCCTTGCCCTGACTCCAACTGGCAATATAGCCGAAGCTGTTTTCTCCAGTCTCGATGCCAAAATACTTGCAGACCGCATAGGAGATACTTTCAGCCTCCACTTCCTCCGTGTGGCGGTCTTTCCTATGTTCTTGCAAAAATTGGGCGAGGGTAGAAAAGCCGTCAACAAAATTCAGTCCTTCTTCCTCGGTCAGCATCAGGCGTCCATCTTCCGCCAGCTCCAGCGGCTCTGTCAGTAGAACGGAACCTGCATGGTTTACAACCACTCGTTCTTCTACACAGACCGGCTCTCCGGGGTCGTAGTCAGAACCGCGCAGGTCATAACAATAAACGCCCTCCGGCAGATTATCACGGACAATCCGCCCATTGGAGAACAGACCGGGTTTATCAAACAGCCCGATCTCCTGATATTGCTCGTCATTGGCAATCTGAATCTTTTTCTGATTGTGGAGCTTGCTGTGGGCAATCTCGTGAACCGTGGCCGAAACCGTCTGCACCTCGCTCATGCCCTGGCGAATGGCAATTTTCTGATGATCGGCAGAAAAATAGCCGTCCGTATCGGCGGCCATTGCTTCAATGGTGATCGGCACCGGTGCGCTGCGGCGCAGGGCCTCCATGAATGCCTCATAATTTGGCACATTGCCGGAAAGGGAGGAAGCAAGCTCCGGCAAAGGTTTCCCGTCGGTCTGGCTTACATCAAAGACCTTGACCGGACGAAACATGGGGATTTCGATTTCTTTTTCCTCTGTGACGATCTTTCCGTCTTTATCCAGAATCGGAGCCTTGGTATCCGGGTCCAGCTTCTGCTCCTCGATTTTCTTCTTATACGGTGTGGGGGCGATGATGGTAATGCCATGCTCGCCCTTTTTTACATGACGCTCAAACTGGTCTTTCCACTTATTGTATCCGGCTACCAATGTAGCGTCCGGCTTCTGCATATAGATGAGCATGGTGTTGTTTACCGAATAGCGGTGGAAGCGGGACATGACGGACAGATAGCGCATATACTTTTCGCTCTCAAACAGTTCCTTGATGCCCTGCTCGATGCCATCTGTGATTTCCCTTAGCCGCTCTCGGTTGGTGGGTTTGTTCTCAGCCATGATTTTCAATCTCCTTTCCAATTGTGTGATTTCTGCTGTGTGTTCTGCAATCCATTCCTTTTGTTCTTCTTCACTTTCATAAAGAAAAAGGTCCAGCAGGTACTCTACATAGGTTTCCTTCTGGATCGCTTCCACAAAACGGGGGTGCAGTTCTTCCTCCGGTGTCCGGGGAGAATGGTCGATCTCCCATTTTTTCAGCAGATGGTAGTAATCGGACAGTACGCGATAACACCGCTGCCGGTCCTCCCGAAACTTTTGTGCCTCGGTTTTCTGCCGGACATACCTCCTGCGGGGAGGGGCCTGACTGTCATAGATCAGGCCAAAGTCCTGTGCCAGTTTCTCCGCCGCTTCTTTTGGGGAGAGATTAAAGAGCTTTGCGGTAAAGTCGATCACATCCCCATCTGCACCGCAGCCAAAGCAGTGGAACCGCTGGTCTACCTTCATGCTGGGGTTCTTATCATCGTGAAAGGGACAGCAGGCCATACCATTTCGTTTGACCTCGATCCCATAAAACGCTGCCACTTCTCTGGTGCTGACTGACAGCTTGACTGCTTCAAATACATTCTCTGCCATGTGCCTTTAACCGCTGGGCTTTCTCACAGGAGGCTGGTATCCGGCAGCTTTCGCACGCTCACTGGCAGCTTTGCGGCGTTCTGCGCTATATGGCTCCCTGACTGATACACACCGCTTGGGGACGGTAAAGTTATGGGCGTCCTTTCGGGTGATCTGGTCGGGGTGCTTTTTTGCCAGCAAATCCAGCTTCTCCATCAGACGGGGATCATGGGTATAGATCTCAGCCATTGGTTCTGCCTGATTATAGAGAAGAATGGTTTCCCGTTCCACTAAAGAGAGCTTCATCGGCTGCCTCCTTTCCGCTGATCAAATTCCAGCTTGAAGTTGGCGTACTGTCCATCGTCCTCCAAAACCACAGTGGCATCGTAGGTCTTGCCGGTTTTCTCCGAATATAGCCCCGTCACACGGACACGGCCATCGTTAAGCAGTGCAGACACCACAGCCTTGGTCGGCTGTTTTTTCTTGGCAGCCCACCATTTATTGTTTTTCCAGATTGCAAATCTGCATTCTTTGCTCTGACAGAAGAAGCCTTTTTGCAGTTCTGCAACTTCACCGCCGCAGCGAGGGCATTTGCCCACCACCTCACGGGGCGGAGTGAACAGGTACTCAGTTCCTTTGATGACCTGATAAGTTCCCACCAGATCTTTCAGCATGGTGCTGATCCCGTCCAAAAACTCCTCCGGGGCGAGCTGCCCGCGCTCGATCTCGCCCAGTCGGTACTCCCACTCGGCAGTCAGAAGCGGCGATTGCAGTTGTTCCGGCAGAACGGTGATCAGGGAAACTGCATCGTGGGAAGGGAGAATCTGCACCGTTTTCCTGCTCTTTTTTCGTTCCAGAAAACCGGCAGATACCAGCTTTTCCAAAATACCGGCACGGGTGGCCGGTGTCCCCAGACCTTTTCGCTCGGCATCCTCCGGCATATCCTCTTTTCCGGCAGTCTCCATCGCGGACAACAGAGTGTCCTCCGTAAAGTGCAGGGGCGGACTGCTTTTGCCTTCTTTGACGATTGCAGCAACAACCGAAAGGGTCTGTCCTTCGGTCAGCTCCGGCAGGGCTTTCTCTGCGCCCTCTTTTTTCGGCTCTGCATCCTTCATTTTGGCACGGTAGGCGTCCTCCAGTGCTTTCCATCCGTGGTGCTTCACCGTTTTTCCTTTGGCGGTAAACTCCCTACCGGCACACGCTGCAATCACAACGGTTTCCGAATAGATATGGGGCTGGGCCACGGCACACAGCAGACGCAGGGCCACCAGCTCCAGCACCGCTTTTTCTCCCGCAGGAAGGGCAGAAAGGTCTGCATCCTTGAGATTTCTGGTAGGGATTACTGCGTGGTGGTCGGTTACTTTCTTATCGTTGATGACCGTATGCGGATCACAGGTAATGGCGATCCCTTTGCGAAACGGCATAGCACTGGCAACCAGATTCACCAGCACCGGCAGGCTGTCTGCCATATCACCAGTCAGATAGCGGCTGTCAGTACGGGGATAGGTGCAGAGCTTCTTTTCATACAGGCTTTGTAGATAGTCCAGGGTCTGCTGGGCTGTAAATCCAAGCAGGCGGTTGGCATCTCTTTGCAGGGTAGTCAGGTCATAGAGGGCAGGCGGCTTTTCGGACTTTTCCTTGCACTCCACCTTTTTGATTGTGACATTTGCACCCTGACAGGCTTCTTTCAGCTGTTCGGCAGCAGCTTTATCCGCCATGCGCTCCCCGGATATGGTAAGACCGGGCAGCTCCAGCGCCACGGCATAAAAAGGAACCGGCTTAAAGGTGTCGATTTCAGCTTCTCGCTGGACAATCAGTGCCAGCGTTGGGGACATCACGCGCCCGATGTTGAGGGTGCGGTGGTACAGCACGGAAAAAAGCCTTGTGGCATTGATCCCTACCAACCAGTCGGCCTTGGCACGGCAGAGAGCAGCATCCCGAAGTCCATCATAATCTACACCTGGGCGCAGGTTTGCAAAGCCCTCCCTTATGGCGGAGTCCTCCATCGAAGAAATCCAGAGCCTTTTCATCGGCTTTTGGCAGCCTGCCAGCTCATAGACGCTGCGGAAGATCAGCTCGCCCTCGCGTCCGGCATCACAGGCATTTACTACCTCCGTCACATCCGGGGCGTTCATCAGCTTTTTGAGAATATCAAACTGCTTTTTCTTATCCTTTCCCACTACCATCTGCCAATGCTCCGGCAGAATAGGCAGGTCATCATATCGCCACTTGGCATACTTGGGATCATAACTGTCTGCATCCGCAAGACCGGCCAGATGGCCCACGCACCAGCTGACACGCCAGCCGTTACCCTCCAAATACCCGTCCTTACGAGCAGTTGCACCGATTACCGCAGCCAGACTTTGTGCAACCGATGGTTTTTCAGCGATTACCAGTTTATATCTCATCATCTTCAGCCTCCCATTCTTCCCGCACAGGCGTGTGCAGTTTTTTCTCTATGCTGTTTTCCTCATCCAGTAGCAGGTTATAACCAAACCGGTAGTCATAGCGGTACAGTTTCCCCAGCAGGTCATTGATGATGATACGACAAGCCAAAATGACACGGGTTTTATCCACCTGCATCAGCTGGTAGCGTTGATAATTGCTGTAATATTCTTCGTGACGGCGGGTATTGCAGGCGGCATCTTCAAGTAAACTATCTACTGCATCCTGACAACCATCTTCTTTTTCCCCTTCCATGCAGTTCAGAAGTTCCATCATCAAGGGAAAGCTCTGTTCATCCATAGGAGCTTCTGCTGCAAGAAAACCGATCAAAGCGGATAAGAGCAGACGAGCCGCCGTCTGTTCTTGTTCCGTCAGCACGGCCATTGTTTTCTCCGCATTTGGCAGGATCTTTTCTTCCACAAAATCTGCCGCATCGTCGGAACAAAGCTGACGGATAGAATCTATGGACAATGAAACTGTCACGGTATCTAAGGAGAAATCAAAGGGGTCATCTTGCTTTGGCTTTCTCCGAAGTTTGTTTAACATGGTAGAAAGAATGTCGCCGCCAAAATACACGGCGATCACCAGCAGGTCAAAAACAGCAATCAGCTTGATAAATATAATCAGAACACTCATTTTTTTCGTTTCCTTTCTTTGAGCCAGCGTTCCATCTCACGATGGCAGATACCTACGCAGGGTCTTCCATAATTCCCGCAACCATAGCAGGGGTGGCTGTGGGGTAAAGAAGGAGGACGGGAAGTTTCCTTCCCGCCCTCCGGCCTGCGTGTCATCATGCGTTCATAGGGACTGTCTGTGAAACGGGTCATTTCACACTGTCCTCATCATCATCTTCTGTGCTGCCCCCATCAGCGTCCGGTTCGTCCGACTCCTCATCCTCGGTTTCCCATTCCTCGGAATCTTCCTCGCCATAATCATAATCGTCCAGACTGTCATTGCCCTTGGTCTTAGGCTTGTTCTTAACAAGCTTCAAGTAGGCAAATACGCCACCGCCGCCCAGCAGAGCCAGCAAAAGGACTATCGCAGCCGGGTTCAGTCCGGCAGGCTTCTCTTTTTCCGGCTCCGGTGTTTCTGCCGGAGGTTCCGGTGCTTTGCCCGTACATTTACTCTTATCAGTTGCGCAGACCGGGCAGGCCGTATTGACTTCCCCTGCTTCACATTTTGTTGAACAGCTACACACAGCAGCCGGCTCCTCTTTTGCTTTTCCATCTTCCATCAGTGCCATCAAATCCGCTTCATCCACCTGATTCAGAAAGTGAACAGCAGTCTTTTTATCCTCATTCGCCCTGTCAATCAGGATGTAAAAGTAATTTCCAGCTTTGGTCGTAACAGTAATAAGCTGCTTATTGCCTCCAAAATCATCCACCAGTGCCGCATTTCCCTCCGGTGTAAGTGCCGGTGCCGGTTCTGTTTCTTCCACAATCACATTGCTGTCATTGGTAGAATCCTCTGCCGGTGCCGCCGGAGCCTGTTCTGACCCCTGTGCGAAAGCAGGGATCGTAAAGCCAAATGCCACAACCATTGTCAGGCAAAGGGCGGAAAGTGTTTTGCAAATTCTTTTATTCTTCATAAGCGGTAGCCTCCTGATTATTTGATTCCGACAGTGCTGTATCTCTGCCGTGGTTCATTCCACCGGAAAGCATAGCGTTCAGCTGTGCTGGAGTCATGCGTAACGCACGAACCATCTGAACGATTTCCAGATTCTCTGCCTCCGTTTTCTGTGCTTCCAGGGTCTTGAGCTTTTCCTGATACTCTGCGATCTTCTCGCGGACCTTTGTAATCTCCTGGTCAATGCGCTCAATTTTGTTCTTTGCCATCGTCTATCACTCCTTCTTAAAAATCTCTGTTACCAGTTCATCAGGCCGTAGCCCTTAATGCTTTGATAATTCAGGTCATAACTTTTGATCTTGCAGGCATCGCCGGAATTTCCCTCCACGGTATAAACACGGCTGCCATCCGTACCGATCACGATACCCACATGGTCTGCTGTCCCATCCAAATCCCAGTCAAAGAAAATTGCATCTCCGGGAGCCAGATTGTTATAGCCTCTTGCCCCCCATTGTCCATGAGACTGGAACCACGGAACGCCCTGCCACTCACAGCCTGCAAAGCGCGGTTCACTTTTTCCTGCCTGGTTATAGCACCAGGATACGAAGCAGGCGCACCATTCCACACGGGAGTCAAAGCCGTACCAGCTCCAGTAGGGATAACCGCCCACATTGCCCACCTGACGCTTGGCCAGTTCCACCAGCTGAGGATTGCCGGGGCGGGTACCGTTAATGAACTGCACACCGGACAGATCTTCCGAACCGCTGGTATCAGGGGAGCCGCCGCCAAACAACAGCGGCTTATTGCCCATGGTCTGCCGGTAAACCTGATACATTTTCATCTGCTCCGGGGTCAGAAGTTCCGACACCACAGCGGAAATGGGCTTGCTGGCGAGTTTCACATTCAAAATGTAATACTCATAGGGAACTTCTTCTGAGGTGGTCTCGCCGGTCTCCGGGTCGGTTGAGGTCTCCGTGCGGTAGCGAATCTCCACTTCCTCAGTAAGCGTCAGCTGATACTGTGCTGCAAACACACGCGCCAGCTCTGCCTGAGCGCTCTGCCGGGTGTAGCCTTGCAAGACGGCAGAGAGAAATGCCGCCAGCTCATGAGGGTCATGGCCGATCATACCAAGGTCATAGCGATACTCGTCATACCCTGGGTGACTGCTTTCAATGTTGTCGATTTCCTCCTGCAACTGGGCTTCTCTGGCTGCATAATCTGCCTCCACCGCCAGCATTTCCGAGTCATCCGACGGATAGGTGGTGCCGGAGAGAACGGAACCGATGCTCTGCGCCATCATGGAGCAGGAGGACATGGTATTCATCAGCATACAGGTAATGAGGAACAAAACCCCTGCCATCAGGAAACCCTTCTTGTGGCGCATGACGAATGCCCCTGCCTGCTGTGCCTTTTCTTTTACCGTCCTTGCGGCTTTTCCTGTTTTGGATGCAGCCTGGGCGGTATTTCCAGCAGTCTGACCGGCATGTTTGGCGGCGGCATACTGCTTTTTGATGTCCTGCTTTTGCTGCCAGCGGGAAAGTGGATTGCTGGCAAACTGGGGATTTTCCTGCAAAGATTTCTGGTACAGAACATTTACATTTGCCTTTTCCAGTTGGCGCTCTGCCTGTGCTGCTTTGCGGTACGGCTTCAGCTTGTGGCTGCGATAGCCCTCCCGCACCAGATAAGCGCCGGTCTCCACCGCTTCCTCGGACTTGTGGGCGCTTTCCACGCCCACATTGTCCTGTTCTGTTTCCCGGATCTCTTTGTGGAGCTTGCCCGCAACCAGATGGACGGGAGCTTCCTTGACCCCTTGAGAAAGTTTGGAGGGTGGCTTTTTCTTGTCCTCAAAGGTCAGCTTCGAGGTCTTTTTTCCGGTATCCGGGTCGATGACTGTCTGCCTGACCTTTTTCTTTGGGATATTGGCCTGCGCCTTATCTGCTCTGGCCGCAGCTTTCTCCGCTTTACGGATCGGCTTTTCCAGTGCAGGGTCAGACCGTTCCTCATCAGTAAAGCGCAGGCGCGGCTCCTTATTCAAACCATTCTCCCAGCATGAGGGAGGACATCATGTAGTGCAGCTCTGCATAAATGGCCATTCCCACAGGATCGTTGAACATACAACCGGACAGGTAGGCATAAAACTGTGCCACCACATCGGACAGGATCTTCGCCTCTGTTCCTTTCAGAATCAGGCCGCCCATACCTTCTTTAGCACGAATGACGCTCCAGACCTCTGCCAGACGGAGAAGCCCCACCTGACCGGTCTCATTCAGTTCGGCTGCCTGATCTGCCGCCGTGCGGCACTCACTTACCGCATCGGCCATGACCGTAAGCAGCTGGCTGCGCTGGGCATTTACCGCCCTGTCAAAAAACATCAGCGGATTTTTATTCAAAATGTTGGGATTCATCATCATTCATCCTCCTTCTTTTTCAGTTCCTGGGGTTTGGTAGTCATAATGCGGTAAAGTTCGGTGTTCTTCGGGAAGTGATCCACAAACGGCAGGATCGTGGAGCCATAGAACAGCAGGCCCTCGCCCTCACCGGAGTGGGTCACATAGCTAAGCTGGTGCGTGGAAATGCCCAGCTGCTTGGCAAGTATCTGACGGTCTCCGCCTGCCTGGTTGAGCATATACACGAAGTCCGAGTTTTCAAAGATGTTCTCTACCTCGCGGCTGCTCAAAAGGTCTTTGACATTCTGGGTGATACCTGTCGGGATTCCGCCCCATTTACGGAATCGCTTCCAGATTTCCACTGTATAGGCAGCGGTCTGTTCCTCCTTCAAAAGCAGGTGCATCTCGTCGATGTAGTAACGGGTGGACTTGTGGGCAGCGCGGTTAATGGTAACGCGGTTCCACACTTGGTCCTGCACCACCAGCATACCGATCTTTTTCAGCTGCTTGCCCAACTCCTTGATGTCATAGCAGACAATGCGGTTGTTGATGTCCACATTGCTCTGGTGGTTGAACACATTGAGGGAGCCGGTTACATAGATTTCAAGAGCCGTAGCGATATACTGGGCTTCCTTTTCTTCCTGTTCCCGGAGCAGGTTGTATAGGTCCTCCAAAACCGGCATATTCTCCGGGCGCGGGTCATTGAGGTAGGTCTGATAGACCAGACGCACACAGCGGTCAATGATGGTTTTCTGCACCGGCTGTAAGCCCTCCTTACCGCCCACGATCAGCTCACACAAGCTGAGGATAAAATCAGATTTGAGGGACAGTGGGCTTTCATCATCCGAGTAGTCCAGGTTCAGGTCCATCGGATTGATGTAGTTGGCAGAGGTAGGCGAAATCTTGATGACCTGCCCATGCAGACGATCCACCAGAGGTGCGTACTCCGCTTCCGGGTCACAGATGATGACATCATCATTGGTAAGCAAAAAGCAGTTGGCAATCTCACGCTTGGCGCTGAAAGACTTACCGGAACCCGGCGTACCCAAAATCAAGCCGTTGGGGTTTTTCAGCAGCTTTCTATCCACCATGATGAGGTTGTTGGACAGGGCATTGATGCCGTAGTACAGGGCTTCCTTGCCGTTCTGGAATAATTCCTGTGTGGTGAATGGTACAAAGATAGCCGTAGAACTGGTGGTCAGCCCTCGCTGAATCTCGATCTGATTGAGTCCCAGGGGCAGACAGCTCATCAGCCCTTCTTCCTGCTGGAAGTCCAGTCTGGTCAGCTGGCAGTTATACTTCTGGGCAATAGAGCCTGCCTGAAAGATGTTGTTGCCAAGCTGACGGGGGGTGTCCGCTGTGTTCAGCACCAAAAAGGAGACCAGGAACATTCTCTCGTTTCGGCTCTGCAAATCCTGCAACAGCTTTTTCGCTTCGCTGCCGTAGGTGGCAAGGTCAGAAGGAATGATGTCCATGTCGTATCCGGCGCGGACTGCTTTTTTCTGTTCCTCAATCTTACTGCGGTCCAGATCGGTAATCTTACGCTTTACCGTTTTGATGGCTTTCACCTGATCCACCGACTGAATGTGCATACTCACAATGAGCGAGCTTTCCATATCCAGAAAATCAGCCAGCAGACGGTCATTCAGCTCTGGGGCTAAAATCTGCAAAAAAGAAACAGCCCCGTATTTCTTGCCCATACGGAACTGCTTGCCGGTGCGGAACTCAAAGGAGCTTGGTGCAATAAAATCTTTCGTGGACAGGCCGGAAGGAGCCAGCCAGTCCCATTCAAACTGAAACGGGAGCTGTTCATCCATGTGGAATACCGCATGAAGCTGGGAAAGCCTTTCCTTACCGTCCAATGTTCTGGCGGCTACACCAAGACGCTTGAAGTTATTGAGTATATCGGTCTCAATACGCTCCAGACGGGGCTTGGCGGCTTTGATGCTGTCAGCGTTGATACCAAAGGTCAGGTATTTGGTCTTGATGAGACCGTTGTTGCCTCTGACCAGCTGATTTTGCAGCATCGTGGTATATTCCTCACGGATACTGTCAAAGGCATCCCCCTGGGGCGGAATGGAAATGGAGTTGGCAAAGGTCTCCTCCGATGCCGCAAGGTTCAAAAAAGACAGCTGGAAATGAATCGAGCTGTCAAAATAATTGAGGAAATCACACCAACCCTCAAAGATTGCCGTCTTATCTTCGTTTTGGGAGAGCTGATAGTTGATGTCCTGAAACTGGATGGTCTTTGTGTAGTGGCTGTCCGATACGCGGCAGATTCCGTCCGGCCACATCCGTTCATAAGGGATACTGTCCTGCGCAGATTTTCCTTTTTTGTCCGTGCGGTTAGCGCGGGCAATGGCCGCTTCGATCTGCTTCTTATCGGCGCGGGACAGCTTTTTCTTTGTCTTTACCGGCTGCACAGTTTTTTCCTCGGTTTTTCCGAACATCCGATGCAGCCATTTTTTTATTGCGGTGAACAATGTCATACACCTCCTTATCGAGCATTTCCTGCCGCTTTAATACGGCATAAAAGTTGTTGGTCTGGTAAGGTCGCTGCTTTGGACGGATCACAGCTACTTTGAGAATGTTGCCCACGATCTTTTCCAGCGGCTGTCCATGCTTTTCGTACATAGCCAGCATAAAGAAGGGCAGCATAACCAGCATCATACACATAGCCGCTACACTGTTTCCGGTAGGTTTTCTGAGCAAAAAGAAAAGCGGTACGCCAATAAGCGCTCCGCCCGTGAAGCAGATAAGCTGCCGCTTGGTCAGATTGAACATGACCTTTGTTTTGACTTTTGTTAAGTCCTTGGGTACGGGTACATAAGCCAATGTAGAAACCTCCTTCCGTTTTAGTGCGCCTGAAAGACTGATTTGGCGAGACTGCCGGTTTTGAACAGCGTAAAACATAGCAGTACGGTGTAGCCCACGCAGCTCCAGATTGCCATGATGATGTCATCTTCCAGAGCGATGTTCTGCACCAGCACAGCATAAATTGCCACGCAGACGATAATGAGAAACGCCTGAAAGCCCAGCGCCAGCAGGGATCGGAGGTAATTCTGGCCCATACCGCCCCATTCTTTGCCCATCATTGCAGCCATTGGAACGGGAGCCACCGAAGTTACAAGGTAGATCTCGATCATACGGCCATAAATAACGATAAAGATACAGATATACAACGCCCACATGGTAATGCCAATAAAGAGGGATTGGAACCACAGTCCGAACAGCGGTCCCAAATCCATTTCCATCAGCCTCGGTTCCAGATCGGTCATAACTGAGGAAATGTCAATGGACGCATCCGAATTGATAATCCCTGCCGCCTGCGCCACCACGCTCTGCGCCATATCAAAGACGCCCATCACGATATTCCATGTGTTTGTGACAATGAGGATGGCGGCAGCTGATTTGAACACCCACTTGAAAATCATCCAGGTATCCACATCATGCAGGTTGTTCTTGTCTGCAATCATCTGGATCAGGTCTACGGTCATCACGATAGCCAGGATCACACCTGCAATCGGCACCATGATGGAGTTTGACAGATTCTCAATCATATTGAAAATACTGCCATTCCATCCCTGTGGGGTCTGTCCTACCTGTACGGATATATCCGCGACCTGTTGGTTTACACTGTCAAACATCCCCGAAAGGTTGCTCATAATACCGCCCACCAGCATTTCTTTCAGCCAATTCGTCAGGGCTTCAAGTAAGAAATCCATACGGTGTCAACCTCCTTTCCGCCGCCCCCGCAGAGCTGCGGGAGCGGCAAGGATTTCATACGGAGACGCTTAGACAGAGAAAAGCCCGGAGAGCAGAGGTACAAGGACCATGCCTACCACGGCTACACCAGCACCGGCCATGAGCTGCTTCATGCCCTGGCTCTTTACTGATGTGCGATAAAGAAGTAATAGAAGTGTAAAAAATTTTGCCGTTCCTATCCGGCACTTGCGCATTGTGTCGGATAGGTCGGGCGGTTATTCGGGCAAGTCCACCTTGCCAACAAAAGAATAATAAATCTCAATGTCCTGTCTGCGGGTCTTGTTCTCGTCATAGCTGCACTCATGCACAACGATTTTCTCTACAAACTCCCGCAGCAGAGTAGGGGTAAGTTCTTCAAAGCTGGTATGCCGCCGGACAACATTCATAAACTTTTCTGCGTTCACGGTGGCTTCCTGTGCTTTGGAAAGCTCCGCTTGGATAGCGGCGGCTTTTTCTTTCAGTTCCCGTTGCTCTGCTTCATAGTCTGCCGACAGCTCTGTGAAACGCTCGTCTGATATGCGCCCGGTCACGCTGTCCTCATACAGCCGCTTGAAGATAGCGGATAACTCGGCTATGCGTTTCTCGGCGGCTTCCAGTTCCTTTTTCTTGGCGGCGTTCCTGCGCTTACCCCCGTCCTCGTTCTGCTCAATCAAGAGCTTCATAAACCGGGCTTCATGCTTTGCCGCATAGCTGGTCACTTTCCGCAGATTGGAGAGTACACCAGCAGTCAAGAGGTCGGTGCGGATAAAGTGCGCCGTACAGTCATGGGTGCGTTTCTTGTAGTTGCCGCAGATATAACAGTCCTGCTTGCGCTTGTCCGTCTGGTATCGCTGCTGATACATCACACTGCCGCAGTCCGCACAGAACAGTATGCCGGAGAACAAACCCACTTCATCATAGCGGTTTGGGCGTTTGCGCTGTTTGCGAAGCTCCTGCACCCGTTCCCATGTTTGGGTGTCTATGATAGGCTCGTGGTGGTTCTCGAAAATCACTTGCTTTTCCGGGGGATTTTCTACACTGTGCTTGACTTTGTAAGAAAGTTTTTCTGTCTTGAAATTTACCAGACAGCCTGTGTATTCCCGGTTTTCAAGGATATGCACTACGGTATTGGTCGCCCACTTGCACTCATAGCCGGGGTGGTAGCGGCGGGTGCTGCCCGTCCTGCGGTATTCAAGCGTTCCCGGCGTGGGGATTTGCTGCTCTGTGAGCATACGGGCTATCTTGGTCGGACCATTCCCGGCAAGACAGAGGTTGTATATCTGCTTGACTACGGGTGCAGCTTCCTCGTCAATAATGAAATTTTCATCCTCGTCCATGAGGTAGCCATACACAGGCTTGCTTGTGATGGGCTTGCCATTCATGCCTTTTGAGCGTTTTACTGCTTTGATTTTCTTGCTCGTATCTCTCACCAGCCATTCGTTAAAGATATTCCGCAGCGGGGCAAAGTCATTGTCGCCCTGTGCGCTGTCCACTCCGTCATTGATAGCGATGAAGCGGACACCTTTCTGTGGGAAAATCATTTCCGTGTACATTCCCACTTGCAGGTAGTTTCGCCCTAACCTCGACATATCCTTTACGATAACTGTCCCGACTTTTCCGGCTTCAATGTCCGCAAGCATGGCTTGAAAACCGGGTCTTTGAAAGTTCGCACCAGAATAACCGTCGTCCGTGTACCAGCGCAGATTGGAAAAGCCGTTCTGCTTTGCATAGGTTTCAAGGATACGCTTCTGATTGGAAATGGAATTGCTCTCGCCTTGCAGCTCGTCCTCATGGGAAAGTCTTGGGTAAAGGGCGGTAATTGGTTGTTGGTTGGTCTGTCTTAACATAAAATCCTCCGTTTCCGACAGCCAGCCCCACTATTCCGTACCTTGATTGTACCACATGGGGCGGCTGTCTGTATAGCAGCAAAAGCGTCAAATCTGCTTCTTTATGGTCGGTCAAATCGCCGTTTTTTGTGTAGCAGCTTCCGCTTCCAGCACTTTCATCATCTTGTCGGCTGCGGTGTCGGTTGCGCCCTGCTTGAAGAAGCCGGAAACGGTAAGGACGGAGTTGCCCATGCGGATTTCCGTTACACAGTCCGGGCGGCGGTCTGTTTTGGTGGTGCTTGTCTGTTTGGTTTCTGTCATAGGCTCTCCTTTCGCTGCTTCATCAGTTGCTTTAATCGTTCCAGCTTTTCCTGTGCGGTTTCCTTTCGGAAGTTGCTACCCGTGAAGCGGACGGGGGCGCACATGGAAGTCAGCCTGTCATAGATACGGGCGTGGGGCGTGTCCTGCGGGTGCTGCAATTCCTCCAGCGTGAGGTTGGTCGTGGCGATCAGCGGCTTGCCGCTTCGGTAACGGCTGTCAATCACGCTATAAACCTGTTCCAGCCCGTATTCTGTCCCTCGCTCCATACCGAAATCATCAAGTATCAGCAGGGGGTAGCTGCAAAGGCGGGAAATATACTCATTCCTGCCCTCAAAGCTGGCGGCAAGGTCATTGAGTATTGTTGCAAAGTTTGTCATGCAGACGGCAACCTCTTTTTCCATAAGGGCGTTGGCGATACAGGCGGCAAGGTAGCTTTTTCCTGTCCCCACGCCGCCCCAGAACAGGTAGCCGATATTTTCAGCCTGCATGGTTTCCCAGCTCTCAACATAAAAGCGGGCGGTTTCGGTCTGCGGGTTTCTGCCGTTGTCATGCTCAAATGTCCAGTTCCGCATAGCGGGGTCGGTAAAGCCCCGGCGTTTCAAGTCCTCCACTTTTTCAAGGTGCTTCTGTCTGCTTTCGGCGGCTTGCTGCTTTTCACGGGCTGCCCGCTGGCAGTCGCAGTCTGTTGGGTGGCGGTCACGCCCGAAACAAGTCTTTCCCTCTGCAAAGTAGGCTTCTTTGGGCGTATGGCACTTGCCGCAGTATAAAAGCCCGTCCTCGCCTGTGTAGTCCTCCGCTTCGGCGGTAGTGGTTGTAATGTCCGTAATCATAGCTTCAATTCCGTTTTTCATAAGCTCTCGCCCTCCTTGCATGAATAATCGGGTATGCCCTGTTTCGGGGCAGCCTTGCCTTTGGCAGCGTCCTCCTGCGCCCACTTGTAAATGGTGGCTGCATGGCTGTGGTACTGTTTCCCGGTGGAAGCGATATGGCAGGAAAGCCGGTCAATATAATACTCCCACTTGTCGGGCAACTCTGTTTTTAGCCCGGAAAGCTCTGTATCGGTCAGTATCACATTGTTGTATCTGCCATAAGCGGCGGGGGCGGGGTGTCCCGTTTCTCCCTCTCTCTCTTTTTCTATCTCTATCTCTTTCTCTAACTCTATCTCTATCTCTGGTGGACGAATGTCGGACAAATGTCCGCCTTTTGTCCGGGGCGGTAAAAGTGCCTTGTTTTCCAGTCTTGCAGCCCGTTTCCGCTCGGCTTCGGTAGAGGACTGTCCTATCATCAGCTCAATGTCGGTCATATAGAAAGCCCCGCTGTCAAGCTGCTCCACAAGCCCCAACTGCCGGAAAATCTCTAAAGCCCTCTCAACCGTCCCTATCTGGTGGCGGGTCAGTGTCGCTATCATCTGCGCTGTGTAGGGGATATGCTCGTCAAGCTGCAATTTCCCGCCGTTTTTCAGCGATTTTAAGTACAGCTTCAAGAGGATATTGGAGTATAAAATCCCGTCTTTCATATCTTCCAGCAGCACAATGGAGTCGCTGTCAAAAAAGTTCTCTTTCAGCTTGAGGTAGTAATACTTGCGGTTATCTGCCATTGTCCCTGTCCTCCTTTTTCCGGCGTTTGGAGTAGTAGTGGGGGCAGAGTATGATAACCGCCCGGAAGCTCTGCTTGCAGCTATGGGTACAGCCCCGGCAGAGGTCATTGTATGTGATACGATCGCAGGTGGAATTCCCGACTTTCACTTGCCGCAGGAAAAAAGACCATTCCAGCCGCCGTTTCTTGCTCATTCTTGGCATGGGTGCACTCCTTTCTGCCGTTTCCGCTGGTGTGGCGGTATCGGCGGTAATTCTGTATCATCTCGGTATCATTTTCGGGTTTTTTCTGCCCTATAAGCCCGTTAAAAAATCCTTTGGTATTTGCGGATAGGGTACGGGGCAGCCCCCTTGTTCTGTATAGGTTCGGGTACATTTTGGGGCGGTTTTTATCGTTCCTGTTCCTGCCTTTTCACAGGCTTGCGCTCCCGGTGTAAAATCTGGTCGATATTGCCCTTGACAGTCTGTAAGCGGCGGTATTCCTCCCGTTTTGCCCGGTAATCGTTGTAGCCGCTGTTTTTCTCTTGGATAAGGGTTTCAATCTCTGCTTGCAGGGCTTTATAGCTCGGCAGCTTGGAAATGCCGTTTTCCCTGAAATAGCGGGCGGCTGCGTCTGCTATGATAAAGTCGCTTTCGTACTTCTGACGGTAGGCTGCTTTTGCTTTGGCGTTTTTCTGCTGTTTCAGCCCGTCCCGGACAGGGCGGGTCTTGGAATAGGCAAGCACCTGCCGTTGCAGCTCCTTTTTCCCGTTCAGCGTCTTTTCCATCTGCTTCAGCTCTGTAAGGCTTTCCCGCATGGCGGTATAGGCGGCAGAACAGGCTTCGTCCAGTTCCTCCGGGGAAGAAAAGCCGTACTGCTGATAGGCGGTAACGGTAGCTGCCATTTGCTTTAGGTTGTGCTTTGCCGCCCAGCGGTCATAGCCCACGCCCTTGCCCTCGGCTCGCTTGGCTTCCCGGTCAACCATGCGCTGCAAGGTGTTGTCTGCCGGGGTGGTTTTTGTGGTTTTTTCCCCTTGTGACAGCTTTTTAACCGCGGCAGGGTATTCGAGTATGGCTTTGCTCTGTTCGGCGGCTCTGTGGGCGTTCTGCGTAAGCAGGACAAGGACAGCAGCCTTGTCAAAATCGTCCCCCAGCTTCCGGGCTGTGATAGGCTTTGTCCTGTCCGGCGTGAGGTAGGAAAGCCGCCCCCGGCTCTCCTTGACGGTCACACCCTCCCGCAGCAAAAGGGAAGAAAATTCGTCAAAGCTGCCAGCTTGGGAAAGTGCCTGCCGTATCGTCCGGCGCAGCTTCGCCTTGTCCGTTTCAAACTTGGTGGGCTTGGTCGGCTGTCCTGCGGCTTCTCTGACAGCGTTCTCTTTATCAAGGGCAAGCTGTCCTTTCTTTGCCGCCCAGTATTCCCGTTCGGTTATCCGTTCCTTGCTGCCGCTTAGGAGGTCGATTTGGTAAAGCCCCTCCCGGTGGCACATCTCCATGACTTCACTCTTGAAATATTCCATAGCGGCGTTGGTGCAGCGGTGCTTGCAGCCCTCCCGTGTGTCGGCTGGTCTGTCCATGTAGGGCAGAAGCGGGACTTCATAAATCCGCAGGGAGTTGATGACGATATGCACATGGATATTGCCGCTGTGGTTATGCCCGTCCGGGTGGGTGCAGACTAAGGCTTGGTGTCCGGGGAAATGCTCTTTACAGAACTGCTCGCCCAGCTCCTGCGCCCGGTCTACGGTCAAGCCGTTGTCTGTCCCGTCCCGTGGGTCAAAGCTGATGATATAGTGGTGGCTTTTCACATCTTCCCGTTTTTGGTTTTTCTCATAGCGGAGATTAGCCCGCATACAGGCAACAGCGAAATCCTCGCCCCCACAGTTGAGGGAAGAAATGCGGTAATCCTCCCTCGGTATCAGCCGCCCGTTTTCATCAAGGGTGGGCTTCATGGTAAACTCGTCATGCTCAAATGTGAGATAGGCTTCCGCTGCGCCATAGTCCGCATTTTTAGAGCTGATATGTTTGAATGTTGCCAACAGCGTCACCCACTTTCTGCAAGACTTCAAACTTTAGGGCAGCAAGGTCGGAAACCGCCGCCCGTACCTCCCCGGCAAGCTGCGGGTAGGGGCTGTGCCACTCGTTCAGCGTCCGGGCTATCTGGTTTAAGTTGCCGCCGATCCTGCCGTATTCGGCGGTCAGCTTCCCGACAGCGGCAAGCAACTCGTCATTGACGGGGGAAACGGTTATGATGGGGCGTATGGCTGCCCCGGTTATGGCTTGCCGGATAAACTCGGCTTGGCTCATGTTGTAAGCAGAAAGCCTTTCCGCAAACTCGGCGTATTCTTCCTCGGTCATGCGTGTCTTGACTACCCGGCTGCGGTGCGGCGTGTTATATCGTTTTCGCATGGTAAAACCTCCTTCGGCTGTGCGTGGTGTCCTCTCACTAATAGGAGAAAAACAGGGTGTAAAGCGGAACTGTTTTTGAAAAATCCGAAAAATTATTTTGAGGGATTTTCCAGCGGCGTAAGCCGCATAAGCAGGGTTTGGGGAAGGCACTCCCCAACAAGATTCCCGCAGGGGCAAAATGAGCGATAAGCGAATTTTGGTACTGCGGTAGAATCTTGCTCTGAAAAACTCCGGCGTTCCCCGGCTTCCGTACTTTCCGCTAACAAGACGTTTCAAAAGGGCTTTGCTACCCGCTATTCCGGCATATCTTGAAAATTTTCCTTTCACTACCTACAACACCACGCAAAGCAAAATGGACGGAGATTTTTAGAATTTCCCCTTATTCCCTACAACACCACGCAAGCCGAAAAAGGCGGACAATGGCAGTATTTTTTTCTTTGATACCCTCCACGGATAAGTAAGGGATTTTGCCAACTGCGGCGGCAATTTTCCCTTTTGTTTTTTCATACTGGGGATTTTCAAAAATGCCAAACAGGAACGAAAAAAAGCAGCAAATCTGTTGAATAGATTTACTGCTTTCTGGTTGCCGGCGAAGCGGCGGTTATTCAGTTGTAGGCGGTAGGGCTATCTCCCAAAGCGGAACTTGAAAATAGCTGTGAGAAGCGTCTGGGTGATGTAGTCCTCTGTATCTTGGTCTACCCGTCCATTCACACGGGCGGCACATTGTATGCGGCGGCGGTAATACTGCAATACAGTTCCCACCGCTTCCGGCTCCCCGCTGGTGGCTTGGACGATTGTTTCATAGGGGAGAAGCCTATTATTTCTCATATGCCATTCCCTCCATTTCCGCTTGGAGCTGCCGTAGGACTTTTCGGATATGGTAGCCCGCTGTGCTGCGGCTGCGCCCGTACTGTCTGCCAATTTCGTGCTGTGGAATACGCTTGAAAAAGGACAGGTAAATCATTTCCCGCTCCCGTTCGTCCAGCCGTGACAGGGCTTCCGCAAGTAAGCCGCTGCTGAAAATGACCGTATCGCCGCAAAGGGTAAGTATGTATTCCTCGTCCGGCTCCGGGGCTTGGAAATATTCATCTGTCGTGCCTAAAGGGTAGTGCTTTTCGTCTGTGAGGTATTCAAGGGATATTTCTCTTTTGTGCTTCCTGCTCCGTGTCCTCGCTGCGTTGATCGTTGCATTTCGGATAACGACTTTGCAAAAGGCATGGAAAGTGTACTCGATATGTTCCCGATATTCTTCTGTACAGGTCATGGAAAATCCCCCTTTCCTCCCAAAAGGGCTGTGGCTGGTTAGTAGTTGCTTTTTATGATAGTAAGGGGCGGCAGCACTTTAGGCTGTCGCTCCTTGACTGCCTAACTGCAAAACCGGGCGGGGCTGTCAACGGCGGGCGAAGCCCGTTCATCTTGACCGTTGACTGGCTCGGCCAGGTTTGCTATTTATCCGGCAAACTTGAATTTATTTTAAGCTATCACGTTTTACCTTTTTAAGCCTTACTATCATTACCATAGGAATTTCTTTGTTGTTTTTGAAACATTCTTCATAAAATCCATCAATGACAAATCCAGCTCTAAAACAAAGGTTAAAAATATCTTGTATGGAACGATGATAATAAATCTGCTCCTCCGGTTGCCCTTCAATCGCTATACCATAGTAACTGTGCGGTGTCATATATTTTTCAGTCAACGTGATAAAACAAGGGTGTTGCGTTGCAAAGACAAAAATTCCGCTTTCCTCCAACAGTTCATAAACAGCCATAAGAAGTGGTTCAATATCCGTAATATCCATAATTGCCATATTAGAAACTGCTTTCGTAAAGGCTCGATTTCTTTTTAATTCTAATATACTTTCTCTATTGGTCGCATCCGCTACACAAAATTCAATTTGTTTTGCATATTGTGATTGCCGTCTTTTAGCCAATTCTATCATTTTTTTGCTGTAATCAAAAGCGACAATCGAAGCGCCTCTTTGTGCAAGATACGAAGAATAATTTCCATTGCCACACGCAATATCCAAAATGTAATCCGCAGGATTAGGAGATAGAAGTTCCGTTACTTTGGGACGCACTACCTCTCTGTGAAATTCATTAGATTTGTCACCCATTGCATTATCCCAAAATTGTGCGTTTTTCTCCCAGATTTTTTTACTTTCCTCTGTTCCCATGTTCTCTCCCACTCCCAAAATTTGCCTTTTTGCTTCCATTAAATCTTCCTTACTATATTCCATTGTTACCCTCCATAACTTCTGATTGTTGCCGTCTTGACTATTATGTATCTTTTCTTTCCAAAATGGTATAGGCTTTTATTTTTATAATGCTGCAAAACTTTTCTTCTGTAAGGTATTCAAAGGATATTTCCCTTTGCCGCCGCTATTGGAAAGCCAAAAGCAGCGGCTTTTTTACGCGATATGACCGAAAAGTCTAGAAAGCAGGATATGTCATCATTTGTCATTTCTTCTCAATGTAATAACTGCATGGCATATCAAGCCAAATACAAGAGAAAAACAGCCACCGCCAAATAGTGATGCTCCCCACCCTGCACCCGACATTGTCATAAAACCGCCAACAAAGAAAATACCAATGCCAAGAAATATCCCGACACCATAAAAAAGTCCAATTGCCATATCATACTTATTAAATTGTCGTTTCTCTTTTTTTTCACATGTTTCCATTTTTGTTATTACCTCCTTCGCAAAATCGTCCATGTGGACTCCAAAAAGAAAACAAATTTTTTTCAACGTATTTAAATCGGGTTCATTAACATCTCTCTCCCAATTCGATAGCGCCTGCCGGGTAACATTCAATTCCCCAGCCAGTTCTTCCTGTGTCATTCCCGATTGTGTTCGCAGATGACGTATTTGCTTTCCTGTTGTAATATCCGTCTGTTTCTGGTTCAAAATGGTTCCTCCTCTCTGATGCTGATTTTATCAATATACGATACATTTATGCAGACAACACCACGGATCGGCTTTTGGCTGGACAATTCCAATCAAACACCACAGCAGACAGCAGAAACCATTCTGAACACCAGGAAGCCGGTATGATTGTTACATATAAGGGGAAGAAAAATTTCTTTTAAGTACTTGCTTTCCTAAAACTGATGTGATATAATAGCTTCATTCCAGAAAAGGAGTAAAAAATATGCGGCAAGGTATTCTTAAATAAAACTATAATCAAATAGTGGGAACAAAGAATTATGATAGCTCCTTTTGTGGGGGCTTGGTTTTTTGTACCCAATTTAAGAATACTTTTGCCTTATCAATTTTGACATATTCAAAAAACAGCAATCACAAATAGGTGTATGCTGTATATGTGTATGTCCGCAAATTAGAATCCCCAGTGGTAAAAGTATTTTACTGCTGGGGATTTTTATGCCCTTTGGGGCTGTAAAGGGAGGACAATCACATGAAAATAATCAATATCGGCATTCTGGCCCATGTAGACGCAGGAAAAACTACATTGACAGAAAGTCTGCTATACACCAGTGGAGCGATTGCGGAACAGGGAAACGTGGATAAAGGGACCACAAGAACAGACACTATGATTTTGGAACGGCAACGGGGAATTACCATTCAGACAGCGGTTACTTCTTTTTATTGGAATGATTATAAAATCAATATCGTGGACACTCCCGGTCATATGGATTTTTTAACCGAAGCATACCGCTCTTTATCTGTCCTTGACGGAGCTGTTTTAGTCATTTCAGCAAAAGACGGCGTACAGGCACAAACCCGTATATTATTCCATGCGCTTCAGAAAATGGACATTCCGACAATTATCTTTATAAATAAGATAGACCAAAATGGGATCGACCTGCAGTGTGTTTACCAAAGCATTAAAGATAAACTTACCAGTGATATGATTGTCATGCAGGAGGTTTCCCTGTCGCCAAAGATAACCATGACCGATATTTCTGATTTAGACAAATGGGATATGATTATTTCCGGAAGCGATGAACTATTAGAACGATATGTTGCAGAGGATTCTTTGGATATACAGGAATTACAATATGAAAAGTGCAAAAGAACCAGATGCTGCTCTTTGTTTCCTGTTTATCATGGGAGTGCAAAAGACAATTTAGGAACAGAAAAACTGATTGAAGCGATTATAGAAACTTTCATTACAGAAACGGACGATATTCAGTCTGAATTATGTGGATATGTTTTTAAGGTTGAGTATACAGAGCGGAAAAAACGGCTTTCTTATTTACGCCTGTATCATGGGACGCTCCATTTACGGGATACCCTGCTGCTGTCAAAAAAGGAAAAAATAAAGATTACAGAAATGTGTATTCCGTCAAATGGTGAAATCGTCCCGGCTGACCATGCCTGTCCGGGAGAAATTGTTATTTTAGCTGATGATACTTTGAAACTGAACGATATCCTGGGAAATGAAAAACTCCTGCCTCACAAAACACGGATTGATAATCCCATGCCATTACTTCGGACAACGGTAGAGCCGCAAAAGCCGGAGCAAAGGGAAGCCCTGTTAAATGCCCTCGCAGAGATTGCTGATACAGACCCTCTTTTGCATTTTGACATTGATACTGTTACCCATGAGATTATGTTATCTTTTTTGGGAAAAGTACAGTTAGAAGTTATTTGTTCGCTATTAGAAGAAAAATATCATGTGGGCGTGGCTATGAAAGAGCCTTCGGTTATTTATCTGGAAAGACCGCAAAAAAAAGCGAGCTGCACGATTCATATTGAAGTGCCGCCGAATCCGTTTTGGGCATCTATTGGTTTGACTGTAACACCGCTTCCTGTTGGAAGCGGAACACAATATAAAAGCGAGGTATCTCTCGGCTATTTAAACCAAAGTTTTCAAAATGCCGTCATGGAGGGTGTGCGTTATGGAATGGAGCAGGGCTTATATGGCTGGGGAGTGACAGACTGCCAAATTTGTTTTGATTATGGAGTTTATTACAGCCCGGTCAGCACCCCCGCTGATTTTCGTTTTCTTGCGCCTGTCGTGTTGGAGCAGGCATTGAAAAAAGCAGGGACACAACTGTTGGAACCATACCTTTCCTTTACCCTTTTTGCACCGCAGGAATATCTTTCACGGGCTTATAATGATGCACCAAAGTATTGCGCAATCATTGAATCAACCAGACTTGAAAAAGATGAAGTTATTTTTAAGGGTGAAATCCCTGCCCGTTGTATCGGTGAATATAGGAATGATCTGAATTTTTATACAAATGGAAGAAGTGTCTGCATTACAGAATTAAAAGGGTATCAGGAAACTTCCGGCGAGCCTGTATTTCAGCCACGCCGCCCGAACAGCCGTTTAGACAAGATCCGGCATATGTTTCAGAAGATAATGTAACGTCTTGCGCAATGCAAGCGTTCATTGCTGGCTATTGCGAAATATCCCAGAAGGCCGGCTCCCAAGGAGGAAACGTCAATGATCCTGCCTTCAGTGATTATACCTCTATATTTTGTCTGGTGCATTAAGGAAACCTCAGACACGGTAAATATGTCCTATAACTTCTGATGGAGGGGGAACTCCTCCTTCCGTTATATCTATATAGATTTATTAGATTGGACTTTGTAACTATTAACCAGTAGTCGTTCTTGACTACACCATTATTATACTAGGAGAATGTAACTTCATGTTTGCTAAAAATTCAAAGGCATATTCTGTCTACCTGCTGTTCCGATTTGTCTGTTCCCTGGCGGTTTCTATGTCCACAGTGCTTTCCATCGTGTACCACCTGGAGGTGGTGCAGCTGGATGCTTTCCAGCTTGTCCTGGTAGGGACGGTTCTGGAGACCTCCTGCTTTCTGTTCGAGATGCCCACCGGTGTGGTGGCGGATTTGTATAGCCGTCGGCGCTCGGTGCTGATTGGAATGTTCCTCTACGGCCTGGGCTTTCTGATGGAGGGTGCGCTACCGTGGTTCGCGCCGGTTCTGCTGGCCCAGGTTGTCTGGGGTTGCGGTGATACCTTCATCACCGGCGCTCTGGAGGCGTGGATTGCCTCGGAGGAAGAGGACAAACCCATAGACAAGGTGTTCCTGCGGGGCAGTCAAATGGGGCAAATCGGCAGCGTTCTGGGCGTGGTGCTGGGCACACTGCTGGGAAACATAAACCTGCAAATGCCTCTCATCTTGGGGGGCAGTTTGTGCTTGTTGTTGGGGCTGGTGATGGTTCGCATCATGCCAGAAACCAACTTCTCCCCTGCTATTGAGGAACGGCAGGGCTTGCTTAAAGACTTTGTCTGCCTGTTCAAGCTCAACCTGGGCTTTGTGAAAGGCGCACCTGTGTTGCTGGCGCTCTTAGCAATCACACTATGCGGGGGACTTGCCAGTGAAGGCTTTGACCGGCTCTCCACCGCTCATTTTCTGGATGACACGGTAATACCCGTTATCGGGCCGCTGAACAGCGTCACTTGGTTCGGTGTTATCAGTCTTATCGGCAACGGCTTAGGTATTCTGGCTTCTCAGTTGCTCATCGCCCGCATGGAGAAAAAAGGGACTGTCAGCCGAACCAGTGTGGTCATGTCCACCAGCGCCGGGTATATCCTGTGCCTGGTTCTCTTCGCGGTGGGGCGGAGCTTTTGGTTCATGTTGTTGGTGTTCCTGCTGGCGGGGCTTATGCGCACCATCAAGGAGCCTGTGCTGGCCGCCTGGATGAACGACCATGTGGATGAGAAAATGCGCGCCACAGTCTTTTCCACCAGCGGACAGCTGGACTCTTTCGGGCAGATCATCGGCGGGCCTATTGTGGGGCTGGTAGCCCAGCAGGTGTCCATACCCTGGGGGCTGGTCTGTACCGCTTTCCTGCTGTTGCCCGCGCTGTTCTTAGTGCCGGTGGCGGGAAAGAAGCGGGATTGATATGGCATAGTTAAGTTTACTGACGAGCGGGAGATTACTTCCGCTCGTCTTCATTTAGTAGCGCAAAATTTGAGGACTCTTTATTTCCTTATTCGGTATAGCGGAGGCGGCTGTCAATTCGACATAATTTTCTTGTGATACTTTACCGTACATGAGCATTGGCGCCGGGGTTGTCGTTGCCGTAACCTTCCAGCAGGTTGATAACGCCCCAGATACCGAGACCGGCACCGAGCGCGATAACGAGGGTCTGAAGAACGGTGATTGCCTGTTCAAAAAATGCCATATAGTTTGTTAGCCGGAATCTGATTAAAAAATAGGTTTGTCATGTTTCATAGGCATACAAAAGCCGGAACAATCTGCCGCCCGGTTTCCGAGGGCATGATTCCGGCTGTCCTCCTTTTTCATTATTTTTTCTTGCGATTGTCCGCTTTGTACGCCAATGGCCCATAGAGGGCAGTTGCGGCAAATAGATACGATCACTCCTTTCTCAGCGGAACCGTATTACACGCCCTCCGTGTCTACTTCATATACATCGCAGACCTCATCAGGCTTGAGTTTTAGTCTGGCAGACAAAAATGCTTCCATATCAAAGGTATTTCGCTTGTCTGCATCAGCTGTGTATTTGAAATTAGGGTGCTTGGTGATGTCGTACTTATCCGAAAGAAAAGGGCGCACACCGCGCAGCTGCAAGATGCACTTGCCGCCATCCATAACAGCAAGCTCATCCTGGCTCATCAGCTCTTTCCCCAATTTTTGATAGTTGAGAGAGTGGGAAGTTTCCCGGCCACGGCTCTCTCCGGTGTTGTAGGTGTCGATGGTTTCCTTGCCCAGCACGGCAGCCAGCTCTTTGAGGGTAGTCGGCTCTTTACCGCCCAGGAAGATGGAAGTATCCATGTTTCCGATAATGGTATCTGCGTTATCCTTATAGATCGCCTTGAGCTGACTCTGCGCCTGCAACACCAGACAGGCGGAGATCTCACGGCTTCGGATGGTGGCCACCAGCTTTTCCAGACGAGGAATCTGCCCGATATTGGCGGCTTCATCAATGAGACAGCGCACATGGACTGGAAGCCTGCCGCCATACACATCGTCCGCCTTTTCGCAGAGCAGATTAAACAGCTGGGTGTAGCACATAGAGATTAGGAAGTTAAAGCTATCGTCCGTATCACTCATGATGAGGAACAGGGCAGTTTTCCTGTCTCCCAGAGTGTCCAGCTCCAGCTCATCATAAGCCGTGACCTCACGCAACTCTGCAATGTCGAACACAGCAAGGCGAGCGCCGCAGGAAATCAAAATCGACTTGGCTGTTTTTCCGGCGGCCATCTTATATTTCTTATACTGGCGCACCGCAAAGTGGTTTGGCTTCTCGGTTTCCAGTGCATCAAACATCAGATCCACGGGGTTTTTGAACTCCTCGTCATCCTCCCGGACCTCCATGGCGTTGATGAACTCAATGAGGGTGGAGAAGTTTTGTTCCTCCACCGGAGCCTCATAATGGATATAGCCAATAAGCGCGCAGTACAACAAGGTTTCTGCTTTTACCCAGAAATCGTCTCCGGCCTTGCCTTCGCCTTTGGTGTTGGCGATCAGCGTTGTTACCAGCTTCAAGATGTCCTTTTCGCTATGGATATAGGCGAAAGGGTTATAGTGCATGGACTTCTTGAAGTTGATGGTATTCAGGATCTTGATTCGGTACGGCTCATAAATGATCTTGCCGTGCTTATCCTTCATGGGCTTTCCGTCTTTCCCCAACTTGGGTGCGCCCCTTTGGAGCATTTTTCCGCACTCCACCAAAATGGTTCCCTTCGGGTCTGTGACCACATAGGAACTGTGCATCTGCATCAGGTTGGGTTTCAGCCAGAAGCGGGTCTTACCGGAACCGGAGCCGCCGATCACCAGCACATTTTTGTTTCTGGCGGTCTTTGGGTCCTTGGGGCGGCTGTTCATGGTCAGGCTCTCCGTTTTCGTCAGAATCACATTGTTCTGAAATACAGGATCAACGTAAGGTGCAATATCCTCACGGGTTCCCCAGCGGGCCGAACCATATTCCAAACCATGTCGATATTTCTTGGCGTTCTTGCTTTTAAGATACACCGCCAGCCTCAGACTGCCTCCACAGCACAGCCCTACCAACAAGTCCAATGGATGCAGGCTTGGCCAGAAACTTTCCAGCGCCCCAGGCAGAACCGCAATCAGCGAAAGAAACTTTTCTGAAGCATCCGCCCCTTGTGCCATTCGCCATGCCTCTCCAAAATTGGTAGCAAACAGTCCCATCAGGATATACGGCATATTCAGCAAAATGAGCTTTTTGATGTCCAATGTCTTTTTCATCGTTCCAGCTCCTTTCGCTTGGTGCGATCCACCACAGCATTTTTAACCATCTCTTTGAACTGGTTAAGTTTTGCCAGTACGGACGAGCGCTCTGTTTTCGTTGCCTTTTTGACTTTTTTGTTGGTGTACTCTGTAAAAGCTGCTGTCAGAGCATCTGCATCACGGCCTTTGAAAAAAATCAGGTACTTTGGCGGAGAACTGCTGCGGTCCTTTTTCACCGCATAATCCACACCATATTTCCGGGCGATTTTCTCAAACTCCTTGATAGAGGGGTCTGTGATCTCAATGTTGGATATTCCCTGATTCTGCCCGACAAGCTGCTTCACAGTCTGTTTTCCATGCGGAACAACCGGCGCATCACGGCTTCTCTGTTTTTCCAGCTTCTTTTCCTTTCGATGTGCCATGTACTTGCTTATGGCAGCCTTAAACATTCTGCCGGTAAACTTTGTTCCACTGACAACCAGCGTCAAAGTTCTGTTTTCCACTTCTTCCTGCATTTTCAACGCCTCCTTTCCACGAAGTTTGCAGGGAATCTCATTTTTGCTAAGGCGGAACCACCAGCCGCCGCAGAAGATAACGCTTCATACCGCCCTCCTTAGCGTAACTGGTCAGTACGGTCATAGTGCAGATTGCCCTGACGCACCTTTGCGTGGCTCAAAATCTTAATCTGCCCCTTTTCCTGACTATCCAGTGCTTTTTCATAACCGGTATCCGACAGGAACAGGCGGGTTCGTTCGCCTTTCCAGCCAACAGGGGAATCGTTCGTCAGCACATCAAAAATAATCATGTGCCGGGTGTCCTCGGCAAACCGTTGCAAATCCACGTATTCGTGGCCGTGGTAGTTCTGCGCCCCGGCCTTGAGGCGCATTTCCTCCATCAGCTGGCCCACAGTCTTACGCTCAGGCATGGCGCGCACCTCCTTTCCCACGCCCCTGGCCCTTCACGGTCAGGATGCCGTCCAGGGTGGTGGCGGTAATCCGCAGGCGCTCGGCGGTGGCAATGTCATTCTTCACGATCTCGTCGATGCCGTGGCCGCAGACCACCAGCACATGGGAACGGCGCAGGTAGTCCCGCGCCATATCCAGACCGTCCTTGTGTTCCTGGGGAATGTCGTCCTTGAGGAAGGTGGGCAGGAACAGCACCGGGCAGATGGGCGAATACCCGGCGTCGTACACCTGACGGCAGTAGGCCGCAGCGTTCTCGGCGTTCTCATACTGGCTGTTGCTCCAGGGAGCCGTAATGTAAGCAAGGGGTCGTTTCATGGCAAAATCCTTTCTCCCGGTGTATCCGGGCAGCAGAAAAGCGGCTGTTTACCAGCCGCCTGCATACATATCGTGGTTGACTTGTGCAGTGTAGTGGTTGCTGATCGTGGTCGGCGCGTTGAACAGCACCGCAAGCAGATACTGCTTCATGTTGCGGACCTCGGTGGTGTTTTTCTGTAAGCTGTCCATGACAAACCGGATATGCTCGCTGTCCAGCTTCAAAAAACGGGAGCGCACCACCTCATGGGGGAAGTCACTGCCAGCGATCCGGGTGGTTTTCCGCTTGGCGCAGACAGTCTCCACCATCAGCTCCACAATCTCGTCCAGGTCCTCCCGGTAGGTGGTAAACTCCCGGCACAGGTGGTCATACTCGATGTTCTCCAGAATCAAATCCCGATAACTTTCCATCTCTGAGACAGACATCGCATCCCTTCCTTTCCGTTCCGGCAGCTGTGCTGCCGCTGGCTCCCGGAAGGGAATAGAATCGGTACTTGATCCATAAGTAATTGTTTTTTCTGTATTTGATTTCTCTATATTTAATTCTGCGGGCTTTTCCGTATCCGGTTTATCCAGATACGGGTTTTCCGTATCTGGTGAAGCCATATCCGGCTGGGGCGTATCCGGGTTCTTCGGCTGTGGCTGCTCATATATGACATACTCCGTATCACTGATGCGTCCCTGGCGGTCACGCAGTTTGTGCCGCACAATGTAACCGGCAGCCTCCAATTCCCGCAACGCAGCGCCTATGGCATCCACGCCCTCCTTACAAATCTTTGCAAGACCACGGGTGGTGTAATTCCAGTCCTCTGGCAAAGACAGCATCATGGAAAGCAGCCCCTTGGCTTTTAACGACAGATTTGCATTTCGTAAATGATGATTGCTCATCACGGTATAATCACGGGTCCGTTCAATGCGAAAAACGGCCATCGACCTCACTCCTTCCGAATTTTGGGTACAAAAAACCGCAATCCTCATTCCAAAGAATTGCGGTGTTCAACACTTTTCAAATTTTCTTGCATAGAACCAAAACAGCGGCTTTTGAAGACGCGCCTCTGCAAATGGCTCCTCCTGGGCGAAAGGAAGTGTTTGCAACACGCGGTCAATATCCGTTGTATCCATGTCATGCTGAGATTTGCAATCTTCCCGGATTGCTTCTTGAATTTCCTTTACCGTACACATAGTCATTCCTTTCCTTTCGTTGTATGGGTTTATGAGCGGCGGCGTTTTCCCGGTTTGAAATCGAGGATATGTCCCTCAATCACACGAGCGTAACGCTTGATCTTGATCTCCCGGCGCTGCTGGCTTTGCAGAGCGGCCTGATACCCGTCCTCGGTCAAAAACAGCCGCATTTCCTCTCCGGGACTGCCGTAAGCTGCGCTGGGACGCAGGACGGAAAACTCAATCATCCAGCGTGTGTCATCCCCAAACCTCTCTACGGCGAGAATGTTGTGTCCTTTCAGCTCACGGGCTGAAATATCCCTCATAGGCGGCTCCTTTCATCGTTCCTGGTCTCTCTGACGCTTTTTCTGCCATGCCTCCAGCAGCTTGATGATGGTTTCCTGCATCCGCTGGGGCGTATAGCTTTTAGGGAAATACTTCCGCAAGGTGTCAGAGGTAAATGTCACTCGGTCCAGATCGCTTTTCTTTTCCTCACCCATGATGACACGCATCATATCGAGGGTCAGATGCCCCTCCTGACTGTATTTCTTGAGCCGCTGGGCTTGAGAAAGAGAAGGGGTAGCCTGTTCGCTGTCCATTGCGTCCAACAGGTCTACCTGTTCCTCCTTTTTGAGAAAGGACAGCTCATAGGCAGGGTTCAGGGCAATCTTCTTTTCATCCACCATGTCCAGCAGTTCGGGAATCAACTCTGTCAGACGGATATAGCGCTGAATTTGATTTCTGCTTGAACCAGCCTGCTGAGCCAATATTTCATCGGCTCTCAACTTCGTCCCAACTTGGGACGAAGTTAAATCAACTCGCTCTCCCTGATGTTTCATGGCGTCCAGCTTCATCTTGTAGGCAAAGGCTCTTTCACTTGGGAGCAAGCTTTCTCGTTGCAAATTGCTGTCAACCATAATGATCGTGGCGGCATCATCATCCAAATCCCGAACAATGACTGGCATGGTCTCCTTGTCTGCCAGTTCACTGGCTCTGTGCCGCCTGTGTCCGGCTACCAGCTCATAACCGCCCTCTGGGTCCGGTCGAGCAATCGCCGGAACCAGAACGCCATACTGCTTGATACTGTCAGCGGTCTCCATCATGGCTTCGTCATCCTTGACTTTGAATGGGTGGTTCTTAAAGGGATGCAGTTCAGACAGCGGAATCTCCTGAATCTTTTCCAGTTTTGCATCTTGACGGACTTCTTCGGTGGAGAACAGATCATCTACCGAGGCCAGCTCTATTTTTTTCGCGCTGCTTTTCAAGTTTCAACACCTCCTTCGTCAGATTTCGATACCCCTCTGCCACCTTGCCGCCAGGGTCATGGGCAAAAATACTTTTTCCCTCGGCGCTGATTTCCTTTGCCCGGACAGAATGGGGAATCTCTGTGCCGAATACTTTGATCTTGCTGCCATAGGTCTCACGCAGGAGCGCGGAGATCTCTTTGGCAAAGTTGGTTCGGCTGTCCACCATCGTCAGCAGGATACCGTCTATCTGGAGCTTGGGGTTGATCTGCCGCTTTACCTTGTTTACCGTGGAGAGCAGCTGTTCCAACCCTTTGGCGGGCAGATACTCTGCCTGAACGGGAATTATGATCCTGTTGGCAGCTGCCAGTGCGTTGACTGTGAGCATACCCAGGGAGGGCTGGCAGTCGATGAGGATATGGGAGTATTGCCCCTTCAGCGTGTCCAGATATTGCCGCAAGATAGTCTCACGACTCATGGCGTTTACCAGAGATACCTCCATACCGGATAACTGGATGTCCGCAGGCATCAGGTCTACGCCCTCTGAGTGGTGCAGGATACCCTCGCCGGGACGGAGCGGCTCATCCATCAAGATTCGACCCATAGCGTCGGACAAGGTAAAGGGCAACTTGTCCGGTTGCGGATTTCCCAGGCTGATTGTCAGGCTCCCTTGTGGGTCTCCGTCGATCAGAAGGACTTTCTTTCCGGCCTGCGCCAGCCCGATTCCCAAGTTGGCACAGGTCGTTGTCTTGCCAACGCCGCCTTTCTGGTTGGCAATGGCGATGATCTGTGTGTTCAAATAAACCTCCTCCTTCTACAAAAAATATCCCTATTCCGAAAAATAGGGGATGAAAAAAGCCGCTTACTCAAATAAATGAATAAACGGCTATGTAAGAAATATTCGATTGTAAGTAAAGTTTTATATCACTGCAAAATAACGAAGTGCATCTTTGATTGCTTCTACCTTTTCTGGTGTCGGATGTTTCCTCGGCTGTTTCAATTCTTCTACCGCATTAGGAGCATCATACATCGGCAATCCCAAATTTCGCTTTACCTCTGCGATATATGCGGTATGTACCTTGAAGCCGTATTTCGCTTCTATGTACTCCTTAATCATTTTGTAGGTCACTTTTTCTTTGGGCTTGTACGCTTCGGCTCTTTTAGCAATACTATCTACCGGAATCTTGCCCTCGCCCTCTCCAAACTCCACATCAATGTGGATATAACTGTCGGCTTTTTTGTGGGACAAAAGAACTACCGTCTCCACATGCCCCGTAAACGGAAACATATCCACCAGCGCCATCCGCTCCACCCGGTATCCTCCGGCCTGCAGCACGATCAGGTCCCGTGCCAGACTGGTAGGCTTACAGGATACGTACACCATCCGGTCTACTCCATAGCGGATGATCTTCGGCAGCGCCTTGGGATGGATCCCATCCCTGGGCGGATCCAGGACGATCAGATCCGGCTGCTCCTCCAGCGTATCCAATACCTTCAGAACGTCCCCTGCAATGAAATCACAGTTGGAAAGCCCGTTGAGGGCAGCGTTCTCTCTGGCCGCCTCCACGGCTTCTTCTACGATCTCCACTCCGGTCACATGCTCCGCCACCGGCGCCAGGATCTGGGCGATGGTCCCAGTGCCGCTGTAAAGATCGAACACCTTTTGCCCGCTGGTATCCCCTATGTACTGGCGCACTGTATCGTAAAGCACCTCCGCCCCCAGGGAATTGGTCTGGAAGAAGGAAAACGGAGTGATCTTAAATTTCAGTCCCAGAAGCTCCTCATAAAAATAGTCCTGTCCATACAGCACGTCCGTACCATCATTGAGAACGGCGTCTGCCAGACTGTCATTTTTTGTATGGAGGATCCCTGCAAAGGAGCCAGAAAGGGGCAGTGCCAGAAGGATCTGCTTCCATCCCTCCAGAAGCTCCTCCTCGGTCTCCTTTTCCGCCCAGGAATCCGCAGTCTGCGTCGTGGTCACAAGATCCGCCAGGATCTCCCCGGTCCTCATTCCCCGGCGGACCAGAAGGTGTCTTAAATATCCCTGGTGGCTCGTTTTCTTTAAAAAGCTTACATTTTTTTCCTTAAAGTAGTCCAGCGTCGCTCTTAAGATCCTGCAGCAGTCCTCGTGGACCAGAAGGCACTGATCCACGGTCACGATATCATAAAAGCTCCCGCGCTTATGCATTCCCAATGCCAGCGGGCCGTCCTTTACCTCGTCCCCAAAGGAAAACTCCATTTTGTTCCGGTAGCCGCTGGTCAGAGGGCTTGCCTTGATCCCATCATACTGGTACTCTCCACGGATCACCTCATCCAGAAGTCCTTTTACCTGTTCCTCCTTCAGCTTTAACTGTTCCTCATAGGGAAGCGTCTGGTAAGAGCAGCCTCCGCAGTCGGCTGCATGTACGCAGGCCCTTTCCGGAGTCTCGCAGGCCGCCCTGGAGACCACGTTTAAAAGCCGCGCCTCACACTTTCCCGTTTTCTGCTTGGTAACGACCACCTCCACGGTCTGTCCCGGCAGTACATTCTTTACGACCACCTTTTCATCCTCTATATGAAGGATTCCTTTATTGGGAAAATCCACCTTTTCCACGATCCCTGTATAAATCTCTCCCTTTTTCATCCGTGCCTCCTTATATACTTAAAAAGAGGCTTGCAGGCAATCGCCGCAGCCTCTCCTTTTTTCAGTACTCTCCTGCTTATTCCGCAGACTTTTCTTCCTTTGCCTCTGTTTTTCTGACAGGCATCTCCTCGTCCTCATCCTCAAAGAAATCGTCGTCAAAATCATCGTCAAAGTCGTCCTCAAAGTCCTCCAGATAATCCGGTGTAAAGAAACGGTACACACCGTACGCAATGGCTGCCACTGCCGCTACTGCGCCAAAGATCGCCAGCACCCAGAGGATACAGTTTTTCTTTTTCTCTTCTTCTTCCTTTTTATGAAGCAGTTCATTTAATCTGGATACATTCATCAGGTCCTCCATCTTACTGACGGCATCTTTTCCCATAAAGTCAAACTTGTTCATCATGGCACATCCTTTCTGGTTTCTTAAGATCAGAAATCCACATTCATGTTTACAGTATAACATGATTGTTTTTATTTTACTATCCCGTTTTTTAACTTTTTTTACAATTTCTGAAGTCTGGCAAATGATGCAAACATTTTTCTGACACCCATGGAATCAAATTCCACTGTTACCTCATAATCCTTTCCACCGTCTGCGATCTGCTTTACGGTTCCATCGCCAAATTTCACATGGTGGACCCGGTCCCCCTCCGCATAATCCAGAGAAGCAGCCTTTTGTACTGTAAATGCCTTTCCAAAGGCTGGCTGGGCCGATGGCATCCCACTCTTTTTTGAAACGTAAGGATTCTGACCAAACATACTGATCCCAGACGATCTGGCCCACGGAAGGCCCGGATCCTCCAGATCATCCGAAGAAAGCCTCCTGGATCTCTGATATACAGAATCCTCCTGCCTCTCCTCTTCTTTATATTCCTCCGGAATCTCTGCCAGGAAACGGCTGGGTCTGGAAAACCGTGTCTCTCCCTTGACCATCCGCTGCCTTGCTCCTGTCATCATAAGCGTTTTCTCGGCCCTTGTGATCCCCACATAGCACAGACGTCTCTCCTCCTCCAGAGCTTCGGGATCCTCTGACATGGCCATGCTGCTGGGGAACAGACCGTCTTCTAATCCGCTCATATATACATAAGGGAATTCCAGTCCCTTGGCCGAATGGAGCGTCATCAGTACCACCCGGTCCTCAGATTCATCCATACTGTCGATGTCCGCCACCAGGGCCACCTCTTCCAGAAATCCATCCAGGGTCGGCTCCTCTGCGTCCTCCCAGTACGCCACAGCCTTATTGGACAGCTCACTGATGTTTTCCAGACGGGTTTCTGCCTCCACCTCGCCTTCCTCCATCAGTTCCGCCTTATATCCTGTGGACTCCAGGATATCTGTGATCACATTCTGGATCGCCATTCCATCCTTTAAGTTTTTCCGGAAACGGCCGATCTCATCCGTAAACTGGTCTATTTTGGGCGCAGCCTTTCCCAGGCCCGGCACCGCCCCGATCCTTAAAAGCGCATCATAAAAATTCATCCCATGCTCAGCTGCATACATGTTTACCTTTCCGATGGATACGGCTCCGATCCCCCGCTTCGGTACATTGATGATCCTCTGAACCGCCAGGTCGTCCCGCCCGTTGGCAATGGTCTTTAAATACGCCAGGATGTCCTTGATCTCCTTTCTCTGGTAGAAATTCACGCCGCCCACCATCCGGTAAGGGATATTATGGGTGACAAATTTCTCCTCCAGGATACGGGACTGGGCGTTGGTCCGGTAAAGAACGGCGGAATCCTTCCAGGAACCTCCCCTTTTCATAATGTCGGAAACGATTCCCTCCGCTTCATCGTATGCCGTATCAAACAGCTTTACACGGATTTTCTCTCCCATCTCATTTTCTGTCCAGAGGGTCTTATCCTTTCTCCCCTCATTATTACGGATCACCTCGTTGGCCGCGCTCAGGATGGTCTTTGTGGAGCGGTAATTCTGTTCCAGCTTAATGACCTTTGCGCCAGGAAACGCCTCCTCAAAACTCAGTATATTCTTTATATTGGCTCCGCGGAACCGGTAAATGGACTGGTCATCATCTCCCACTACACAGATATTCCTGTATTTGGAGGCCAGCAGGCTCACAAGCCTGAACTGGGCCGTATTGGTATCCTGATACTCGTCTACCATGATGTAGCGGAATCTTTCCTGGTAATAGTCCAGAACCTCCGGACAGGATTCAAAAAGCTCCACAGTTTTCACCAGAAGGTCATCAAAATCCAGGGCATTATTCTTCTTCAGCCGCACCTGGTATTCCTTATATAGCTCCGCGATCTGCTGGCTGCGGGCAGAGCCGTCCTTTTTACTCTCCAGGGCAAACTCCTCCGGCGTGACCAGCTCATTCTTGGCCGAAGAAATGATCCCCAGCACTCCGCGCTCCTTATACAGCTTTCCATTGATCTCCCGTTCCTTAAAGATCTGCTTCATCAGTGTTTTCTGGTCATCGGTGTCATAAATAGAGAAGCTGGACTCGTACCCCAGATTTTCAATGAAACGTCTGAGGATCCGGACGCAAAGCGAGTGGAAGGTGCTGACCCATACGCTGTCCGCTCCCTGGGGGATCAGCCCGTTGACCCGTTCCCGCATTTCTCCTGCCGCTTTATTCGTAAAGGTGATCGCCAGGATATTCCAGGGCGACACATTTTTTTCCTCGATCAGATAGGCGACCCGGTGGGTCAATGCCCTCGTTTTTCCGGATCCGGCTCCTGCCAGTACCAGGAGGGGACCCTCTGTATGTAAAACAGCCTGCTGCTGCATTGGGTTCAGTGTCTCAAAACTCTTCATGATATTCCCCTTTCTTATCAGATTCGTATTATACCAGATTCCCTGGATGCTGTCCAATAAAACGAGAAAATCGTATTTGTCTCTTGTCATCTAGTTTTTAATACTATATAATAAATACTGAAAGGAGTTTCACCATGAAAACCAATGAAGAACGCTTAGAAGGGCTGTTCCAGCACCTGGACAGCCTGGATCACATAAAAGTTGAAGATATCCCACAGATCGACCTTTATATGGACCAGGTAACTACCTTTATGGAGAAACACCTGGGGGAGCTGAAGCGATATCCGGAGGACAAGGTACTCACAAAGACTATGATCAATAACTATGCCAAAAACAACCTCCTTCCCTCTCCGGTACGTAAAAAATACACCCAGGATCATATCCTGCTTCTGGTATTTATTTATTACTTTAAGAATCTGCTGAATTTTAACGATATTGAGACCATTCTGTCCTATATCACAGAGCACCACTTCGGTGAAGCTCCGCTTCCTCTGTCCCAGGTATATACAGAGGTATTTACCATGGAACACAGCCAGATGGATAAATTAAAGGATGACGTAAAAGCAAAATTTGAAACAGCAGAAAAAACATTTTCCGACGTGGAAGATCCCGGTGAGAAGGATGCGCTCCAGCTCTTTTCCTTCATTTGTGAGCTTGCCTTCGATGTGTATCTGAAAAAGCAGATGATCGAGCGCCTCGCAGACGAGATCCGGGACGAATATCCGCCAGCGAAAAAGAAATAACTGCATAACACAAGTGATCACAGGAGGGCTTAGTATGAACAAATCCGCATTCCGAAAACTTTCTTATGGCGTCTATCTGATCTCTTCCCTGGATGGGGACCGGCCTACGGGCTGTATCGCCAACAGCGCCATGCAGATCACATCCGATCCGGCGTCCATTGCCATCAGCATCAACCATGACAACTTTACCAATTCCTGCATTGAAAGAACCGGAAAATTTGCTATTTCCATCCTTTCTGAAAACACGGATCCTGGGATCATCGGGACCTTTGGATTCCAGTCAGGAAAAAACGTCAATAAATTTGATTCTGTTTCCTATAAGACTGTCGAAGGCCTCCCAGTGATCGAGGATGCCTGCGCGTATATCGTGTGCCAGGTCGTCAACAAAATGGAGACCGACAGCCACACAGTTTTCCTTGGAAAGGTTCTGGATGCCGATAACCTGGAAAATGCTCCGGCAATGACCTATTCCTATTATCATACTGTGGTAAAGGGAAAGAGCCCCAAAAATGCTCCTACTTATCTGAAGGAGGAAGAAACCATTCCAAAGACAGCCTATGTCTGCTCCGTATGCGGATATGTATATGAAGGGGAAACTCCCTTTGAGGAGCTTCCCGACGATTGGAAGTGCCCGATCTGTAAACAGCCAAAGTCTGTATTTAAAAAACAGGAGCGCTAATGGCTCCTGCATCGTCAATCCAGAGCGATCCAGAGTGTCGGACCGTTGGAAGCTCCTTAAAATGATCTGGGTTCCGGATTTCCCGGCTGTATCTTAACGGCCGGGATTTTTTATATTCTTTTTTGAAGGTTCATCCAGAAGTTCTCCGTCTGCCCGGAATCTGGACCCATGGCAGGGACAGTCCCAGGTCCTCTCTGCTGGATTCCACTGGAGCCGGCAGCCCAGATGGGGACATCTTGGTCCTCCCAATACAGCCAGATTCTTAATGGAATGTCCCATTTCTTTCACAAAAGTTTTATATGAGACTGAAAAAGTTTTTCTCTGGGGAGAAAACAGCTCCCATTCCTTCATACTCTGTCCAGTAACCGCATCACAGACCGCCATGGCGGAAACCATAGAATTGGTCATTCCCCATTTTCCGAATCCTGTGGCCACAAGCCAGTACGGACGAAGCCTTGAGAAAACGCCAATATAGGGGACTGAATCCAGAGTCATGCAGTCCTGGGCCGACCAGGATGCCTTTATCTCGGCTTTTTTCCAGATATTCCCCGCTCTTTTCTCAAGCTCCCCATAGGGATCCTTGATCCTGCCCTCTCCTGTCCGGTGTCCCATACCGCCCACAAGCACCAGTTCACCGGCATTCCGGAAGGAAAGTCCATCCGGATCGATCCCATAATACATTCCCCCCAGGTCCCAGTCCTCTGTTTCCAGAGCCAGTACATAGCTTCTTTCCTGGTGCATCCTGGCTGAATAAAAGCCCGGCCAGCGGGGAAACGGAAAATGCGATGCAAAAACAATATGGTCTGCCTTCACAGTTCCCCGGTCAGTCCGTATCTCATGGCCCTTTACCTGCAGGACTCTGGTATGCCGGCAGATCTTTAAGGAATCCGACAGACCATATAAAAAACCAATGGGATCAAACTGGGCCTGATTTTCGTACCGCAGGGCCATTTTCACCGGAAAGGGAAGGCCGGTATCATATACGATAGAGGCCGGTATCCCGGCCCTCACAGCGGCGGAACGCTCCTGCTCCAGCTTTTTCATCCCATCCCCGCATTCTGTATACAGATAGGAGGGCATCCTTTTAAAACCGCACTGGATCCCCGCAGAATCCACGATCCGCTCATACTGATCGATGGCTGCCTGGCTGGCCTGGGCATACCGGGCCGCAGCTTCTGCCCCCATGGTCTCTGTCAGTCTGCTGTAGATCAGTCCATGCTGGGATGTGATCTTAGCCGTGGTCCCTTCCGTCTGCCCGCTCCCAACGGTCCCTGCCTCCAGGACTACTGTATCCACACCGCTTTCCATAAGGAACCATGCACAAAGGATCCCTGCCATCCCCCCTCCGATCACGGCCGCAGAAATGTGCTCTGGAAGAGGTTCCCGTTTATCTTTCTTCTGTATGTCGTTTATGGACCAGATCGATCTCATTTCATCACCTCTGGCCCTATTATTCCCCTTTTTTATCCACGCATACGTGCCCGCATTCCAATTAGCGGGCAGGACCGGTCGATTCCCACCAGATACCGCTTCTTTGCCCCGGCCACATAGGTCCTGGTCCAGATCTCCTGCTCCTCCTCCTTGTCGTACAGCTTCACCTCTACTTCTGTCATCAGCGGCAGGATATCGCCGTCCAGCGTCAGCTCTCCCTGGCTGTCCAGACCCAGAACCCCCTCCTTTACGACCTCCAGTCCCATATATTCTGCCAGATGGCACATTCCATGGAGATTATCCAGAAATTCAAAAAAGATCTCCTTCTGCAGGCGGCTCTCCGCGTCTTCTGCATCCTCTCTCAGAAAATCCACGATCTCATTTTCATACTGTGCAAGGAATCTCTCTCCGTCGGCTTTTATTTCACGGGCTTTTTCTGCCAGTTCCTTATAATTCATGAATGAACCCCTCTTTCTTTTAATAAAATCCATTTTCGACATCTAGTAAATGTCATCTCCCGGTCCATCTTAACATATATTTATCTTACTGACAATCAGTGAATGTCTTGAGGGGAGAAAGCGATGTACAAAAACAAATCAGAACATGGACTAAACAATATATGCGGACAAAAAATACGGAAGCTGCGCCTGGAGATGAAAAATGTCTCCCAGAGGAAGCTGGCCGATATGCTCCAGGTACAAGGCCTTGATATTGATAAAAATGCGATCCAGCGGATGGAAAGCGGCAAACGCTTTATAACAGACATTGAGCTGAAGGCCCTGGCCAAGGTCCTCAACGTCACCTACGCGGAGCTTCTGGATTAAAGGAATTCCTTCCGTTTTCTGGTTCCTGAGCCTCCTTCCAGATCCCACTGCGCTTCTCCGGCTTCCAGTCGGTCCTGGTATCACTCAGTATCATCTGGATCCGTTCCAGGTTCCTGTGGGTCCTGAGGACATAGGCGCACAGAATATGCGGGCGTTTTTTGACCCACCTTTTCCTCCTCTGTACGATCTCCTCATCCTCCTTCCCCTCCAGGACCAGAAGCTGCTCCACAGGCAGATCCAGCATACATCCCAGGACCAGGAGATTATCCAGAGAAGGGAGAGCCTTCCCTTTCAGCCATTTGTAAACAGACTGGGGACTGTCCAGCTCCAGCTCCTCCTGCACATCCCGGACTGTGATCCCGCTCTCTGCCAGGAGTCTGCGTATCCTTTTTCCTGTCTCCTCTTTCGATATCTTTACCATCCCATCACCTGCCTGTCCTTCCAGATTCTTTTCATCTGCTTCTATCATACACGAAATCAGCCGCGTTGTCTTGAACCATTGGTTCAATAGTGAAAAAAAACCAGCCCCCGTACGAACTTCGTACCGGAGCCGGTTAAAAAGGGGAGGATAAGTATTAATCTTTCTCTTTGGTGATACTCCTATTATTGCCGCTTTTCCCAGATCTATACCAGTCTGAAAAAATTGATTGATTTTCTTTCTTCCTGTATTATAATATTTCCGTACAGCACGCCGGCCCGGAGATAAATGATCCCACCGCCGGCAGTAAGAAGTACTGACTCTAAATCGCACTAGAATGGAGAGAATGGATTTATTATGAAGAATTTAGTGATCGGACAGTCCGGCGGCCCCACCGCCGTCATAAACGCCAGCCTCTGCGGCGCAGTACAGGCATGGAAGGAGGCAGGGCAGGAGGGCCGTGTCTATGGGATGCTCAACGGCATTGAGGGCTTCCTTGCGGACCGGGTCACAGATCTGACTGCCCTCACCGAGGAAGAGCTGAAGCTCCTCCGGCTGACGCCAGCCGCTTATCTGGGGTCCTGCCGCTTTAAGCTCCCGGAGGATCTGACGGACGCTGTCTATTCCGCTGTTTTTGATAATCTCCGCGAAATGAACATCGGATATTTCCTCTATGTGGGAGGAAACGACTCCATGGATACGGTGGATAAGCTTTCCCGCTTTGCTGCCCGGACCGGCAGCGATGTACGGTTCATCGGCATTCCCAAGACCATTGACAACGATCTGGTGCTCACGGACCATACGCCCGGTTTCGGCAGCGCCGCAAAATATGTGGCCTCCACGGTCCGGGAGATCGTCCTGGACGCCTCTGTATACCAGCAGAGATCTGTGACGATCATAGAGATCATGGGACGCCACGCCGGCTGGCTCACAGCTGCCTCAAAGCTGGCAAGAAAATATGAGGGAGACAACCCTATCCTCATCTACCTCCCCGAGGCTCCCTTTGAGCTGGAGGCCTTTTACCAGGATCTGGAGCGTGCCTTTGAAAAAACAGCCAATGTGGTCGTCTGCGTTTCCGAGGGCATTGCCGACGCCGGAGGAACCTTTATCTGCGAATATTCCGACGCCGCAAAGCTGGATTCCTTTGGACACAAAATGCTCACCGGCTGCGGAGAAGTCCTGGAATCCTTCGTCCGTGACCGGTTCCACGTCAAGGTCCGCTCCATTGAGCTCAATGTAAGCCAGAGATGCAGCGGGATGCTGGCCTCCAGGACGGATATCGAGGAGTCTGCCATGGCAGGCGCCTTCGGAGTCCGCGCCGCCCTTTCCGGGGAAACAGGAAAAATGGCAGCCTTCCAGCGGACCTCCGATGCCCCCTACAAGCTTTCCTGCTGCCTGGAGCCGGTGGGACGGATCTGCAACCAGGAAAAGAAATTTCCGGCAGAATGGATCTCTCAGGGCGGTTCTGACGTAACAGACAGCTTCCTTCCCTATATCCTGCCGCTGATCCAGGGTGAACCGGAACGGATCATGGAAAACGGGCTTCCCAGATATCTTTACCGGCAGCCAGACGCGGCCGCCCGCATAAAGCCTTAAAACATCAGAAAAACCGGCATGCCGTTCCTTTCGGGATCACATGCCGGCCTTCCTATTTAACGGACTGTCTTTCCGCCTGTCCTCTCCTCCAGGCGCTCCTTCAGATAAAGAAGCGCCTGGGTGATGATGCAGCCGTGGTCCACAGCCAGGCCGTCCGCCCACAGAAGCCTGTACCTTTCCCTGGGAAGCACGGCATCCGGGAAATATGTACGCTCTACCCGGGCCGCCACATGGACCTTCCGTTCTTCATGGTCCAGGCAAAGCTCCCATATCTCCTTCCGCTGCTGCCCGTCCTCCTCCGAGACCAGACGGAGCGACACATCCATCCACAGCGCATCCGCCGCGTCGTCGCCGGCCCTCACCGGTAGATCGCCTTCCGTCAGAGCCAGGAACGAGGTCGTGATCACCCGCCACCGGGGATCCCTGTCATAAGCGCCCCAGGTACGAAGCTGCTGGAGCGGAAGTCCCGTCACCCCAGTCTCCTCCTGAAGCTCTCTGGCCGCCCCCTCATAAAGATCCTCCTTAAGCTCCACAAAGCCGCCCGGCGTGGCATACCAGCCAATGCTTGGATGATTGCCCCGTTTAACAAGAAGAAGCTTTAAGGGCTGCCCCCAGGACCGGAGCGGCTCATCACACTGTACCGCCACAATATCCGTGGTACAGCTGGGACAGTCATATTTTCTGGGATCATACCTGTCCAGAAACTCCTCCAGGCTCTGACCCGCCCGGTTTTTCTCACCAGTTCCGTAAAATCCCTTCAGATCCTCCAAAAAAGCCATGACACACTCCTATACCTTATGGATCCCGTCTCCGCCTTTAGCAAAATACCAGCCGTATTCGTACATCTTAAGGCCGATCTCCCTCTGGATCTCCATCATGTTGTCCACAATGGCCTCCACGTCCACATCGTCGCCGAACTGCACGCCCAGACGTCTGCACAGGCGCTCTCCGGCGGCATATACCTCCCTGTAAGCCTCTGCACAGACAGAGCCCTCGCTGAACACATTTTCCACAAAGGCATTCTCTGCCACGATGCTGCTTCCAGGATTATAGGCTCCGGTTGCCAGATCATATACCTGCTGCATAAACTCAGTGCTGTTCTTTTCCATCTGTATCTCCCTCTTTTCCTATAATATACCAGCCTTATCAGAATACTTCCTTCTGCCTGGCGGCGCAAGCTAAATGATGCTTTCCGTCATTTCTGTTCCGGCGCAGAGCAGAGTCATGAGGAGCGTCTGCTGGCAGCCCTTGAAGGCATCCTCCACCTTAAACTGCTCGTCCAGGGTATGGCACTGGCAGTCATAATCACAGCCGCCTCCAAGACAGACAGCCGGAAGTCCGGCTTCCAGGGCCCGGTTGCAGTTGGTGGAGCCGCCGTTTCCAAGCTTCGGCTCTGCACAGCCAAGGAATTCTGCCGCCGCCATGGCTCCTTCCACGATGGACGCGTGGGAATCCTGATGACCGGCGTTGACGTCACAGATATGCTTCACTTCATATGTGATGGTATCCATGCCCCAGCGGTCTGTCTCCTCCTTACATGCCTCGTCGATGGCGGCAAAGATCCGGTCACGGAGCTTCTCCAGTTCCTCCTGGGAATTGGAACGGAAGTTAAAGCGGATCTGGGCTGTGGGAACGATGGCATGGACCGCCTCAAAGCTTCCCGCATGGAAGTTGGTCACTGCAAATGTCGTCATGGGGTCTGCGGGAACACGGAATTCCGAAATCTTGGCAATGGCTCTGGCCGCCGCATGGAGCGGGTTCGCCACCTTTCCAAACATGCCGCATGCATGGCCGCCGATTCCGTTGAAGTTCACCTCATACGTCTGGATGCCTGTGGCCTCATAAGTGATCTCCTGGTAGCCGGGTCCGTCCACGGAAATGCTGGCCTCCAGCTCCGGATGATGGTCCACATAATACTTCATTCCCTTTAAAGCGCCGGTTCCTTCCTCCTGTACCGTTCCCACAAAGTGGATATCACCCTTTGTCTGGATCCCGGCGGCGTTTAAAGCCCGGATCGTGGAAAGAACGGCCGCACAGCCTCTTGTATCGTCTACGATTCCGGGGCATTTGATAAAGCCGTCCTCCCGGACGATCTTAAGCTCCGTATCCAGGGCGAATACAGTATCCATATGGCCTTCCACCAGGGTCGTTTTTCCGCCGCCGGTGCCCTTACGGATCCCCACACAGTTTCCGTATTCGTCAATGTGACAGTCGGAAAGTCCCTCTTCCTTAAACATTTCCAGCATACGTTCTGCCTTCTTCTGCTCATGGTAGGTGGGGGCGGGGATCAGGGTCAGCTCGATCTGACGGTCGATGACCGCATCCTGGTCTTCTTCCATAAACTTCAGTGCCTTCTGAACCTTTTCGTCTTTTACAAGGGCGTCAAATTTCTGGCGTACCTGTTCTGAAACCTTATATTCCATCTGTATCCTCCTATAAAAATTTATTCCACATACAGCATAGCAAATCTGCCATAAATTTGCCACATAAATCTCCCATTTTTTCCTAAAAGATTTCACAATTTCTACACATACCTTTGTTACTATGATGCTATAAGAAAATGAGACACAAACTTACATAGCTTTAGGAGGATTTTAATATGAAGAAAAAAATCATGACCCTGGTCTTAACCACAGCAATGACCGCAGCCGCAGGCCTCACCGCCTTTGCAGGAGAATGGAAATCCAATGACACCGGCTGGTGGTGGCTCAACGACGACGGCTCCAATCCCGCAGCCGAATGGAAATGGCTGGACGGAAATAAGGACGGCACCTTTGAATGCTATTACTTTGGAAACGACGGCTATATGCTCTCAGATACGACCACACCGGACAACTACCAGGTCAATAAGGACGGGGCCTGGATCGTGGACGGAGGTGTACAGCTCCAGTTCAACCTGGAAGAAAATGCTGGAAATGATGAGGAAGATGGGGAGAACTCCGGTGAAGCTTCCTATGAATATGACGCCTACGATCTGATCGGAACTTATACTTCTGAAGACGGCGATTATATGGAGTTAAATCTGGGCATTGACGACAGCCTGGTGGGTATGTACTATGATGAAGACGGCTCCTTTGATGGGATCTACAGCTTCAAGAAAGTAAATTCAATGGAATATGCAGATTCTCTCCACTCCAGGACCATCAAATTCTCCAATGAGGGCTCCTTTACCATGAGGGATACCGTATACTACCGCTAAAATCCTATTCTAAGGAAAAAATGCTCCGGCCATATGACCGGAGCACTTTCTTTCCATCTTATTCAGTTCTGGCTACTGGATCCATGCGCCGCTGGCATCTACAGTGTAGCCGTCCGGTGTGGTCCCATTCACGACCAGGGAGCCTACGGGGCCGCCTGCGTTCTCGCGGAAATAGTACCACTTGCCTTCGATCTGATGCCATCCAGTGTACATATGACCCTGGGTACCATCGGATACGTTATGTAAGAAATACCAGTTTCCATCTGTATCCAGATACCAGCCAGCTACCATGTAACCAGCCTCATTGAAGCGGTACCACTGGCTCACGCCGTTCCAGGTAAGCTGGGTCCAGCAGTTTGCCGGCCAGGTGTGGTTCGGGAATTTATACCACCAGCCTGCGGCATCCTTCACCCATGTTCCTTCTGTGGGAGCCTTATAGGATCTGCTTCCGCCGCTGCCGCCGGAGCTTCCGGAGGAGCCAGTGCTTACTCTGGAGTTTGTAAATGTTACGTCAAATTCGCTGAAGTGGCGGACTTTAACGGAAATATAGGCGTTGTCTTTACCTTTGTTCTGGATCTCGAGATTGCTGATACTGGAATCGGAATAGCCCGCGCTCTTATGAACGATCTGGGCATATTTTTCTGTCACGGTCTTCGGAACAGCAAGACGGAAGGTGATATATCCATCCAGCTCGCTGTTGACAACCTTTCGGTTGGGAGTCTTCAAGTTTCCATTCTCGTCAAACACGTCCATGGCCACGGATGCATCGTAAACCAGCCTGCTGGGACGTACCACAAGCTTGCCGTCTGCCATTTCCGCGATCATTTCCATATCCTTCAGCTCAGAATCCACACGGCTTACGCCCTTATAGCCTTCCGGAAGCTTAACATTCACAGCCTCCTTTAAGCCTTCGGCAGGCTCCAGAACTGCTGTATTATTCTTCACGCTGTTCAGAGCTGACTCTACTGCCGCATTCTTAGCGTCTGCCAGCTGCTGGGCAGTCACAGAATCCGGAAGATTCTCCCTGAAAACTTCAACTGCTGCCTTGTTTACAGAAACAGTTACCTCACTGTCGCCTTCCAGGACAGCTCCTGTTTCTTCCGTTACAGTAACAACAGCTGATGCCTCTTTGCAGTTCTCTCCGCTTACAGTGATCCTGGTCTCGCCTGCTGCCAGGGCTGTTACAACGCCATTCTCCACAGCAGCGACCTCCGGGTCTGCGGAAGCCCATTTGAGCTCTGTATTCTCCGGTGCGTTGGTCACCTTCAGCGTCCCCTTGCTGCCCTTTGTAAGAAGAAGCTCAGAGGGTTCAAGCTTAAGCTCTGTTATGGCCGGTTCCGGAGTTTTTCCTACGGTTACTGTACAGGAAGCCGGCTCACAGTGATCTGCTGAAACAGTGATCGTTGCAGTTCCCTCTGCCACAGCAGTCACATTACCAGACTGGTCAACCTTTGCCACAGACTCTTTATCAGAAGACCAGTTGAGAATCGTTCCTGCCGGAACCTTTGTTGTTAATGGAAGTTTCTGCTGCTTAGATACTTCTAATGATAAGCTGCTGGTTTCTAATTCAAGCTTGAGTTTATTTACAGTTACCTTCAGAACGTCCTCTGCGGATTCAAGGTCCTCATAGGCGGGGTCATAGATCTTAACATAGATCTCACTGGATCCTGCTCCAACCGCCTTATACGTCATCTCCCCATGGCTTACCTGCGGATCATAATTTTCTGCCGGGTCTGCAAAGGCAATAACGTCCTCATTTTCATACCCCCACTTTACCTCAGCATTCGCAGGGCTTGTTACGACCCGCACGGTAAATTCGTCTCCAAATGTTACGGTCTTTGATTCTTCGGTAAAGTTAACGCTTACATTACTGGGTGTCGCATCACCCGGAGTCGCTTCCGAACCGGAGGCTGCCATAATCCTGCCGTCCCGCTCCGGAGCCTTCACATCTGCATAGGTCAGTCCGGACCCGGCAACTGCCGGTGCGAATGCCATGCCGATGCTGAGGGCTGCGGCGGTCAGGCGCTTCAGCCATTTTGTTTTCATGTGCATTTTACATTCCTGCCTTTCTTTACTTTTTTCACTCCCTTCCCAGCATATTCCGGCATTTTCCTGTATTACCGGATCTGCCAGTCTCAGAGATCATTCCCTGCATACACCCGGTCCGTTCTCCGCAGAATGTACACATTACATGCAGTTCCCAGGTTCTGATGTATACGTTCTCATCTTATCATACCCCCCCCGGGTGTCAATGGATGCCGTAAAGTTTTCCAGGATTTCCGCACATTTTCCAGATCGTTTTCCCCTGCTTTATGCGTCCCCCATAACTCCCCGGATATAAGAGATCACATGGCTCTTTTCCAGCACTCCCACAAAGGCCGCAGCCATGATGGTCCCGCAGGCAGTGCTCATAAGGAAGGGCATCACATACGTAAAAAGCGCCGCCTCTTTTCCCATGAGGACCACTGCCACCGGGTAACAGAGCATCCCGCCCAGGATTCCTGTTCCAATTACCTCTCCCAGGTATGTGGGTAGCAGCTTTCCCGTTTTCTCATACAGGATACCGCAGAGCAGCGCCCCCACCATGCTCCCCGGAAAGGCCAGGAGACTTCCGGTTCCCATGAGGTTCCGGATCAGGGAGGTACAGAAGGCCGCCATGACTCCGTAGCCGGGGCCTAAAAATACAGCGCATAAAACGTTCACCATATGCTGGATGGGATAGCATTTGGATACCCCGATGGGGATATAAAAGCCCGATAACGCCACGGTCAGCGCCGCCAGCATGGCCGCTGTTACTGTTTTTTTCAAAGAAATCTTCATGATCTTCTCCCCCTACTCTTCAAAAATATTTACGATCTCTCCGTCCAGGATCCGGTTCATATTCTTTACCGCACAGAAATTCCCGCACATGGAGCATGTATCTTCCTTCTCCGGCTTTGCCTCTGCCCGGTACCGTCTGGCCTTTTCCGGATCAATGGCCAGGGAAAACATCTTCTCCCAGTCCAGATTTTTTCTTGCCAGGCTCATTTCATTGTCCCAGTCCATGGCCGACGGGATCCCCTTGGCGATATCCGCCGCATGAGCAGCGATCCGGGACGCGATGATCCCCTCCTTCACATCCTCCACATTGGGAAGCCTTAAATGCTCCGCCGGAGTCACATAGCAGAGGAAGGACGCTCCAGCCGCTGCTGCCAGGGCTCCTCCAATGGCCGCCGTAATATGGTCATATCCTGGGGCCACGTCGGTCACCAGCGGTCCCAGAACATAAAACGGGGCTCCCTTGCAGATCTCCTTCTGGATCCGCATATTGGCCTCGATCTGGTTTAAGGGCATATGGCCCGGCCCCTCAATGATCACCTGGACATCCTTTTCCCAGGCCCGTCTTGTGAGCTCTCCCAGGGTCACTAATTCCTCGATCTGGGAAATATCGCTGGCATCCTTAAGACAGCCCGGACGGCAGGCGTCTCCCAGGCTTAAGGTCACGTCGTACTCCCGGCAGATCTCCAGGATGTCGTCAAAATGCTCATAAAACGGGTTTTCCTTCCCCGTCATCTCCATCCACGCAAAGATAATGGAGCCGCCCCGGGAAACGATATTGGTGAGACGCCGGTTTTCTTTAAAGCGCTTTGCCGTTGACCGGTTGATGCCGCAGTGGATGGTCATAAAGTCCACTCCGTCCTCCGCGTGCATCCGGACGATATCCAGCCACTCCTCGGTGGTGATCTCCTTTAAGGCCTTGTGATAATATACCACTGCATCGTAAATGGGCACAGTACCAATGATGGCCGGACATTCTGCTGTGAGCCGTCTCCGGAACACACGGGTATCCCCAAAGGAGCTGAGATCCATGATCGACTCTGCGCCCATGGCCACGGCCCGGTTCACCTTCTCCACCTCCGTGTCCAGATCCATGCAGTCTCTGGAGGTCCCAAGGTTCACATTGATCTTCGTCTTCAGCATGGAGCCGATGCCGTTGGGATCCAGGGCCTTATGGACCCGGTTGCAGGGAATGGCCGCCCGGCCCTCTGCCACCCACTGACGGATCTCCTCCGCCGTCCTCTTCTCTTTTCTGGCCACCAGCTCCATTTCCCGGGTAATGATCCCCTTTCTGGCCGCGTCCATCTGTGTTGTGTAATCCATATCCGCTCTCCTTCCATGATTTTTGAAAAAGAGGAAAGAAACATGAAAAAAAGGAACCTATCCCAAACGGATAAGTTCCTCCAATGACTCGCTTCATTCCTACGCCGGCATTATCCGTATCAGGTTCAACAGGTCGGAATCGTTCCTTCATTCCCTCTCAGCCTGCCGCGGCAAGCTCCCTCTTTTTCCATATTCAGTTTACGGTTCCGCCCTTCTGTGCGGCCCCGGCACATCTGATGTGCATGATATTATCATACCACGATTTTTCCAGATTGCAAGAAAAACCTGATATTTACCCGATGGGCTCAAAATCCGCCGCTCCATGCTTGCATAAGGGACAAATATAGTCGTCGGGAAGGGTATCTCCCTCATAAATGTATCCGCAGATCTTGCAGACAAAGCCCTTTTTGCCGTCTGTTTCCGGCTTCGGCTTCACATTCTTCTGGTAATACGTATAGGTCATGGTCTCCTTATCGCTCATGACACGGGCCTCTGTAACGGTACAGATGAACATACCGTGGGTATCCAGATCCACGTACTGCTCCACCTTTAAGGACATGAAGGCGTTGATGTACTTGGGAAGGAACACCAGGCCGTTATCGGACCGGCATGTCTCCCAGCTTTCAAATTTATCCACGTTCCGTCCGCTCTGGAAGCCGAAATTCTGGAATACCTCAAAGGGCGCTTCCACAGACAGGCAGTTGACGTTTAAGATCCCTGTCTTTTTGATCACATGATGGGAATAATTGGCCTTATTGATGTTCACCGCCACCCGGAACGGATTATCCGTCAGCTGGCTCACCGTATTGACGATCAGGCCATTATCCCTGGTCCCGTCGTTGGAGGTGACCACATAAAGACCGTAGCCGATCTTAAATAAAGCGGTCATGTCGTGCTTATTGGCCTTTTCATCGGATCTGGCGATGTACTCCCGGCACAGCTCCTCGGCCATGGTGTCGATCTCCTTTAAATTATCCTCGCTTAAGGAGGAGGTGATCTTTACAGTCGTATTGAGCCAGGTGATGTCCTTGGAGCCCTCCAGCATTCCCTTCATGATCTTTGCTGCCATGGGAGCCCAGGAGCCGTTTTCCATCAGTCCCACCGTGCGCTTTTTAAAGCCCCGCTCCGTCAGATGGTCGATGAATTCCCGCATGAAGGGGAAAATATCGGCATTATAGGTGGTGGTGGCCAGTACCAGCTTGCCGTAACGGAAGGCGTTTTCCACAGCCTTTGACATATCCATCCGGGCCAGATCGCATAAGACCACTCTGGGGCAGCCCTTTTCCGTCAGCTTCGCTGCCAGCGTCTCAGCCGCCTTTTTCGTATTTCCATATACGGATGTATAAGCGATGACCACGCCGTCGTCCTCCACCCCGTAGGAAGACCAGGTATGATATTTTTCCAGATAGTGGCCCAGATTTTCCTTTAACACCGGTCCGTGCAGGGGGCAGATGGTCTGGATATCCAGCGCAGAGGCCGCCTTTAACAGGTTCTGCACCTGTGCCCCATACTTGCCCACGATCCCGATATAATACCGTCTCGCCTCGTCATCCCAGTCCTCTTCCACATCCAGAGCCCCGAATTTTCCGAAGCCGTCGGCAGAAAACAGGACCTTATCCGTGCTGTCATAGGTCACCATGACCTCCGGCCAGTGGACCATGGGAGCAAATACAAAATTTAACACATGTTTTCCCAGGGAAAGGCTGTCCCCGTTTTTCACCTCCAGGGTCCGGCTCTCTAAATCCATGGAGCGGAAGAAATTCCCAACCATACAGAAGGTCTTTGCATTGGCCACGATCACTGCCTCTGGATAGGCCTTCATAAAATTCTGGATATTGGCCGAGTGGTCCGGCTCCATATGCTGGACCACCAGATAATCCGGCTTTCTTCCTGCCAGGGCCTTCTCCACATTGTCCAGCCATTCATGGGTGAACTTTCCATCCACCGTATCCATAACGGCAATTTTTTCATCTTTTATCACATAGGAATTGTAGGCCATTCCATTTGGGACCTGATACTGTCCCTCAAACAGATCCACCTGATGGTCGTTGACGCCTGCATAAATGATATCGTCGGTAATATACACAGATCTCATTCTCCTTTTCTTATTGAATCCATTGTCTGTCCCTGCGCGTTCCGCGCCGCTGCATACAATGTTAATTTTACTACAATCCCGCCGGATTTTCAAGACTGGCGGGATCATGTTTCCAGCCTGATACAAAACATTCCGAATCGTTTGTGGTTTTTGTGTAACACCTCCATGTTTTCAATATAATATGCTAATTATCTGCTAAATATCGGAAATTTCCCTGGTTTTTTTGTACAATATATGATATCATGGTATAGTATTCAACACACTTTTTCCAAATATTTACTAAAGGGGGAAATGCCATGAAAGAAAAGACCGTAGAGAAGAAACCGTTGCTGGCCCGTTTCATGGACGGAGTTGAGACTGTCTGCAATAAGCTGCCGCCGCCGACCATGCTGTTCGTGTTCCTGTTCTTTATTGTGGCCATCCTGGGAACGATCTTCACTTTCCTGGGAACCAGTCTCACCAATCCGGCCACCGGAGAGATCGTCATGTCAAAGAACTTCTTTTCAAAAGAAGGCCTTCTCTGGTTCCTGGACAATATGGTGAAAAATTTCACCGGCTTCGCCCCCCTTGGTCTTGTGCTTACCATGACCATCGGCACCGGTATCTGTGAGGAAGCCGGGATGCTCAATTCTCTTTTAAGAAGCTCCATGAAAAATGTTCCCGCTGCCCTGGTCCCCTATGTATGCGTGCTCATCGGCATCATCGGAAACCTGGCCTCCGACGCCGCCAGCGTTATGGTACCGCCCCTGGCTGCCATGGCCTTCATGGGTGTTGGAAAGCATCCGGTGGCCGGTATGATCTGCGGCTATATCGGAGCCCAGGTGGGCTACGCCGCCAATCCGGTCATCTCCGGTACGGATCACCAACGATACCCTGGCCTCCTTTATGGGCGATTCCGCTTTCACCGTGGACGTGACCTGCAACTGGATCTTTAAGATCGCTTCCACTGTTCTCTGTGTAGTCGTGATCGGAATCCTTGTACAGAAGATCGTGGAGCCCAGATTCGGCGTTTACCACGGCGAACTGGAAAAAATGGAAGACCTGACTCCGTCTGAGAAAAAGGGGCTCCGGGCCTCCGGGATCTCGACCCTGGTCTATGTGGCCTGTCTGCTGGTCCTGTTCTTCACAGGAGTCATTGCAGCCGAGGACGGCGGCCTCATCGGTTCTCCGTTCTTAAAGGGCCTGATCCCCATTATCTTCCTTCTGTTCGTCATCGCAGGCGTTTCCTACGGCTATGCCTCCGGAAACTTTAAGGGACTGGTGGATATCCATAAGGCCATTGTGAAGCAGATGGCTGCCATGGGTACCTACGTGGGCTTCTGTTTCTTCTGCGGACAGTTCCAGGGCCTGTTCTCCTGGACCAACCTGGGAGCCATGTCCGCCATTGCAGGCGCAGATTTCCTGGAAAGCATCGGCTTTACGGGGATCCCCATGTGCATCGGCTTCATTATCCTCGTAACCCTGGTGGACGTATTCTTCAGCTCCGGCTCTGCAAAATGGGCGATCTTCGCTCCGATCTTCGTTCCCATGTTCCTGCTGCTGGACTACCATCCCGGCTTTACCCAGATCATTTACCGTCTGGGCGACTCCGCCGGAAACCTCTTCGGCCCCACCTCCGCTTATCTCTGGATGCTTTTAAGCGTGGCCCAGGCCAAGTACGATAAGAACTTAAAGATCGGCCAGATCATCTCCTGCAACCTGATGGTAGCCGTGATCCTGGAGGTCTTCTGGATCCTCTTACTGGTTGCCTGGATGCTTTTAGACCTTCCCATCGGCCCCGGCATCAACGTATTCATGCCCACAGCCATGTAGCTTCTGCATGGCGGGATCCTGCCAAATATAAAAAGCCGTCCGGCTTCCCTCTCCGGAATACGTGTGAAAACGTACTCCGGCCGGAAGCCGGACGGCTTTTTCCATTCCAGTCTGATCACAGGATGACCACCTCTGCCCCAAAGGGCAGGAGAGCCAGCTTTGCCAGCTTAAACTGCTGGAGACCGAAGGGGATCCCCAGAATGGTCACACAGAGGAGCAGGCCCATGGCCACATGCTCCAGGGCCAGGGGAAGCCCCGATACCAGAAGCCAGATCACGTTCAGAAGAAAGGAGCCTGCGCCTCCGCCGTACCGGACCTCCTTCCCAAAAGGGAAAAAGCTTAAGGACGCCAGCTTAAAGCATTGGAGCCCCACCGGGATCCCAATGACAGTGATGCACCAGAGGCAGCCCGTCAGGCACCAGCTTAGGCCCCCGATGGCTCCTCCAAAAATAAACCATAAAACATTTCCAAGAATTCCCATTTTCCTTCCTCCTCCCTCCGTTTATCCCCAGTCCTTAAACGCCTCCTCATAAGCGTTCCTGGTCCGGCCGTCAAAGCAGACCATCTGCACCTCCATATCCTGGTGGTCCTCCAAAAACCGGAGAATGGTCCCCACGGCGATGGGAGCGGCCTTCTCCAGGGGAAATCCATAGATCCCCGTACTGATGGACGGAAAGGCCACAGTTTTGCAGCCATGATCCGCCGCCAGCTTAAGGCAGCTTTCGTAACAGCTTTTTAACAGAGATTCCTCTCCGTCTCCTCCGCCGTTCCAGACGGGCCCCGGCGTATGGAGCACGAAACGGGCAGGAAGCCGGTAACCGCCGGTGAGCTTTGCCTGGCCGGTGGCACAGCCGCCCAGGGTCCGGCATTCTTCCAAAAGCTCCGGCCCCGCCGCCCGGTGGATGGCGCCGTCCACTCCGCCTCCGCCCAGAAGGCTGGTATTCGCCGCATTGACAATGGCGTCCACAGCAAACGTTGTGATATCTCCCTGGACGATGGAGAAGCGGGAGGCGGCCGCTTTCTGTCTTTGGTTCTCATTGTTTTCCATAAATTCCATAGTCTCTCCTCTCACTGGGCCGCAGGCTGCTGTTCCTTTGCCTGGAATGCCAGGTCATAAAATTTTTCTGGAAACGAATAGAAGGGTCCCTCCCCGATGGCATCCAGCTCCGTGCCGATATATCCATAATTCGCATCCTGGTACAGCCCCATTACCACCCCGTTATCGAATCTCACCCAGAGGTCCACGGTCCCCTCCAGCCATTCCTTTTCTGACAGCAGCCGGTAACCCTCTGTCTCCAGCGCTGCCTCCACCAGCTCCTCAAGTCCGTTTTCTCCACTTATGGTTCCCGTGGGCGGGACGGCGCAGCCGCCTCCGTAGATCTCAGCCGTTTCCACTGTATCCCAGGAAATACTTCCATCGCTGATATATGGGATTTCTTGTTTCCCATCCTGGCAGCCAGTCAGAAAAACTGCCAGGAGGCAGGGCAGGATCCATTTCTTCTTCCATGTCACCTGTTCCTCCCTCCTTTCTCAGCAGCTTTCATTTGTTTCTTTTATTATACCAGAATTCCCCCTTCCATATTTTAATGTTTGCTTACGGACTCCTTACATTTCTCCACTATCCCCAGAAAACTCCGGCCACAGCCTCTGCGATCCGCACCAGGATGCTCCAGAGACGCTGGAAGATGTTTCCCTCAGCCTGGAAATCCTCACTCATGGCCGGTACACTGTCTTCCTCTGTTTCCTTTGTGCCCTCCGTCCGCAGGATGATCTGGAGGCTCTGGGGCTCCGGATTCTCCCCGGAGGTAAAGGAAACCTTTTCTGCATGGATATCGGCATTGAGAATGGTCATATCCTCTCCCGTATATTCCTCCCATTTTTCATCAGCCAGATCCTCCACGGTATTTTTCGCATCCCGGATCACTCCGGTCTCAGAAAGCCCGGAAAGAGCTGCGGAAAGGGCGGAGCTTAAGCCCTCAATGGTCTTTTTCGTTCCTGCATCCAGGGGCTCTCCGGCTTTTTTAAGGCTTTCCTCCACGTTGGAAAGCAGGGTGTGCATGGCGTCCGTCCCCCGCACGGCGCTGTCGATCAGAAGCCCCGTATCCTTAAGGGACGAAGAGGCTGTGCCGTGATACATATTTAAGATCCCGGTGAGCCGGTCCACATGCTCCACCAGACTCTGGCCCGTGGCCGCTGTATGCCTCAGGGTATCGGCCACATCGCCCGTATCGCTCAGGACATTTTCCAGGGATTCCCCGTCCCGGTGTACCCGGTAAATGATATGCTCCAGGGTGGAAATGGACTGGGTCACAGATCCGATCATGGATTCCAGCCTGGATGGCTTTTCAGCCGCTCCCACCAGGGCCTCCAGGGCCCCGATCAGCCTGGAAAGCCCTTTTCCGGCGATCTCGGTCCCCACGCCGGCCAGGTCTCCGAGAGCATCCCCGACCGCGTCGGAGCCGCTGGCTGTAACCGCTTCGTATTTCTCCCATTCCTCATCCGCAAAGCCGCCGCAGAATCCGGAAAGCTGCTCCATCAGCTCCTCCCGTTCCTGGTCGGAGATCCCCAGAACGTCTCCATGGCCCTGGATCTGCTCCTGGAGCTCCTTTAATCTGGCGATCACCTTCTTAAGCTCCGCCACCCGCTTCCTGACAGCCTCTTTTTTCTCCTTCAGCTCCTCCAGATCCTTTCTGAGCCTTGCCAGCCCATCCTCCAGATCTCCCACATCATGGCGGGTATCATAGAGAAGATCTGCGGTATCGTTTAAATCCATGGTCACATGTTTAAGCCCATAGCCCAGACTCTCCAGCTGGTCGTCCAGGGCCTGGACCGAGGTGTTCATGGCATTTAATTCCCCATTCATATCCTCCAGGGCCTTCCTGGCCTCCTCCACATAGGCCGGGAATGGGATCCCCCGGTCAGACAGCTCCTTTAAAAGAGCCAGGGCCTGGTCGGCGTCCACATAGATCCCTCCCTTGGCGTCTGAAAGGATCTGTCGGGACCGGTCCAGCTGTCCCAGGCCCTCCACCGTGCTCCCCAGGCCTCCCTGGAGTCCGTCCAGGCTGTCCAGGACCACGTCCAGGCTGTCCCCGATGGCGTCTGCAGAATCCTTCACCGTGTCCCTGGCCTTCCTAAGATCCTCCAGCCGCTCCAGCTGGCTGATGGTCACCGGAGCCATGAGAAACAGCAGGCCGGAAAACTCCAGGTCATTGCTGCCGATCTCCAGCTCAAAATGCTGCTCCTCCCCGGGCATCACCATAAACAGCACGGTCTTCATGCTGCCGATGGACTGGATCTGGGCTCCCGGAGCCTCCACGCTGAGGTTCTGGTCCATGTCCACCACGGCGGCGATCTCCATGGTCATATTATTTCTGAAATATTCGCTGGTACCGGTGTTGGGCACCGCGTCAATGGAGATCTTTAAGACGCCCTTTTCATGGGCCAGCTCCTCCAGCCTCCGCTCCACGCCGTTTAAACGGTAGGACACGGCGATATCCCAGGGCAGGGTCTCCGAAATCTCCTCCGGCTCCATGCGGCCTTCAAAATAGAACCTATCGTTCTCCGGCTCCTCCAGAAGACGGAAGATCACCGTATCCCCGTCCACCTCCGGCTCCTCCATCCCGGTCATGTTATGGACCGACTGGTAGGTGCCCCGGTCTGTGATCTCTCTGGCCCCATGAAGCTCATAGCTTTTCACCACACTGGCTTCCGATATGCCTCCGTAGGGGTCCATGGTCACGTACATGGCCTCGTCGCAGACCGGAACTCCGGCCGCGCCGAAGCTGGCGATCCCGGCAGACGCCGCCATCACTGCCGCCAGGGTCCCGCTGACGGCTCTCTTTATCTTTTTATCCATACCTTTCATTCCTGTCCCTCCCTGCATGTTTGTTTTCCCGGCCGCGCCATTCTCCGCGCCCTTCGTTCCACTGCCCTCTGCTGCTGGCGCCGGATGGGCTTATCAAAGGCAGCCAGAAGCGCCGGAAGCAGCGAAAGCACCAGGATCATAGAAAGCAGCGCGCCCCTTCCCACCAGCCTTCCTACCTGGGAAATGGCCTGGATGGAGGAAGTAAAATAAAGGAGATACCCCACCACCGTCAGGATCCCGCCGGACGTAAGGATGGAGATGGCACTTTTGGCAATGGCTGTGACAGCCGCCTCCCGGCTTCCCATGGTCTCTCTGAACTCCATATAGTTGTTTGTCATAAGGATCGAGTAATCAATGGTGGCTCCCAGCTGTAAGCAGCTTACGATGATGTAGCCGATATAGACCATGCTGTCGCCAATGATATAGGGGATCGTCATATTTAAGTAAATGGCCACCTCAATGGGGATGATGACCAGGACCGGCACCATCACCGAATGGAAGGTCAGCATGACCACCAGGGCCACTCCAGCCAGAGAAATGATGGATACCCGGTTGTAATCGTCGGTCAGGATATCCCGGATATCCATGGTAGTGGGCGTCATGCCGATCACATAGGAGTCCTCGGGATAATATTTTTTCACGATCTCCGTCAGTTTTTCACTGCACTGGAAGGAGTAGCTGCTCTCCTCCCTGTTCTCCATGGAGATCAGGATCCTGGCGTAAGAGCCGGTCCGGAGCTGCTTTGTAACAGTTTCCGGCAGAAAGCTTTCCGGGATCCCCTGGGGAAGAGTCCCGGCCATGGACAGGGCGTAGTCGATAAATTCCTGGTCCTCCAGCTCCTCTGTCAGCCTGCGCTCTTTTATGACGTTTCCGTTGGGCACCATGGCGATGATCACATTGGACTTTCCAAACACGTCCTCGATGGCCCGGGAGTCCTCATAGACCCGGGTGCCTGGACCGGAGCCCAGGGCGTCGTCCCCGTAATAAAAGTAGTTCATGGACTGTCCAAAGTAACAGGGGACCGCACAGAAGGCCGCTGCTGCCAGCACCGGGATCCGGATCCTGTACATCAGCTTTCCCAGGCCGTCCAGCGGCGGAAGGAAGGATCTGTGGGCTGTTTTCTCGATCTTCTTATCGAACCGCAGGATCAGTGTGGGCATCAGAAACAGGACCGTCACCAGGCTGCATACGATCCCCTTGGTAAGGACGAAGCCCACATCCCTGCCAATGGTAAATTTCATCAGCGCAATGACCAGGAAGCCCACGATGGTGGTCGCGCCGCTGGCCAGGATCGAGCTGCAGGATTTCTCGATGGCGGCCTCCATGGCCGGACGTGAATCCACTCCCGACTGTTTGATGGCCGTATACGTATGTAAAAGGAAAATAGAATAGTCCATGGACACCGCCAGCTGCAGGATCGCCGCTGTGGAGAATGTAAAGAAGGAGATCCTGCCGAACATGATGTTGGAGCCCATGTTCAGCACGATGGCCACTGCCATGACCAGGATAAACAGGAACGGCTCAAACCATGAGGTGGTGGTCAGGGTCAGGATCAGCCAGATGATCACCACTGCCATTCCAATGGCCATGGCGATCTCCCGGGTAATGGATTCCTGACGCTCCTTACTGGAAACGGCGCTCCCGGCAAAGCATCCCCTGTCTTTTCCCACAATGCCATAGATCTCGTTTATGGCCTTATGGGTGGAGGCGTCTGAATCCCCGTCCTCAAAAATGATCTGGTATACCGCGTTCCCATCTTTATAGAACCGGTCTGTCAGGCTGTTCTTTATAAAGGCATCTGTGGAATAAACATTGGCGGCCAGGTCCGGACCTACCACCAGGTCCACGCCATCCACCCGTGAGATCCTCTGGCGGATGGTCCGGGCCTCCGGCAGGGTCACGTCCTTTACCATGATCCGGGCCATGCCGGGATAACCGAATTCCTGCTCCATCACATCCAGCGCCTGCTTGGTGGGGGCAAAATCTGGAAGATACTTGCTCAGATCATAGTTGACGCCCACAAACGGGTAACAGACGGCGCAGAGAATGGTCATGGCAATAAAGAATTTTTCAATGATCCTTCCTCTTTGAACAATAAAATGGGCCATTTTTTTCAACATAGCTTTCATTCCTCATTATTTTTTTGTTATTAGTTTTAAATATGTTTATCATACATACTGTTGATTTTCCTTCTGGGATGTATTATAATATACCGCAGGACCGGATGCAATCATTAGTATTTTAATGTTTTGCTGTTTAATGAACACGGAAATTTTAATATGTCAAAAATGGAGGAAAATCCATGAGAAATCCCAAAGAAGACCGGCGCGTCCGCCGGACCCAGAAACTTTTAAAAGAGAGCCTGGTACAGCTTATGTCTGAAAAAGCGTTTAAGGACATCACCATCAAGGACATCACAGAACGGGCTGACTTAAACCGGGGTACCTTCTATCTCCACTACTCCGATACATACGATCTTCTGACTGCCATGGAAAACGGAGTGCTGGAGGACTTCCAGGAGATGATCACCGCCTATATGCCCTCCAGACCGGGAAACGGCCTGATGCCGGTGCTGCTCCCCATCGTCCACTACATCGTGGAAAATGAACAGATCTGTAAAAATCTGTTTGAAAACAACGTTTCCAATGAATTTGTGACTAAATTTAAGGAACTGATCCGTAAAAACGGCGGCGCGCTCATCGAGCGGCTGTATCCCGCCTGTCAGACGGCCGATTCCGAATACTTTTTTGAATTTATCACCTATGGCCTTATCGGGATCATTAAAAAATGGCTGGACAACGGAATGCCCCAGACCGAGGAGGAGATCGCCCGTATGTCCAGCGACGCCGTCCTTTCCCTGGCCCGGTCCTTTTTTGCGGCATGATCCTTCCGGGCCGCTCCGTGTCCTGTGCATTCCCTCTTTCTGGCCGCCCCGTGCCCTCCCGGGAGTTTCCGGTTTTTTCTGGAAATTTCCCCGGGATTTTTTTATTTTCCTCTTGATTTTTTTACTCGTCTATATTATCATCAATATATGAACACTTATTCATATGTTGATCCTGACTAATCTAAAAAAAGACATCCGGAGGGCATAATTATGGAAGAGAACAAACATCTGCACGGACCGGAATATCCTGCAGAAAACAGCTGCGGCCATGAGGGGTGCGGCTGCGGCCACGAGCACAGCCAAGAACATGGCCATTCCCATGAACATTCTCACGAGCACTCCCATGACGGGCAATGCTCCTGCGGACATGAACACAACCACGAACACGGACATTCCCACGAACATTCTCACGAGCACTCCCACGACGGACAGTGCTCCTGCGGCTGCGGACATGAACACAGCCACGAACATGGCCATTCCCATGAACATTCTCACGAGCACTCCCACGACGGACAGTGCTCCTGCGGCTGCGGACATGAGCACAGCCACGAGCACGGCCATTCCCACGAGCACTCCCACAGCCATGGACACCACAATGCCCCAGGCTCCCCCTGTACGGTCTATGTGATGAAAAACATTGACTGCGCCAACTGCTCTGCCAAGATCGAAGCGAAAATAAAGGAGCTTCCGGAGGTGGACGATGCCGTCCTCACCTTTGCCACCAGGCAGCTCCGGGTCTATTCCTCTGCCGGTACGGCCCTCCTTCCTAAAATGCAGGAGATCGCCGATAAGATCGAGCCCGGCACAGTGATCGAGGTCAGATCCAGAAATCCCAAGGCCCCGTATGTGGTCTACAACCTGGAAAATATCGACTGCGCCAACTGCTCCGCCAAGATCGAGGCGAAAATAAAGGAGCTTCCGGAGGTGGACGACGCCGTCCTCACCTTTGCCACCAGGCAGCTCCGGGTCTATTCCTCTGCCGGTACGGCCCTCCTTCCCAAAATGCAGGAGATCGCCGATAAGATCGAGCCTGGTACCCGGATCACGGTCCGGGAGGAGGGAAAGCGCCAGAAAGACGTTCATAATGAGAAGCATTCCAGCGATCTTCCAGAGATCCTGGCCGGAGCCGGACTTTTCATCGCCGGTTCTCTTCTCGCCGGCCCCATGCCCGGCGTCTCCATTCTCTGCTTTGTGATCGCTTACCTGATCCTGGGGAAGGACGTGCTTTTTACCGCCCTTAAAAACATGAAGACCGGCCACGTCATGGATGAAAACTTCCTTATGAGCCTGGCGACCCTGGGAGCCTTTGTGATCCGGGAATACGGAGAGGCCGTGGGCGTAATGCTGTTTTACCGCATCGGCGAGGCCTTTGAGCACCGGGCTGTGGAAAAGAGCCGCAGCCAGATCATGGACGCTGTGGATCTCCGTCCGGAAACCGTGCTCCTGGACGAAGGCGGCTCCATCCGGGAGATCCCGGCAGAGTCAGCCCGCATCGGCCAGGTGATCCAGGTACGTCCCGGCGACCGGATCCCCCTGGACGGTGTGATCGTCGAGGGAGAAAGCCGTCTGGATACCTCCCCCATCACCGGCGAGCCGGTTCCGGTGGCCGTCAGAGAGGGAAGCTCCGTTTTATCCGGCTGTGTCAACACCTCCGGCCTCTTAAAGCTCCGGGTGGAAAAAGAGCTTTCTGAATCCATGGTCACCAGGATCCTGGATTCTGTGGAAAATGCCGCCGCCCAGAAGCCCCAGGTGGAACGGTTCATCACCAAATTCGCCCGGATCTACACCCCTGTGGTAGTAGCCCTGGCTGCCGCCACCGCCATCCTCCCGTCTCTCTTTACAGGAGACTGGAACCACTGGGTCTACACAGCCCTGACCTTCCTTGTCATCAGCTGTCCCTGTGCCCTGGTCTTAAGCGTTCCCCTGTCCTTCTTCTCCGGCATCGGAGCCGGATCCAGAAAGGGGATCCTTTTTAAAGGCGGGATCGCTCTGGAGGCCTTAAAGAATGTAAAGGTCGTGGTCATGGATAAGACCGGGACCATCACCAAAGGAAACTTCGTGGTACAGACCGTATCTCCCTCCGGCTCCATGAAAAAAGAAGAGCTCCTGGCCCTGGCCGCTGCCTGTGAGACCGCCTCCACCCATCCCATCGGCATCAGCATTCTGGCGGCTGCCAGAGACCAGTCCCTTTCCGTGGAAACGCCCAGGGACCTGGCTGAGATCCCGGGAAAGGGGATCCGTGCCGTCACCTCTGCAGGCGTGCTCCTCTGCGGAAACCGGAAACTTCTGGAGGAAAACCAGGTGGATCTTGCCGGATTTAAGGAAGACTCCGGCTCCACCATGGTCCTGCTGGCAAAGGACGGCGTATATGCCGGCTCCATTTCCATTTCCGATACCATAAAACCGGAGGCGTCCGCTGCCATCGCATCCCTTAAGAAAATGGGGATCCAGACGGCCATGCTCACCGGAGACAGCGAAGCCGCTGCAAACGCCGTGGCCTCCTCCACCGGCATCGACCGGGTATATGCAAAGCTCCTTCCCGGCGATAAGCTGGATCTTTTACAGAATCTCCGGAAGGAAGCCGGAAACGCCATGTTCGTAGGCGACGGCATCAACGACGCGCCGGTGCTGGCCGGAGCCGACGTGGGCGCCGCCATGGGCAGCGGAGCCGACGCAGCCATCGAGGCTGCCGACGTGGTCTACATGACCTCCAGCATGGAAGCCATTCCCGAATCCATCCGCATTGCAAAAAAGACCGGGGCCATCGCCGCCCAGAACGTGGTCTTTGCCCTGGCCGTGAAGGTCCTGGTCATGATCCTTGGGCTGGCGGGCTTTGCCTCCATGTGGATGGCCGTATTTGCCGATTCCGGCGTGGCCATGCTCTGCGTGTTAAATTCCATCCGGGTATTATATAAGAAAAACTAACGCAAAAAATTTAAACTTCATTTCATCTGGGCATTTTCCGGGAAGCTTCCTTGAAAATGCCCAGTTTTTCTCATGTCTGTTCCATCTGCCGGAAATGGAGCCTCCACTCCCAAAAGCCGGCGTTCCACAGCATCCCCTCTCCCCGCCGGAACCCTGGACAGGAAGATCCCATACAATAAACCATAGCATTTTTCCGGGAGGGAAATCATGAAAAAAATCGTCTGCGGGATCCTGGCAGGATGTCTGGTCCTTGCCACAGCCACCGGCTGCCAGAAAAACGCATCCGGCAAAACGCCCATCACCTTAAACGAAGTGGCCCATTCCATCTTCTATGCGCCCCAGTACGCCGCCATTGAGCTGGGATATTTTGATGAAGAGGGACTGGACGTGACCCTGGTCAACGGAGGCGGAGCCGATAAGGTCATGACGGCTCTGGTATCCGGAGAAGCCGACATCGGCTTCATGGGCTCCGAAGCCTCCGTCTATACCTATGCCAACGGAGAAGCCGACTACGCCGTAAACTTTGCCCAGCTGACCCAGAGGGCCGGAAACTTCCTGGTGGGCCGGGAACCGGAGCCGGATTTCCAGTGGGAAAACTTAAAAGGGAAAAAGGTCCTGGGAGGAAGGGCAGGCGGCATGCCCCAGATGGTCTTTGAATACATCTTAAAAAAGAACGGCATCGACCCGAAGACAGATCTTTCCATCGACCAGAGCATAAACTTTGGTCTCACTGCCGCCGCCTTTACCAGTAACGACGCAGACTACACCGTGGAGTTCGAGCCATTTGCCACTGCCCTGGAGCAGGAAGGAAACGGCCATGTGGCAGCTTCCCTGGGAGAAAGCTCCGGCTATGTGCCCTACACGGCATATTGTGCAAAGAAAAGCTATATTGAAAAAAATCCGGAAATCATACAGAAATTCACAAATGCCATCCAGAAGGGACTGGAGTACGTCAATTCCCACACATCCGCAGAAATCGCAAAAACCATAAAACCCCAGTTTAAAGAAACAGACGAGGCCGCCCTGACAGCCATTGTGGAGCGGTATAAGGCCCAGGATACCTGGAAGACCGATACGGTCTTTGAAAAGGAAAGCTTTGATCTTCTCCAGAATATCCTGGAAGAAGCCGGAGAGCTTCCGGCCAGAGTGCCTTATGAAGACCTGGTGGTCACAGACTTTGCCAGGGCGGCGGTGAAAGAGTAAACGATATTTATTTTTTCTTATAAGCTGCTTTATAAACGCCCAGGGATATTAAGATTACCACTACCATGACGATACTCTGGACGCTGGAGTAGGTGCTTCCCAGAACCAGGGCAATGACAATAGCTAAGCCCACCGGAAGGGAAGCTACTTTTAAATTCTTTAACACCACCGGGATCACCATGGGGCCCACCAGGGCCGGGAACAGGTTGTCAAAGGCCGGGGCGATCACCGGGTTCGTAAGGAGCGGAGCCATGATGGGGGCCAGGAACAGCATGCCGCAGAATACGATGGCTGTGGTAACAAAGGACGAGGCAGCCACAGCCAGTATGGCCACGACCCGGCCCTTTTCACTTCCTTCCTCGCATTCCATGATCTTCATGGCGTTTAAGGCGGCCGGAAGCTTCATATTCTGGATGTTTCCTGTGGAGGAGGCCAGATATACAGCTCCAGGACCGATGATGGGAGCCATGGACAGCTTCTCGCACAGTCCGGTGATGGCAAAGATCAGCATAATGGGAGCCGCCGCCTTTGCTGTGGCCGCCAGGTCGATCTTCAGCCCGAAAATCACGCATATGGCTGCCGGGACCAGAAGGAAAAAGCACCATACCACTAGTGTGGAGGTAATCCCCAGCCGGTGGATCCGGGCGTCAAACTGCTGACGCCCGTTTTCATTTTTATTATTTTCCTGCTTCATACCTTTATTCTCCTTTCACTGCTTCTACCGCATCAGCGCCGTGGCCACGCAGGCAGCCGCCATACCGGCAATCATGCTGAGGGAAAAAGAAAACTCGTTGAGAGCCTTGTGCTTCTTCCCCACTGCGTTCATAGCGATCATGCTGGCTGCGGATACCACAATGGCAGCCATGGATGGGATATTCCCAACGTCGATCAGATAGGGGGCCGAAAGGGTGGCCATCATTCCCAGAAACATGATATTTGGTATCACATTGCCGAAGCCTCCGGCACTTTTTTCCAGGGACTGCATTTTTTTATCGTATTTCTTTAACAGCATGGCCGACATGGACGATAAAAACACCCCCAGAGTCACCACCCACATTAAGGATCCGAACACGTCCGGAGAGAAGTCGGCACTTCCCAGGCTTTCAAAGCCCAGGGAAGTTACAGCCATGTTGGCCGCCAGTGTCTCATAGGAGGCGGAGCCAATGACCGAAAGCCTGAGCCACGCGAAAAATTTTCCCAGGACCGGCATCAGGATCATGTAGCTGATGATAATAGGTAATGATGGCACCACGGAAAACAGGGCGCTGCTCTTGACTACCTTCATCAGATCCCTTTTCTCAAACCCCAGCTCCAGGGCCCTCTTCCAGGCGGTCCTGAAAAAGATCGCCGCCTGCACCAGCACCACCAGGATGGCCAGGCCGCAGAACGCGGCCATCACCGGGCTGTTCGCCACTGAAAAATACATTTTTTCCATTTGTGATCCTCCTCTTCTGCCTTAAAAGGAACCGGCCCTCACGTCCTCCGGGATCAGGCACCTGTATTCGCAGTTCTTCTTTGCTTCTTTCATCTCTTCCCAGGCGGCCTCCACCAGTTCCGGCCTTTCCATCAGCTCCAGGGCCGTCCTGGCAAGCACGGAAGCCGCTCCGGTCATTCCTCTGTGGGCGATGGACGATTTCCCCTGGGCCACAGCCAGCCAGGAATGGGCCGGAGTCCCCAAGGCAAAGCAGGCGCTGCCGAACCAGGCCGATGGAACATTCCAGCTCACGTCCCCCACATCTGTGGAGCCCTGCTTTAAGGGCAGCGGCGGCACGCAGACATCCGCCATGGCCCCCCGGAAAAATGCCTTCCCATTTTCTCCCATGATCTTTGCCGCCATGGTCTGATAAAGGGTCCAGTCTCCCGGATCTCCCACTGCGTGGAATTTCTCCGCGTAATCCAGTTCCTCATGGGAATAATCCAGTGGGAATATCTCCTTCATATGGCCGTATACCAGATTATCCAGAACCTTATTCTGGAGCACGTCCGCATAGGCGCTGACCACCTGGATCTCCACCTTCGTCTCTGTCATCAGTGCTGCGCCCCGGGCGATGTTATGGACCCGCTCCGCCAGCTCACAGACCTGGTCTACCCTGGGAGCCCGGACAGAATAGATCACCTCTGCATGGGCCTGCACCACGTTGGGCGCGTCCCCGCCTGTATCCGTCACCGCATAGTGCACTCTGGCATCAGGGATCATGTGCTCTCTCATATAATTGCAGCCCACGTTCATCAGCTCCACCGCATCCAGGGCGCTCCGTCCCAGATAGGGGGATGTGGCCGCATGGGCGCTCTTTCCTGTGAACCGGTAGATGATACGGGCGTTGGCAAGGCTTGATACGGACGCAAAGGTCGCGGAATAGGGATGCCAGGCCAGGCAGATATCGCAGTCCTTAAAGCAGCCCTCCCGCACCATAAAGGCCTTTCCTGCCCCGCCCTCCTCTGCGGGACAGCCGAAATACACAATAGTGCCCTGGCCTGGATGCTCCAGAAGATAATCCTTCACCGCCACAGCGGCCTCCAGACATCCGGTTCCCAGCAAATGGTGGCCGCAGCCGTGACCGGGCGCTCCCTCGGCCAATGGCTTTTTCACCGTCACGTCCGCCTCTTGGGAAAGCTTCGGAAGGGCATCGTATTCGCCCAGAAGACCGATGACCGGGCGGCCGCTTCCAGCTCTGGCTGAAAACGCCGTAGGGATGTCTCCGATCCCTTCCTCTACCGTAAAGCCCTCGTTTCTTAGAAACTCCATCTGGAGCCTGGAGGACTGGTCCTCCTTGAAGCGCATCTCCGCAAATCCCCAGATCTGGTCGCTCATTTCCCAGAACTGTTCCTTTTTACTCTGGATCAGAGAGTCCAGCAATTCAAAATCCATACGTTCTCCTCCTTTTATGCCTCCGCCTGGATGATCCCGCCGGGATCCCTGGGCAGCAATATTTTTTTCCACACATGTTCCTCCAGCCGCTTCAGATCCCTTTTTTCCTCCTCAGTGAGCCCCCGGGGATCCTTTAATACCTCATAAAATGGCAGAAGGCGGCAGTCGTACTCCTCTCCCTCCTTTTCCTCGCAGAGAATGTAGACCGGAAGGACCTTTAATCCGTGGAGCAAGGTGCGTTCCGCTCCGTCCTTATCCCTTCCCCTGGCGGCCTTGAAACGAACCACATAAGTAAGCTTGGAATTTTTTGTCAATGGATGGTAGCTTACGAAATCCCCCAGAGAGTAAACGGTCAGGCACTGCCTTCCGTCTCTGGCTGTGTACCGCTCCATGGGCTGACTCACATGAGGATGGGAGCCCAGGATCACATCCACGCCCATATCCATGACCTTCCGGGCCGCCTCCATAACATTTTTGTGGGGATACATCTCAAATTCCCAGCCCCAGTGGATAAAGGCAGCCACCAGATCCGCTCCCCGTTCCCGGGCCAGCTTCACATGGCGCTCCACCATAGAAAGATCTGGGTTTTCATCATTGAAACGCACCTCATTGATCAGATATTTTTTTTCATACTCATTGCCGTTCATATCAAAGGTGTAGGACAGAAGAGCCGTTCTGATACCGTTGATCTCTGTGATCAGCACGTCCTCCTGCTCCCCCGGCGTCCGGTTGGTGCCGGAATGAAGCGCCCCCTTTTCATCCAGAACGTCCAGGGTGGCCCGAAGGCCCTCCTCCCCGTAATCATAACAGTGGTTGTTGGCCGTAGAAAAATATCCGATCCCATGGCCATTTTCCCAGAACCGGTCAAACATGCCCCTGGTGGTGTTCATTTTCGGCGGCTGTCCCAGCACCTGGTTCCTTCCCACAGGTGCCTTCTCCCAGATGCAGGATTCCAGATTAGCGCAGGTGAGATCGGCATCCATGTAAAAGTTGCGGATCCCGTCGAACAGCCGTTTTGTAGACTCTTCTGTCAGGCAATCCACAGCCATCAGATCCCCGGCTGCGGTCATGGTCATTTCCCGTTCCGTCACAAAGCCCCTGGGCAGGGAGAAATCTAGTTCCTGGGAGGCAAAGTATTCCTCGATCCCCGATCCCTTTTCCGCAGTCTCCAGCTGATGGACCCAGCAGCGGTACGCCCATTTCAGCTTTTCTTTTTTATTGACAGCCACATCGTAACGCCCCTTCACTGGCTGCGGATAGCGGAACTCGTTCCACATGACCACGCTGGCCAGCTTTGCGGCTGCGATGACAGCTTTGGAGGTTTTGTACTTCATATCGGCTCCTTTCCCATTTCTTTATGGTAATTTTACACAGATCTGCCCGCCTGTTCCACTGGACCCTTGCCCTTTTTTCCATGTTTTCTTTCTTTTTTCATTTACTGCAAAAAAATAGTTCATGAAACATATGTTATTTCATGAACCATTTCTGTTCTATCCGATTTTCCTGATATGCCAGAAGGCCACAGCGTTGAAGGCCAGGCTCTGGCGGATCTCCAGTGTATCCTCCACATTCCTGTCCTCCAGGGCAAGGGCCGGATTGCAGAAGTTTTCCATATATTCGATCACATCCCCATCGGGAACTGTATAGAGATCCACCCGGACCCAGCTCTGATAGATACTCCCGTTGTCCTTATCCAGATACATGCTCTTTAGCCGGTACCTTCCCTTTTCCATCCCCGTAAGTGTCACGGAAACCGTCTGAAGGAGGCTGTCCTTTTTTATCTGGTCCAGGGATAGGAATGGATCCATATAATACGGGGCCCACAGAAGCACAAAATAGCCGCCGCGTCCATCCTCCGTTGCCAGCACGCCGTCCTCCTCCAGAAGAAGCCTGGTTTCCAGCATGGATAGGAACCGCAAGGCAAAAAACAGCGGCCGCTTCACGCCCCGGTACAAATAAAGGCTTAAGGGATATGTAAAAAAGTCCTCCCCGGATGGCTCCAGGTTCAGCCGGAACCCGGCTCCCGCGATCCTTTTTCTGAGCTTTATGAGAAGATCCGGGATCAGGGCAGTCCGGTGGAATTCCCCGGCCTCCACCATGGACCTTCCTGTCAGTGTATTCCAGTCCAGAAGCCACACCGGTGCGTCCACGCCGTTTTCCTTCATCCAGGCCCCGGCCCTCCGCAGGCATGTCTCATGGTAATGGCGCTGGAACTGTTCATAAGAAAACGCGTCTGACGGGGCCTGGGCCTCGTTGGGATCCTGGCGGACGGTGATAAAGTCCACCGGAAAGCCTGGCCTTTCTGTTCCAGCCCCGGGATCCAGAAAGATTCCCAGAAGCGCACCCGGAAAGGCCCTCCGGATGGCCGCCGCCAGAAGCTCTGACCGTTCCGTGCCGGTCTCCTTAAGCTCGAACCGCCAGTGTATCCCTGTTTCCCCTGGGACTTTCCTCCCGGCCATCTCCTGGTGGGACAGCCTGGAAAGTGCCGACTCCACGGCATCAAAAGCCATGTCCTCCTCCACCCGGATGAAAGGTGTGAGGCCCAGGGAATCCAGATACCGGAATACCCTTAAGACATCCAGTTCTCCGATGACATTTTTAAAGAGCTCCGCTGAAAACACCCCTTCCAGGCACACATAGGAGAAACCGATGGCCTCCTGGGCCTCTTTGATCTGGTCCTGTACCGCTTTCTGGCTGAGGCGCGAAAAATCTCCCACATACAGCACCCTGGCCGGAAGGTCCAGACGCTCCCCGGTCCATTTTCCCTGGACCGTATACTCCCTGACCCGGGCGCTCCCGCGCTTTTCATATGAATGGACGAACCGTACCAGCGTATCCAGGGAGCTCTCCGGCCCGTTTTCCAGGAATTCCATCTGGTCCGGCAGTTCCTCTTCCTTTTTCACTCGCCTGCGGTACTCTGCCGCCGTACAGGAAAACTCCCGGCGGAAGGCCCGGTTTAGGGCCTCGGCACTGGAAAATCCGTTGTTTAAGGCAACGCGGGTCAGAGAAGCGCCCGTGGCGGCCAGCTCCCTTCTGGCTCCCCGAAGCCGCAGGGAGTTTAAATATTCCAGGTAGGTGGTTCCCATCTCCCGCTTAAAGAGTCTGGAAAGATAAGAGGGCGACAGATAAAACCTCCCGGCCATTTTCTCCAGAGTCACTGGCTCACCAAAGTTCTCCTCCATGGCCTCCAGTACCTGGAGCAGATGGACGTTTTCTGTTCTGTATTTCCTCCGGCTGCTGCCGCTGACGAACTGGGTCCGCAGGGTATGGAGAAGAAGAGGGGCTGCCGACTGGATCAGCAGCTCATAGTCCCTTTCGCGGCCGTAGCTGTGCATGGCGATCTGAAGGATCTGGGATCGCATGGAATCATAAAGAGGGCCTGTGGCCGCATTTTCACTGGTAGATACGCAGGAAAACCGGGTATAAAGCGCCTCCCGGCACACCCGCTCCAGATACTCCTCTCCCATGGAGAGCCATACGGTCACATTGGGCTCCCCGCTTTCCAGAGAGTAGAACTCTCCATGATTGATCACCATCAGATCCCTTTGCGATAAGGTCTGCTGTCTTTCCGAGCTTCGTACCCGTACCGTCCCCCTTAACACCAACAGAAACAGCAGCCCGCTGTTCACAGAACCATGTTTCTTCTGAATGTTTCCCAGGAATACCCGTATCTGCTCCATGGCCTTCTCCTCCTTTGGCGTTCTTTGCCATTTTCGTCAATCATACCGTATAGCTCTGGAAAATGCAATCTGTACCCATTTCGTAAGACCTTATTCATATATTTGTAAATTGCTTTTTCTTCTGTCCTCCCTTATAATGGCCATATCACCACTCATTGTGGCATTTGAAGGAGGATTTTGAATTTATGAAAAAATTTACACAGAAAAAACAGTTGACCGCAGTTATCATGGCCGCTTCCCTGGCCTTTGCTTCCCTTACAGGCTGCTCCAGCTCTTCTGCCGGCAAGGAGCCTGCCGGCCAGGAGACCGAGGCCGCGGTAAACGTATCCCTGGACGACGTTTTAAATAAGATCAAAGAAGCCTATGGAGAGGGCTACATCCCCAACACTCCCATGGACGACCAGATGTTAAACGACGTCATCGGCCTTTCTCCGGAGCTGTGCGAATCCTATGTAGCCGAGATGCCCATGATCAGCACCTTCGTGGAGACCTTCATCGGAGTGAAGGCAAAGGAGGGAAAGGGTGACGATGTGGAGAAGGCCCTGACCGAATACAGAGAGCGTCTGGTGGGCGATACCATGCAGTATCCCATGAACGTTTCCAAGATCCAGGCCTCCCAGGTGGTGCGCCACGGCGATTACGTATTCTTCGTGATGTTAGGAGGACCCGATGACGCGGCCATGGAACAGGGCGATGAGGCAGCCTTAAAATCCGCAGAGGAAAATAACAAGATCGCCATTGACGTGATCGACGGCTTCTTTAAATAAGCCATGGTCTTTTCCAGTCTCTTATTTTTATTCCGTTTTCTGCCGCTGTTCCTGGCCCTCTATTTTCTGGTTCCCAGGAAGCTGCGAAACGGAGTATTATTTATAGGGAGCCTGATCTTCTATGGATGGGGGGAGCCTGTGTATATCTCGCTCCTCCTTTTTTCCACGCTGGTGGACTTTTTCCATGGAAAGCTGGTGGGCAGTTTTTTAGAGCGCGGAAACCGGAAAGCCGCCAGGATGACGGTAGCCTCCTCTGCGTTCATCAATCTGGCCCTTCTGGTGATCTTTAAATATACGGACTTTTTCATCCGTTCCATCAACAGCCTCACCGGAAGCGGGATCCCTCTCCTGGGCCTGGCCCTTCCCATTGGGATCTCCTTTTATACGTTCCAGACCATGTCCTACACCATCGACGTATACCGGGGCGAGGCTCCGGTCCAGAACAATATCATAAGCTTCGGAGCCTATGTGTCCATGTTCCCCCAGCTCATTGCCGGCCCCATTGTCCGCTACCAGGACATTGCCGCGGAGCTGAACACCCGGACCGAAAGCCTTGAGCGTTTTTCCCTGGGGATCCGCCGTTTCGTGGTGGGCCTGGGAAAAAAGGTCCTGCTGGCCAATCAGGCCGGCGCCCTGTGGACGGAGATCACGGCCATCCTTCCTGCGGACCGCAGCGTCCTTATGGTATGGATGGGGATCCTGGCCTTTGCCTTCCAGATCTATTTCGACTTTTCCGGTTATTCCGATATGGCCGTGGGCATGGGCCACATGCTGGGCTTTCATTTTCCGGAAAACTTTAATTATCCGTATATTTCAAAAAGTATTACGGAATTCTGGCGGCGATGGCATATTTCCCTGGGCACCTGGTTTAAGGAATACGTGTACATCCCCCTGGGCGGCAACCGGAAGGGCGGCCTTCTCCAGGTACGGAACATCCTGGTCGTATGGCTTTTAACAGGGATCTGGCATGGCGCCAGCGTAAACTTCCTGTTATGGGGTATTTATTTCGGACTGCTTCTTTTATTAGAAAAGTTTGTACTGATGAAATATTTAAAAAAGCTCCCCTCCCTGCTCCAGTGCGCCTATGCTTTTCTTCTGGTGCTCCTTGGCTGGGTGCTGTTCGCCTTTGAGGACATGGGACAAGGGTTCCAGTACCTCCTTCAGATGACCGGAGCCGCCGGGCTCTCCCTCTGTAATGAACGGACCATATTCCTTCTTTCCGGAAATCTGGTCCTTCTGGCCGCCTGCGCCCTGGGCTCCACCCCCCTGCCGGCCAGGGCTGCCGGGAGATGGAAGGACCGTGTCCCGGAACCCCTGTTCCTGGGCCTGGTACTGCTCCTCTCCGTGGCCTACCTGGTAAACGCAACCTATAACCCGTTTTTATATTTCCGCTTTTAGCACAGAAAGGGAGAAGCCATGAAAAAAAATATTTCCTATCCGGCTGTGATGACCGGGCTTTTCTGCGCCTTTCTGGGACTGGGCGCGGCCCTTTCCGTTTTCATGCCCCGACGGACGTTTTCTGAAACGGAAAACCGCTACCTGGCAAAACGGCCGGCCCTTACCTGGGAGGCCGTAAAGAGCGGAAAATTCGGTTCTGATTATGAAATTTATTTAAGCGACCAGTTCCCTTTCCGGGATTCCTGGATCGGCTTTAAGACGGCTGCCGAAAAAATCCAGTTAAAAAAGGAGATCAACGGCGTCTTTCTTGGAAAGGACGGCTATCTCATCGAGGCCTTTTATGCCGAGGACATGGATCCGGAGCTCTCAAAGAAAAACCTGGACGCCCTGGCGGCCTTTGCCCTCCGCCAGGAGGCGCTTCTGGGAGACGGTCATGTGAAGGTGCTTCTGGCCCCCACGGCCTCTGAGATCCTCACAGAAAAGCTCCCGGCCTCTGCCTCCCCCTTTTCCCAGGCGGCGGCCACGGATTTCCTGGAAAAAGCCGGGCTGTCTTCCATGCTTGTGCCCGTAAGGGACGCCCTTTTACAGGAAGAAGCCGACGGACCGGACCGCCCCCTTTATTACAGGACAGACCATCACTGGACTGCCTCCGGGGCCTATACGGCCTACCAGGCCTGGGCTTCTGCTTCCGGCCTCACGTCCCTGGAGCCTTCCGGTTTTTCTGTGGAAACCGTTTCGGAGGACTTTCTGGGCACCATCCACTCCAGGCTCAACGTTCCTGTAAAGCCTGACTCCATCGAGCTTTACAGGCCCATCCAGGAGCCGGAATGGAGCGTATTTTATGATGGAAGCCAGGAGCCTGTCCACAGTCTTTACTCTATGGAGGCTTTAAAGACCCGGGATAAATACCGGGTGTTCCTGGACGGGAACCATGGTCTCACAAGGATCGTAAATCCCCAGGCGGACAGCGGCGGGAAGCTTCTTATTATCAAGGACTCCTACGCCCACTGCTTCGCCCCCTTTGCAGCTCTCCATTTCCCGGAGACCCTTATGATCGATCTCCGGTATTATAATGGAAGGCTCGGGGACCTGATCCAGGAGCAGGAGATCACCGATGTCCTCGTCCTGTACCAGATCCCTGGATTCTTAAAGGACCGGAATATCAGCAAGCTGGTGTGGGGGTAAAAAACAGCCCCCACACCTTTTTCAGACAGTCTGGAAATCCGGCCCTTTCCACAGACTCCTCTGCTGTCACGGCCACCCGGCCCAGCTCCTCGCCATCCAGCGTATAGACCAGATAACCGAAAACATCTCCCTCTCCCACCGGCGCTTCCACCGGGCCTTCCAGCTGCAGCTCCTTCTCTATGGCGGAAAAATCCTCCCCGTGGAGTCCCAGGAAGGAAAAGCCTTCCCTGTACCCGGCCTTTACAAAGTCCCGGACGCCTCCAAGCACCTGGATCTTTGGCAGCTCCGGCGGCGCCTCATCCCGGTACAGACGGCAGTTTCCATATCCATAATTCAAAAGAGCCACCGCATCCTGGAACCGCACCTTATAATCCGGCGCAGCCATGATGGCGGCGATCAGCTCCACCCCGTCTTTTTTCGCTGTGGCCGACAGACAGTATTTGGCAATGCTGGTGGAACCGGTCTTAAGGCCCGTCACCTGGAAATTCACAGGCATCTTCAAAAGCCGGTTGGTGTTGGACAGGCCGAACTCCTTTGTTCCCTGCTTCGTCACATGGGTGATGTTTTCCATCCATATGGTAGAATAATTGATGATCTGTGGATATTTTGTGATCAGTTCCCGGGACATTAAGGCAATATCCCGGGCCGTGGTCACATGATCCGGAGAATCTGTAAGGCCGCAGCAGTCCACAAACCTCGTGTGCTCCATGCCAAGGCCTGCGGCCCGCTCGTTCATCATCCGCACAAAGGTCCCCTCGTCTCCGCCTATGTACTCCGCCATGGCCACGGAGGCATCGTTGCCGGAGGCGATGACGATGCACTTGATCAGTGTTTCCACGGTCTGCATCTCCCCCTCCTCCAGGAATACCTGGGAGCCTCCCATGGATTTGGCGTAGGCGCTGGTCACCACCTGGTCGTCCAGACGGATCTTTCCTGACTGGAGGGCATCGAATATAAGGATCAGTGTCATGATCTTGGTGACGCTGGCTGGATTTCTGGGCTCGTCGGCATTTTTTTCAAAGATCACCGTTCCCGTGGACGCCTCCATAAGAAGGGCTGACGGCGCAGCGATCTGCGGCCCTCCGGTGCTCTCCTCCGGGGCAGCTCCCGGCTGTACCGTCTCCTGGCCCTGGGGCCCTGTCTGGCCGCTTTCCGGGCTCTCTGCCTGCCCTGCCTCCGTTTCTTCCCGGACCGTTTCCCGTCCCGGGACCATTTCTGCCATCACCGGCATAGAGCCGCCGCCCAGGGCCATCACCCAGGATAGGAGAAGGGCGGCCGCCCGTTTTCCTGTTTTTTTCACGTTTCCACCATGTCCTCTCAAACCGTCATGATCTCCTTACAAAATATGGCCGGGACATGGATCTTTATGTATTTTTCGCAGCAGTCCTATCCGGATCTTTACAAGGCTGGATTGTTGCTTTTTTTCACGGATTCCCATAACACCTTCCGGGAAATTATGTTATAATGTCTGTGAAGCAGACATTATAACATCGCGCATCTGGTTTCTGCGTTCACCGCAGAAATCCAGGCGCTTAAATTCCCCGGAGGGGGGCCATGTCCGGAGGACATGGTATAATGACTGTGAAGCAGACCCACGAAGGGATAAAAAGCCCGCCCGGCAGAAAAGGGCTTAAAAATACGATTCGAGGTGATCCAATGCAGTTTGAAGACGACTATACCCGCCGCCGTGCATACATATCCAGACGCCAGAAGCAGAGAAAACGCCAGCGCATGGTCCGTATCCTCATCTTTTTCATGATCCTTGGGATCCTGGCTGCCGCCGGAGCAGGAATCTGGCTTTTTAAGACAAAAGGCTTCCCCGGAGCCGGCTCCCATCCTGCTCCCGACGACCCGTCTGCATCCAGCCCCGCAGAGCCCGGCGCAGACCCGGGAAACGGTGAGGACGGAGAAACAGGGACCAGTCCTGCGGAAACAGAACCCTCCGGCCTGGACGAACTCCTTTCCAGAGCCTCGGGCCTGGCCGCCTCCTACGACTATGACGGAGCCATCGCCCTGTTAAAGGACAGTGCAGAATTTTCCGGTGAGCAGGCGGTCCTGGATGCCATCGCGTCCTATGAAGAGATAAAAACAACACTGGTCCGGGCTGATACGGCCTCCATCACCCATGTGTTCTTCCACTCCCTGATCATGGATAATAAAAAAGCCTTTGACGGCGATTCAGATGAAAAGGGCTATAACCAGGTGATGACCACCAAAAGCGAATTTTTAAAGATCCTGGATCAGATGTATGAACGGGGCTATGTGCTGGTACGGATGCGGGATATCGCCTATGAGACCACAGATGAAAACGGAAACCCAAAATTTGTGGCCGGCGATATCATGCTGCCGCCGGGAAAGAAGCCCTTCGTCATGTCCCAGGACGATGTCTGCTATTATGACTATATGAAGGGCGACGGCTTTGCCACCCGGATCGTCATCGGGGACGATGGAAAGCCCACCTGTGAAATGGAACTGGACGACGGGACCGTGGTCACCGGCTCCTTCGACCTGGTACCTCTGCTGGAGGATTTCATTGCAGAGCACCCGGACTTTTCCTATAAAGGAGCCAGGGCAGTCCTGGCCTTCACCGGCTACCAGGGTGTTTTAGGCTATCGCACCGATCCGGAATATAAGGACTCCAACCCTAATTATGAGGAGGACCTGGAATCTGTCCGACAGGTGGCCCAGTGCCTCCGGGACGGCGGCTGGGAGCTGGCCTCCCACAGCTGGGGCCATATCAACCTGGGCTCCCGGGATCTGGCTTCTGTAAAAACAGACACCGATAAATGGGAGGAGCGGGTGGAATCTCTCATCGGCCCCACCGATATCATCCTCTACCCCTTCGGCGCAGACGTGGGCGACTGGCGGGCCTATACCCGGGAAAACGAAAAATTTGCCTATCTGTACGACAAGGGCTTCCGCTATTTCTGCAATGTGGATTCCAGCCCCGCCTGGGTACAGCTGGGGTCTGATTATTTGCGCCAGGGGCGGCGGAACCTGGACGGCTACCGCATGTACTACGACCTTCCGGAAACAAATCCTTCCAAGGATCATTTAAGCGACCTGTTCGACGTTACCACCGTTTTTGACCGGGAGCGCCCGGTGCCGGTGCCGCCCATGTAGGGTAGGAAATATTGCCTGCGGGCTTCCTGCCGGCGGCATAATTCTTTCCCAGAGCATAAAAATAAGCTGCTGCAAAAAGGAAATGGATGCTTTCCTTTCGCAGCAGCTTATTTTTACTTTATTGCCCTAAAACTGGACGATCTCCTTGATCTCCTCTGCCGGCTCCACGCTTTCCGCGTAAAGCACCGGACCGGTTCCGTCGTAGTCCTGCCAGAACTCATATTCGATCCTGGCCCGGACCTTTACCCACATTCCGGTCTCCAGGGTCCTGGCCTCTCTTGCCTTGCATACAAAGCCCAGGAAGGTCATATCCGCCTCGCAGCAGGTCATGGCCATACGGCCCGGAACAAAGTAATTCTTCGGGAATTCCGGAGACTTTAAGACCATAGCCGTAAATTCCACTACCTTCCCCTTGTACCGGTCCTCCTTGTCCAGGGCGTCGATATACCAGATGCCGTAGGCCCCCGGGTCGATCTGGATCACATCTGCCTTCATATCATAGGGCAGATCCTCCTCCAGAAGCTCCTGCTCGATCTCCCCTTCCGCATCCTCCAGGATCAGGTCGGCCTGTGGATTTAAGGCCTTTAACCCCCTGCGGTAGCGGGTCAGGCTGTCATCGGTCAGATCGTCGCAGCGGTTCATGATGATCAGCTCGGAATTCCTCACCATAAGTCCCAGCAGCGGCTTCATGTTATTTAAATAAAGCTCAAAGGTGGAGCCGTCGATGATGGTGATCTGCTGGAACAGCTCCCAGTCTGCCGGAAGTTTCAGCTGATCCTGGGGCCAGATCCCGTTCCATTCGATGAGCACCCGGTCCGGATCGTAGAGTGCTTCCAGACGGCCGAAAAAGTCCTCATCCAGCTCGTCTGCGCTGTCCACGGTGATCACCTTTGTCCGCGTTTTCTTTAACAGCTCCTGATCATATTCTGTGTCCCCCTCCTCGCAGAGGATCAGGACCGTAACTCCGTCAGCCTGGAAATACTCCTGCTGCAGTGTAAAGGAGATAAACTGGGTCTTTCCAGCCTCCAGAAAGCCGTTGATCAGAAACACCGGCATTTTTTCTTGATTATTTCCGCTCATGATTTCTCCCAGTGATTAAAATTAATGGAACAGTTCCTTCAGATCGTCCTCTTTTAAGCCGGAGCCGATGACGCACACCTTTCCTGTATAGATGGGCGCGCCTTCCCGCACCTCCGTCTCCTCGGGAACCATATCAAAATAGTGCCATACGCCGTTTTCATCCGGCAGCATGCCCTTGGCACGAAGCACCGTGCCGTACTTCTCTGTGTGGGCCAGGTCATGGAGGATCTCATTTAACCGTTCCAGGCTCACGCTGCGGCTTGTTTCCAGTCCCCAGCTTGTGAAAACCTCGTCGGCGTCATGGCCGTGGTGGTGATGGTGCTCATGGTCATGATCGTGGCCGCAGCAGCACTCCCCGTCCTCATGATCGTGGTGGTGATGGTGCTCATGGTCATGGCCGCAGCAGCACTCTCCCTCCTCATGATCGTGATGATGGTGATGCTCATGGTCGTGGCCGCAGCAGCACTCCTCATCCTCATGATCGTGGTGGTGGTGATGGTGCTCATGGTCGTGGCCGCAGCAGCACTCTTCGTCCTCATGATGATGGTGTCCCTGCCTTACCTCCTCCAGAAGCTCAGCCGCCATGTCGTCGGTGGGCTTTTCAATGATCTCCAGAAGCTGGGCTCCGGTGAGACGGCCGATGGGAGTCGTAACAACGGCTGCCTTAGGATTCTTCTCCCGGATCAGCTCCACTGCCTTTGCCACCTTATCGGCGTCTGCCACGTCGGTACGGCTTAAAACGATAGTCCCGGCGCTTTCGATCTGGTTATTGAAGAACTCTCCGAAGTTTTTCATATACATTTTGCACTTCTGGGCATCTACCACCGTCACAGAGCCGTTTAAGACCACGTCGATCTCTCCGGCCACATCGCAGACAGCCTTCATCACGTCAGACAGCTTTCCAACGCCGGACGGCTCGATGATCACCCGGTCCGGCTCATACTTGGTCAGCACCTCGGACAGGGAGCGGCCGAAATCGCCCACTAAAGAGCAGCAGATACAGCCGGAGTTCATTTCCCGGATCTCAATGCCAGAATCCTGTAAAAAGCCGCCGTCAATGCCGATCTCTCCAAACTCATTTTCGATCAGCACCACCTTTTCCCCGGCAATGGCCTCCTCCAGAAGCTTTTTTATAAATGTGGTCTTTCCAGCCCCCAGGAAGCCGGAAATAATATCGATCTTTGTCATTTTTAATTCCTTCTTTCTATTCAATCCATGAAATAACGGTTGTCTGTTACTAACTTTAACACATTTTTTCCCAAAGTCAACCGCCGCCCTTAAAATTTCCCGTCCTACCGCCTCCGGACAGCCTGGATCACGGAAAAAATCCCAAAGGCTCCCATGTTGACCACCACCACGCTGGCTCCCGCCGGGATGGAGTACACATAGGAAAGCACCAGGCCGATGAAAAAGCAGACCACGGATACGGTCCCCGCCGAAAGGATCACGCCGGAAAAGCTTTTAAATACCCGCATGGAGGTGAGGGCCGGAAAGATGATCAGGCTGGAGATCAGCATGGCTCCCATCATCCGCATGCCCAGGACAATGGTGACCGCCGTCAGCACCGCCAGGATCGTATTGTAGCCGGAGACCCGGACTCCGGTGGCCCTGGCAAAGCTCTCATCAAAGGTCACGGCGAACACCTTATTGTAGCAGAGAATAAACATTCCCAGGACGATCAGGGACAGGACGGCGCTCAATACCACGTCCTCCCGGCTCATGGCCAGGATGCTGCCGAACATATAGCTGCTGACGTCTGTGGTCATTCCCGTGGTCAGGGATGTGACGATGATCCCCACAGCCAGAGAGCCGGCGGAGATCATGGCAATGGCCGCATCGCTCTTGATCTTCCCATTGCCGGTGATCCGAAGGAGCAGCACCGCGGCGGCGGCCACCACGGGGATGGATACCGCCAGGGGAGCCCACCCAAAAGCCACGGCCACAGACAGGGCTCCAAAGGATACATGGGATAAGCCGTCCCCGATCATAGAATACCGCTTCAGCACCAGGCTCACCCCCAGAAGGGAGGCGCACAGAGAGATCAGAAGGCCGCCGGTCAGCGCCCGGACGATGAACGGATACGAAAGCATTTCTCTTAAAAGCTCCATCATTTTCCACCTCCCAGGAATTCTCTCCCGCATTCCGTCTGTTTATAGTCTTCCACAGAGCCGTAAAATAACACACTCTGCTTTAAGTGGAGGATCTTATTGGCCTGGACCACGATGTTCTGGATATCGTGGGACACCATTAAGACGGCCACCTGCTCCTCCCGGTTCAAATGGCGGATCACCCGGTAAAAGTCCTGGGTGGTGGAGGGATCCAGCCCGGTGATGGGCTCGTCCAGGATCAGAAGGCGGTCTGTGGCACAGAGGGCCCTGGCGATCAGCGTCCTCTGCTTCTGGCCGCCGGAAAGATCCCGGTAGCAGCTCTTTCTCAGATCTGTGATCCCCAGACGCTCCATGTTCACTGCCGCCGTTTCCCTTTCTTTTTTTGAGTAAAACGGACGGTTCCCCCGCTTTCCGAGACAGCCGGAGATCACCACCTCCTGGACTGTGGCCGGAAAATCCTTCTGGGCCGGCGTCTGCTGGGGAAGATATCCGATGCCGGACCGCTTCAGATCGTCGGATACCATAAGGCTTCCGCCAGTGGGCTTTAAAAGCCCCAGAAGCCCCTTCATCAGCGTGCTCTTTCCCGATCCGTTTTCTCCCACGATGCAGAGGTAATCCCCCTGGCAGATCTCCAGGGACACATCCTTTACCACATCATAATTTTCATATCCAAAATCCACATGCTCACATTTTAATAACGGCTGGCTCATTTGCACAGTCCCTCCCGCAGATTCTTCACATTCTGTTCCATCAGCTCCAGGTATGTGACCCCTTCCTCAAACTGCCGCCGGGTCACGTTATGGCAGGAATGGAACAAAAGAGGTACGGCCCCTGTCTCTTCTCCGATGATCTCCGCCACCCGGTGGCTGGAAAGCTCCAGATAGTAAATCACAGGAAGCCCCTCCTCTTTTACCTTGTCGATCAGATAGGCAATGGTCCTGGCGCTGGGCTCCGTATCCGAGGAACAGCCGGAAAAGGCCGCCCGGTAACGGAGTCCGTAGGTGTCGGCAAAATACCGCAGCGGGAACTTATCGCCCATGACGATCATGTCGTGGACCGCGCTATCCCTTACCTCCCGGAATTCTTTGTCCAGTCTTTCCAGCTCCTCCAGATACGCGGCAGCTCCTGCCTGGTACATGGCCCCATGGTCCGGATCCCTTTCCGTAAGAGTCTCAGCGATCACGTCCACCATCCTCATGGCATTGACCGGGGAGGTCCAGATATGCTCGTCGTACTCGATCTCATACTGACTCTCATCCTCCTCCAGATGACCATCTTCCTCACCGTCCTCATGGACATGAACGTGGCCATGGCCCTCGTCGGAATGCTCCATCCCTTCCACGATTTCTTCCTCCACCGCATCCACATGGTCCATCATGATGACCACCGTCTGGTCCTCCCGGTCAAAGGAATCCACCACCTGGTCCACCCAGTGCTCCATGGCCCCGCCGTTGGCGATGATCACATCCGCCTCCTGCATGGTGCGGATATCCCTTGGCGTAGGCTCAAAGGAATGGCTGTCCATGCCCGCCGGGATCACCAGGGACAGCTCCACCTGGTCTCCGGCCACCTGGCGCACAAAATCATAATAGGGGAACAGAGTGGCGGCTACCTTTAATTTCCTCCCGCCTTCCCCGTCTCCCGGCTCCTCTCCGCTCTCTGCTCTCCCGCAGCCGGAAAGGAGACAGAAAAGGAACATCACTGCCAGCGCCAGCCATGTTCCCCCTCTTATTTTCCTCGTTTTTACAGATTTCCTCAATGATTCTCCTCAGCTTTCCCGGAAAGGATCCGGATCATGTCCCAGGGGCTTTCGATCAGATACGCCGGGGCAAAGGCCGCCAGCTCCTCCCGGCCCCGGAATCCCCACAGGACTCCCACCGTGTCCATCCCGGCATTTCTTCCTGTTTCCATATCCGTGTTGGTATCTCCGAAATACAGACAGTTTTCCGGAGCAACGCCCATCTCCTTTGCCGCCTCCAGAGCACCTCTTGGATCCGGCTTCTTCGGGATCCCTTCCCGCTCTCCGACCACCGTGTCAAAAGCGTCCGTTCCGAACACATACTCCACGGTCTTCACGGCCTGGGCGTGGGGCTTGTTGGAGACCACGGCCAGCTTCATCCCCTTTTCCCTGGCAAAGGCCAGGAGCTCCCCGATGCCCTCGTAGGCATGCATCTGGTAGTTACAGTTTTCCCCGAAGATCTCCATATAAACCGGGAGGATGGCTTCATAATGGGCCGGATCCGTATCCTTACAGGCCGCCAGCGACCGCCTCATCTGCATTTTATAGCCGTCTCCCACAATGGTCATCATCTGCTCCTCAGACAGAGGCCCCAGCCCGAACCGCTCCAGGGACTTGTTGGTACAATAGGTCAGCGCATGGATGGAATTCACCAGGGTTCCGTCCAGATCAAAGATCATAGCGCCGTAATCCATACGTTTTTTCATGTTCTCATCTCCTTACAGGGCCTTAGTATATCATAAGAAGGAAAGCCAGGCAAGAAAATCTTGCCTCAGTCCCTGGCTCCCGGAGGATCCCTCTGTCCGGAATATTTCGTTAAATTCATATCAATCTTCTGCGATTTCCTTGCTTTTTTCTGGTTTCTATGGCAGAATACGTTGACCAATGGGATCGTTAATTTCTTAACGTATCTCTGGAGATCCGCAATCGTTCCGCTATGTGTCTTCCTGTCCGGATCTTCCCATGGCTGAACGGCCGCGAAAACGATAAAAGGAGTCACTGAATCATGGAAACAGCACCAAAGCACCGGGGATCCTGGAAGGAATTCCTAAAGAGAAAGCAGATCAATTTCACCGTACAGACGTACTTCATCGACGCCCTGGGGGCCATGGCCTTCGGCCTTTTCGCCTCCCTCCTGATCGGGACCATCTTTTCCACCATCGGGGAAAAAACGGGCGTGGAGGTTTTCAATACCATCGCCTCCTACGCCAAAGGGGCCACCGGAGCCGCCCTGGGCGTATCCATTGCCTATGCCTTAAAAGCGCCGCAGCTGGTTCTTTTTTCCGCCGCCACCGTGGGGATCGCAGGCAATGAGCTGGGAGGACCCGTGGGCGCTCTGGTGGCCACCATTGTGGCTGCGGAGCTGGGAAAGCTGGTGTCCAAAGAGACCCGTGTGGACATCCTGGTCACTCCCGGCGTTACCATCATTTCCGGCGTCTTTATGGCCCAGTTCGTGGGCCCCGGCGTATCCCGGTTCATGACCCTGTTCGGAGAAATGGTCAAGACTGCCACGGAAATGCAGCCCTTTTTCATGGGGATCCTGGTATCGGCTCTCATCGGCATTGCCCTGACCCTTCCCATCAGCAGCGCGGCCATCTGTATCATGCTGTCCCTGGACGGCCTGGCCGGAGGAGCGGCCACAGCCGGCTGCTGCGCCCAGATGGTGGGCTTTGCCGTCATGAGCTTTAAGGAAAACGGCTGGGGCGGTCTTTTGGCCCAGGGCCTGGGGACCTCCATGCTCCAGATGGGAAACATCGTGAAAAACCCCAGGATCTGGATCGCTCCCACCCTGGCGTCCATGGTCACCGGCCCCCTGGCCACCATGGTCTTTCAGCTGGAAAACATCCCGGCAGGCGCGGGCATGGGGACCTGCGGTCTTGTGGGCCCCATCGGCATCTATACCGCCATGTCCGGCGAAGGCCCCAGGATGTGGGCCGGGATCCTCATGATCTGTTTCATCCTTCCCGCCGTCCTCACCTGGATCTTCGGAGAGCTCTCCAGGAAGGCCGGATGGATCCGTGAGGGAGATCTGAAGCTGGATCTGTAAACAGCCTCCATAAAATACTTCGGCCGGCCAGGCATCATGCCCGGGCGGCCTTTTTATCATTTTCCATCATTGATCCTGATTCCGGGTAAACTCCCCTACTAAATACACGATCCCAAGAACTGCCGTCAGAATAAGCCCCAGATACAGCGCCCAGAAGATCAGCCTCTGCCGTCCCGCACAGAACAGGAAGACACTGATCACCGCCGCCCATAGTAGCGGAGCCCAGAAAAATTTTGAAAGACGGAATAAAGCACCGATCACCTTCATTGTATTCCTCCTCTCGTGGATATGGTCTGTATCCTGATTATACCATGTCCTCCGGACATGGTACCCCTCCGGGAGAATTGAGCGCCTGGATTTTCGCGGTAAACGCGAAAACCAGATGCGCGATGGTATAATGTCTGCTTTGCAGACATTATACCATACAGGATCCCCCATTTCTATCCCTGTTTTATTGAGTTTCCCCATGAAAAACTATATAATTTTTCCATGGGAGGATACCCCCCCCAGGAATATTTATAAGGAGGTACAAACGTATGAAAAAGCGATTTACCGCCCCACTGGCGGCAGTGCTGGCGATGAGTATGGCGTTTTCATCGCTGGCGGCAGTGAAACTGGACACACCGGTCGTACGGTGGAGTTCCAAACGAGAGGCTCTTCCCGAGTGGAAGCGGGTGGAGAATGCCAGCAATAAATACCAGGTGGAGGCGTTCCGGGACGGGGAGCGCACATACAATTCCCGCCACACATTTTCCTCCACAGATACCCGTGAATGGCTGAAATCCAGCGGATTTGTCAACAAATTGAAGGACTCTGGAACTTATACCTTTAGAGTTATGGCGCTTGGAGATGGTAACGATACCCTAAACAGCGACTGGTCCGAGCTTTCCGCTCCCTGGACATTTGAAAAGTCTTCCGTATCATTAGGGAGTCCAGTCAATCTTCGTTGGGATGGCACCACAGCCTGTTGGGATGCTCCGGAAATTCCGGCGGAATATGCATCCTATTTCAAAGGCTATGAAGTATATCTTCTAGCTGATGGTCAATCCTGGAGTGGATACTCCAATGTACAGAACACCAGCCAGGATCTGGCTGACAACATGACAAAGGAAGGCGCAAAGGAATACTCCTTCTCCGTCCGCGCCGTCAGCAATACGCCGTCCAAGATCTTCCATAGTGAAACCGTTTACGCAGATGATCCCTACAAGCCAGGCGACGCTTCCGACAAGGTATCGGGTACTCTTGATAAGATCACTTCCGGCGAAATTTCCATGGAACAGGCACCGGATGCTTTAAAAGAAAATATCAAGGACGTCCAGGTGGCCATGCAGTCGGATCCAGACGTTCTGGCCAAGGTCGAGGCCCTGGAACAGCAGTACATAAAGGATCAGAATGTGACCCTGGAACAGAATATCACCTCCAATGAGGTGGGCATCGACCACAGCCAGGTAAAGGTGATCGGCGCTGCCTTAAACGCTGCGGCAGCCGGTTCCACCGTTTCCTTCAATATCGGAAAGCCTCATAAGGACGCAGTTGTGGATGCCATGAGGTATAAAAACACCATCCAGGTGGATTTCAGCCTCAGCGGAGCCGTTCCGGAGCTTAAGGTTCCGGTACGCATCACCGTTCCGATCCCGGAAAATGTCAATCCAGAATTCTTCCATGTGCTCCACTATTCCAATGACGGAACGTATGAAGATATCTGGCCGCTGGAGATCGACCGGGAGGCCCGCACGGCTTCCTTCACAGTGACCCACTTCAGTACCTTTGTGCTGGCTGAGGAAAGAACCGAAGAGGATAAGCCAGGTACTGATCCGGAGCTTCCAGATTCCATCGCCACCCCGTCCAACGCAAAGGAGTTTCAGGCCCTGGCCGACTCCCTTCCCAATGACCTGTCCGGTCTTCCCCAGGAGGAGCGGGACGCCGCAGAAGGCGCCCTCTGGAAGCTGGCAGAGGCCCTGGATAAGAACGACGTCCAGAAGGCCATGGCCGGAAAGTCCGCAGAGCCCACTGTGAAAAAGCTCTCCTTCCTGTTTGACTCCCTGGGCGTGGGTGCAGCCATGGATGTCCAGTGTGCAGAGCCGCTGGAGGGAATGGACTACTATCCCCTGGCCTTCGCCCCGGACCATGGCTCCATCACGGGCCTCCGGGCAGAGCTTTCCAATATCTCCACGCCCAGCAACGCCAGCCGGACGTATTCCTTCGACCTGGAACTTTATAAGACCACAGAGGGAAGCTCCCGATCCGCAGAGGGAACTGAAACAAAGGTCACTTCCCTGCGGACTCCGCTGAAATTCTACATCTCCATGCCCGACGGCTTCGAGGATGTGGCGAACGAAAGCGATACCCTCTGGTATGACGAGGAGACCGGCTGCATCGTGGTCTACACCAATGATCCTGGAAGGTTCACCGTAAAGCTCCGCAGGGAAAACAGCGGCTCCGGTTCCTCCGGCAGCTCCGGCAGCTCCGGCGGCGGCTCCAGCAGAAGCGTCCGCGTGGATCTGATGAACCAGTCCCCAGAGGGCGGAAAGTGGTCCAAGGATGGAAATATCTGGCGCTTTACCTTTAAGAACGGGATCCTGGCCCAGAGCTGCTGGCTCTATATCACCAACAACTGGTACTACTTCGGCAGCAACGGCGATATGGCCACCGGATGGTTTAAGGACAACTTAAACAACTGGTACTATCTGACTCCTGCCGGAGCCGGAACAGAGGGCGCCATGGTCACCGGATGGCAGCAGATCGACGGACGCTGGTATTACTTCAATGAGAAGAGCGACGGCTTTTGCGGCACCATGTTATCCAATACCACCACTCCCGACGGCTACACCGTAGACGGAAGCGGTGCGTGGATCCAGTAAAAAACAGATCTTGTTTCATCCGCCCGGGCTTTGTCCCGGGCGTTTTTTATGTCATCGAGAAGTGCGCCCTATGACATAAAAAACGCTCTGTGGGGATCGCCATGCGGCGAAAGGGAATTATGCCGCAGATCTGCCCCTCCACATCTTTCTGCCCTCTCTAATTTTCCTCTCCCCATTCCCCGACTCTCCCATTCTCCGGCTCTCCCATTCTCCGGCCTGCCAACCATATGCTCTCCTAGTTTCATATTCCCCCCTCTCGTATCGTCAAAAATTTTGGGCAAAAATCCCCCCTTTTTTCCATGATGCCCAAAAATCGTACAGAAATCCTGGATTTTCATCGGATCTTCCTGCGGGATTGGACATATCTCTCTTTTTTCCCTGTATATGCCCAAAAACTGCAGGAATTTTGGGCATAGCAGAAAAAAAGTCTATTCTATGCCCAACAACAGGGCCTGCGTGAAGTGGTAAGATAAAAGTAGACACCTCCAAAAAATAGTAGACAATAGAAATAGTCTTTTATTCTATAGATTCTTATATTATACAGGAGGTATCACATATGCTTACCAAAGAAGAACGCATACTCATTGGGAGAAGAATTGTAGAAGGTGAAATAACCGTTCATGACGCAGAAAAGGAATATCACATTTCTCGTTCTTCTGCGCAGTAATACGCCACAATCTACTTTTCGTTGACTAGTGCACTGTGAAGCTAAGGTGCGCCCCATAAGGCGGGTACGCATCCCCTGTCTGCAAAAGGACCGGCCTTCCGGCCGGTCCCAGCAAAACAGCTTCTTTTATTTTTATTCGTACCGCAGAGCGTCAATGGGATCTGCCTTGGCCGCCCGGGAGGCCGGATAGATCCCGAAGAAAATTCCCACCACCGCGGAGAATCCCACAGCCAGGAAAATGATCCCAGGCTTTATGACCACTGGAAGTCCCAGGGCCATGCCGCCCAGGGATACCACGCTCACCGCCAGCACCACGCCGATGATGCCGCCGCAGGCCGAGAGGATCGCCGATTCTGTCAGGAACTGGATCAGCACGTCCCGGGTCCTGGCTCCCAGAGCCTTCCGGATCCCGATCTCCCGGGTCCGCTCTGTAACGGAGACCAGCATGATGTTCATAATGCCGATGCCTCCCACCAGGAGAGAAATGGCTGCGATCCCGCCCACAGCCGCCGACAGGGCTCCCATCATACTGTCCACACTGCCCATCTCATCCACCGCCGTCTGGCTGTAAAAGTCCTCGGGCTTCCTGTCCTTCTGTTTGGCAATATACGCCATGAGCCGGTTCATAAAATCCGTCATATCCACATCGTCCGCCGCGAACAGACGGCAGGAGTAAAAGTTATCATTGGGCCAGGTGAGGATCGTATAGGGGATAAAGGCCGCCCCCGTATCGCTCCCAGTCCCCATCATCAGCGCCTGGAAGGCGTTCATCTCTTTTTTGTAAACGCCCACCACCGTATACTCGTCCGTCTCCCCGTAAACGGTCATCCGCAGGCTTTTCCCCACGGCATTTTCCGTTCCGAACAGCTTCTCGGCGCTTTTTGCCTCCATCACCAGGTTTTTCCTCCGGCCCAGCACATCTCCCTCGTTGAGATAGCGGCCGTAGATCACATCCACTGGCTGTACATCCTGGTAATTATAGTCGATGCCGGTAAATTCAAACTTCATTTTGGTCCGGCCAGCCTGTACGTCCGTACTCAGGTACGCGCTGCTGTCGATATAGGCGATCTCGTCCCCGAATACCTCTTTGATCTTATCCAGATCATCCAGGGTGAAATAATCGGTCATACGCACATCATCGATCCAGTAGCCGATCTGGACATAGGCCTGGGTGATCCCCACGTCCTTATAAAGATCCTGGAACAGTCCCCGCATGGTATCGCCGATGGACACAATGGAGATCACAGAGCCAATGCCGATGATGATGCCCAGCATGGTGAGGAAGGAACGCATCTTATTGGCCTTTATGGCGTGGAAGGCCATGGCCATATTTTCGATCAGCATACGGCCTCCCCCTTTCTCCCGTAAAGTCCCCGGGTGTGGATCACTCCGCTGCCAGGCGTGGGATTTAAGTTTTTCTCATCGCTGATGATCTGGCCGTCGGAAAACCGGATGATCCGGTCCGTGAAGGCGGCGATATTTTCCTCATGGGTCACCACCACCACCGTGGCTCCGGCCTTATGGAGCTCTGAAAAAATCTCCATGATCTCAATGGAAGCCGCCGTATCCAGGTTTCCCGTGGGCTCGTCGGCTAAGATCAGCGGCGGCTCGTTGGCCAGAGCCCTGGCGATGGCCACCCTCTGCCTCTGGCCTCCGGACATTTCATTGGGCATGTGGTCTGCCCTGGCTCCCAGGCCCACACATTCCAGAAGCTCCATGGCCCGCTCCGCCCGTTTCCTCTTGGGGATCCGGGCATAGGTCATGGGAAGCTCCACATTCTTTAAGGCCGAGGTCCTGGAGATCAGGTTAAAGGACTGGAACACGAATCCGATCTTTAAATTCCGCACTGCCGAGAGCTCGTTGGGATCCAGCTCCGCCGTATCGATGCCGTCCAGATAATAATGGCCCATGGTGGGGCGGTCCAGACAGCCCAGGATATTCATGAGGGTGGATTTTCCCGAGCCGGAATGGCCCATGATGGCCACAAACTCCCCCCGCCGGATGGTCAGGCTGATCTTTTTCAGCCCCAGGACCTTAATGGCTCCGGTATCGTAGATCTTCACCAGGTTTTCCAGGCGGATCAGCTCCTCATGGACGTTTTCTGTCATATAGGGAGAAAGCTTTTTGTCTCTGATTCCAAACACATCCATTCCCCCCTTACTGCGCCATGGCGGTCACGGCCATGCCCTCCGTCAAGCCCTCAGAGGGAGCGGCCACGATCTGGGTCGTCTCGTCCAGCTCCTCGCCCTCGCCGGGAAGGATCTCCAGCTCCACATCTCCCTCAATGCCGGTCTGCACAGGGACCTCATGGATCATGCCGTCCTTCACTGCCAGCACCATGGAAACTCCGTTCCGTTCCGTCACGGCGGCCACCGGCACCGTCAGGGCATCCTCCTTTTCCTCCAGGACGATCTGGGCCTTGGCTGTGATCCCGGCAATGAGCTTTGTGTTCTCATCCATGATCCGCACCTTTGTGGGGATGACCCGCTCGGTGGAGCCGCCGCCCTTTTCCTCACCGGTGGGGGAAATGGACACCACCTGGCCGCGGACCGTTTCTCCGTCCAGGATATCTGCGGAGATCTCTGCCTCCTGGCCCACAGCCACCTTTCCGATGGAATACTCGCTGACCTTGATCTCCATTTCCAGAACATCCAGATTTTCTATGATGAATAAAGGCTCCGAGTCCTCCACTGAATCGGCGAACCGGCCCACCTTGGTGTTGACCCGTACCACCGTGCCGTCGATGGGGCTGGTGATCTGGGTATCCGCCAGCTGCTCCTGCTTCTTCTCATACTCAAACCGGGCCTTTTCCACCTGGAGCCGGTAGGAATCCCCAGCCACTGCCTGGCCATTCTTCACCTCATAGGAGGCAGCCTGGCGCTTTGCATCGTTTAAGCCGTTTTCCGCCGTTTCCAGATCCACCAGGGGCACGTCCCCGCTGTCATAGAGGACCTTGGTCCGGTTATAATTGTCCTGGGCCGTTTTCAGATCCTGGACCGCCTTGGCATAGCCGTTCCTGGCGTCCCGGTCCTGCTCCGCGCAGGTGCTCACTGCCAGATCGTAATCGTTTTTTGCCATGGCCACTTCCTTTTTCAGGTCTGTATCGTCCAGGACTGCCAGGACCTGTCCCTTTGTGACCTTATCGCCTTCCTTTACAGGGATCTCCAGCACCTCTGCATGGAGATTGGATACCACGTCCACGCTGTCAGTGCCGGAAACCGGACCGCTGACCGAGAGCCGGTTCTGGATCTCCTTTCTCACCGGCGTCACCGTAGCTGCTGTGGGAAGACTGGGCTCGCTGCCGCCCAGGACCTTTACGGCTCCGATGCCCAGGACTGCCAGGACCGCCGCCGCCAGGAGAAACTTCTTTTTTCCGCGCTTTTTCTTCCCGGCCTTCTTTCCTCCTGTTCCGTTCATCATCTCCTCCAGCTGCCGGTCAAAGGCCGCGTCCTCCTGCGGTGCTTCCGGGGCCGCCTCCTTCTCCTCCGCGTCCTGTCCTTTTTCCCTGGACATTTCCGCTTCCTCTCTGGTCTCCGTCTCCCCGGGTACATTCATTCCCTGTCCCTGGGCCAGTGTTTTTCCTTCCGTTTCATTCATTCTGTCGTCGTGTCTCATGTCTGTATGTCCTCCCACCGCGCTGTTCTCTCTTTCTCTCTTTCAGTGTCAGCTTCAGTATAACACGAGAACTTTTCTATTCTTATGCGTTTTCCTTTCAGTTTCTTTCAAAATTCTTACGATTTTGCGTCAAAGCCCGGGCAAAATTCCACAATGGCACAATGATCAGATAAAATGCCAGACACAGACTGGCCATGGGTGCGCCTATGGTGGAAATGGGCACGTTTCCTGCAATGGACCAGGGCACCAGGGCCGCCATGAGGACCACCGTGTCCTCCAGGGCCAGGGCCCGTTTTTCCTTGTCCGGCTCCGCATCCTTTGTGAGCTGGTCGGTCAGAATGATCGCCAGGGTCTGGTTAAAGGAGATCATGGAGGTGACCACAGAGACTGCCAGGATCCCGCCGAAGGGCGTGATCCTCCTGCTGACGGCCTCCACGTACCTTTTGATCCCCAGAAGAAGGCCGGTACCCTCAAAGATCCCCGCATAGGCCGAGGAGATCCCCACGATCACCGACACCTGGACCATGGAAAGGAAGCCGCCTCCGTTCATCATGGCCGCTAACTGCGGGTCCTCTGACCTGTATCCGAAGATCATGAGCCTTATGAGCTCATGAACAGTCATTTTCTGGAATACCAGACAGCACACCGCCGCCGCTGCCGCACTGGCCAGCAGGGTATATTTCACCTTTGCGCGGAAGGCCGCCATCACCAGGATCAGAAGGGCCGGAACCAGAAGGATCCAGTGCAGGGTAAAATGTCCAGAGAACATGGTCTTCACATCCATGGCTCCGCTTCCTCCTCTGGAAAAGGCCCCCAGGGCCAGATAGGCTGCACAGGTCAGAACGAAAGGAACCAGGCAGGACCGGAGCATCCTGCGGATATTTCCGTACAGATCGGTCCCGGTCAGCTCACTGACCAGAAGAGCGCTGGTGGACACCGGGGAGCACCGGTCCCCGAAAAAGATCCCCGATACCACCGCCCCGCCTGTAAACAGAGGATTCACGCCCATGGCCGATCCCATGGTCATACAGACCACGCCCATGGTGGCCGCCGTGCCAAAGAATGTGCCCGTCAGCACCGAAACAGCACAGTTTAATAAGAAGCTCAGCAGTAAAAAGCCCGAAGGATGGATCAGTCCCGCCGAAACGGCGATGATCTCCGGAATGGTCCCGGCGCCTCTCCACAGGGCCGTCAGGATTCCGATCAGAAGAAAGATAAACAGGATCCGGATCACAGTACCAAGACCGGACCAGGACATTTTAAGAAGTGAAGGGACCGAATATCCCTTTTTCATCCCATAAAGGATAAAGATCACATATCCCGCTATGAGGGCGGCGGCCGTTGGGACCCCAAAGGCCACGCAGAACATCAGAACGGCCACGAAGGCCAGCATCACAAGGTTTTCCAGCATCATATTTTCCTCCCGTAAATCAAATACAGAGGCCGGGGACAAACTTGATGTCCTGGCCTCTGTCCTTGCATACAGTATAAAATAAGCTGCCGGATCTGTCCAGTGTGTTTACTGGATCTCAAAGGATCCGTCTTCCGATACGGAAATGGAGGACTTATAGAATTCCTCGAAGGCTTTTACCATATACTCCATATCCTTAGCGCCTGCAGTCTCATAAGAGGAATGCATTGCCAACTGGGGCAGTCCGATGTCCACGGTATTTAAGGATACCTTGGAGTTGGAGATATTGCCCAGAGTGGAGCCGCCTAACATATCGGAGCGGTTTAAGAAGTTCTGGTAGGGCACGCCTGCACGGTCGCAGAGACAGCGCATTACGGCTGCGGAAACAGCGTCGGTGGTATATTTCTGGTTGGCGCTGTGCTTGATCACGATACCGCCGTTTAAGTACGGACGGCTGGTGGGATCTGTCTTATCCGCATAGTTGGGATGGACCGCATGGCCGTTGTCGCCGGAGATCATGAAGCTGGCTGCCACGGCTGTCCAGTATTCTTCCTCGCTTCTTCCCATGGAGAAGTTGATCCGGCGGAGAACGTCGTAAAGGAAGGTGGAGCCTGCGCCCTGCTTCGTGCCGCTGCCCACTTCCTCGTTGTCCATCACGCAGAGAACAGAAACGCTCTTCTCGCTCTGGCTCTTTAAAAAGCCCTTCATGGATGTGAAGGCACACTGAAGGTCATCCAGACGCGGTGCGGAGATGAACTCATCCTCTGCGCCCCATACTCTTCCTTCCATCCTGTCGTAAAGGAACAGGTCGCTGCCCTTGATGTTCTCCTTTTCCACTCCTGCCTCAGCGGCGATCATGGACAGGAAATCCGTCTTGGAGCCATTCATCCGGAATAAGGGGAGCATGTCCTTCTGGAAATTGTACTTATATCCGTCGTTGACGTCCCGGTTCATATGGACAGCCAGGCTGGGGAGCATTAAAATATCCCGGTCTACGTCCACAAGCTTTGTCTCCAGCTTATTTCCATCCTGAACGATCACACGGCCGGCCACGGAAAGGGGTCTGTCAAACCACGGTCCGCAGAGCATTCCGCCGTATTTTTCCACGTTTAATTTTACATACTGGTTCTCCACGTTCATTTCCGGATCTTCCTTGATCTTTAAGGACGGGGAATCACTGTGGCTGGCGGCGATATTGAAGCCGGTAAATTCCTTACAGGGAACATGGAACGCGATGATGGCGGATTTATTTCTTGTCACATAATAGGTGCCGCCTTCCTTTAAGTTCCATACGCTGCCCTCGGAAAGCTTTTCAGCTCCGGCATTTTCCATATATTCTTCCATAGCGGCAATGGCATGGAAGCTGGTGGGGCTTTTTTTAATAAATGCAAATAACTCTTCGTTTAAATTGTTATACATGATTTCCTCCTATATGATTTACATGCTTTCCGACTGATATTCTACCATCCGGCCGTCCCTTTTTCAAGGGGTTTCGTCCTTCCCCGGTCCGGGACGCCGGACCGCCGGGGATCAGGCCAGATGGGTGTGGACGTATTCCTCTTTCACATCCTCCGGCACCAGTCTTCCTCCGGTGGCCCAGGCGATGTGGGTGATGTTTTCCTGCTTTTCCTCCAGTCCCTGGCTCTTAATGTAATCCCCAAGACGCTCCGGAACCTCTGCAAAGGCAAAGGCGGCACAGGAGGAGGGCTCGATGAACACACCTTCTGCTTCCATCAGATCCCGCATATAATCATAGAGCACTGCGTCTCCGGTGGTAAAGATCCCGCTTAACATGGGCTCCATGAACTTGCCGACAAAGGCGGACGGCCGTCCCACTGCCAGTCCGTCGGCGTGGGTCTTTCCGGAGATGCCGAAATCCTGGACGCAGACCTGGTCGTGGAGTCCCGTGGCCATGCCCAACAGCATACAGCAGGAATCCACCGGCTCTGTAAAGAAGCAGTGGACATTGTCACCGAACACGGTCTTTAAGCCATAGGCAATGCCGCCTGGCGCTCCTCCGATGCCGCAGGGCAGATATACGAACAGCGGGTGATCCTGGTCCACGAAAACTCCGGCCGCCTCCAGCTGCTTCTTTAACCTTCTGGGAGCCACGCTGTATCCCATGAACAGATCCCTGGAATTTTCGTCATCCACAAAATAGCTGGTGGGGTCGCTGTCGGATTCCTTCCGCCCCTGCTTTACGGCTTCCCCATAATCGGACTCATATTCCTTCACCGTGACACCCTTGCTCCTTAAAAGATCCTTCTTCCACTGTCTGGCGTCATGGGACATATGGACAATGACCTTAAAGCCCAGCTTCGCGCTGATGATACCAATGCTTAAGCCCAGGTTTCCTGTGGAGCCTACCTGGATCGTATAACGTCCAAAGAAATCTACAAATTCCTGGGAAGCCAGGATGGAATAATCGTCCGTGGTCTTTAAAAGCCCGTTTTCAATGGCCAGGGTCTCCGCATACTTTAAGATCTCATAGATCCCGCCCCGGGCCTTGATGGAGCCGGCAATGACCAGCTGACTGTCCTCTTTTAAGTAAAGCCTTCCGGCAAGCTCACAGCCATGGCGCTCCTTTAAAAGCTCCTTCATCTTCGGGATCTCCACAAACGGAGACTCGATCAGTCCGCCGTCCTTTTCAGTTTCCGGGAACTGCTTCATAATATACGGTGCGAACCGCTCAAGCCTTGCCTCTGCATCGTCAATATCCTCCACCGTCACCGCCAGATCCTTTGGCAGCTCCTTCATGGATACCAGGCGCGGATTGATCCAGCCAACCGGCTTCTTTTCCACAGCCGCTGCGATCTCCGGTACCCGGGCTTCAAACTCTTTCCGTTCTCTTAAGTCCATTGTCCTTACCTCCTGATTATAAAGTCACCCCATCCTGCGGCCTTTTCCTCCGCAGTATGTCAGTTTCCATTATAATGGGAGAACCCGCTTTTTACAAGACCTCCCGTCATATTGACCCCTGGGTTTTCATAAGCTGTAACAAACAAAGAATCCCAAAGGAACTGACCCATGAGCTCCAAAACAAAAATCGTTGTCCTCCGGATGAAGGAGATCATCTACACTGCCATCTTCATCGGCCTGGCCATCTTTCTGATCCTGCTGTTTTTCTTCATGTTCCGTTCTGAAAAAGAAGCTCCGGCTCCCACTGCCGAAAGCGTTTCTCCGGCCGTTTATGCGCCGGGAGTCTACTCGGCCTCCTTATCCCTGGGCCGCCAGAACGTAAACGTGGAGGTGGCCGTGAGCCCGGACCGCATAAGCGCCGTGACCCTGGTTCCCTTAAGCGACTCTGTGGCCGCCATGTATCCTCTGATACAGCCGTCCATGGATGCCCTGTCCGCCCAGATCCTGGAAAGCCAGTCCCTGGAGGGCCTTGAATATCCCGCAGGCTCCCAGTATACCTCCATGGCTCTGATGAACGCCATAAAAACCGCGGTTGCAAAGGCGGCCCTTCCAAAGGAAGCCCCATAAAAGGACTTGACAATTCCGGATCCTAAGGTTATACTCTTCACTATGTTAGCATTTTACCATGATAAATTGCTAATTTATAAAAATATCAAAATACCACAAGAAGGAGGATTTTCCCATGAGGAAAGTAAAATTTTTCGCATCTCTCACTGCCCTGATGACCCTTTCCGTGGCTGCGCTCACCGCATGTACCACCGCTGAGGCATCCACCCATCATACGGTCTCCCAGACTGGCGGTGAGAGCGTCCATTCCTCCCGTCTTGACGCAATCTTAGAGAGGGGATATATCGAGGTGGCCACCGAGCCTTCCTTTGCCCCCAACGAATTTATCGACACCACAAAAACCGGCCAGGACCGGTATGCGGGCTCTGACATCCAGCTGGCCAACTATATCGCCAACGAGCTGGGAGTGGAGCTGCGCCTGAAGCCCATGGATTTTACCACCGTGCTGGGAAGCATCACGTCCGGGAAATATGACCTGGCCATTTCCGCCCTGGCCTATACGCCGGAGCGGGCCGAAGCCATGAACCTCTCCAAAGGATATTATTTCGGCAGTGAGGATCCCCAGAAGGCCTACGGCCTCCTGATCCGCCAGGAGGATGCCGGAACGATCACCGGTGCAGGAGATCTAAAAAACAGGACCATCACCGTACAGAACGGCTCTCTCCAGGAACTGTTCGTAAAAGAACAGCTCCCGGACTGCGGAAAGCTGAATCTGGTCTCCTCTGCCAATGACGCCTTTCTGATGGTGCAGACAGGCCGTGCCGACGCTGCGGCCGCCTCGCTGAAAATGGCACAGCTCTATCTGGATTCCACCCCGGAAAGCGGACTGATGATCCTTCCGGATTTTTACTTTACTGTAGATGAAAGCACCCAGGGGATCCGGATCGGGATCCCCAAAGGCGAAGACGAGCTGACGGATCGGATCAATGAGATCATCGACATGGTGCTGGAGCAGGATCTTTACAACCAGTGGTATGAGGAATCCCGTGAATACGCCAAGTCCCTTGGACTCGATCTGTGATCTTTCCCGTCCCCCTCTGGATCCGTCCGGAAAGTGCCTCCCCTGCGGAAGCCGTTCTGGGCGGTTCTTTTTTCCTTTTTCTCTCCTATGAAATATTCTTGCCACCAAATTTCTCTTATGCTACAATGGAATCATGAGACCGGGCAGGCGTTCTCTGCCCCATCCATGGATACCGGACTGTTTTTTCATGACGCGGTCCGGCATCCGGACCTGTACGTTAAATCTGTATATCCTAATTATAAGGAAGGAAAATGAATATGAATCGAATCGATCCCCAGTCCTGGAAAGCCGATCTGCCGGAATTCAGGGAAAAAACAACTGCCTTTTATGCAGGCGATCTGGACAAAATGGCCTATAAGGGCTTTTCCGGCCTGTATGGAAGCTACGCCCAGAAGGGCGGAAAAGCCAGCATGCTGCGTCTCCGTATGACTGCCGGCCGCGTTACCAGAGAAAAATTGGCCTTTGTTGCAGAAGCGGTCCGTACCCACAAGGTATCCCGGATCCACTTTACCACCTGCCAGACCATCCAGCTTCATGACCTCCAGCAGGAAGCCGTTTTTGATATTATGGAACGGGCCCTGGACTGCGGGATCGTGACCATGGGCGGCGGCGGAGATTTCCCGAGAAACGTCATGTGCTCCCCTCTCTCCGGTGTGGAAAAGGACGAGTATTTCAACGTTATGCCCTATGCGGAGGCGGCCGCCGACTATCTGATGAACTTCATCAAGGCTGAAAAAATGCCCAGAAAATTAAAAGTAGCCTTCTCAAGCTCCCCGAAGAACCTGACCCATGCCACCTTCCGGGATCTGGGCTTTGCAGCCAGACCCGATGGAAAATTTGACGTTTACAGCGCCGGAGGCCTGGGAAACAATCCCCGCTTCGGCGTCAAGGTCGCTGAAGCCGTGGATCCGGAAAAGATCCTTTACTATGTAAAGGCCATGTGGCTCACCTTCCGCGCCTACGGAAACTATGAAAACCGCGGAAAGGCCCGCACCCGTTATATGCAGGAGATCTTAGGCGGACCGGAAAAATATGCCGAGGCCTTCCTGGAAAAGTTAAACCAGGTACTGGCATCCGGTGAAAACCTGGATCTGGCCGTGGCTCCCTGGGATATCTCCAAAAAGGGCAACGGCTCCACTGCCTGCGGCGCCCGTGTGATCCCCCAGAAGCAGGACGGCCTCTATACCGTAGTATGGCATCCTCTGGGAGGCCAGCCTGATCCCGTTGCCTTCTGTTCCCTCAGTGATCTTCTGGCTGATATGGAAGACGCTGAGATGCGCCTGGCTCCCGATGAGACCGCTTATATCGTAAACCTCACCGGAGACGAGGCAAAACTGGTCCTGGCTGCCACTGGTGATGGTGCAGAAACCTTATTTGAAACATCCGTAAGCTGCATCGGAGCCAGCATCTGCCAGGTGGGCGTCCGCGACTCCCAGGCTCTCCTTTCCGCCTGCGTCCATGCAGTACGGGAAGCCGGGATCCCCGACGGAGCCCTTCCCCAGATCCATATCTCCGGATGTCCCTCCTCCTGCGGAACCCACCAGACTGGTGCCATCGGCTTCCGCGGCGGCGTGAAAATGGTGGACAAGAAGCCTCTTCCGGCCTTTGTCCTCTATGTAAACGGAAACGAGCTCCAGGGCGGAGAGACCATGGGCCGGGAGGCCGGAACGATCCTGGAGGACCAGATCCCCGCCTTCTTAGTGGAGTTAGGAAAGACCGTGGCTGCCTCCGGCATGACCTATGAGCAGTGGGCCGCCAAGGATCCGGCTGCCATCGACGCAGTCGCAGCCCCCTATATCCAGTAGGTTTTAGATAAAAATATCTGATATAAAAACGGCAGTCCGGGCGGATAAACGATCCTGCCCGTCTGCCGTTTTTTCTTTTTTTCCAGACTTTTATACTTCCCAGTCAGAATCCAGAAAGCCTTCTCCATACACCTCTTTGGCCTCGGAAACGATCACAAACGCATCCTCGTCGATGCCGTAGATGATCTTTTTCGCCTTATAAAACTGCTTCCGGTCCACCACACAGATCAGGGTCTCTCCCTCCACCTTGGCGTAGCCGCCGCGGCTCTTAAAGAAGGTACAGCCCCGGCCCAGATGCTCCATCAGCTGGTCGCCGATCTCCTGGACCTTGGGGGACATCACCGTCACCATGGTGCTCTTATTCATACCATAAAGCATGATATCGATCACATAGGTGGACACCACCATATTAATAAGGCCGTAAAGACCGGATTCAATATTTCCGAACACCACCATGGATGCGCCGATGATCACCATATCCGTCAGCATCACTGCCGTCCCCGTCTGCATATGGGGCCGGTACTTCTGAAGCAGCTTGGCTGCGATGTCACCGCCTCCGGTGGTGGAGCCGCGCATGAACACCACGGCCAGACTGGCCCCCATGAGCACGCCGCCAAAAATACAGGACACCATCTTGTCTCCCGTATAGACCGGCACATAAGGCGTGATGATGAAGTCCAGGATCACCGTCAGCACCGCCACTGTCTTCAGGGTCTTTATGGTCCGCCCCTTCCCCAGATAGATCCATGCAGCGATCAGAAGCGGGACATTCACTGCAAACGTCAGGATACCGATGGGCAGGGAGGTGAACCGGTTCAGAAGGATGGCCAGACCGGTGGCGCCTCCAGGGGCGATGTCGATGCTGTCGATGAAGCAGTGGAGAGCCACTGCCTGTAAAAATCCACCGGCAATATCATACAGAAAATCCAGCCATAGTTCCTTCACTTTTCCTCTTATTTTTGTCATACCCCTTTCATTCCTTTCCAGATAATAGTGAAAACACTCTCTTTCAGTATAGCAAAATGCCGGACACACGTCAACGAGGGGACAGTTCCCGTCCCCTCGTTCCGCTTCTATTCCTATTTTTCCCTGATTTTCCTCTAGTCTCTCAAGATCTCCGAGATCTTTTCGATCATCTCGTCCTCCTTCAGCCGGAACTTGATCTCCACCCGCCTGGAAGCATCCATGTCCACCTGAAGCTCCGCTCCCGGAGCCTCTGCGGTATACACCGGGTTGCTGAAGGAACGGCCGTTGACCGTCAGCACCTGCTGGAGCCTGGCGATCTCCGTCTCGTTTAAGCCGTTGCCGGAATCCAGACAGAACCTGGCCACAGAATTGGCCCGGTTATAGGAAAGCTGCTGGTTGCTCAGATAGCTTCCCACCGTATCCGTATGGCCCTCGATGATGATCTCCGCAATGTAATCCTGGTATTCGTCCCTTAAAAGAACGCCCAGGTACATGGGGATCGTTTCCCTGAGGGTCTGTTTGCTGGCATCCGTCAGAACGGCGCTGTTATAGTTAAAAAGCACATCCGAGGAGAAGGTAATGGAGCCGGTCTGGGCATCCACGGACATGGCAGAGTTATTGAAGGCCGACTGAAGGGCTCCGATGATATCTGTACGGATCCCCACAATATCCTGGAGCTCACTCTTCGTTACCTCCAGCTCATTCTGGGCATCCTCGATCTCCAGATACGCCTTATTTAACTCCTCTTCTGTCAGAGCTGCCTGGGCGTAGGCCTCCTGGAGCTCTGCCAGGGACTTATTCAGTTCCTCGTTGGAAAGCTCGATCTTTGCCCGGAAATCCTCCAGCTCCAGAGCCGCCTGGTCCAGCTTGGTCTGGGCTGCATTGAGGTCCAGCCTGGCCTGGTCCAGGTCCACGGTCTTCTGGCGGTAGATGGCAAGGGTGATGGCGATGATCAGCACAAACACCAGAAGCAGCGCTGCCATCATATCCGAGTAGGACTGCCAGTAGCTGTGTTCCCCAAAGGCCTCCCTGTTTTTTCTTCTATTTTTCATACAGATTCCTCATTTGATGAAAGGTGTGGATCTGGTTTCCCACGTCTTCAGTCATCTCCCGGCAGGCTGCTGCCAGGTCCTCCTTCTGCTCCCGCAACTCTCTGGCAAAGGCCACCTGGCGCTCCATCTCCTGAGCCACCGAGGCCTGGAGGGCACGGCTGGAATCCAGAAGCTTCTCTGCTGCCTCCGTCAGCTGTCTGCCGGATTCTGCATAGGCCATCTGGGCCTCGCCGGCAGATCTCATGGTATCCCCCAGACTGGCAAAGCTGGCTCCCATAGAGTATTCCAGTGTTTCCATCACCTGGGCCACGATCCGCTCCACGCCACGGGTCTGCTCCTCGGCATTTCCCTTTAAAAGCTCCATGATCTTTTTCATGGAATCGGCCATTCCCGCCTGGTACACCAGCATGGAAGCGGAATTTTCCCGCTCTGACACCGGCTGGGGAAGAACGCACTGACGGAAGGCTGCCAGAAAGCCGTCCATCTTTCCATAAGCGTCTGCCATCAGGCTCCGGTATACAAAATTAAATACCAGAGAGAAGAAAATACCGTATACCGATGTGTGGAAGGCCACCTTCATACCCGAAAGCAGCGGGCCCACATTGTCGGAAATGGTGTAGATATCGTTTCCGTTGAAGGATCCCAGTCCCATGGAAAGCCCCAGGAAGGTTCCCAGGATGCCAAGGCCGGTGAGAGTCCCGCCCATGGCCGAATTAAAGTGGGTCATGCCCGCCTGGTCCAGCAGATCCTCGTTTATGTACTCCTCCACATCACAGACAGAGGTATACCCGTACCGGGTCTTTAATGTCTTCATCCGCATCAGGTACTTTCCAAAGGCATCCTTTAAAGCCACATCCTGGAACAGCTCCTTGCGTTCACAGTAGCTGGCCCACAGGTTCTTTTCCCCTGCCTCTTTGTATTCTTTCTGGATCTCCTCTGTGACCCGGACCAGCTCGTCGGTGCACCGGTTAAGCCTGGCAAAGCTGAAACCGCAGATCACGAACAGGATCCCTATCACCAGAAGGAATACGCCGTTGATGGCCAGGTTCAGGAACGATGCCACATTTCCCGTAAAGATCCCATTGACATAAAGAACAAACGCCGTAGCCAGAATATACAGCACGAACAAAATATAATACAATTTATTTCTCTTCATCCCCCAACTCCTATCTGTGCCGAAACACGAAACCATGATCTGCCAGTTACAAAAACTTCCGTTGATTTCCAACTTTCACTCTTAATTTACCATATTTTCCTGGAATCAACAAGATATTATCCGAATTATTATAGAATTTTTCCTCAAATCGTAAGATTTTTCCCTTATAAAGCAGAAACCGGGAGACAGCCTGTGACCTGGCCGTTTCCCGGTTCCCATTTAACCGATCCATTCCATCTAAAATTTATTTTTTTCTGGAATCCACGTATTTTTTGATATTTGACGCATTAACAAATTTTCTGATCTCTCCATCCTTTACAAGCACCAGTGTAGGCGCCTGCATGATCCCATAGGCATCGGAAAGCTCTGGATTTTCTTCTGCATCCACCACCTGGTACTGCTCATCCTTTAAAAATTCTTTGGCGATCTTACAGTTTGGGCAGGTCTTGGTGGTAAAGAGGAAAGCGCCGTTTCCCTGGGGGACCATGGACGGCTCCTTGGCCTTCCCTTCATTTCCGGCCTTTCCCTCATTTCTGGCCTCCTGGATCTCTTCCCTGGCCTGATGGATGGCCTGGGCGATCTCCCTGGAAGCCTCCGGGGATCTCTTTAAGACGGAATGGCCGATGTCGTACATCTTTCTTTCCTTATACTCCTGGGTCTTTCCATCGTTCCAGTTCTGGACCGGACGGTAGTAGCCGGTGATCCGGCTGTAAACCTCTGCCTTTTCCCCGCATACGGGGCAGGTGAAGTGTTCACCGTTCAAGTAGCCGTGTTCCCGGCAGATGGAGTAGGTGGGAGACAGCGTATAGTAAGGAAGCTTATAATTTTCTGCAATGGTCCGTACCAGCTTGGCCGCTGCCTTCCAGTCGGGCAGCTTTTCGCCCAGGAACGCATGGAACACCGTACCGGAGGTATACAGGGTCTGCAGCTCGTCCTGGATATCCAGGGCGTCAAACACATCCGCTGTATAGGATACCGGAAGGTGGGAGCTGTTTGTATAATAGGGCGTTCCATCCTTCTCACACCCGGCGGTGATGATATCCGGATATTTTTCCTTGTCATGTCTGGCCAGACGATAGGTGGTGGACTCCGCCGGAGTTGCCTCCAGGTTGTACAGATCGCCGTACTCCTCCTGGTAGATCACAAGACGGTCCCGCATATGGTTCAGCACGTTCTTTGTAAACCTCTGGGCCTCCGGGCTCACCAGATCCTTCCGGATCCACCGGGCATTTAAGCATGCCTCGTTCATACCGATAAGACCAATGGTGGAGAAATGGTTCTTAAAGGTGCCCAGATACCGCTTGGTGTAGGGGTACAGGCCGCCGTCCAGAAGCTTTGTGATCACTTCCCGCTTGATCTTTAAGGAGCGGGCCGCGATGTCCATCATATGGTCCAGACGCTCGTAAAAATCGTCTTCATCCTTTGCCAGATATGCAATCCTGGGGATGTTGATGGTCACAACGCCCACAGAGCCTGTACTCTCTCCGGAACCAAAGAAGCCGCCGGTCTTTTTCCGCAGCTCCCGCAGATCCAGGCGCAGGCGGCAGCACATGCTGCGCACGTCGCTGGGCTGCATATCGCTGTTGATATAGTTGGAGAAATACGGAGTGCCGTATTTGGCGGTCATTTCAAACAGCAGCCGGTTGTTCAGATTGTCGGACCAGTCGAAATCCTTTGTGATGGAGTAAGTAGGGATCGGATACTGGAAGCCGCGGCCATTGGCATCTCCCTCGATCATGGTCTCAATGAAGGCCCGGTTGATCATATCCATCTCCGCCTTGCAGTCTCCGTAGGTGAAGTCCATTTCCTTTCCACCTACGATAGCCGGCATATTGGCCATATCGTCCGGCACCGTCCAGTCCAGGGTGATGTTGGAGAATGGAGCCTGGGTGCCCCAGCGGCTGGGGGTATTGACGCCATAAATAAAGGATTCGATGCATTTCTTCACTGCCGGATAGTCCAGGTGGTCCGTCCGTACAAAGGGCGCCAGGTATGTATCAAAGGAAGAAAACGCCTGGGCTCCGGCCCATTCGTTCTGCATGATCCCCAGGAAATTCACCATCTGGTTGCACAGCACGGAAAGGTGCCTTGCCGGGGAGGAGGTGATCTTTCCAGGGATCCCGCCCAGTCCCTCCATGATCAGCTGCTTTAAGGACCAGCCGGCGCAGTATCCGGTAAGCATGGACAGGTCATGGAGATGCAGGTCTCCGCTCCTGTGGGCCTCGGCGACCTCTGTGTCATAGATCTCCGACAGCCAGTAGTTGGCCGTGATCGCCCCTGAGTTGCTTAAGATCAGTCCGCCCACAGAATATGTAACTGTGGAATTTTCCTTCACACGCCAGTCCTCTACCTTCACATAGCTGTTCACCACATCCTTATAATCCAGGATGGTGTTTTTCATATTGCGGATCCTCTCCCGCTGTTTTCTATATAAAATATAAGCCTTTGCCACATCCGTATATCCGGTCTCCTCCAGCACGTGCTCCGCGCTGTCCTGGATCTGCTCCACAGAGATCCTTCCGTCCTTCATCTTATTCTGGAAATCTGCCGTTACCCGGAGGGATAAAAGCTCCAGGATCTCATTGTTGTAGTCCTTTTTTGTGGCTTTAAAGGCTTTCTTGATTGCTTCTGTGATCTTCCCTAAATTAAAATCCGCGATCTCACCATCGCGCTTGATGACCTGTATCATCTATATTCCCCTTTCTTCGGATATCGCCAATGTCGTATTCCCTATTATAGCAGAGCCGAAATAAAAACACAATATCTGGTTTTCTTATTTTTATCATAAACCAGATATTGTGTAGTTATCCACAGGTTATCCACCAGGTATGTGCATATCCCTTTCTGTATCTCTCTTTACCGGTACAGCTCCTCAAACAGCTCCACCGGCACGTAGGCCGTCACATGGATCCCGTCCTCCTTATATTCCTCTGACAGGAGGCGGCCGTTTTTCCGGATCCGCTGGATCCGCCCGGCCTCTGCATAGGAGAACACCTTTTCAAAATAGATCCTCCGGCTCCGGAGGATGGTCTCCAGGACGCCCAGAAGGTCCGGGAGCCCCTCTCCCGTCTTTGCAGAGATCTTCACCCGGTAATCGGCTGCCATATCCCGGCCTGCGGTATCGGCTCCCTCCCGGTCGATCTTGTTGAACACAGTGACGATCTCCTTATCTGTGATCTCCAGCTGGCGCAAAGTCTCATAGACCACATGCATCTGCATATCCATCTGGGGATTGGAGCAGTCCACCACATGGAGGATCACATCGCTGTACTTTGCCTCCTCCAGAGTGCTCTTAAAGGCTTCGATCAGATGGTGGGGGAGCTTCCGGATAAAGCCTACCGTATCCGTTAAAAGGACCCGCTCGCCTCCGGGCAGGGTAAGGGCCCGGGTGGTGGGGTCCAGAGTGGCGAACAGCTTGTCCTCGGCCAGGATCCCAGCCTGGGTCAGACGGTTTAACAGCGTGGATTTTCCCGCGTTGGTATAGCCCACGATGGCCGCCGTCAAGGCCCCTCCATTTTCTCTTTTTTTCCGCACCACCTCCCGGTGGCGCTTCACATCCTCCAGCTCAGACTTCAGCTGGCTGATGCGCTCATGGATCAGACGCCGGTCCACCTCCAGCTTCTTCTCTCCCGGTCCCCTGGTGCCGATCCCTCCTCCCAGACGGGACAGGGAATTTCTGAGCCCCACCAGGCGCACGGCCCGGTACCGGAGCTGGGCCAGCTCCACCTGGATCTTTCCCTCCCTGGTCCTGGCCCGGGATGCGAAAATATCCAGGATCACCATGGTGCGGTCCATGACCTTCGTATCCAGGGCGTCCTCCAGGTTTTTAAGCTGGGCCGGGGAAAGCTCGTCGTCACAGATAATGCCTGTGGCGTCCAGCTCCCATAAAAGCTCCTTCACTTCTTCGATCTTTCCCTTCCCCAGATACGTCCCTGGATGGACGTTCTCCCGGTTCTGGATCACCTTTCCCACCGTAACGGCCCCCGCCGTAGACGCCAGCTCCTCCAGCTCGTCCACCGAGGCGGCCGTATCATCGTCCTCTCCGGTGCTCACGGCCACCAGGATCACCCGTTCCTCCTGCTCCTTTAATTCAATCATTTCTGCCATGAAAAACTCCTATCTCGTCTTCAAAAAGGCGATCTCATGCTCCGCCGCTTCATCGCTTCCAAACTCTTCCGTATATGCCTGGAACAGCTCCAGAGCCTTCTGGTACTGGCCCAGATGCTCAAAACAGACCGCCTGGTTGAATTTAAGCTCCCGGACTGCCGTCCGGTCCGAAAGAGCCAGGCCTGTCTCACAATAGCTGAGGGCTGTTTCATAGTCCCCTGCCTTGATCTCCGCCATGGCCAGGCGGTTATATACAGAGGTACCGGCCTTCCCCGACTGGATCAGCTCCGTATAAACGGCGTCTGCCCGTTCCTGATCGCCGGAATCCAGGTATGCCTCTCCCACAGCCGTCATGGCCTCTGCGAAGCCCGGGGCCGTTCCGTCCTCGTCCAAGGCCCTTCCCTGCTCCAGCTTTTCCCAGGCTCCGGCGGAATCCCCAGCCTTTGCCAGGGACAGAGCGGCAAAATAGCCGTATTCCGCCCGCTCTTTGTCGATCTGGCTCAAGATATCATACGTATGGGCGGCAGCTTCATAGTCCTTAAGACCATATTCGGCTTCTGCCCGGTATTTCAGGATATCCACCTCAAAGTCTGTGACCCGGTCTGCGTCCTGGATCAGCGCCTCAAACTGGTCCAGGGCCCCCTCGTAGTCGCCGCTTTCTAAAAGGGCGATCCCGTTTTCCCGGGCGGTCTTCTCCTCCTCTGTAACTCCTTTGCAGCCCGTAAGAAGGAGCGCCGCTGCTGCCAGGACCGCCAGCGGTCTTAAGTGTTTCCGGAAATTCTGTTTCATATGCGCTCTCCGTCCCTATCTGGTGGTGCTGCCAAAGCCGCCGTTTCTTTCCTCCGTCGTCTCGTCATCTACGGTGATCCCATATTCCAGGAAGATCCCCTGGGCAAAGCCCGTTCCTTCCTTTACCTCCAGACGCTTTCCCTCCCGGCTGTCGTTGGTCAGCTTGATCTGGATATGCCCCTCATTGTCAGAGCCATAATAATCACTGTCGATGATCCCCACCGTATTATTCAGCTGTAAACGGTATTTAAATCCCAGACCGCTCCTGGGATAGATCTTAAGGACCCAGCCGTCATCGATCCTGGCCCGGATCCCGGTGAGGATCCTGGTGCACTGGCCCGGATCCAGGGAAAAGCCTGCGGGGGCAAAAAAGTCGTATCCGGCGGAACCGGCGGTGGCGCGGCGGGGAAGGCGGATGGAATCATAGATCTCCCGGATCCGGTCCTCGCTGTCATCGGGATGCTCTGACTGCCAGTCGGTGAGAAACTGTTTAAAGGATATTTTTTCAAATTTTGCGATTCTTTTCATTATTCTGAAATTTTCTCCTGTCTGATATTTTATGACCATTCAAGCAGCCCCCGCCTGCGGCAGGGGCCTCCTCCGGCCCATGGATGGATCGGGGGAAATCCGTGCTGGATTCTACTATATCAAGTTTGAGGGGGGATTTCAATGGGGAATATTTTTTCTCATGTCCGCATGGGACGCGGGGCGGCGCTGGCGGCTGGCGGAAATTAAAAGTACCCGCGCACAGATCTCATGCCTCTGTACGCGGGTGCTTGTATAACTACCGTTTCTTATGGTTCCAGTCTATTTTCCTGCAAAGTTCCTGCAGATCTTCACTAACATATCGCCGCTGCCTACGTTGTAGCCGCTGCATGCGTAAACGGCGTTAAGCTCCTTTGTGGTAACGATGATCAGAGGAAGCTTCTCCGGGTCCACATACATTCTGCGGGCCAGTGTCTCCACATTGGGAACGAAGGTGTCGTAGAGAACACGGATCCTTGGGAAGGTGCTGAGGACCTTGGTCAGCTTGGCGTTTTCCAGGGCTGCCTTGTCTTTTACCATAAAGATAATATCGGCGGGCAGATTCTGGAAGTCGGCCTCCTGCTCCAGCATCTCGTTTAAGATATGCTCCGTGGGCTCCTTACCCTGCTCTAACCACATGAGCACAGCCGGGTTCTTTGTGAGCTCGCTACCCTTGACCGTATTGCCGTTTTCATCGGATACCTTGAACTCGTCCAGAGTAAAGTTATCCAGCATGTCGGCCAGATCTGCATGGTATTTCTCCAGCTTCACAGTCTTTGTCTCGCCCTCGCCCACCACGAAGATGTACCGGCTGGCGAAGATATTTCCGTTGGGAAGACGGTTGTCGGTGATGACCTTGTACTGGCCGGCAGGAACGGAGATCTTCAGCTCATTGCCGTCCCATTTTTCATTTTCCAGATCCAGGGTCTGGTATCCGCCGTCCACAAGCTGGCTCACAGAAAAGTCCGGGAAGTATGCCCAGTTCTCGCCCTCTCCCTTCTGGAAGACAATGGTGCTGCCCCCCTTGTCCAGGATCTCCACCGGAACGAAGCGGCCGTCCTCATAAACCTCTGCCAGCTCGTTGATGGGGTTCACTCTGGATATGATGCCCAGGGCGCGGCAGATGGCCACAAACAGGATCTTTTTGGAGCGCTGGTTTCCGTTCTTTACGGTTAAGGCTCCCACGGGACGGGTCACGATCTGACCGTACTCGATATCCGGGTTGAAGGCGATCTCTTTATTGATATACTCCCATACGGATCTGGGATCCTTACGGAAGGCAGCCTTTTCTTCCTCTGTAAAGAAGTCCAGGATGAACTGGCGGTTCTTTCTTAAGGGCTCGTTGAACACACGCGGGCATACCACATACTGGTAGAACAGCTCCTCATCCTCAAAGGTATAATCCTTTGTAAGGGCCAAGGCCTCTTTTAATACATCTGTATCCACGTCTCTTCTGTCCTTTTTGGAAAGAGTCAGAAGCAGCTTCTCTTTTGCGTGGGCAGAGAAGGTCTCATCCTCTAAAAACTCCTCCAGACGGGTCACATTGCTGCGGCTCTCAAACAGAAGCTCGTAGATCTCCTGGCTGTAACCGTATTTGTCCACAATGGCCTTCGCCTTATCTGCATCAAACATGGCGGCCACTCTGGCCTCACGCTTTTTATTGGCAGCGTCAGTCTTCTTCATGCCCAGCTCTTTCTGTTCCTCTGTGGGCTTTGCGCCGTTGACAATCTGGTCCTTGGGTGCAATGGAAACAAAGTGCTCCCATGTATCATAATTCACCGGCTCATTCTTTAAAACGATCTCCACTGTATCCACATCCGGAGTATAGACCAGACGCTCGCAGAATACATCGTCCTTCTTTACATGGATATGCATGGTTCCCAGGCCGCAGGTCAGGCCGCAGCAGCCGTTTTCGTCGGTATCCATGATGGCAGCATCAAAGAAGCTGGAATAGTTTAAGATTCCAAAGCCCACCTGGGCGCCCTGTACCGGCTTCCCGGCCTCGTCCTTTACGCAGACCTTCAGATATTTTGTAACTGCATATAATTTCAGGTTATTCAGGAAAGAAGCCATTCCCACCTTGGAGATGATCTCCTCCCCGCTGATCTCGCCGAAGCAGCGGCTGTGGATCAGCATGGCGCGGCTGGCAGCGTTGGTGAACCAGCCCTTATTTAATACCTCCTCCGGCTCACAGGCTCCAAGGAAGTGCCATGCGCCATCGCAGTAGACCTCCACCCAGGCATGGTTGTCGTCACAGTGGGCCCAGCGCGGTGTGTAGATCTGTCTGGCAGGAATACCGATGGCACGGTATACGTTTACGCCGAAGGCGGATTCCTCGCCGCAGCGACCGTATGCAGAATAATATGCTCCCAGTGCGGAGATGGTACGGCTGTCGGTGGCCTGGTACATTACATTTTCTGCGTTCCAGTAGTTGGCCTCGATGATGGCGTCGTGCATGGAAAGGCTGTTGACACGGTCTGCCAGCAGTCCATAGAAGAATTTACGGCAGTCACAGAGCTCTTCCTCGTTGACACGCACATGAAGCACATAGTTTAAGAAAATGTCCTCCGGAAGATCCTTTGCAAAGGGGGAATTTTCCCTTAAGAACACTCCATGCTCTGCGCAGGACTGGAAGATCTCAAAATCGTAGTTGGCCAGGTCGCTTAAAGGGCTGTTGGCATAGATCCATTTGATGGCGGCGATCACATCAGCGCTTTCCATCTTTTCTGCCTGTGCCAGTCTGGAGAGGATTTCTTCTCTTTTCTTCTCTCCTGCTTTTTCTAACAGGCGGCTGAACTTTTCTTCCGCCGCTTTCATTGCTTTTTCTGTAAACATCATAGAGTTCTCTCCTGTCTTTTGGTTTTATACAAGGGAAAAGGCAAGTCCATTTCCAAAAGAACCTGCCTTTCCCTTCTGCCCTCCGGGGATCTTATTTACCAAAGGAATGCACGATCTGGGCGCACTCTCTGAATTCCTGTTCGTCTGTCTCCCAGATCTCATACTCGGAAAGGGTGGGAAGTCCCATGGCAACCGTACTCTTTCTGTACTTCATGCCGCTGTCTAAGGCTCCCTTTCTTCCTGTGGTATGGAAAACTACGATTCCAGTATGGTCATGGACTTCCTGGATGTTCCATTTTTTAACACCACAGCCAGCCATGATGTCGATCCGGCCTGCGGCAGCCGCATACACGTCCTTTAACAGATCCTTACCGGCAACCACGTCACTCTGCTGTCCGGATGTAAGGATCGTCTTACAGCCCAGCTCAATGGCCTTTTCCAGTGTCTCCATGGGATCTCTGGTCATATCGAAGGCACGATGAAGCGTAACATCCATACCGCCTGCGCAGTCCATCATCCGTTTCATCTTCTCCATATCCAGGTCTCCGTCGGGAGTTAAAGCGCCGATCACAACGCCGTTGGCTCCCAGGAGACGGAACATGCGGATCTCGTCGCACATTAATTCCATTTCCTTCTCTGTATAGAGGAAGTCGCCAAAACGGGGACGGATCAGGATATTTGCTTTGATATGGTCGCAGTCCTCCATTACCTGGCGGAATACGAACGGGGACGGTGTGCAGCCGCCGATGGCTAAGTGAGCACAAAGCTCAAGTCTGTCAGCGCCGCCCTTCCATGCGTTGACGCAGGACTGGTAGGAATCCACACATGCTTCAATTAACGGTTTATTCATTTTATCAGTCTCCTTGTTTCTCTGAATTTACCATCCTATTTCTTATAGAGATGACATGCAACAAAGTGGCCCGGCTCGACCTCAACTCTCTCCGGTCTCTGCTCTAAGCACTCCGGTCTGCATTTCTTACACCGGGCGGCAAAGGGACAGCCCTTGGGAAGGTTGATGGTGGACGGGATATCTCCCTCCAGGATGATCCTCTCCTTATGCAGCGTCGGATCCGGGATCGGAACTGCGGAAAGAAGAGCCTCTGTATAAGGATGCAGCGGAGTCTTGTACAGCATTTCCTTGGGAGCGGTCTCCACAACGAAGCCCAGGTACATAACGGCGATACGGTCAGAGATCATCTCCACAACGGAAAGGTCATGGGAGATAAATACATATGTCAGCTTGTACTCTTCCTGGAGCTTATGGAGAAGGTTTAATACCTGTGCCTGGATGGAAACGTCCAGAGCGGAGATCGGCTCGTCGGCGATCACCAGATGGGGGTTTACCGTAAGGGCACGGGCAATTCCGATCCTCTGCTTCTGTCCGCCGGAGAACTCATGAGGATAACGGCTGGCATGCTTATCGCTCAGACCAACGATCTTTAACAGATTGTTTACGATCTTTGCCCTCTCCTCTGCACTCATATCCGTATGGATCAGGAGCGGCTCCTCGATCAGCTCAGAAACTCTCATACGGGGATTCAAGCTTCCCGCCGGGTCCTGGAAAATCATCTGCATATCCTTACGGATGGGACGCATCTCATCCTGGGAGATATGGGAGATCTCTTTTCCCTGGAACCAGATCTCGCCGGAATCCGGGATCAGAAGATGGTTGATCAGACGTCCGGTGGTGGACTTACCACAGCCGGACTCGCCTACGATGGAGAAGGTCTCACCTTCGTAAACGTCAAAACTTACGTCATTTACGGCATGAACGAACTTTGTCGGCCTGCCTAACAGAGATTTTCCCACTGGGAAAGTCTTAGATACATTTTTTAATGAAAGAATTACGTTCTTTTCCATAATCTGTTTCCTTACCCTTCCTGTGTCCGCCAGCATCTGCACTTCTGGTCTTCACTGATATCCAAAAGCTCTGGTTCCTGCTCTCTGCACTTGTCGGTTGCATACTTGCAGCGCGGTGCAAAACGGCAGCCAGTCGGCATGGAAGCCAGATCCGGTACGCTGCCCGGGATGCTGGGAAGCACTTTTACGCCCGAACCTAACTTCGGCACGGAAGCGATCAGTCCCTGGGTATAGGGATGGGACGGAGTGGCAAACAGCTTCTCCACCGGCGCCATCTCCACGATCTTTCCGGCATACATAACGATCACGCGGGTACACATCTCTGCCACAACGCCCAGGTCATGGGTGATCAGCAGGATACTGGAGCCGTCCTCCTTCTGGAGCTTTTTCATCAGGTCCAGGATCTGGGCCTGGATGGTCACGTCCAGGGCGGTGGTGGGCTCATCGGCGATCAGGAGCTCCGGGTTGTTGCTGAGGGCCATGGCGATCATGACACGCTGGCTCATACCGCCGGATAACTGGTGCGGGTAGTTCTTTAATACCCGGGCCGGATCAGGGATACCGACCTTCTTTAACATATCTGCCGCATGGGCCAGAGCCTGCTCCTTGGTCATATCCTGGTGCAGGCGGATGGTCTCGATCATCTGCTTATCGATCCGCATGGACGGGTTTAATGCAGACATGGGCTCCTGGAAGATCATGCTCATCTTGCCGCCGCGGATGTCGCGGATCTGGGTGTCGCTGGCTTCCACCAGGTTGACGCCGTCCAGCGTAGCTGAACCGTTGGTGACCTTACCGGGAGTATCCTTTAATAACTGCATGATCGATAAAGACGTAACGCTCTTTCCGCATCCGGACTCTCCCACCAGCCCCAGGACCTCTCCGCGGTACATATCGAAGGAAACGTCCTTGATCGCAGTCACACTGCTGGTCTTACTGGAGAAAAATTCTGTGCGTAAGTCTTTTACGCTGAGTAATACTTCTTGTGACATATTGGCTCCTTTCCTATTTCCCTCTCTTACTTGATCTTCGGGTCAAGAGTATCTCTTAATCCATCGCCGAACAGGTTGAATGCAAGAACTGTGATGAAGATCACAAGACCCGGCAGGTAAACCATGTGCGGTGCGGTGCTCAGGTAGCTTCGGCCCAGGGAAAGCATTGCGCCCCACTCCGGGTCAGCAATGTTTGCGCCGAAACCGAGGAAACTTAAGGAAGATGCTGCCATGATGGCAGAACCGATTCTCATGGTGAAGTTTACGATCAGGGACTGGAGCGTACCCGGGAAGATATGGACAAACAGGATACGTCCGTCCTTACATCCAAGGCTCCGGGCCACCTCTACATAGAGGGAGCCTTTCACGGCCAGGGTCGCACTTCGCATGATACGGGCAAAGCTGGGGACCGTAAATACGGCCACAGCGATGAATACGTTGACGATGCCAGGGCCCAGAAGAGCTACGATGGCGATGGCAAGCAGGATATCCGGGAAGCTGAATAATACGTCAGCTCCGCGCATTACCAGCATCTCGATCCAGCCGCCGTAGTAGCCGGCCAGAAGTCCCAGGACCGTACCCAGGGCAGCGCCCACGATAACGGAGGACAGGGATACGCCAAGTGTAAGGGGCGTACCTGCTAAAATACGGCTGAAGATATCGCGGCCGTACTGGTCCGTACCAAATAAGTGGCTGGCGCTGGGGCCTGCCAGGATATTGTCATAGTCGTATGCTTCCGGCGCATAGGGGGCAAGGCTCGGTCCGAAGAGAGCCATGAGCAGAAGGAAGCACATTACGAAGAAGGCGGCCACTGCGGTCTTCCTCTTCATGAATTTTTTGATAAATTCTTTTGTTTTATTAGTTTTGACGCTGACGTTCTCGTCAATATAATTTTCCTCAAAAGAGGTATCGGTTTTCACCTGTTCATTCTGTGTGTTTGGCATAATATCCTCCTGCTTGCTGTTAATCGAGGCGGATCTTCGGGTTGATCACGCCGTATAATACGTCAACCACCAGGTTGATGAGAACGTACTGGAGGGCAAAGATCATTAAAAGTCCCTGGATCACCGGATAGTCACGGAATGAGATGGAGTCTACCAGAAGACGGCCCATTCCGGGGATGGAGAAGATGTTCTCCGTGATAACGGAACCGGATAACAGTCCGCCGATCTGAAGGCCAAGGATCGTAACGACCTGGATCAGAGAGTTCTTGAACGCATGGCGGAACATAACGATGGACTCCTTCTGTCCTTTGGCGCGGGCAGTACGGACATAATCCTCTCTTAAGGTCTCAAGCATGGAGGAACGGGAATATCTGGCAAGGGTAGCCATGATACCTGTACCCATTACTAAAGACGGCAGCACCAGGCTCTTCCAGGACTCCAGGCCTGCGGACGGGAGCATGCCCATCTTTACAGAGAAGAACTGGATTCCCATAAGTCCCAGCCAGAAACCAGGGGCAGAAAGTCCGCAGATGGCTAAGAACATACCGCCCAGGTCCACCCAGGTCCCACGCTTAATGGCACACATAACGCCAATAAAGATACCTAAAAACGGAGCCCATACAAGGCCTGCACATACTAACTGGATGGTGAACTGGAATCTGGACCAGATCAGCTCAGTTACCGGGATATTGGACTTTAAGGAACGGCCCATATCGCCTTTGAATAAGCCGATCATATAGTCTGCATACTGCTTTAAGAGCGGATCGTTCAGCCCGAATTCTTCACGGATGGCTTCGATCTCTTCCGGTGTCGCCTCGACGCCTGCCAGAGTCCTGGCCGGATCGCCGGGGATCAGATGGATAAACATAAACACAAAAATGGAAATAATTAACATTAAGGGAATCGTTTCCAATAAACGTCTAGCTATATAGCGCCCCATTGAATACCTCCTGATGAAAACGGAGCAGCTTTAGCTGCTCCGTTTCCGATTAAATATTATTCGTGATCCAGACCAACTGTTCTGAATACCATTGTTCCGCCGGGTTTATACTGAAGTCCGGTCACGTAGGTCTTATAAGCATTGATGGTGTTATCGTTGCCTAAGAAGATCCACGGGCACTCTTCCCATGCGATTGCCTGGGCCTTGGCATAAGCCTCTGCAATCTGGGCATCATCGGTCATCTTTAACGCGTCATCCAGGAGCTGGTTGAATTCTTCGTTATTCCAGAATGCAGTGTTGTAGCCTTCCGGCGGGAACTTCTCGCCGTGAAGGATATTTCTCATGGAACCGTCAGCCTCGTAAGAACCGGAAGCCCAGTTTACATACCACATCTGAACGGTTGTATCCTCAAGCGGCGCGCTTGTCTTTTCTGCGTTGGCAGTGGACTCGTTGGGAAGTACCTTTACATTGACATTGATCTGGGACAGCTGCTGCTGTACAAACACAGCGCCCTTCTGCTCGATGGTGGTGTTATCAACGATCAGCTCTACGTCAAAGCCATCTTCAAATCCAGCTTCTTTCATAAGGGCCTTTGCCTTTTCCAGATCCGGCTTGTACGGAGTCTGCTCAGCATAGAAGCGGATAGAATCGGAGAAAATGGAGGTGGGCTCTTTTGCATAGCCGTTGAATACGACCTTTGCGTATGCCTCACTGTCAAATGCATAGTTGAATGCCTGACGGACTCTCTTGTCCGCAAACGGCTTTCTTCCGTCCGGAAGGGCCCACTCGGTGTTCAGAGTTACGTATCTGTATGTAGTTGCCGGTGCCACGTCGATGATGATGGACGGATCGTTTTCGATCTGGCTGACATCTGTGGTGGGTACCGGGAAAATCACGTCAGCCTCGCCAGTCTGCAGCATAGCGATACGGGCTGCATCCTCCGGAACCACCTGGAAGGTCAGGCTGTCTACGGACGGGCCTTCCTGCCAGTAGTTTTCGTTGCGCACCATCTTGGTGTAGCCGCCGTCTACTCTCTCAGAAAGTACGAACGGGCCTGTACCAGCAGAGTTCTTTGCAAGATAGTCGCTGGCGTTCTCCATAGCCATAGCCTTGGGAGAAACGATACGGAACTGGGTGATCTTGTTGATGAATGTATTGTTGGGTTCTTTTAATTTGATAGTCACCTGGTATTCGCTGTCAACCACGACATCCTCCCAGGCATTGATGGTTCTCTGGAGCGTTAAGCTGGAATCCTTCAGACCACGGTCATATACGGCTCTTACAGATTCTGCGTTGAACGGCTCGCCATCGTGGAACTTGATGCCCTCGTTTAATACGAAGGTATAGGACTTACCGTCCTCGGATACGGACCACTCCTTTGCAAGCAGCGGAACTACGTTGGTATCCTCGTCGAAGGTAAGCAGTGTCTCGTACATTTCGTTGGTGATCTGGTTGGAAACACCATTACTGGAAACGTGCGGATCCAGGTGGGTCGCGTCCGCCTGGAGTGCGATCACAATGTCATTGTCCGGAGACTTGGCTGTGGACGCTTCCTGTTTGGCTGCTTTGGATTCTTTTACTGCGGCTGCATCTGCAGTTGTTGTTTCTCCTGCGGCCTGGGCTGTGGTAGACTCTGCTGCCTTATCGCCGCCTCCACATGCGGCAAGGCTGAGAACCATAGCGCCCGCAAGAGCGATGGATACGATTTTCTTTCTCATCTTTTCTGAGCTCTCCCTTCTCATTGTATAATCCTAATACTGCCGGGCGTGCCATTACACCCGTCGGAATTACAGATTTTATTATAACGTATTTTGTTATTTTATACAAGTATTTTTAAAATTAATCCGTTCCATTCCTTATTTTTAAATGTTTTTACCAAAAATTTTTTATCATTTTTGTCTATTCTGCCTTTTCTTTTTTTTAGAATCCCAGGCCGGTTTTATTTACAAAGACATAATACAGTGGTAAAATAAACGCGGTGGTTTGAATATAAAACCTTCAGACCCCTATTATCAAAAAACTTTTTTTACAGGAGAGGTATCAGAATGAAACGAGTCTTAGTTGCAGCCATGCATCATGAATCCAACTCCTTCAACCCCATCGTTGCGGGAGAGAACGAATTCCGTGTACTCCGCGGACAGGAATTTTTTGAGAACTTCCGCGATAACGATTCCCTGACCGGCGTTGTAAAGACCTTAATGGACGCAGGCTATGAAGTGGTCCCGGCCGTTTCCTGCCGTGCTGTCCCCAATGGAGAGGTGGACTACGACTTCTACCAGGGCATAAAAAATGAAATTCTTGAGGTGGCCAGAAAGGAAAACGAGAAAAAACCGTTGGATGCCATCACCCTTTCCCTCCACGGCTCCATGCGGATCAAAAAGATCGGAGACGCTGAGGGCTATTTATTAGAGGATTTAAGAAAGCTGTTCCCGGATATCCCGATCTTCGCATCCCTGGACATGCACACTACCATGACCGAACGGATGCACAAAAACTGCAATGGCTTCGTGGGCTATAAGTGCGCGCCCCATACAGACTGCACTGAGACCGGCATCCATGCAGCAAAAATGACCATCCATGCCTTAAACGACGGCGTTCAGGCAAAATCTGCCTGGGTACGGGTCCCCATCCTCATTGCAGGAGAACAGTCCTCCACCACTGTGGAGCCCATGATCACGCTGATCAATGAACTCCGTGAAACCGAGAAAAAGGAGGGCATCATGGCCGCCTCCTATCTGATGGGCTTCCCCTGGGCCGACAACCCGGACAGCTCCGTAGCCGTTTATGTGGTTGCGGAAAACCAGGAGCTGGCAGATGCAGAGGCCCTGCGGCTGGCTGAGTTTATCTGGTCAAAAAAGGATGAATTCTGCTTCCAGACCGAGGCTCTCCATGAAAAAGAGGCCATCGACGCAGCCTTCGAGTCCATTGGAAGGGGACAGTATCCCGTATTCCTTTCCGACTCCGGAGACAACCCCACAGCCGGCTCCTCTTCGGATGTGACAGAGTTTGTAAAAATGCTCATCGCTGATGAAAGAGTCCTCTCTCTCCCGCACCCGGTGGCTTACGGCGGCTTTTATGATCCCGAGGCCACAAAGGCCTGCGAAGGCAAGGTGGGTCAGGAGATCACCCTGACTTTCGGCGCAAAATTTGATACAAAGACCTCCAGCCCGGTGACTGCAACCGGAACCGTCATGAACTACGTAAAGGATTGGGACGGTTTTGGCCGGTCCAACGGCGACGTGGCCGTGTTCCGTACCCACAATATCGACATCATCCTGGCCGAACAGCACATCGGCTATGCCGGCCCCAGGGTCTTCCTGGATATGGGCCTGGATCTTTCCAAAGCTCCCATTGTGGTCTGCAAGCTCGGATATCTGGGTGAAGAACATGAGGCCTTTGCCAAGAGAGCGATCCTGGTGCTGACGAAGGGAAGCACCAACGAGGATTTAAAGACCCTCCGCTACGAGACCGTACCGCGTCCCCTGTTCCCGTTGGACAATGGCTTTGAATATGATCCCAGAAAAAATCTCCACTAGGTTCCGGATCGGGATCATCGGTCCCGGCTCCATCTGTGTCACCTATGGAAACGCCCTGAAGGCTTCTGACACCGTATCCCTGGCCTGCATCTGCGGCCGGGATACGGAAAAGGGAAGGAAGACAGCGGAGAGGTTCCAGGTCCCCTACTATACGGACCAGGAGCAGATGTACCGGAACGAGGCCCTGGACGGGGTCCTCATCTGCACCCCCACCTATACCCATGAGGAGATGGTCCGGCGGGCTCTGGCCCGCCGGGTCCCTGTGATGTGTGAAAAGCCCCTGGCCCTGGATGCAGAGACGGCCCGGAGGCTGGTGGCGGAGGCAGCGGACGCAGACGTTCCCTTTATGGTCATGCAGGTGGTCCGTTTCTGGCCGGAGTACAGGGCCCTGGCCCGGCTGATCCGGAGCGGACAGCTGGGGAGGATAAAAAATGTCTACATGAGCCGTCTCTCCTCTCACCCGGACTGGACTGTCTGGCACCGGGATCCAGAAAAATCCGGCGGAGGGCTTTATGATCTCCATATCCATGAGCTTGATTTTTTATACAGTGTTTTCGGTCCGGCGGAAACGGTTTACGCCATTGGGGATAGGGAGGAGAACGGATGCTTTAACAACGTTTCCACCTGCCTGCGCTTTTCCTCGGGTGTTCCGGCAGTGGCCGAGGGCTTTATGGATATGACCGGGGATTTCCCGTTTTCCGCGTCCTTCCGGGTAAATGGCGAAAGGGCCTCTGTGGTCTATGAGAGCCGGGATGGGGCCATGACGCTTTATAAGGCGGATAAGCCTGGAGAGGAGCTGGAAATTCCCAGATACGATCCGTACCGGGAGGAAACGGAGTATTTTGCGGACTGTGTCCGCAGTAAAAAAGAGACCGCGCTCATCCCGGGGACGGACGTGATCTCTGTTCTGGAACTATTGGATGCGGTAAAGGAATCCCTGGTTTCGGGGAAGGCGGTGAGGCTTTCGCGGGATTCTGGAAGATAAGGAAGGAGCCTGCCTGCGGCAAGGTCTCCCTCTGCGGGATGGAGCGCCGGACGCTCCGCTCCGGCGGGATCAGGCGTGGAGGACCACACGGCCTTCGGCCAGGGATCGCTTCACATCAATGACTCTCTGATTGGCACTGCCCTTCCAGTGAAGGGCGGTGTCTTTTTGTTCTTCTATAAAAGGACCGTCCACCAGTACGTCTGCCAGGGGCATAAACGGAAGGTCTTTTACTTCCTCCCAAAGATAGCCGGTATAGATCCAGATGTTCTTGTCCGGGAAGGTCTCATGGATCTCTTTTATGAGAGCTCCGATCTCGTCCCGGTTGGCCATGTGGAGGGGATCGCCGCCGCTCATGGTAACGCCGGAGATGTAGGGCTGACTGAGTTCGGCAAACAGCTCCTCTCTGGCCGCATCGTCGAAGGGGATCCCGCCGCAGATATCCCAGGTGATGGGATTGTGGCAGTTCTTGCAGCCATGGCTGCAGCCTGCCACCCACAGGACGGTGCGCAGGCCGTCGCCGTTTAACATGTCGTCTTTGGTAATATTATGGTATCGCATGGGTATTTTCCTTTCTTTCCGTCCGGAGTGTGGGGGCTGCACCTTATGGCAGAGCCTTCCCGGACACGCCTTGGTAAACAGGATCGCACGGCGGGTAACTCCTCCCGCGGGACGCAAAGCCGTGACATTCATCATTGGGTGGGGGAATGGGAATTCCAAAAGTGGCCTTTATGGACGCCCAATGATTCATGTAGGGGCTGCGCCCTATGGCAGAGCCTTCCCGGACACGCCTTGGTAAACAGGATCGCACGGCGGGGAACTCCTCCCGCGGGACGCAAAGCCGTGACATTCATCATTGGGTGGGGGGATGGGAATTCCAAAAGTGGCCTTTATGGACGCCCAATGATTCATGTAGGGGCTGCGCCCTATGGCAGAGCCTTCCCGGACACGCCTTGGTAAACAGGATCGCACGGCGGGGAACTCCTCCCGCGGGACGCAAAGCCGTGACATTCATCATTGGGCGAGGGGATGGGAACTCCAAAAGTGGCCTTTATGGACGCCCAATGATTCATGTGGGGGCTGCGCCCTATGGCAGAGCCTTCCCGGACACGCCTTGGTAAACAGGATCGCACGGCGGGGAACTCCTCCCGCGGGACGCAAAGCCGTGACATTCATCATTGGGCGAGGGGATGGGAACTCCAAAAGTGGCCTTTATGGACGCCCAATGATTCATGTGGGGGCTGCGCCCTATGGCAGAGCCTTCCCGGCCCCTCCTTTGCGAGCAAGCTCGCACGGCGGGTCCTGGAAGGCTCTGCCGCACGGCTTTGCTGGATTACATACTTTTCCTTTCGGCGATCTCGGCCATTTTGGCGTCGTTTAGGCGGGTGTCGCCTTTGACACGGGAGTAGCTTAGGTAGCCGTTCATCCGGTCGATCTTTGTCAGGTTTTTGCTGCCGCAGACCGGGCATACGTCCATGTTCAGCTCTTCGTGGCCACAGTCGTCGCAGTAGGAAAGGGACAGGTTCACGCCCTCGTAGAAGCCCATCTTCATAGCCCGGCGCACCAGGGATTTGATGGCTTCTTTGTTATAGTCGATGGGATACTTCACATACTGGATCTTTCCTCCGTTAGAGAGCTCCCAGAACCGGTATTCCAGATTCTGCTTCTCAATGGGGGTGATATCCTCGGTCACATGGCAGTGGAAGCCGTTGCTTACGTACTCCCGGTCAGACACGTTCTCCACGATCCCGTATTTTTCCCTGAACTGCTTTACCTGGAGGCCGCACAGGTTCTCCGCCGGTGTGGCATAGATGGCGTACAGGTTTCCGTCGGCCTCCTTGAATTCGTTGACCTTGTCGTTGATGTGCTGGAGCACCTCCAGGGCAAACTGGCCATCCTCCACCAGGGACTTGCCGTTGTAAAGCTGCTGGAGCTCATTAAAGGCTGTGATCCCGAAGGATGCGGTGGCTGTTTTAAGGAGAGGCTTGATCTTATCGTGGAGGCCCAGGTGGCCGCCGTAAAAGCCTCCCTCGCAGTAAGCCAGCGGATTGGTGGAGGCCCGCATCTCGCCCAGATATGCGTAGGTGCGGATATGGATCTTCCGGATCAGCTCCAGATAGTAGTCCAGGACCTGGTAGAAATCGCGGCTCTCCTGGCGGGCCTTTGCCAGGATCATGGGCAGGTGCAGGCTTACGACGCCGATGTTGAAGCGGCCCACGAATACAGGAGAATCCTGTTCGTCCGCCGGCTCCATTCCACCTCTTTCGTACCAGGGGGACAGGAAGGCGCGGCAGCCCATGGGGCTGATGATCTTTCCATATTTCTTATACATGCTGGCAATATAGCCCTCTCCTGTCAGGGACAGCCAGTCTGGATACATGGTCCGGGAGGAGCACTCGATCCCCGCCTCAAACACATCCTCCAGCTCCTTTCCGGGGCCGTGGAGGTTTTCATCATAAAGGAATACCAGCTTCGGGAAAAGGACCGGCTTTTTATGGTCTTTCTTTCCCTGTCCCTTTCTTCTGACGTTCAGCATGGTAATAGTGGCCATTTTGGCGAACCGGCTGGTCCCGGTCCCTGCGGTCATAGTGATAAAGGGGTAATCACCGCGGCTAGAGGAAACGGAATTAAACTTGTACTCCCAGCCCTGGAAGCCCTGCTCCATGTCCCTCTGGACGTCGTTCCAGGCCACTTCCTTTGCTTTCTCCTCAGAAATTCCCAGATCCGTATATTTTTTAATATATTTTTCATAGGACTTTTCCGCATAGGGGGCCAGGATATTTTCCACACTGGGGACTGTAAAGCCGCCGTACTGCTGGCTGGCAGCGCTTAAAACGATATCTCCGATCACGTCAAAGGCCACGTCCAGGGTCTTGGGCTCGTTATACCACAGGTTCCCCATTTCAAAGCCGCCGGTGAGCACGGTCTGCACGTCAAAAAGACAGCAGTTCATGGTATCGCGGCGGGCGGACATATCATGGATATACAGATATCCGTCCCGGCAGGCCTGGAGCTCCTCCACAGTCATGAAAAATTTCTGGTACAGGGACTTATTCAGCTCATTGAAGATCAAGCTCCTCTTGGTGGAAACCAGGGCGCTGTCCGTATTGCTGTTTTCCTTGTCGCCGATGTACATGATGGACTGGCTCTTTTTGTACACCTCGTCCAGCATCTGTACGAAATCCTGCTTATAATTTCTGTAATCCCGGTAGCTCTTGGCCACCAGGGGGTTGACCCGCTCCAGGGCTCCCTCCACAATGTTGTGCATCTGGGCAATGGGGATCTCGCCCACCTCCATCTGCTCTGCCTTCTCCTCTACGAACTGGCAGATAAAATTGATCTCCGCCCGGGAAAACGTGATCATGGCCCGGTTGGCGGACTTATTGACGGCCACCACCACCTTCTGTACATTAAAATCCTCCCGGGTGCCGTCTTTTTTTATGACTTTGATATCACTGCATCTCATGGTCCTGTTCCTCCTCGTTTTCTGTCGTTCCATCCAGCAGCCCGCCGGGGCCTGCCTTCAGATTCAGCTCCTCCTCCACCTCTGACCGGATCTCCTCTTTCTGTTCCAGATCCATCTCCGGCAGGTTCTCCGTGGAGCTCACTCCAAATCTCCGCAGGAATTCCTCTGTGGTCGCAAACAGTGCCGGTTTTCCCGGCGCGTCCAGCCTTCCTGCCTCATAAACCAGATTATATTCAATGAGGCGGTTCACCGCATGATCCGATTTGACGCCTCTTATTTTCTCAATATCCGCCTTGGTCACCGGCTGCTTATAAGCAATAATGGCCAGGGTCTCCAGGACTACGTCCGACAGCACCTGCTTTTTCGGCGCCGCAGCCACCCGGATCAGGTTTTCATAATATCCGGTCCTGGTACACATCTGATAGCTGTTTTCCAGCCGCAGCACCTGCATTCCGCAGACACTCTCCTCATAACGGGCCTTCAGCCTTTCTGCGGCAGCCTCTGCCTCCGGTTCTCCCGTTTCCAGGGCCGCAGCCAGCTGCCGGATCTCCACTGACCGGCCCATGGTAAAGAGCACGGCCTCCACAACGGCCTCCTGCTCCCTTAAATCCTCTACTCTCATCCGATTTCCTCCGCCCGGGTCCCGGTCTGGTCCCTGGTCTCCTCCGGCTCCAGGGCCTCGATCATCATATCGTCAAACAAATGCTCCTGGGTCAGATGGATCCGGCCCATTTTCATCAGCTCCAGAAGGGCCAGGAACGTGACCACGATCTCCGTCTTGTCCCTCTGGCGGCTTAGCATGCCCCGGAAGCTGAACCTCCGGTGCCTCTCAGCGTATTCCAGCACAGCCCCGATCTTTTCCTCCAGGCTCACCGGTTCCTTTTTTATGGTCCCGAAGGTACTGCGCACCGGATCGATCTTGTCTTCCCGGCGCTTCATCACGGATTCAAAGATCTTCTGGAGCTTCGACAAGGTCAGGCCGTCCAGAAGCTGGTCCAGATCCACCGGCTCCTCATACCTTTCCACCTCTCTGGGGATCGTCGGGGCCTTATAAAAGACCTTGTCTGCATCCACTTCCATGTCCTTCAGCTCCAGGGACATGTATTTATACGTCTTATACTCCAGGAGCCGTTCCACCAGCTCGGCCCGGGGATCCTCTTCCTCCCCTTCCTCACTGACCTCCCGGGGCAGCAGCATCCTGGCCTTGATATCCAAAAGCGTCGCTGCCATCACCAGGAATTCGCTGACCACATCCAGGGATTCCTCTTCCATGCAGCTTACGTATTCCAGGTACTGGTCCGTGATCTCTGCAATGGGGATATCGTAAATATTGATCTTATTTTTCTCGATCAAGTGGAGCAGCAGGTCCAGGGGACCCTCAAATTTCTCCAGCTTGTACGACAGTTCCATGTCCTCTCCTCCGCCCGGGGCTGTTGTCGGGATCCGCCTCCGGAAGCCCTCCGGCAGCCGCCGGCTATAAAAAGAGAGTCCCGCGTTCCGGAACTCTCTTCCTGGGCATTGCTAACACAGTATATCAGACTTTTCATCTGCTGTAAATAGGTTTGCCAAAAGATTATGCAACAAAATATTGTTTACGGTTTTAATTTCACCACTAGAACTTGTGGTTTATCACAGAACCTGATATTGATGGAATGGGTCCCCAGTCCCCGGCCCACCAGCATCCTGCGCCCTTTCTCATCCGTAAATTCACCGGCACAGCGGGGGTAAAAAAACTGATACTGGGGCGTCATGACCCCTCCCAGAACGGGCAGACGGATGGTTCCGCCGTGAAAATGGCCCGAAAGGGTCAGATCCGCCCCCCAGGCCGCATATTCCTCAAAAAACACAGGAGAATGGGCCAGGAGAATGGAAAACCGTTTTTCATCTGACTTTCCCAAGGCCTTTTCCATAAATCCCGGCTCCATGGACGGCGTTCCCGGCCGGTAATACCGTTCCGGCAGGTCCACCCCGTAAAGGACCAGATCCCTGTCCAGGCATACATGGCCGTCTGAAACATGGACGACCCCCATTTTTTCCAGGGCCTCCCTGTATTCCCAGTACTTGTTTCCGTAGATCTCCGTCTTGTTTTTCATACGGAGTTCGTGGTTGCCGTTGCCGCAGTATACAGGAAATTCCCCGGCCAGGGCCTTTATAAGCCTCAGAGACGTTTCCAGTTCGCCCTTCCCCTTTGCCACCATCATGTCGCCGCCGATGAGGACAGCGTCCGGCCCTGCGGCTCTTATGGTCTCCTGCAGCCGCCGGTTGCCGGGACCAAACTCTTTATCATGAAGGTCTGTTAAAAAAACAAGGGTCCGGCCGCCTTCCGTAAGCTTCGGAGAGCAGATCTCATAGGTGTCCGTCACCAGGCAGTCCTTTTCATACTCCGAACGTCCCAGGAACAGCGCCGCGGCCGCTCCGCCAGCCAGAAGGCCGGGAATGATCCCCATGTCTCTTATTCCTTATGGTCAGAGGCGTTCTCCTGGGCCTCTGCCGCCCGGGCCTGGACTGCCTGGGCCTGGCTCTCCAGTACGCTGACGCCCAGATCAACGATTCCTGCCAGGGCCTGTCCATAGGATTTGATCTCCGGATTTTCCTTCATCAGCTGATCCAGCACTGCCTTGATCTCTCCGTGGATCAGAACGGTACAACCGGTGGCTTTTTCCCCTGTTTTTCTGTTCTCATATTCTGCCTCTGTGACTCTGATCGGATTTTTCATATTTTTCTGTTCCTTTCCAAAATTTAACCTACTGCCGGACCCAGACACCGTCTGCCCCGACATAATACGTCTGATCGACCCAGGCGTTCCGGACCATGGCTCCCCCGCTTCCCAGGTAGAACCATTTGTCTCCGTCCTGTCTCCAGTCATTCTTTACCATAGAGCCGTCTGAACGGAAATAATACCAGTCCTCTCCGTACTTCTGCCAGCCCTTCTGCATTTTTCCAGCATCGTCAAAGCCATATTCCACTCCGTCGATAACCGCCCGGCACCCCTTAAGGAGCTGTCCGTCAGCCGTGCGGAAATACCAGCCGTCTCCGTTCTGCACCCACTGATGGTACGGGCCGCTGCCGAATGCCTGGAGCTTTTTATAGCCATAATCCAGCATGGCCTTCGTATCCCCGTAATGGGTGCTTCTGGCCTTTAATACCACAGCGATCAGCCGGACTCCATCCTTTTCTGTACACGTTACCAGGGTATTCCCCGCGAGGGAAGTATACCCGGTCTTTCCGCCCACCATCCCCTCGTAATATCTGGAATCACTGGGATAGAGCATTTTGTGGCCCGGCGTAATGGTCCTGGCGGCTGCCGCCTTTGTAGCCGGGAACTCATAGCTTAAGGAGGAGCTGATCTTTTGGAGCGTCTCATTTTTAAAGGCGGCCCCGGCGATCTTCGCCATGTCCCTGGCCGTAGTATAGTGGTCCGGGTCATTGAGGCCGCTGGGATTGGTGAAATGGGTCCCCGTACACCCCAGCTCTGCTGCCCTCTGGTTCATCAGGTCTGCAAATCCCTGGATACTTCCTCCCACATGCTCTGCCAGCCCATTGGCTACCTCATTGGCCGATTTCAGCAGAAGACCGTATAAACAGTCCCGGACTGATACCCGGTCCCCTTCCTGGAGCTTTAAGGTCACTGCCCCGGATTCCAGGTTCGTCACTGCGGTTTTAGAAAATACCACCGTATCGTTCAGATCTGCCTTTTCCAGCACCAGAAGAGCCGTCATCAGCTTTGTGATGCTGGCCGGGTACAGCTTTTCATCTGCATTTTTTTCGAACAGCACTGTATTATGGGTGGCATCAAAAAGAATGGCCGCCTCAGCCGACACTGCCGGCATGGAAAGCTCCATGTCCTGGACGGCTCCGGCCGTTCCGTTTACCGGTGCATTTGTTCTGTATTCCAGGATCCCGGAGGCCGGAGCGGTCACAGTCCCTGTCTGGGAGCCCGTAGGGCCGGACTGGGTGCTCAGATCTCCCGCCTGGGGACCTGTGGAGCCGGACTGGATGCTCTGGTTCCCCGCCTGGGGGGACTGCCCGGCTCCCGGCTTCTCCTGGGGCCCGGGCTGGTTCTGGGCCTGGGTCCCCGCCCCGCCCTGGCTCTCCGGCACGATCTGGACTCCCTGGCCTGCCGGATTGCTGACATCCAGTGGTGTGATCAGTATTTCTGCCTGGGCCGTCTGGGCCATACAAAGGGCCATGGCCAGTCCCAGGCTCAAGATCCGTGTTCTCTTAAACATTGTCTGTCTCCCTGCATTGTAGATTTTCGTACTCTCAAGTATACCATGCTCCCGCCGTCAGAATCTTAATATTTTCTGACGATTTTCACGCAATCATGTGTCAAGCATGGCCAGCAGGTCCTCTCTGGTGAGTCCGGCGAAGCTTCCGGTCCCCTCAGTGACCACCGAGTCCGCCAGATCCCTTTTTCTTTCCTGCAGCTTCAGGATATTTTCCTCCACTGTGTGGCTGGTGACCAGCCGGAATACGGTCACCTGGTTTTCCTGTCCCATGCGGTGGGCCCGGTCCGTGGCCTGGTCCTGGGCCGCCGCGTTCCACCATGGATCATAGTGGATCACCACATCCGCCGCCGTCAGGTTAAGGCCCGTTCCTCCGGCTTTTAAGGAGATCAGGAACACCATCACATCATCCTTGTGGAAGTCCGATACCATCTGCATCCGCCGGCCCTTTGGCGTGGCCCCGGTCAGCATGTAGAAGCGGATCTTTTCCTTTGAAAGCCTCCCGGCGATCACATCCAGCATGGACGTGAACTGGGAAAATAAAAGGATCTTATGACCAGCCCTGGTCCCGTTTTCCAGAAGCTCCATGCACGTTTCCAGCTTGGCCGATCCGCCCTTATACCGCGGAAAGCACAGGGACGGATCGCAGCAAATCTGTCTTAGGCGCAGAAGCTCCGCCAGGATCTGCATCCTGTCCTCCCCTGTCTCCAGTTCCCCGGCCAGCAGCCGCTCCTTTAATGCGGCTGCACTGGCCGTATAGATCCGCTTCTGCTCTCCCTCCATCCGGGAATAGAGCACTGTTTCCATTTTGGATGGAAGCTCCTTCAGCACATCCCTTTTCAGCCTTCTGAGCAGGAACGGGCCGATCATCCGGTGAAGCCGTTCCAGGGCCTCACGGCTCCCGTCCCGCACAATGGGGGTCTCAAAGGTCTTTTTAAACTTCTGATATGTGAACAGAAAGCCGGGCATGAGAAAATCAAAGATGCTCCACAGCTCTCCCAGATGGTTTTCCATGGGAGTTCCCGTCAGGGCAAACCTGGTCCTGGCGCTGACGGATTTTACGGCCCTGGACGCCTGGGTCGCCGCATTTTTGATGTACTGGGCCTCGTCGATGATCTGGTAACGGAAATCCATGGACCGGTAAAAGGCCAGGTCCCGCTTCAGCAGATCGTAGGAGGTAATGACAACGTCCGTTCCCCCATCCTTTTCCGCCGAAAGCCGTTCAAAAAGCTGCTCCCTCTCTCCCTGGCTTCCGGCTGCGGCGGCCACAGAAAGCTCCGGCGCAAACCGGGCGATCTCATTTTCCCAGTTATAGACCAGGGAGGCAGGACATACGATCAGGGTCCTTCCGCCGCCCTGTCTTTTTTCATCCAGGAGCAGGGCAATGATCTGGATCGTCTTTCCCAGCCCCATTTCGTCAGCCAGGATCCCGCCGAAGCCGTAAGCGTCCAGGCTCTTCAGCCACCGGTACCCCGTTTTCTGGTAGCCCCTCAGCACAGCGGCAAACGGCTCCGGTATCTCAAATTCACTGTCCTCCACGTCCTTCATGCCCCGGACCACTGCCTTAAAAAGCTGGTCCCGGTAAAAGCTCACGCTCCGGTCCTCCTTAAGCATTCCATCCAGGAACATGGCGCGGTACATGGGAAGGCGGATCGGCGCCGGTCCTGCCAGCTCCTTTTCCACTCCCAGGCTTCTGGCCAGCCTGGATACCGTCAGAAGGCCGTCGTCTCCCAGAGCCAGGAAATCTCCGTTTTTCATCCGGTAAAACTTCTTCCCGGCGTCATACTCTGCCAGGATGGCACTTAATTCCTCCCTGGAGATCCCATCGGTCTCCACCTCCAGATCCAGCCACCGGTCCTCTGCCTTTACCCTTACGGATACGTCTGCCGGCGGCAGGACCCGGAATTTCTTAAAGGACTCCGAAAGGAAGATCTCTCCCAGCTCCATGAACTGGCCCATTCCCCCGGAAATAAGGCGGTAGACTGCTTCATCGTCATTCCGGATCACCAGATTCCTGGTTCCATCCTCCGTATATTTAAAATACCGGGTAATGACCTGGCTCACCCGGAATTCTCCCGGAACATCCCGGCAGATCTCCCTAGGCACATTTTCGTCCTCCAGAGGGTGAAAGGAAAAATCCCCGTAGGACAGCTCCGGTCTCAGAGTCACTTCCCGGGGGCCCGGACTGTCGAAATAAAAGGAGCACTTAAGCTCCTTTGGCCGGAAGCTTTCCAGATCCAGGTCCCGGACCTCCAGAAGCTTCAGCATATCCAGCTTCTTTAAGACGCGTTCATAAAACAGAGGCATATCCCGGTCATTGATGAAGATCTCCCTCTCCGCGTCCTGGCCCATGACCGTATATTCCATCAGGACCGTCAATGCGTCCGTGTATTCCTGGTCGCAGATGCAGACCGATCCCCAGTCCGCCACAAGTAGATGCTTTTCGCCAGAAAACGCCATGATCTCTTCCGGAACTGTGAGCTTTACCCCGTCCTTTCCAGTTTTCTCCACCCGGAAGCAGATCTTCGGATTTTCCTTTTTTACCGTCAGGCTCCGCTTCTGGCGGCGGGGATCCTCACATTCCAGGCTCCTGCCTTCCAGGATCCAGAAAAAACGCTCCCGGGCAGACTTTCCCAGGACCAGCTCCTTAAGGACCGGCTCTGTCTCCAGAGCCCCCCGCTTAAACTGGGCATAGGACTCCCTGTATGCGCCCACCAGCTCCAGGACCAGAAGCACCAGGGGGCGGCACTCCTCCTCAAAGGCTGTCAGACTGTGGTGAAAGGATCTTCCTTTCCCGTACTCCAGGAACCGTTCAAACTCCACGGCCTGGGAAAAGGTCACCAGATCCTTTACCGGAAAGACCTTTTCCCGGAAGATCTGGAAGCGGACCCGGATCTGGTCCCTGGAAAAAGAAACCAGGGGGATCAGCTTCATCCGCCCCTCTTCTCCGTCTCCCATGATCCGTCCCACCTCCCGGTTGGTGTACTCCCGTACCATGAAGCGGACCTTCTGGGACGTGGATACCGGTTTCAAGCCCTCCGTCCCTTCCTTTCTTATATACGCTCCATATACAGCCTCTCCATGGGGGCAGAGGACTGTGTTTCCTCCTTCTCCATGGCAGCCCAGCGAGCAGTACCCGGTCCGCTTCCCATTTTTTTCCACACGAGAACAAGAGTAGTCAAAAATCTGACTACCCTTGCGCAGAATACGGACTCTGTACCGTTCCGTACCGTCGGTCACTTCTCCTCTGATCTCCGTTTCACCTTTCCAGAAGGTATCTGCGGAAAGTCCGGTTACCTCCATGATGCCTCCCTGTCCTGTTTCCAGTCCTCTGGTCCTGCAGGATCCTACATCCGCTCCGGTGCTTCAAAGCCCAGAAGACCGATGCAGGTGGTGAGCACGCTCCTGGTGAGCGTTACCAGGCCGATATATCCCGCCTGCTTCTCTTTATCCTCTTCTGCAATGATCTTCGTTTCATGGTAGAAGTGGTTTAAAGCGTTGGAAAGCTCATAAATATACGCACAGATCTTATGGGGAGCCAGCTCTTCAAAGCCTGCCTCCATTACCTCGCTGAATCTGGATAAGGCCAGCATCAGAGTCTTCTCCGGCTCTGCCTCCGGCGGCAGGATTACCGGATCTTTCGGAGTCCCGCAGACTGCCTCATATTTTTTCAGGATCGAATTGATACGGGCAATGGTATAGAGGATATATGGCCCCGTATTTCCTTCAAAGGACGTGAACCGCTCGATATCGAACACATAATCCTTGGTGGCCTGGTTGGAAAGGTCGCCGTATTTTAATGCGGCCAGTCCCACGATCTTTGCAGTCTCCCTGGCTTCCTCCGGAGAGATGGTCCTGTTTTCCATGATCCGGTTGTAGGCGGCTTCGCTGATATCGGCGATCAGGTTTTCCAGCCGCATAACTCCGCCCTCTCTGGTCTTAAAGGGCTTTCCGTCTTTGCCGTTCATGGTCCCGAAGCCTACGAAATCCATTTTCCGCTCCGGCGCCACGATCCCGGCCTTCTTTGCCACCCGGAATACCTGGGTGAAATGAAGGTCCTGACGCTTGTCCACCACATAAATATAGTGGTCCGGATGGAAATCCTGCTCCCTCTCCACGATGGTGGCCAGGTCGGAGGTGGCATAAAGAGCAGCTCCGTCGGATTTCCTGATGATGCAGGGCGGCAGCTCCTTGGTATCTGTCTCCTCCGCAATATCCACCACCAGGGCTCCCTGGCTCTCATAGGCCAGGCCCTTTTCCACAAGATCATCGATCATGGCGGGGATATAGGGCTGGGCGTCGCTTTCGCCCTTCCATAAGTCGAACTCCACGTTCAGATTGGAGTAATTTTTCTTTAGATCCTTTAAGGATACGCTCATGATATGGTTCCAGATAGCGCGGTAGGGCGCATAACCGCTCTGGAGCCTAAAGGTGGCCTCCTGGGCCCTCTCCTTAAACGCCTCATCCACCTTGGATTTTGCACTGGCTGCCGGATAGATCTCCTCCAGCTCAGAGATCGTAAAGGGCGGCTCCTCAGGATACTCTCCCGTATAGCCTTCGTCAAAATAGCAGAGCTCCGGCTGACGTTCCTTTAATTCCTCAATGATCAGACCCATCTGGAGCCCCCAGTCTCCCAGATGAACGTCGCCGATCACCTTATGGCCCACAAAACGGCCCATGCGCTTAATGGCTTCACCGATGACGGCGGCACGGAGATGGCCCACGTGCAGGGGCTTTGCCACATTGGCTCCGCCGTAGTCCACGATCACGGTCTCCGGATGCTCCGCCGGCTCCATTCCCAGCTTCTCTCCAGTCCGCATCCCATTCATATAATCGGCCAGAAAGCCGCTTCCGATCTTCAGGTTAATGAAGCCCGGCATAACAGCGGAAACCTCCTCAAAGATCTCGCTGTCCTTTAAATGCTCCACCACACCGTTTGCGATGTCGATGGGTTTCTTTTTATAGTCTTTGGCCGCAGCCATGGCGCCATTACACTGATATTCGCAGAGGTCCGGGCGGTTGGATAAAGTCACCTTACCGTAGGTGGCGTCGTAGCCTGCGGCGGTGAAAGCCCCTTTCATTTCCTCTGTGATCCGGTCAAGAATCTTTTTCATTGCTTTCTCCTTCTGTTCTATATGGCAGATTCATTTATTATAACCCATGGGGAACGGATTTGGCAAGTGTTTCCGCGGAGATTCAGCGGGGAAGGAAAAGACCGGAGTCCCCTGTACGGGACTCCGGCCTTCCACTGGAAACGGCCTTATTCTTCTTCATGCTCCGCCATATAGGCCACCAGACCGTCAATGAACTGGGCGTTCTTCGGCTTGGCATTGAATGGATACGGAACCAGCTCCTTTAAGAACTGCCGGTTTCCATAATTCCATATCATATCTACCATAGTCCTTATGTTCCTTTCCACACAGAAGGGCGTTGTATGATAACGTTCGGCCACTTCATTATACAGCCACTTGCACTGATAAATGGTCTTTCCGCTGTCCATGACGATCTCAATGGCAGTGGCCGTATAATAAAAGCCCAGGTAGCCTCCATTGGCGCCAAGAATACGCAGCAGTTTATGGGCAGCATTTTCTCTGTTTGTCATTACGCCTGTCTCCATTTCTTTTGTAGATTTGCAGCATCTTAGTTCTGTTCCTTTATTGTAGTATGGACGCTGTAAGACGAAAATAGAATCATGACGACAATTTTCGACTTCACTTCAGTTCCGCGATCCGTGTGACTCCCACATAAATATGGGAGATCTTATACCAGGTGGAAAAATCCACCGTTCCCGTCACCGGAAGGCCGAAGACCGACTGGAACGCCTCCACCGCCCTGGCTGTGGCCGGGCCGTAGATCCCATCTGCGGCAATCCTGGGAACCGCCGAATAGACGGTGGCGACCGCATCCAGCTGCTCCTGTATCTGGCGGACCTTGTTTCCGCTGCTGCCTATGACGAGATCCTCCCCCGGCCAGGAGGCCGGGATCCCGGAAATGGCCTCCGCTGTATTGATATACAGATCGCTGCCGTAGAAGTACCGCAGGATCTCGATGGGACTGTACCCGCGTTCACCAAGGTCGCAGGATCCCCACTGTGTCATCCACCCCGGACACGTCACCTGTCTCCCATCGCAGTACTGGGTCAGGATCGGCTGCTTCACCTCCGGCCTGGACAGATAATTGTCAAAAATATCATCCACCACAACAGAAATGGATTCATAGATGTTGCGGCCATAGATCCATTTATGGTCATAGGCGGTGGACGAGGTAATGGTAAAATCGTATCCCTGGTTCCTGTACCATTCCGTGTATACACGATTCAGGGTAAAGGACATGATGGCCAGCACATTGGCTGTTATGGATGATTTTGGCCAGGTGGCATAGATCTCACTGGACGCTACATTTTTAATATAATCCCTGTATGGAACGTAATAGTCGGGGGCCGATGCGTTGGTGGGGACACCGTCATGGACGATCACCGTCTGGGGGACCACTACCCGGGAAAGGACGATCTCACCGCTTCCGGTCACAGGCTTGATCTCACTCTCTGCGATCTTAGGCGGATAATTTCCGTATAAAGTGTGATCGGGGATCGTAATATCCTCTTCTCCTCCAAGATCCGCCGCCGGGATCATCCTGGCCGGCTGGATCGCTGTGGCGTCTGCCAGGATCTCTGTTCCGGAGATCACCAGAGGTTCGTATCCCGGCGCTGTGATGCGGATCGTATATTCTGCGTAAGGCCTCTCCCCGGACGGAGCCAGGCTAAGCTCCGCCGGAGGGGCTTCCAGAGCCACATTTTCTGTCTGGCCGGAGCTGTCTGTCCTCACTTCCTCCAGAATCTCCTCCGGCGTCTCTGTCTTTGATATGGAGATGCTGGCATCTGTGATCGGAAAATTATTTGTATCTGAAACCACATCTACCTGCAGATAACCTTGTGCCATGTCTGCCTCACAATAAAGGATGTTAGGATAGCATATGTGCCTGAATGGATGGAGTTTCCCCCTTTGACCAGAAAGAAAGCAACATAATTAAATTTTTTCAAAAAAGGGCTTGTGTAAATGATCCTTTTGTGGTAGTATATAGGCACTGGGGCATTAGCGCAGTTGGGAGCGCGTTTGAATGGCATTCAAAAGGTCGTGGGTTCGAATCCCATATGCTCCATTTTTTCTTTTTGCAGATATGGTTCATCGGTAGAACGCTAGCTTCCCAAGCTGGAAAGGCGGGTTCGACTCCCGTTATCTGCTGTATCAGACCTCTTATAGTTGTTGAAAGATCCAATAACTATAAGGGGTTTTTTCATCTGCTCTTTCCAGCCTGTCTCCCATCCTGGGTTTCTCTGTAACTTCCAGCCCATAAAAAGGCCTCCCGCTGCACCATACAGCGAAAGGCCTTTTTTCATATCGGGGGGGATTTCCAGTCTTATTTTTTGAATTTTGTCAGGGATACTACGAGGGCTGTACAGCCAACGAGACCGATGACGTTGGGAAGAACCATGAGCTGGTTGAACATATCGGACAGAGCCCATACCAGATCAGAAGAGGTGGTGGTTCCCAGGAAGATGAAAATCAAAGAAATGATCGTATAAACGGTCACGCCCTTCTTGCCAAACAGGTACTCCGTATTTACCTTACCGAACATATTCCATCCGAGGATCGTGGAGAACGCAAAGAAGAACAGGGCGACTGCCACGAATTTCGCTCCCAGATCTGCGCCAAACACAACGCCGAAGGCACTCTGGGCCAGGTTCGTGTTGTTAAGCACATTTACAACCTCTCCGGTATAGCCTGCTGCTAAGGGGCCGTCAGGAGTGTAAAGCGTACAGATAACAACCAGGGAGTTTAAAGTCAGAACTACGAAGGTATCGATGAAAACACCGATCATAGCCACACAGCCCTGCTCGTGGGGCTCTTTTACATTTGCAAGAGCATGAGCGTGGGGTGTGGAACCCATACCAGCCTCATTGGAGAACAGGCCGCGCTTTGCACCCTGGCTGATGGCTGCCTTTAATGCAGTACCAAAAGCACCGCCGACGATGGCCTGGGGCTGGAAGGCATATTTGAAGATCATCCCAAAAGTTGCCGGAACATACTGGATCCTTGCGATCAGGACAACAACGCCGCCCAGAAGGAATACGGCCGCCATGAGGGGAACCAGCTTTTCAGTAACGGAAGCAAGACGCTGAACGCCGCCAACGAAAATAAATCCACATACTGCTACTAAAATGATACCAACGATCCAGGACGGAACACCAAAGGCTGTGCTGAAAGTAGAGCCGATGGAGTTGGACTGTACCATACAGCCGGTAAAGCCCAGAGCCAGGATGATGGCAATGGCGAAGAAGGCTGCCAGGAATTTTCCAAGGCTGCCCTGGAAAGCAGTGCGGATGTAGTAAACAGGTCCGCCAAGATACTGTCCGTCTTCATTTTTCACACGTGTCTTCTGGGCTAAAACTGCCTCAGCATAAATGGTCGCCATACCGAAGAACGCGATGATCCACATCCAGAAAATAGCGCCGGGACCGCCGGTCAGGATCGCACCAGAGGCGCCGACGATATTGCCGGTACCAACCTGGGCAGCGATGGCTGTGGCCAGCGCCTGGAAGGAGCTCATTCCGCTCTCATGCTTCTTGCCGCTTAAAGTCAGGTTTCCGAATACCCGCTTCATACCTTCTCCAAAGCAGCGGACCTGAACGAATTTCGTCTTGAAGCTGAAGTACAGGCCGGCTCCCATAAGAAGGAATACCAGGATATAGTCAGACAGATATCCATTAATGGTATTCACGATAGGCAGTAAGGTGTCAGTTAATGCTTGCATAGTATTTCCTCCTATTATTGCATAATGTGATCCCGGTCAGGGACCGGAATCCTTACGGCTCTGCTGGTCTGGAAGCCCAGACCATAGGGGACATATGTACACAATAAAATCTTAAAATCTCCCCCTGCGGAATGCATATTCCGGCGTCTGGATCACCAGGCAGCCTTCCGTATCCTACCCCTCGGATACCTTTTTTCTATGTATCTGCATTTCCGTATAGATTTTATCGATTACATATTTAATATACCATGTTGCACAAATGATGTCAATTTATTACCATCTGTTTTTATTGGTTTTTCTTTATTATTTTTACTTCATCTTTAGTTTTTTTATATTTTTTTAACATATTTGACTGCAAAATTCACGGATGCCATGGCATCTTTGCAATACGCATCGGCGCCGATGGAATTGGCGTACTCCTCTGTAAGTACCGCGCCGCCCACCATGATTTTAGCCCAGGGGGCCTTTTCCCTTAAAAGCCGGATGGTCTCCTCCATGGCAGGGACCGTGGTTGTCATAAGGGCGCTCAGTCCCACCACAGGGACATGGCCCTCCACCGCAGCGGCAGCAATGATCTCCGGCGGCACGTCTCTCCCCAGATCCATCACCTGGAACCCATAATTTTCCAGCAGGACCTTTACGATGTTTTTTCCGATATCGTGGATATCTCCCTTGACTGTGGCCAGGATCACCGTGCCCCGATTCTCCCGCTCCACTCCGTCTTTTGTCATCTTTTCCTTCATGATCCCAAAAGCAGCCCGGGCAGCCTCTGCGCTCATTAAAAGCTGCGGCAGGAACACAGTTCCGGCCTCAAAGCCCTTTCCCACCTCGTCCAGAGCTGGGATCATCTCCCGGTTTATGACAGTTAGGGCGTCTGCTGAAAGAAGGGCGTTCCGTGCTGCCGTTTCAGCCGCCTGGATCATCCCCTTCTTTATGCTGCGCTTTAAAGGAGTCTCTGCCGGATCTCCCTCCAGCGCTGCCGGACCATGGGGAACTCCGGATCCTTCAGTTTCCCCAGTTCCCTGGGATCCGTTTTTCCGCATTCCAGCCGCCGCTTCCTTCCGGGCCTCCTGCTCTGCCTTCCTGGCCGCCTCCTCCTGCCCGTATTTTTCCACATAGCCGGAGCAGTTCTCATCCATCCCGTGGAGGACCAGGAAGCTCTTATAAGCGGCCGCCATGGCCGGGAGGCCAGGATTGATGATCGCCGCAGACAGGCCATTTTCCAGCGCCAGCAGAAAGAACGCAGAATTGATATGCTCTCTCATGGGAAGGCCAAAGGAAATGTTGGATACGCCCAGCACGGTTTTTCCTCCCAGCTCCTCCCTGACCCGTTTTACGGTCTCCAGGGTGGTCATGGCCCCGTTCTTATCCGAGCTCACAGCCATGCACAAGGCATCCACCAGGATATCCTTCTTCTCAATACCGTAGGAGGCCGCCGTCTCGTAAATCTTTTTCGCCACTGCAAGCCTTCTGGCCGCCGTTTCCGGGATCCCGTTTTCATCCAGGCACAGGGCCACCACCACGCCTCCGTACTTCCGCACCAGCGGGAACACCGCCTCCATGACCTCCTTCTTTCCGTTGACAGAGTTGACCATAGGCTTTCCGTTATAGATCCGCATGGCCTGCTCCATGGCCTTTACGTCTGAGGTATCGATCTGCAGCGGCAGATCTGTTACGCTCTGGAGCTCTCTTACGGTCTCTGTCATCACTGCCGCCTCATCGATGCCGGGAAGCCCCACGTTCACGTCCAGGATATCCGCCCCATTCTCCTCCTGGGAGGCGGCCATGTTCAGGATATACGCCATATCCCGGTCCTTTAGGGCCTGTTTAAGCCTGGGTTTTCCCGTGGGATTGATCCGCTCTCCGATGATCACGGGCCTTTCTCCCAGGATCACCGTCCGTCCATAAGAGGAGACCACCGTCCGGTCCTTTTTTTCCACTGGAAGCAGAGGAAGCGGGCCGCAGGTCTCCCTAAGTCTCCGGATATGCTCCGGCGTGGTTCCGCAGCAGCCGCCAAGGACAGAAACTCCGCATTCTGCCATGGCCTTCATGGCCTGGGCAAAGCCGCGGGCATCGATGTCATACACGGTCCGCCCGTTCTCGCTCCTGGGAAGGCCGGCATTGGGATTTACCATCAAAGGAAGGGAGGAGACGCTTCTGAGATGCTTCATGAACGGCAGCAGCTGGACCGGTCCCAGACCGCAGTTAAGGCCTATGACATCCGCTCCCAGTCCCTCCAGGAGGGCGGCCGCCGTCTCCACCGTGCCTCCCGTGAGCATTTTCCCCCTTTCGTCCAGGGTCACTGTGGCGAACACCGGAAGAGATGAGACCTCCTTGGCTGCCAGCACCGCTGCCTTTAACTCATAGCTGTCTCCCATGGTCTCAATGACGATCAGGTCGGCTCCTGCCCGGACTCCAGCCTCCACCACCTCTTTATACGCCTTACATGCATCCTCGAAATCCAGATCCCCGCAGGGGGCCAGAAGCCGCCCCGTGGGCCCCAGATCCAGGGCCGCATATCCATGCCCGGCCTCCTTTACAGCCTCCTTTGCCAGGGAAACGCCCGCCGTTACAATGGATCCCAGGCTGTATCCTTCGTCTTTCTTATATTTGAACCCGTTGGCCCCAAAGGTATTGGCTGTCACCACATCGGCCCCGGCCCTTAAGTATTCCAGGTGGATCTCCTTCACGGCCTCCGGATGAGAAAGGTTCCATGTCTCCGGCAGCTCTCCCGGCAGAAGTCCCCGTTCCTGGAGCATGCTCCCCATGCCTCCGTCAAAAAAGATCCGCCTCCGCTTCAGTTCATCCCTGATATCCATCTGTCTTTACGTCTCCCTTCCCTGTCCCAGGCTCCTCCTGTACGGACAGTCCTTTTTTTCACATGCCTCGCACCCTTCTGTCCGGCAGAAGCCCTTTACCGGACTGATCCCGATCACCGCCGTCACGGATTTGGACGGCATCATAAGGCCTCCCTCTGTCAGAGTGATCCCCAGGCGCTTCCCGGCCTCCAGCCCTCCCAGAAGGTCCTTCTGGACGCTTAACGGGAAATCTCCGTAGCCCGGAGAAAATCTTGGCCGCAGGTAAAGCCCCTTTTCCTCATATTCCTTTCGCCAGGACTCAAAATTCCTGTCACAAACCTCCTCGATCAGAGCCGCTGCTGCTGCCTGCATGACCACAGCCCTGGCCATAAAAAGCTTCCCGTACTTAAGGAGCAGCCGGTCCACTCCCGTCCCCAGGGTCGCCGCCATCACAAGAACCCGGGCGCAGCCGCCCAGGTTCTTTAAAAGACTTCTGCTGGAGGTCTGGAAACAGCCGCAGTCCAGGCTCCCGTCCCGCACCGTCACCGGAAACTCCCGTACACAGATCCGCTCTTCTGATACCCGCAGGAGCTCTTTTATACATTCCTCTGCCAGTTCTCCTGTTTCCTCATCCGGGACCCGGTTCCCATATCCCAGATACCGGAACACCTCGCTCCTGCGGACCCCGTCCTCCATCATACCAGGATCTCCGATAAGCTGCTCTTGATCTGCTCCGCCACATCCGGCTTGTTCATGGAATAGATATGGATGGCATGGATCCCGTTGGCCACCAGATCGATGATCTGGGATACGGCATAGGCGACGCCCGCCTGCTTCATGGCCGCCGGATCGTCCCCGAACCTGTCTAACAGCATTTTAAAACGGGTGGGAAGGACCGTTCCGGACATGCTGAGGATCCGTTTCATCTGCTTTGCGTTTGTTACCGGCATGATCCCGGCCACCACCGGCACGGCGATCCCAGCCTCCCGGATCCTGTAAAGGAAGTTGTAGAACAGATCGTTGTCAAAAAACATCTGGGTCGTCAGGAAGCTGCAGCCTGCGTCCACCTTTTCCTTCAGATACCGGATGTCCTCTGCTTTATTCTTCGATTCGGGATGGCCCTCTGGATAGCAGGCGCCGCCGATGCAGAAATCTCCCATGGCCGCCAGCTCTGCCGCCAGGTCACTGGCGTGGCTGTAATCCTTTTCCACATGACCGTCCGAAGGGATATCCCCCCGGAGCGCCAGGATGTTTTCGATCCCGTTTTCCCTGAGCCGTTCCACCACGCCCATCACATGCTCCCTGGTGGAGGAAACACAGGTCAGATGGGCCATGGACGTGACTCCGTATTTTTTCGCCAGGCAGGCCGCCAGGTCCGCCGTATACTGGCTGGTGCCGCCGCCGGCCCCATAGGTGACGCTCATAAACGACGGGGAAAGCCTGGCGATCTCCACCGCCGCCTGCTCCACGGTCTCATATGCGCTCTCTTTTTTGGGAGGGAACACTTCAAAGGAAAGAACTGGTTTTTCCTGGGATAAGATTTCTGTGATCTTCATATCTTCTGCCTGCCTTTAGTCATTTTCTGTAATGAAGGTATGCTATCACAAAAATGCGTCCCTGTCTAATATAGAAAAAATACGTCTTGTTAAAGGTTTTTCCTATATCAAGTTGTTCTATACCAGGACCTTCTCCAGCTCCTCCAGATATTTCTGCCCCAGGGGACTTAAGGCTGCCCCTTTCCGTTTCAGATATCCGATGGTCATGGTCTCCTCCCCTTCCAGAAGGACTGCACAGTAATCGGAGCCGTTGAGCTCCTCACAGATGATGCCGGAGCAAAGGGTATAGCCGCAGAGACCCACCATCAGGTTTAAAATGGTGGCCCGGTCGCTGACCTTAATGGAGCGTTTGTAATCATAGGTACTGAGGACCTCCTCCGCAAAATAGAAGGAATTATACTGGCCCTGCTCAAAGGAAAGGCAGGGATACGGCTCCAGGTCCTCCATGGAGATCCTCGTTCTCCCCGCCAGGGGATGGCCCTTCCACATATATACATATACGCCGCAGTCCATCAGCAGCTCAAATTCCAGATCCATGGTGGAAAACAACTTATAAAGCACCCGCTTATTGAATTCATTGACATAAAGGATCCCGATCTCGCTCCGGAAGTTTTTCACATCCTCGATCACTTCATAGGTAGTGGTCTCCCGCACTGCAAACTCGTATTCCTCCATGCCAAACTGCTTCACCATCCCGATGAAGGCACTGACCGCAAAGGTATAATGCTGCATGCTGACGGCAAATTTCTTCTTCACGTCCTTCTTTTCCACGTACCGGGACTCCATCAGCTCATACTGCTCTGTCACCTGCCTTGCGTATCCCAGGAACTCTTTGCCCTCCTCTGTCAGGATCACGCCCCGGTTATTTCTTAAAAATATCTCGATCCCGATCTCCTTTTCCAGCTCTCTGAGGGCCTGGGACAGACTGGGCTGGGAAATAAAGAGCTTTTTTGCCGCCTCGTTCATGGAGCCTGTGTCGGCGGCGGCGATCACATAGCGAAGCTGGGTCAGAGTCATAGTACACCTCCTGTTTTTCCTCCTATGATACACGAATACCTCTGGAAAAAAAAGAGAATTGTTGGAAATTGGCAGAAAGTATGGTATGATAGGGATACTATATCAAAAAGGGAGGCAAAATTATGAGCAAAGTCATATCCATCAGCCGGGAATTCGGCAGCGGCGGACGGGAGATCGGCTACCGCCTTGCAAAAAAGCTGGGGATTCCTTTTTATGATAAAGAGATCATCTCCATGGCCGCCGAAGACAGCAATATCTCTGAGGAAATCTTCCATGCCAATGATGAAGTGATCGGCCATAAAGAACGGATCGACTACCAGTACGCTGTGATCGATCCCTTCTCTTCCACCTATGAGGTGCCCGTTTCTGACCAGCTCTTTGTGATCCAGTCCCGGATCATCAAAAAAATGGCCAGTCTGGGCCCCTGTGTCATCATCGGACGCTGCTCGGACGTGATCGTGGAAGACTCGTTCTCCGTGTTCATCTGCTCCAGCTTAAAAAAGCGGGTGGAACGGCTGCTCTCCCTGGAACAGGATGAGACCGTGGATGTAAAAAAAATGGAAGCAAGGATCCGTACCATCGACCAGAAGCGCCGGGATTACTACCAGTATTACAGCGGCAATGAATGGGGAAAGCCGAAGAATTACGATCTTTGCTTAAACAGCGGACGGCTGGGGATCCAGAAGTGTGTGGATATTGTTTCCAGGATGGTCTCTCTCACTTAAAACCGTTACGCTTTAAACAATTAAATTTTCTGTTGACAAAAGGGACCATCCGCTGTATGATGGTTTCCAGAACATGAGATTTCAGAAAGGACGCAGCAGATCATGAAGAATACCGCATGGAACGCTTCTTATTATTTCTTCTATTCTTTTCCGGGTTATTATTATAGCGCGGACTGCTTTTGCTGCGGAAAACAAACCTCTCCCGATTTCTCTTAAAGATTTCCGAAAACCAGGAGCCGGTGTTTGCATTCCCAGCAGACGCCGGTTTTTTCATGTCATAGGAATTTCAACCAGGAGGAAAACGAATATGATCATTATCTTAAAACAAAATGCCAATCCGGAGAAAGTAGAAATCCTGAAGCAGGAGCTTGAACACAAGGGCTTTAAGCTCCATCTTTCCCAGGGAACCCAGACCTCCCTCATCGGCCTCATCGGCGACACCACATCGATCCATGAGGACTGGCTGAAGGCCATGGACGTGGTAGAGGATGTACGCCGGATCCGGGAGCCCTATAAAAAGGCCAGCCGGTCCATGCACCCGGAAAATACGGTTGTGGATGTCTGCGGCCAGAAGATCGGCGGCGGGCACTTCCAGGTCATCGCCGGTCCATGCTCCATCGAGACCAGAGAGCAGATCACCCAGGTGGCCGAGGATGTGAAGCGCTCCGGAGCCCGCCTTTTACGGGGCGGGGCCTTCAAGCCCAGGACTTCCCCCTATGCCTTCCAGGGACTCCATGAGCAGGGCCTGGATCTTCTTCTGGAGGCCAAAAAAGCCACGGGACTCCCAGTGGTCACAGAGATCATGAGCGCCGAGCACCTTCCTCTTTTTGAAGATGTGGACGTGATCCAGGTGGGAGCCAGGAATATGCAGAACTTCGAGCTTTTAAAGGAGCTGGGAAAGATCCGGAAGCCCATCCTTTTAAAGCGCGGCCTGGCCAACACCCTGGACGAGCTTTTAATGAGCGCCGAGTACATCATGGCCGGAGGAAACGAAAACGTCATCCTCTGCGAGCGGGGAATCCGCACCTTTGAGACCTCCACCAGAAATACCCTGGATATCTCCGCCATTCCCATGTTAAAGCAGAAGACCCATCTGCCGGTGATCGTGGATCCCAGCCATGCATCCGGGATCCGATTCATGGTAGAGCCCCTGGCCCTGGCAGCCATTGCCGCCGGAGCCGACGGTCTGATGATCGAGGTCCATAATGATCCGGAGAAGGCTCTCTGCGACGGAGCCCAGTCCTTAACTCCCCAGATGTTCGACACACTGATGAAAAAGATCCAGCGGACCGTGGATTTCTTCCGGATCCTGGACTGATACCCCATAAAAACAGCTATGACGGTGCCGATTGGCGGCTGTCATAGCTGTTTTTGCAGGTTCTGTTTTCCGATACATAATGGCTGTGTCGGGATCGGTTCTGGAGCGTGAAATTCTCAGCATCCGGCCCTGGCGGCGGCCTGGCCCCAGGGCTTTGGGCATATATGGCAGCTTTTTCCCTTTCTGTATACCCAAAAGCCTTAGCCACACTTCCAGAGCTTTGGGCATATACGGCAGTTTTTTCCAGATATACCCAAAATTCCGGGGAAAACCGCCGGATTTTCCTAAAGATCCAGATTTTTGGACAGCAGCGCATAAACCTTCCCTTCTATGCCCAAAATCTCCCGATTTTTTGGGTATTGGATAAAAAAACACTGTTTTATACCCAAAAATTCCATTTGTACCCCATATAGGTATATGCAGAATGAACTTTCATCCCTGGCAGCCGGTCTGCCCCTCAGCCCATCGCCTGGAGCTGGCAGGCAGCTGCCGCAGTCCTCATTGGAGACGGCATGGAGCTGCACACAGCATCCGGTATGTATCCCAATTAGGGAAGGCTTTTCCATATTGCAAATAAAAAAGCCCTTGATCTTCAAGGGCTTCAGCGGAGACGGTGGGATTCGAACCCACGTGCCGGGTATTAGCCGGCAAACGCATTTCGAGTGCGCCGCGTTACGACCGCTTCGCTACGTCTCCGTATACTTATGGGACAGACGGCCCGGAGTCTCCAGACCGCTGTTCCCTATTATACACGATATTTCTTCTTTTGTGTAGTGGAAAATCGAATTTTTTTCATTTTTTATTCTGCAGCTCCCCCGAAATACGAATCCACAGCCGCCGCGATCCCGGCCACCAGCTTATCCTGGTAGCTTTCGTCCTGAAGCCACCGGTCCTCGTCGGGATTGCTTAAAAATCCCGCTTCCACCACAGCCACCGGGATCTGGCTCCAGTTGATCTCGCCGGAATTGTCCACCTCCTGGACCCCGCGGTTTTTCGTTCCCGTCTGGGCGCAGATGTTGTCGATGATGGACTTGGCCAGCCGGTAGCTCTGGTCGTGGAGCTCCGCGTTATAGGGGTTCTGGGCCGTCATACACATCCCCAGAGCGCCGTATACGCTGGAGTTTTCCATGGAATTGGCATGGAGCCGGATGAAGATCTCCGCCTCACTGTCGTTGGCCATAGCTGACCGCTGGGAATTGCTTAAGTTTACGTCATGTCCGGTACGGATCATCACCGTATGGTAGCCCCTGGCCTTCAGCTCCTTCTCCAGCTTTTTTGCCAGCGTCAGGGTCAGCTCATATTCCTTTACGCCGGATACGGCCCCCACGCCGCCCTGGGGCATTTTGGCCTTCATGGTTTCAGAGCCTGGGCCGATGGGCTCCTTTTCTGCATTGGGCTTGGCCTGGTGTCCGGCGTCAATGGCCACCGTATGGCCATTCCAGGGCACCTCTGCCTGGGCCTCAGCCGCCCGGCCGGATGCATCTGCCGGAACCGCTCCGGCTCCGTCCGCCGCCGGCTGGGGATCTTCCCCGGAGCTTCCGGGTGCGCCCTCCGGCCCCGCCTGGGGTTCCGCAGAACTGTCTTTTGCCGTCTGGGGTTCTGCTTCCGGGGCATCCGTCTCCTCCACCCATACCTCTACCAGATCCGAGGCCACATAGGCGGTCTTGCCGTCATACTCCACCTGGCTCCACTCTTCGTTATAGCCAATCCGCCGGAGCTTTTCCCCATTCTTTAACTGGACGTAGATCCTGGCGTCGGCCCGGTCCTCTTTTCTCACATTTAAAAGGTCCGCCTTTACCACCACGGTCTCATCCACAGGCTGGTACTTTTCCGTCTCCGGTTCTGCTGCTGCCGCTTCCTCCGGGCTGCTCTCCCCGGCCTCTGTCCCGTCCTCTTCTGCCGCTGTCTCTCCCATGGTGATGACGGCCATATCCTCTGTCCCGGAAGCCGCTTCCGTTTCTGTTTCCAGCTCCATGGTCTGGTACCGGTTCATGCCGCCGCAGCCGGAAAGAAGAGCCGTCCCCAGGACACACACCAGAAACAGGCGGAGGAGTTTCCGCCCTTTTATACGTTCTTTCACAGGATGGTCCCTCCTCCGAATATATGATCATTTTCATAAAATACCACGGCCTGTCCCGGGGTGATGGCCCGCTGGGGCGTTTCAAACTGGCATTCCACGGTCCCGTCCTCCCGTTCCCGGATCAGGCAGGGCGCGCCCTTATGGCTGTAACGGATCTTGGCCATGACTCGGCGCTCCTCGCCGTGAAGGCCGTCCTCCGCCATCCAGTTGAGCCCGCCGCAGACCAGGAAATCGGAAAACACATCGTCCCCTTCCCCGATGACCACCTCGTTGGTTTCCGGACGGATCCCGGTGACGAATACGGGATGGCCCATGGAAAGGTTCAGTCCCTTTCTCTGGCCCACCGTATAGTGGGTGATCCCCTTGTGGCGTCCCAGGATTTTCCCTTCCTTATCCACAAAGTTTCCGGCTCCCGGCACCTCTCCGGCTGACCGCTGGATGAAGGCCGCGTAGTCGTTATCCGGGATAAAGCATATATCCATGCTGTCCTTTTTCTTTGCCACGGGAAGCCCCATGTCCTCTGCCATCTGGCGGATCTCCTCTTTTGTGAAGTCCCCCACCGGCATCAGAGTCCGCGCAAGCTGGTCCTGGGTCAGGTTATAAAGGGCATACGTCTGGTCCTTCTGGGCCGTCACGGAATTCCTCACCGTATACCGGCCGTTGGGCAGCTTAAGGATCCGGGCATAATGGCCCGTGGCGATATAATCCGCCCCGATCTCCAGGCTCCTGGACAAAAGGGCCTCCCATTTCACATACCGATTGCAGGCAATGCATGGATTGGGCGTCCTCCCGTGAAGATACTCATCCACAAAGTAATCCATCACCGCAGCCTTGAATTCCTTCCGGAAATTCATCACATAATACGGGATCCCCAGGCTCCAGGCCACCTTCCGGGCGTCCTCCACGGCGGTCAGGCCGCAGCAGCCCCCGTTTTCCGCTGTCTCCTCCGGATCCTCATCCTGCCAGATCTGCATGGTCACTCCGATCACATCGTAGCCCTGCTTCTTTAAAAGGCAGGCGGCGACCGAAGAATCGACGCCGCCGGACATGCCTACTACTACCTTTTTTCCCATTCCTTAATATTCCTCGTCCTCATCGTGCTCGCTGATATCAGACTTGGGCTTTTCCAGACCCTGGATCTTGATTCCGTGCTTCTCTGCATAATCCCACAGAGCCGCATGGATCGCCTCCTCCGCCAGCAGGGAGCAGTGTACCTTCACCGGCGGAAGACCGTCCAGAGCCTCCATCACCGCCTTATTGGTCACCTGCATGGCCTCCTCAATGGTCTTTCCCTTTACCATTTCGGTGGCCATGCTGCTGGTGGCCACAGCCGCACCGCAGCCAAAGGTCTTGAATTTGCAGTCCCGGATCATATGGGTCGCATCGTCGATATCTAAGTAGATCCGCATGATATCTCCGCATTTGGCATTTCCCACAGTTCCCACGCCGCTGGCGTTTTCGATCTCTCCCACGTTTCTCGGGTGCTCAAAATGGTCCATTACTTTATCTGAATACATATATTTTCTCCTTTTCTCTCCTGTTTTACTGGTTTTCCTTCTTTTCTCTGCTCTTTACAAAGTCCTCGTAAAGGGGCGACATGGAGCGGAGCCGCTCCACGATCCGTTTCAGCTGGTCCACCGTATAGTCGATATCCTCCATGGTGGTCTCTTCCCCTAAGGTCAGACGGAGGGAGCCGTGGGCGATCTCATGGGGCAGTCCGATGGCTAAAAGCACATGGGACGGATCCAGGGACCCGGAGGTGCATGCCGAACCGGAGGAGCCGCAGATCCCGGCCATGTCTAACATGATCAGAAGAGATTCTCCTTCAATAAACTGGAACGAAAAGTTGGCATTGTTGGACAGTCTCTGGGACGGGTGGCCGTTGAGCCGTACATAAGGGATCTCCGTCATGACCCTATGGATCAGATGATCCCGGAGCTCTGTCTCTTTTTTCTTATTTTCTTTCATGGAAGCCAGGGAAAGCTCCACAGCCTTTCCAAGCCCCACGATCCCCGGCACGTTTTCCGTACCGGCCCGGCGCTTTCTCTCCTGTGCGCCGCCGTGGATAAAGGATCGAAGCTTCAGCCCCTTCCGGATATAAAGGAAGCCCACGCCCTTGGGGCCGTTGAACTTGTGGGCGCTGGCGCTGAGCATGTCGATATGAAGCTCATCCACGTTGATGGGCTCGTGGCAGTAGGCCTGGACCGCGTCCGTATGGAACAGGATGCCGTGCTCCTTTGCCACTTCGCCGATCTCCCGGATGGGCTCGATGGTACCGATCTCATTATTGGCGAACATCACGGAGATCAGGATCGTATCCGGACGGACCGCCTTTTTTAACGCGTCCACGCTGACAACTCCGTTCTCATCCACCGGAAGATACGTTACCTCATATCCCAGCTTTTCCAGATACTGGCCGGTGTGGAGGACAGCATGGTGCTCGATCTGTGTTGTGATAATGTGTTTCCCCTTGGAAGCGTAGGCCTCAGCCGCCGCCTTTAACGCCCAGTTATCGGCTTCGGTGCCGCCGTTGGTGAAATAGATCTCATTTTCACTGGCACCCAGGGATCCTGCGATCACTTCTCTTGTGTGGGCCATTGCCTTTTTGCACGGTGTGGAAAAATCGTACACCGAAGAGGGATTTCCATAGTGCTCCGTAAAATACGGGAGCATCGCCTCCACGACCTCCGGGCGCACCCGGGTGGTGGCTGCGTTGTCAAGATAAATTACCTTCTTCATAAATCCGCCTTTCCGTAAATACAGGTTAAAAGCCTCATCTACTCTATATTTTTTATTTCTGCCCCCGTTTCCGGAGGCTATCCTACATTATATATGATACTCTCTGGTTTTTTCAACTGATATTGGCAGATTTAAGAAAAAAATAATAATATCGAGAATCATTTTCACATATACTGTGGCAAATCTTCTCCTCGCGGAGCGCCCCATGCACTCTTATTTCAAAAACCATACCCTGGCGGCCGGAGCCCTCCTCCTTACCCTGACCGGCATTGCCTCCAGGATCCTGGGATTCTTTTACCGTATCTTCCTGTCCCGCACCATCGGAGCCGAGGGCCTGGGCGTTTACCAGATGGTCTTTCCCATCTATGGCATCTGTTTTTCCATCTGCGCCGGTTCCATCCAGACGGCCATCTCCCGTTTCACTGCTGCCGACCGGGACCGGGCCGGAAGGACCCTCTTTGCCGGATTTATCATCTCCTTTTCCCTGGCCCTGGGACTGGCTGCCGTCATCATCCGCTTCTCCGGCTTCCTGGCGTCCCAGGTGCTGATGGAGCCCCGGTGCGCGCCCCTGCTCCCGGCCATGGCCCTGGCCATTCCGTGCACGTCCGTCCACGCCTGCTTATGCGGCTGGTATTACGGAAAAGAAAAGGTACAGGTCCCGGCCCTTTCCCAGATGGTGGAGCAGTGCATCCGCATCTTCACCGTCTTTCTCATTGCCAGGATCTGGGAGGAGCAGGGGAGGCCGGTAACGGTCCTGGCGGCTGTGGCCGGTCTGGTGGCCGGAGAGGCCGGCTCCGCCCTTTTTACGCTGCTGTCCTTTCTGCTCTTTGGAAGCAGGAAAAAAGACGGGCCATCCGTTTCCGGACGTCCCGCCCCCTCTTCTGTCCTCACAGCCGCAGCCCCGCTCCTGGCCATGGCCCTGCCCCTCATGGGAAACCGGCTGGTCATGAACCTTCTCCAGAGCCTGGAGGCCATTCTGATCCCCGTCCGCCTGGAGCTTTCCGGCCTTTCCCGGTCCCAGGCCTTAAGCGTCTATGGTGTCCTCACAGGAATGGCCCTGCCCTTTGTCATGTTCCCCTCGGCCATCATAAACTCTCTGGCAGTGGTCCTCCTGCCTTCGGTGGCCCGTCACCAGTCCCTGGGAAACCGCTCCGGGATCCTGAAAAATATCTCCCTGTCCTTCCGGTACAGCTCCTATATGGGGATCCTGTGCATCGGGATCTTCACATCCTTTGGAGATTCCCTGGGGCTCCAGGTGTTTAAGAGCGCCGAGGCCGGAAGCTTCATCTCCATCCTGGCCTGGCTCTGTCCCTTCCTTTATCTGTCCACCACCATGGGGAGCGTATTAAACGGCCTGGGAAAGACCTCCGTTACCTTTCTCCACAACCTGGTCTCCCTGCTGGTGCGCCTGGCCTTTGTGTTTTTCGGGATCCCCCGGGCCGGGATCCGTGCCTGCCTCTGGGGGATGCTGGCCGGAGAGCTGGTCCTCTCCCTCCTTCATCTGTACTCCTTAAGAAGGCTGGTCCGGTATGCTCCCAACGCCTGGGCGGTGATCGTAAAGCCCTCGTTCTGCCTGGCGTCAGCCCTGGGGATCTTCTCCCTGTTCCCGGATCCGCTGCCCCTTCCCGGCAGCCTGCCTCCCTTTTTCGGCACCGTCCTCCAGATCGGGCTGGTCTGCACCGGATATCTTCTATTTTTGCTGCTGTTCCACAAAAGGCCGGATCACTCGTCAAATTCCACAGTCACATAAAAGCCCCGGTCGTTTTCCACGATCTTTTTTACCACGCCCTGGCGGCTTTTTAACCGCTCGTTGAACTTAAAAAGCCCCGACATGGCCACCGCCGGCTCGATCATATAGTTGACGTTCACCGGCGACACCGATTCGCTCACCTCCACGGTCTGGCCCTCCTCCACCAGGCCGGGCCGTTCCATTTTAAAAACGATCTCCCGCATCCTTATCCTTCCTTTCCACGATGTCCCTTATGGGTACAGAATACGGGCCAGGGGCGCTTTCCTCCTGCGCTCCTCCAGCCCGTCCCGCTGCTTTTACACGTTATTTTCCTTCATAGATAATGGCTGATTCCACATCATAGCCAGCCAGCTTTTCCCGGCCCTTGAGGCCCGCTAACTCCATGATGAAGCAGATCTTCACCACCTGGCCGCCCAGCTTTTCCACCAGCTTTGCAATGGCCTCCACTGTGCCTCCGGTGGCGATCAGATCGTCGATGATGACCACCTTCTGGCCGGGTTTAATGGAATCTGCGTGCATCTCGATGGTCCCTGTGCCGTATTCCAGCTCATAATCCATAGAAACCGTCTCCCGCGGCAGCTTTCCCGGCTTTCTTGCCAGGATAAAGGGCTTGTGGAGCTCATAAGCCACGGGCATCCCGAAAATAAAGCCACGGGACTCGGCTCCCACGATCACATCAAAATCCACATCCTTTACCATTTCCAGGAGCTGGTCAATGGCCAGATGAAGGCCCTCTCCATCCTGTAAAATGGATGTCACATCCCTGAAAATGATCCCGGGACTGGGAAAATCCGGGATGCTGATCACATAATCTTCCAGTTTTTTCATTGTTCCTTCCGTCCTTTCCGGGAGTCCCGCGTTCCTGCCGCCGGTTCCTCCTGCTACGCCCTATCATAGCACAATTCATTTTTCCTGACAACCGGCATATTCTCCGGCCTGTCCCCATATAATGTCTGCGGGGCGTTCCCTCCCGTTCTGCATCAGGGCCGGGAACTCTGCCCCGCAAATCCCTGGAGGAGAGTGTATGCCATGAAACCGTTCCATATAACAAAAGCGTCTGTCATCATCGTGATACAGCTTCTGGTCCTGTCCTTTCTCACCCTTTCCCTGGGCTTAAAAAGCCGGGAAGCAGCCTCGGAGACGTATTTCCTTTCAGAACAGGACGACAGCGCGCCCCCTGGGGAAGAAAAGGAAAAGGACTTCATCCGCTGGGTGGATTTCACCGTCCCGGCAGAGGTCATGGAAAAGGCCTTCCGCCTGGATATCAACACCTGTCAGGCTCCGGTCCACCTGGACTGGATCCAGCTCCTGGCATTTTTAGGCGCGCGGTACGGCGGCGATTTTTCCAGGTTCCGCCAGGCCGATCTGGATTCCCTGGCCGAAGCCTTAAAAAACGGCACATCCATGGATACGCTGGCAGAGGGCCTGAAATATTATCCCTATTATAAAGAAGCCTACGGCGCAGTCCTGGGCGGCATGGTGGGATATTTTGATCAGGAGGCAGGACCGGAAGAGGCCGCGTCAGAAACAGCCGGACCGGAGCAGGCTTCCACGGAAGAGACTGGATCCGGGACCTGGGTCACAAAATACGGGCTCAAGGCCTTTTCCCCCATCGCCAGAGACTTCCCATACAGCGACTATGACGACTTCGGCGTTTCCCGCTCCTACGGCTACAAGCGCCGCCATCTGGGCCATGATATGATGGGCCAGGTGGGAACTCCCATCATCGCCGTGGAATCCGGCACCGTGGAGGCCCTGGGCTGGAACCAGTACGGCGGCTGGCGCATCGGCATCCGCAGCTTCGATAAAAAACGGTATTATTACTACGCCCATCTGAGAAAAAATTATCCCTACCAGAGCTGTCTCTCAGAAGGCAGCGTGGTCACTGCCGGAGATGTGATCGGCTATCTGGGCCGCACCGGATACAGCTCCACGGAAAACACCAACAACATCGACACGCCCCATCTCCATTTCGGCCTCCAGCTGATCTTCGACGAGTCCCAGAAGGAAGGGAACAACGAGATCTGGATCGATTGCTATGAGCTGGTAAAATTCCTGCGGATGAACCAGAGCCAGGTGGCAAAGGTGGAGGGGACAAAGGAATGGGAACGGGTCTATGACCAGCGGGAGCCGGAGGGATAAAGCCCCTTAGCAGTCTCCCCGCTTAATGGCCTCCACCTGCTCTACCACCAGCTTTACATAATCGCCCAGGGGCAGATCCTGGCAGCCCACCACAAAATGCTGGCACCGGTTCACCGGGATCAGCACCTTTTTCGCCTGGCTCTGGCCCAGGGCCACTGCCATGTTCGGCGTGATCTCCCCCATCAGGGAATCGGCGATGACGATGCCCATGGGCCCGATGATGATATCCGCCCTCCGGCTCCCCACAATGGCCGGGTTCTCTCCTGTGGCTCCGGCGTCCGCCCCGGCCTTCAGCATGGCGGCAGTAGCGATACTGTTGGTTCCGATGGCCAGGATCTCGTCCTCCGGAAACCGTTTCCGGATCTGCTCCACCACGCTTTTTCCCATGCGGCCGCCCTGGCCGTCCATTACCATGATCGTCATATCCCTGTTCCTCTCTTTCCTGCTTTTAAAATTTTCTGCTCCCGCCTCCATGGCTTCTTCCGCTGGAGGACCGGTGGGTGGTGCTGCGGCCGCCGGAGGAAAGGCTCCTGCCTCCGCCGCTCCTTCCGCTGCTGCGGTGGTCCTGGGAGGCGATGACCTGCTGGGTCACATAGCTTCCGATCAGAAGATCCGTCACCCGGCTCCCCATACGGAAGGCGCTGTCCTTCCGGTAGGAAAGCTTAAAATTGGCCTCCATCCGGCTTTCCTCATCCCGCATATTATACTCTCTCACAACGCCCAGGACGGCAAAGCCGCCGCAGGCAGCCGCAGCCGCCAGGGCAAACAGGGCCTCATACCAGCGCACCGACCGGTAGCGGCTGATCTTTCCGGTCTCCGGGTCGTAATTATACTGGTCCGCGGCGATCCCGTTGTCGTAGCAGACCTCCAGATCCTCCACAAACGCTCCGGCTGCCTGGTAATAGTCTCCGGCTGCGGCATAGCCGTACATGTCGTCCAGCACCGCTTCGATCCGGCTGTCCGTCAGATACCGCACCATCTTCCCTTCCGTGGAGATACACAGCTCCCGGTTGTCCATGTCGATCAGGAGAAGCGCCCCGTCGCGGCCGCTTCCCGTACCAAAGCCGTGGGCCTCATAAAAATCGTCCGCATAGGCCTGGGCAGAACCGGGATTTTCCTCTGCGGTCACCACCGCCGCATCCATATCCATCTTTTCCCGGAGGGCGTCGATGGCCTGCTGGAGCTCTTTTTCCTCTTCCTCCAGAAAAAGATCCGCCTGGTCAAAGACCCTGACGTTTCCTGCCATCTCCCCGGAGCCCGCGGCCTGGGCGGTCATACTCAGTCCGCTCCCGGCATTCCCAGGGATCCCAACGGCCATAAACGCCGCCATGCCCAGGACTCCCATCCATTTTTTCATCCTCACAGAAACCACCCTCCGATCATAAGCGCTGCAAACACCGGGAAAAATACGCCGAAGAACAGCCCCGCCAGCTTCCTTTTATCCACCGGCAGCCGTCCCCAGATCTTTCCGGTCTGGCCGTTCATGGCAAAATAGTACGTTTTTCCTCCGGCCCTATGGCCATAGGTCATGACCCATACCGGCAGAAGGGCGTACTGCCACCGGGGATCCCGGATCTCCATGGAGGAATCTTTTATACGCACGCTGCTGTATGTATCCATGGAGGACCGGAGCCGGTCCAGGGTATACTGCTTTACCTCCTGCTCCGCCTCGCCTGCAAAGCTCTCCCCGTCCATGTCCCGCCTTTCCGCCTGGAAACCGGAGAGATACCCCATCTGGAAGGGCAGGAGCTTTTCCATATCAAAGGGCAGGACTCCCTCCACCAGCTCCTTATTGCTCTTTTTTAAAGCATTTCTTGTTAAATTTTTAACTTCCAGTGTGCCCGCCCGTTCCACCTGGTACCTTTTATGCTCTGTGTACCGGGTCCTGCCGGAGACCCAGGTGCGCTGTTCTTCCGCTTCCGCCTCTGCCTGGCCGTCCACCTGGCAGCTGTATATGAGGTAAGGGAAGTAGATCCCCGACAGCTTTTCGATCTGGTCCCTGGAGAAAAAATCCCCCGGCACAAACTTCTTTTTTCCGATCCAGCTTAAAAAGCGGGATGTGGCCTCCTTTTTATCTATGGCAAAGGGGATGACAAAGTCCGGCATATGGTCTCCCGAAAGGCGGCCGGAAAAGACCACCGGGTTATGGCAGTAATAGCAGAAGGAAGCCGCCGTGGTGGCGTCCGTGACGATCTGGGCCCCGCAGCTGGGACAGGTGTAAACGGCCGCCTCCCCGGTTTCCGGAGACTGGGACGAGTCCCCTTCCTGGGGAGCCGTCCCTTCCTCTTCCAAAACAGCCTTCTCTTCCTCTGCGGGAGAAGCGGACGCCTCCTCCATCCGCTTCATTTCCTCCTCTGTGAACTCTGAAAGGCAGTATTCACATTGGAATTTCTGGGAATCCGGATCAAAGACCAGGCCGCCGCCGCAGTTGGGACATTTATAAGACATCAGCGCCATATGCTCTCATCCTCCGTCTCTACTGTCTTGGTCTTCCGCACTCAGAGCAGAATTTCCCCGTGTTCACAGCGCCGCAGGCACAGGTCCAGGCTGCGGGCGCAGGTCTGGGAGAACCGCATTCGGGACAGAATTTTCCCGTATTCACGCTGCCGCAGGCGCAGGTCCAGGTCTGCCCGGCAGGCCCGTTCTGGCCTCCTCCTGCATTGGGGCCGGCGCCTGGCATTCCTCCCTGGAAATTCCCGGCGTTCTGGCCGTACATCCCGTTTCTTCCCTGGTTCATCATCTCCATCTGTCTTGTGTTGGCTGCCGAGGCTGCGCCCATGAAGCTTCCACCGCTCTGCATTCCGATCCCCATGCCCATGAATCCGGCCAGACTGCCGTTGGGATTGGAGCCGGCCGCATTTAAGCCCTCAGCGATCTGTCCCTGGACGTATCCCTCCCGGATGGACGGATCGCTTAACATGGCGCCCCGGTTCCTTAAGTTGATCAGCTTCTGGGATTCCTCGTCGTAGGAGATGCTTCCGATGCCCACGGCCTGGATCTCCATGCCGCGCAGCTGGTTCCATTCCTCGTCCAGGACATTGGCCATGTACCGGCCCAGCTCCCGGCCTTTAGAGGCCACAAAGGAGATCCGGATCCCGTCGGCAGACATCTGGTTGATGGCCGTCTGGAAAGCCTCCATATATTCATTGAGATACTGCTCGTTGATCTCATCCATCTCCACATGATCCGTATTCTTCGGGATCACTTCCCCGTAAAATTTCAAGGGATCTGTGATCTTCACAGAGTACGTCCCATGGGCCCTGAGGAACAGCTCCGCGTTATAAAAGCTGTCGAAATAGTTCACCGGCGTCCTGGTACCGAACTTCAGGCCCTTGATCTCCTGGAGGTTGATATAATAGACCCTCTGCTCCCCATAGGTCTGGCCGCCGAAACGGATCCGGTCAAAGGATTCCTTTAAAGCCTCTCCAAACTGGCCGTTGAACAGGGACGGGGCCATGGAATTGTTGACCGTGTAATAGCCCTCTTCTGCCGTGTAATCCACGACCCGGCCGCCGTCCACCAGCATCATGAACTGGTTGGGGTATACCCGGATCCTGGAGCCGTTGGATACCACTCCCGGCGTCCCCTTTGTATTCTGGCCCCTGCGGGTGGGAACTCCAGCAGAAAAAACAGTCTGGTCCCCCATGTTTCCCGGCTCGATGACCTCCAGCCACTGGTCTGCAAAAGCGCCTCTTACGGCATCCGCCGCTGCTTTGATGATTCCCATAGATCTATTTTCTCCTTCCAATGGATTTTCTGCCGTCAGCCTTCCGTTCTCAGCGAACGCAGAAGCCCGATCTCTCTTTTATATCCCTCCAGGTCATTGGGCGTTTCCAGACAGAAGGGGAGCTCACGGAGCGCCGGATGGTTCACCACCCGCACCAGGGCATCCAGGCCGATGTGCCCCTCCCCGATCCTTGCATGGCGGTCCTTTCTGGCCCCCAGAGGGTTCATGCTGTCGTTTAAATGGACAGCCTTTAATCTGGATAAGCCCACGATCCGGTCAAATTCTGTTAAGACCCCGTCCAGATCGCCTGCGATATCATAGCCGCCGTCCCAGACATGGCAGGTATCCAGACAGACTCCCATTTTCTCCGAAAGCTCCACCCGGTCCAGGATCTCCCTGAGCTCCTCAAACCGGCTTCCCACCTCGCTGCCCTTTCCGGCCATGGTCTCCAGAAGGACTATGGTGGACTGCTCCGGCTTTAAGATCGCGTTCAGCGTTTCGGCGATCAGCCGGATCCCGGTTTCCGTTCCCTGCTTCACATGGCTTCCCGGATGGAAATTGTAAACGTTCCCAGGCGTATGCTCCAGTCTTGCCAGATCGTCGGCCATGGTATTCCTGGCAAACTCCCGGACCTTTTCATCGGCCGAGCAGGCGTTTAAGGTATAGGGCGCGTGGGCCACCAGGGTCCCCAGCCCCTTTTCTTCCTTTCTCTTTAAAAATTCCCGGATATCCTCCAGGTCCAGGGCCTTTACGCTGCTGCCCCTGGGATTTCTTGTGAAAAACTGGAACGTGGTGGCTCCGATCCGTTCCGCATCCCTTTCCATGGCTGTAAAGCCCTTGGAGCAGGATAAATGGCATCCGATATAAAACATAGCGCCCTCCTATTTCTTCTCATTTTTCAGAGGATTTAAAAAATACACGGCTCCCCGTACCAGCCCGGCAGAAAACACGGTCTGGACCAGTATGCTGACCGGGATCCAGTGACGGATCACAAAATTATCCGGTCCGTTTCCAAGGAACCGGCGGATGGACAGGTCCGCGATCCCTCCCGTCACCTGCTTTTCCATGATCTCCCCAAAGGTAGCCAGGGGGTTCAGCAGAAGAAGGTAGACTGCGCTGCCGGACGAAGCCGCCGGCCGCGTCTCTCCCAGCTGGTAGATCTCCTCTGCGATCTGCATCTGGGACATATTAAGAAGAAAAATATTTAACATATATGTGCCCACCACCACCAGCAGAAGGATCCCGTAGGTACACACATTGGAAAAGGTGGACCGGCGCATCAGCGATGAAGAAAAAATCCCGATACCGCCGCAGAAGACCGCCGTCACCAGAAAACATACCATTAAAAACGCCAGGTCCATCAGATCCATACTGCCGTATACAAAGGTCAGCAAAAGGATGGGGAAGCTGGATACGATCAGCACCATCAGCTGGCTCAAAGCAGAAAACAGTTTTCCCATCACAATATCCTTCGGCGTCATCCTGGTGGTAAACAGAAGCTCCAGTGTCTGCCGCTCCCGCTCTCCGCTGATGCTGCCGGAGGTCAGCGCCGGCATGATAAACATTAAAAGCAGGAATTCCAGGGTCGCCACAAAGGCGTAAAGCTGAAGGAAGCTGGAATACTGGACGGAGGCTGAGATCCGCACCTGGGCCACTGCCGAATACATATTTAGCAGCGCCACCACCGCCAGGATCCCGTTGAACACCAGGATGATCAGGGGCATCCGGAAGCTCCGTGCCCGGACCGTCACCTCTCTTTTATAAACGGGATTACTCTTCACTGCTGAGCACCACCTTTCCCTTATCATGGCTTGTGATCTGCATAAAGATACTTTCCAGGTCTCCCTGCTCTCTGATGAATCCGCTGACTGGGATCCCCGCCTCCATGAGGCTGTATAAAAGCTCTGCCTCTGCCTGCCGGTTTCCGTGGAAATTGACGATGATGTCCTCGTCCCGGATGGCGATGGTCTGGACCCTGGGATCCTTTTTTAAGATCCCGATGGCTGTCCGGCTCTCGCCGCAGATCCGGATCAGCAGCGGGTTGGAATCATTGACCTTCTGGAGGATCTCCGCCATGTTGCCGGAAAGGACGATCTTTCCGGCGTCGATGATCCCGATGTCTGTACACATCTGGGACAGCTCCGAAAGGATGTGGGAGCTGACCAGAATGGTCTTCCCCTCGGCGCACAGCTCCTTTAACATCTCCTTAAATTCCATCCGGGTCCTGGGATCCATGCCTGAGGTGGGCTCGTCCAGGATCAGAAGACCGGGATCGTGGATCAGGGCCCTGGCCAGGCAGAGTCTCTGCTTCATTCCCCGGGAAAGGCTGTCCACAAAAAAGTCCGCCCGGTCAGAAAGCTTCACCTGGTCTAAAAGCTCCTCGCACCGCTTTCTTCCCATGAGGCCGGAGAGGCCGTAGCAGGAGGCAAAAAACTCCATATATTCCCGCACCTTCAGATTGTCATACATGCCAAACTCATCGGGCACATAGCCAAACTGATCCTTTGCCTCCTCCCGGAACCTTAAAGCGTCCTTTCCGCAGATCTCCACCGATCCCTCGTCCGGCTTTAAAAGCCCCGCCATGATCTTGATGGCTGTGGTCTTTCCGGCTCCGTTGGGCCCCACAAAGCCGTAAAGGGCCCCCTCCTCCACTTCCATATCCAATCCCCTCAGGGCTTCAAAATTCCCAAATTTCTTTTTTAAGCCATGGATCTTTAACATCAGCGTTTCCTCCCTGTCACCACCGGCACCGGCAGCATCGAGGTAACTCCCGAAGTGTCCCCTTCCTCCGCCGTATATTTTACCACCAGGCTGTTCTCCGCAGACAGGTAAGGCGCCAGCACGCTTTCCGTAAATCCGCCGCCGGAAAGGTCTACCGGGTCGTAATTCTTCGTTTCATTATTGTAAAAACAAGCCTCGCCCTCAAACGGCCGGATATAATAAAAATCCTCGCCGCTGAAAAATTCCGGAGAGATAAAGGTGAAGGCCACCTTTTCCACGTCCAGGTCTGTTCCCAGGAAGTATTCCACCGTCACTGGCTCTGTTCCATAAAGGGAGAGGCCGTCGCTGCCGTATCCCATGTTCCCGGAGACCACCTGCTGGGGATTATAAAGACCGCTCCTCCAGACGCTCCCGCCCTTTTCTGTGGTCATCTCCAGCTCCTGCGTATAAAGGACCTGGCCGTCTGCCGCCTGGCCGTCGGGTGAGACCCACTCCCAGAGCCCCTGCTCCGGGCCCAGGGCAGAAAACCGCGCGCCGGAAACGTAGGCGCCGCCGTAGGTCTGATCCAGATACCAGCCGTAAAGGCTCCGCCGGTCCGTATTCCGCAGAAGCTCTTCATCGTCCAGCTCCTTCCCGGCCGAATCCCTCTCCACCAGCCACTGGGCAGCCAGATAGGTCATGTTCACCGGCCAGTTTAACACAGGCTCCTCTTTAAGCTCCCGTACCTCCCCGGGCTCCAGATCTCCCAGCGGGCAGACCTGTCCGTAAAAGAAGACGGCGCTGTCGGTCAGGGGAAAATCATAGCCATTTCTGATATAGCCGGAAAGCTTTCCCTCGAACAGCCTCAGATCTCCTTCGATCCTTCCGGGAAACGTCCGTTCTCCCCTGGATTCCAGCTTAAAATACCTGGGATCGAAGGCCCTGGACCGGCTGGCTGAAAGGACTGCCGCATCCTCCTCCCGGGCGATCCTCACATCTGCCGCCTGTTTTCCGTCAAAGGCCTGGACCGGCTGCTCCTCATACTGGCTGGATCTGGTCAAGGGAGTAATGGAATACTCCGCAGGCACCCGCAGGGAAAAGGGACGGCTGTCCGGCGTCCGCACATCTAAAAAGGTGGTCTCCTCCACCGTGTCCCCGGAGGTATCCAGTACCGTAGCCAGAGTATAAAATTCCGACGTGAACCGGGTCCCCGTTCCCAGCAGATAGATGACCGCTGAGGCCGCCGCCGAAGCTATGACCACAGAAATTCCGTAGTACCGGCTCAGGTCCTTCTTTTTCAGATACAGGTAAAGCCCCGGCCCTGCCGCCAGGATATAGACGGCTGTCACTGCCATATAAAGCGGGATCCTGGGCAGCCGGTCCACACTGCCGGTGCTCACCAGGCTCTGGGCGCTCCAGTAGTCGTCGTTCCTTCCATAGGAGCTGTAATAGTAAAGCTGGGAGACAGCCTCCTGGCCCAGGGTCTTTGTCAGGATCTCCGCCACATAGCCAGGGGTCTTTTCTGCAAACCCGCGGATCTCCCCCAGATCATAGGAAAAAAATCCCATTTTTCCCTTCCCGCGCCGGATCACCGTTAAAAGAGGGATATCGTCTCCTTCCATGACCACTCTTCCGCCGGGCACAGAAAGCTCAGCGCACATCAGCTCCACCTGGGCATCCTCCGGGGAATCCTGGGCGTATTCCACCCCCAGGCCCACTTTCTTTTTTTCATATCCCCGGATCCGGACTCCGCCCAGATCTTCGGAAAATCCCCCCAGGACCTTCTCTGCTTCCTGGCCTGTGCCCAGCAGGAGGGTCCCGCCCCGTTCCACCCACTGAAGGATGGCTGTCCTCTGGTCCTCGGTGAGACTTTCCGTAGAAAAGCCGTTGATCAGAAGGATATCCAGAAGCTCCAGTCCCCTGGCGTCGGAGGGCAGGGCCTTCTGGTCCAGGAGGATCAGCCGGGAATCCACCATGCCGTATTCCAGGTGGACGCCGTCAAAGTATGAGAGCTCCTCTTCCTCTCCTGCCAGGCCTCCGATCAGCAGCCTTCCCATGTCCCGGGACACATCAAAGGAAAGAGAACAGGAATCCACCTCTCTTCCCCCCTGGTCGCAGAGGGCCACATGGATCCCGCTGCTCTTCTGCCCCAGGGGGATATAGATCTCCTTTTTTTCCGTCTCCGCCAGCTTCACAGAAACCGGGAAGCTGTACTGATAGACCTCATCGCTGTTATCCGGCGTGCTCTCCAGGGTCTTTACGTTCACCGTACCGTTAAAGGGCGTCTCCGACTGGCCGTAAAAAGTAATAACAAGGGGGATATGGCTCCCAAACTTTCCCATATCCCCATAGACTGTGGAAACCTCCATGGATACCGGCGCTCCGTCTCCCGCCCATGCCGGGCTTCCTGGAAGCAGGAGCGCAAAAACCAGTGCAAGGAACACCCTGACGCTTCTTTTTCCCATATGATTCATCCTATCGCTCTGAAATTTTCTCTGTTCACATCAAAATCGATCTTCAGCTTTACCTGGAACACCGTACCGTTTAAGTCGCTGGTGACGGAAATGGTCCCTCCATGCATATCCACGATATTTTTTACAATGGCCAGCCCCAGGCCCGTTCCTCCCGTGGCTGTGGACCGGGACTGCTCCACCCGATAAAATTTATTGAAGATCAGATGCAGCTCTCCCTCCGGGATCACATAGCCGAAGTTTACCACAGAAACGGATACCACTTCTTCCTCCGCCTCAACCTTTACCAGTACCTTCTTTCCCTCGGCCCCGTATTTGATGGCATTGTTGATCAGGTTGTCAAACAGCCGGGCCAGGAGATTTCCATCGGCGGTGATCTCCAGGGACGGCACATTGCTGGTCAGCTCATAGGTAAGCCCCTTATCGGCAAAGCTGGGATAAAACTCCTCCAGAAGCTGTCCCAGGAGCTTTACGATGTCCACCCGGCCCACGTGCATGGCAATCTTGCCGCAGTTCATCTTCGTAAAGCCGAATAAGTCCTCGATGAGCTTTTCCAGGCGCTTGGCCTTTGTATAGGCGATGTCAATGTATTTCTGCCGCATCTCCTCCTCCATGGGCATGCCCCTGGAAAGCAGCTCCAGGTAGCCGATGATGGAGGTCAGCGGCGTCCGGAGGTCATGGGCCACGTTGGTGATCAGCTCATTTTTCGTCCGCTCCGATTCCCGTTCCTTATCCATCAGCTCCCGGATATCGGCCTCCATCCGGTTTAAGCTGGCCGCCATCATGGCAAACTCATCGTCTCCCTCCACCTCCACCTGGATATTCAGATCTCCCTCGGAGATGTTCTGGATGGCTGCTGCGATCTTTCCTATGTACCGGATGGACTTTCTCTGCAAAAGCAGGAAGGTCAGGGAAAAGATCCCGATGCCGGCGATCACATAAAGGATCGTGGTGGCAGTCCCCATCCGGAAGATCTTAAGGGCAGGGGAAAGGCTTCCCTGGGTCTTTTCCAGATAATTGACGATCATATCCACGTTGGCGATCAGAAAGATCTCCACCAGACATGCCACCAGGGTGCTGTACAGGATATTGACCAGGACCTGTCCGTAAAACCGTCTGCTGAAATCACTTTTCAATTTTATAACCCACCCCCCAGACTGTGGTGATGATCTTATTCTGTCTGGTATCCTCCTTCATTTTTCCGCGGAGACGGCGGATATGTACCATGACCGTATTATTGGCCTCGTATACCTTCTCATTCCATACCTTTTCAAAGATCTCGTCAGTGCTGAACACCCGGCCTGGATTGGAGGCCAGGAGATAAAGGATATCGAACTCGATGGGCGTCAGCTTGATCTCCTCTCCGTATACCACCACCTTGTGGTTGTCCTTATTGATGGAGAGACCCTTGATATTGATCTCGTTTTTGGCAGCCTGACCGGTATTCCGGTTGGGATTTAGCTGGGTATACCGTCTCAGCTGGGATTTTACCCTGGCCGTCAGTTCCAGCGGGTTAAAGGGCTTCACCACATAGTCGTCCGCCCCGGTCCCCAGGCCCAGGATCTTATCCAGATCCGTGGACTTGGCGCTCAGCATGATGATCGGGATATTGTTGGTCTCCCGGATCTTCCGGCACATCTCCAGTCCGTCCATCCCCGGCATCATGATATCCAGGAGCACCAGGTGGATCTCCTCCTTTTCCAGGATCTCCAGTCCGTCCAGGGCATTGTTGGCCTTAAATACTTTATATCCGTCGCTGACCAGGTAGATCTCCACCAGGTCCGCGATCTCTTTTTCATCATCCACAACGAGAATATTGATCTGATCCATGAAACATCCTCCTCTGTCCGTAATATATGTACCATCATACCATACTTTGCCCACTTTTGCCTTACTTTTTTATGGAAAAAAACGGGAAGGGGCCTATGGCTCCTTCCCATCTCCATGACGGATCTCCTCGATCTCCCTGGCCAGCTCCTTTACGCTGTTTATCAGGGAATCGAAGGCCCCGTATTCATAAAATTTAATAAAGATCAGTCCCACCGGAACGGCCAGGATCATACCGGCCAGTCCCCGGAGCCTGTATCCCAGGAACAGGAAAAACAGGGTGGTCAGAGGCGGAAGCCCCATGCTGTCCCCCACGATCTTGGGCTGGATGATCTGCCGGACCGCCTGGGACAGGACGTAAAGCAGTCCCAGGCCGGCCGCATAGGCAAAATCCCCGGTAAACAGCTTCACCGCAGCCCAGGGGATCAGCACCGTTCCTGTGCCGAACATGGGCAGGAAATCCAGAATGGCAATGGCCACCGCCAGGACCGCCCAGTAATGGACGCCCAGGAGCATAAGACCTCCCATGAGCACCAGGGCCACCACGAACATGATCTTGAACTGGGCCATGAAGTAGCCGCCGATGACCTTCCTGACGTCCTTCTTTATAAGTCCCGCATACCGCTTCACCGCCCCCGGCATCACTTCCTTTATCCTCTGGACGATCACATCATGCTCCGCCAGGAACAGATAGGAGGACAGAAGGACCACAATGGTATGGACCAGCACATCCGGCAGGGTCCTGGCCACAGCTCCTCCGGCAGAGGCCGCCAGGTCCTGGAGAAAGCCGCCGATGTACGCTCCCAGCTGCTCGATGACCTGACCGAAGGAGTCCTTCACCTCCGGAGGCAGGAACGTAAGGACCTGCTCCAGCTCCGCATAGGCTTCGGCCACATCCTCCTGGACCTCCGCATAAAGCCCCGGAAGGGCCCGCACGAACAGCACCATCTCCTTAAGCCCCCGGCTTCCCAGGAAATACAGGCCAAAGATCACCAGAGCCAGAACCCCCACGATCAGGACCATGGAGCTGTGCCGCCTGACGATCCGTATCTTTTTTTCCAGGAACCGCACCAGGGGATTGGCGATCATGGCCACCACCCAGCCGATCACAAACGGTATGAAGAAACCAAGAAGCCGCGGTCCCCAGACACAGATCAGGTAGATGGTCATAAGGGGAACCGCAATGTTTAAAAAGATCCTCGCATATTTTCTGATATCCATTTCCTCCTCCATGAGGACCTGCGTCTGCCCTCTACTTTAACAGACCATATTCCCTGGCGATCTCCCGGAACGCCGGAAGGGAGCGCTCGATCTGCTCATGGGATACGCAGTAAGCGATCCGCACATAGCCCGGGCAGGCAAAGGAGCTGCCGGGGACCATCAAGACGTGATGCTTCTTTGCGGTCTCACAGAATTCCTTTTCATCCGCTACCGGAGACTTGACAAACAGGTAAAACGCGCCGTCGGGCTTTGCGCAGGTAAAGCCGTCCTCCTTTAACGCATGGTACAAAAGATCCCGGTTCTTCTCGTAGGCCTCCACGTTGACGGTCACCTTGTGCCGGATACAGTACTGGATCACCTTCTGGATCAGGGACGGGGCGTTGACGCAGCCCAGGACCCGGTTGGCGATGGAGGCGGCAGTGATCAGCTCCCCGCTCTCATCCACCTCATCGGGGATCACCAGGTAGCCGATGCGCTCGCCGGGGATGGAAAGGGATTTGCTGTAAGAATACCCCACCACCGTATTATGGTAATACTTTGTCACATAGGGGACCTCCACCCCGTAGGCCAGCTCCCGGTAGGGCTCGTCGGAGATCAGAAGGATGGAGATGCCAAACTCCTTTTCCTTCTTCTCCAGGATAGCCGCCAGGGCCTTTATGGTATCCTCGCCATACACAACTCCTGTGGGATTATTGGGGTTATTGATGATGACGGCCTTGGTCCTTTTTGTGATCTTCTCCTCAAACTCATCCAGCTTTGGCATAAAGGTCTCTGTATCCGGGGAGATCCGCACCACTTCTCCGTCATAATTCCTCACATAGCCGTCGTACTCCACAAAGTACGGGGCGAATACGATCACCTGGTCTCCAGGGTTTAAGATGCTCTTTAAGATCACATTGAGGCCGCTTGCAGCTCCCACGGTCATGATCAGGTTTTTCTCAGAAAAACTGGTGCCGAACCGTTCATTGATGGACTGGGCGATGGTCTGGCGCACATCCTCAAAGCCGGCGTTGCTCATATAGCCGTGAAGGGCATTGAACGCCTCCTCTTTCACGATCTCCAGGATGGCCTCATTGACCTCCGGAACCGGCACATTGGGATTTCCCAGACTGAAATCGTATACGTTTTCCGCCCCATAGACGGCGGCCATTTTCTTTCCTTCCTCAAACATGGCGCGGATCGCGGAATTGTTCGCCATGAACGGCTTCATTTTTTCTGATACCATTTTCATTTCCTCCATCGTTTTCTTATTGTCCCCCAGATAAAACAGCCTTCCCCTTTTATGTCCTTTCCCCGGCTCCTGCCAGCCGCTTTATGAGCTCCACCCAGACCATCGCCGCTCCCGTGGCTGCAAAATAAAACCAGGTGGCCGGATTGGAATACCAGGTGGTAAAAAATGACAGCATGAAATAAAGCGCCGCCTGGGAATAAAAAAGCTGCCAGAACGGATTCTCTGCCCTCTCTGCCCGGTCCATGAGCCATGCGGCAAAAAGCCCCAGGGCCGCTGAGAAAAGGAACACGCCCACAACGCCAAAATCGTAGTAGGCGTCGTAAAACAGCGTCACCGTCGTCAGCTCCTCCTTGGTGGTATAGATGGGAAAATCCACCAGCTCCGGCTTTATTAACTTAAGCCCCGTTAAGGCCCATAAGGGAAACAGGCTCTTAAGCCCCATGGAATGGGCCGGGAGCTCTGTCACCAGACAGTTGAAATTATCATAATTATTGGCAATGTACATATACGGCTGGGTGATAAAAATAGGCGTCGCCGGGTCCTTCATCTCAAAAATACCGTTGAGATACGCCACATCGTGGCTCCTGGCAACAGTCAGGATCACATAGAGCGGCAGCAGCGCCGCAGCCGCTCCGAACAGATACCGCAGCCGCTTCTTTCCCGAGACCTGCATAAAAGTCAGCACCGCCAGGATCACCGCAAAGATCAGCTGGAACCGGGACACGCAGAGCACAGGGACCAGAAGGGATGCTGCCGCAGCCAGAAGCACCAGGACCGCCTGCCAGCGCTTCTTTACGCCTCCGCGCAGAAACCAGATCACTGCCATGGACGGTACCAGCACGCAGGAAACGGTGAAATAGTGGACGCCGGATATGTGGAAATGGGAGTAGGCATGGGGCACTCCCCGCAGGAAGAACGGCACATAGCCCAGGACCGCTGCTTCCAGAAGAAAAGCGGCCCAGGACACAGCCGTCAGAAGAAGGATGGCCGTGAGCCTACCAAAGCTCCCGGCAGCCTCTGTTCCTTCAGATACGGCTTCCACGCCTTTCCTCCTGGCCTTTTCCTCTCTTTTATCCTTCCCCTCTTCCCGTTTTTTCCGGATCCGGGCCTCTGCCAGTCCAAACACACTCCAGAAAGCGGCCAGGGCTATGAAAAAGCTGGCCCAGGTCACCGGATCCCAGTCGGTCTGGAGCCGGCTCAGCTTAAAGCAGGAGATCCCTTCCCCTCCTACCCAGAACAGGGAAAACAGGGCCCTGAGATGGAACGGGTTCCCGCTCCGCCTGTAATCATAAAAATACAGATACAGGGCTGCCAGGATCAGACTCATTCCCGACATATAGTAATGGACGCTGGATGCAAAAAGCACACCGGCGCCATAAAGGATCAGATAAACTACCATATCCAGTTATTCTCCCAGGCCGCTTTCCACCAGGGCGACCATGTCCGCCAGGGCCTTTTCCTCATCCGGCCCCTCGCAGATAAACGTAATCTCATCCCCGCTTTTCACGCAGGCCCCAAGAACACTTAAAACGCTCTTGGCATTGGCTGTGCTGGTACCAAACTGAAATTTCACCGAGGACTGGTACCGCAGGGCTTCCTTGCACAGAATCCCCGCCGGCCTGAGGTGAAGGCCTGTGGGATTTTTGATCGTAACTCTTTGCTTTACCATATTGTAACTATACTCCATTTTTCATAAGATGCCGTGTCTTTACCGGTTTTCCTGCGCAGAAGAGGATTCCTCCGCCGGATGGACCTCTGCGCGGCGGCTCTCCTCCGTCTCATGGGAGGCGGCTGTTCCGGATACCTCCGTTCCATCCTGGGCTCCGGAAGCGTCGTCTGTTTCACTGGCTCCCGTACTGGTCTCCGCCGTGGTCTCTTCCGCCGTCCCGGCTGAAGACGCGCTCTCCGTTGCCTCGGGGACCTTCATCACCTGGATGCTGCAGGAGGAGATATCCAGGACCCTGTATACCCGGTCCAGATCCAGCTTCAGCACCACCTTCGCCTCATGGATCCCCTCGCCCATGGAGGAAACATCCACCTGGATGTCCGCGGAATCCAGAGTAAGGCTGTCCAGCTCCTCAGCCAGGGCCTCGATACGGATATTCACCGTATCCGGCTCCGCCCGGTAGATATAATCATCGTTTTCCCCTGTAAAGGAGGCATCGTTGACCTCCACCGTATAAACACGTTCCTTTAACTGCTCCACAGTCAGGGTCACATTGATCTCGTGGCGGCCCGTACCGGCCAGGGAAACTCCCACCGGCAGATACTCGTTGATATCGATGGTCCGCACCATATTGGTCCTGGCTCCGTCCAGGTTCAGGCTTTCACCAGGGATCGTAATGGTATTTAAGGAAGCCAGCACCGATTTCAGGCCGATGACAGGAACGCTCTTCACATCACATTCCACGCCCGTGAACCGGTATCCGTCGGCCACCTGTCCGGAAACCTCGAAATCCAGCAGCAGGCTCTTTACCTTGAGGACCGGCATGGAGTAGGATACCGATTCACAGTCCACCTCCACCCGCTGGTCCAGAACGATCTTATTGCCATTGGCGTCGTAGAACTGGGGCGATGCCGTCCCCTCTGCGTCCATGGTCAGGCCATCCAGGGAGATCTCGATCCCCACGCTGCTGATCTGGCCGATGGTGGATTCCGGCCCCTCCACATATAAATGATCCGGAGACAGCACCACGTCTCCCGCTTCGTATCCTTCCTCCAGGTCTCCCGCGTAGGAAACGTTGATATCGAACCGCTTCTTCTGTAAGGGCTCCGTCTCGATCTTGATGGTGGATACCCGGCTCACGGGGGCTGACAGCAGGTATTCGCTGTGGTTCAGCACCTCCACCTTTACAGGGATGGAGCCTGTAACAGACCAGAGATCCGTCATATCCGCATAGGCTCTGAAGTCTGCCGGACGGATCCGGTGGGCATTGGTCGTTTTTACCTCATACGACACGGTGGTCGTCTTTTTTCCTATGATCTCATACGTTAAGCCGCTGGCTTCCAGTACTTCTCCGTTGACGATCTCCACCGGCACCTCCACCGTGCTGGTCATCACCGGATCGGCCACATTGACGACGCCCAGCCACACCAGAAAGGCACATAAGACCGACAAAAGCTTCAGTCCCCAGCGCTTATTCTGCTTTTCTTTCATTTTTATGTCTTCCCTTCCATAACCGGAACCGTCCTGCCCCAGTATCCTCTCCCTTTTCCACGGAAATGGCCTGGCGCAGGGTTTCCTGATCGCTGATCCTTGTGAGCTGTCCGTCACGGGCCAGGGACACGCGGCCTGTCTCCTCAGACACCACCACCGTCAGGCTGTCCGAGGTCTCGCTGATCCCCAGGGCCGCACGGTGACGGGTTCCCAGGTCCTTGCTGATGCTCAGATTATCCGACAGCGGCAGATAACAGGTGGCCGCCGTCACCCGGTTTCCCCGGATGATCACCGCACCGTCGTGCAGCGGTGTATTATGTTCAAAGATATTGATCAGAAGCTGGCTGGTGACGATGCCGTCCACCTCGATCCCGGTCCTCTCGATCTCCGAAAGGGGAGTTTCCCTCTCAATAACGATCAGCGCTCCCGTCTTTACCTTTCCCATCTCATAAGCAGCCCGGACGATCTCGTTGACAGTCTTGTCCGTATAGCCCTCCGGTCCTCTCACATCCTCTGAAGAAAACAGCTCTGTGATGATATTTTTGCTTCCCAGCTGCTCCAGGGCCTTCCGGAGCTCCGGCTGGAAGATGATCAGAAGAGCGATCAGGGCTAACTGGCCCATATGGTTGATCATCCAGGTAATGGTATTTAACCTGAGAAGGGACGCCCCCAGGTAAAAGGCCAGGATCATCAGGCCGCCCTTCAACAGCACCCAGGCCCTGGTATTCTGGACCCAGATCAGGATCTCGTATATAAGGAAAGAGATAATCAGAATTTCAAACAGGTTTCCCAGAGTGATCTTTGGTATGAACGCCAGCCAGGAATATATGCGTCCAAGAAATTCTGTCATACTTTCACCTCCATCCCAGTTTTATTTGTTTAATTGGATTTTTCGTGTCTGGAAGATTTTCTCGAAGAGATCCGGTGTACCTTCACATCCGGCTGGGAGACGGTGATCTTCGGCACCGCCTTCACATAATAATAGTAGTCGTCGTCCTGATACTGTAAATATTCCGTCCTGGTGTAATCCACCGCAAACACGAAAAACTGGTAGACCAGAGCCAGGACCACAGACACCAGGATCCCCAGGATCATGGGACCGATGGCGACCGGCAGGTTAAAATAAAAGTCCCCGATGAAGATCACCACCAGCTGGGTGATCACTCCGGCGATGATGGCAATGGACCAGGAATAATCCACCGACAGATTTCTGATCAGGAACACCACCAGAACACCGGCCGCAAAGGCCGCCGCCATGACCCACATCAGCTGGTTCCCAAAAAGGCTCTGGACAATGACGATGAACCGCTCCGCCATTTCTGACATGGTGCTGCCTGCCAGTACGCCGGCGTTCTGCTTCAGATACATCATAATGTAATAAATGCATACGCCGCAGCTCACAGGGACAATGGATACCAGGCTGCCGGAAAGGCCCACGAACAGAGGGATCACATAGGGGACCCTTAAGAAAAACATCATGGGCGTCAAAAGCAGGAGGTAGCCGTCTCCCGGACGGAAGCCATAATAGAGCATCATGACCACCAGCATAAATACGGCAATGATCAGCGCCGCCTCCAGGGATACCTGGGAAACGTGGGCGATCAGAAAGCAGCCGGCGAAAAATGCTGTGACTCCGCAGGGCACCACTGCCGCCACCAGTCCCATCACCACCGGCACCAGGGGATTCTTAAGCCTGGCCATGAAGCCCACGTTGGAGCTGATCAGAAAGAAGGACGAAGCCCCCAGCAGGAACTTCACTGCCGGGATCATGTACCGGTTGTATTTTCCATATAGCTGCTTTAATTTTTCTTTAAATACCAAAAGGCCCATCATACGCGCCGTTCCTCCTCATTTTCTCCCTGTACAGAGGGAGCTTCATATTTTTTCTCCAGACGGCGCAGCTTGGCCTGATAGATCTTCATGCCTTTGCTGGCACGCTCGTACCGTCGGGAATAGATCCAGTAAGTGACAGCCAGATAGACCAGAAGCCCGGCGGCATAGAATAAGGCCACATGCTTTGCCGACGCCAGGAGCGCGGTCACATCCATGGTGCTCATAATGTCCTCCATCTGATAAAGGACCCAGAGGGCCAGGCACAGCATACTGGAAAACGTGTAAAAAATGAAGGAGCGGATCATACGGCCTCCGACATAATCGCTCTTAAAATACCGGCTGGCAGGAAGGATGTCCCTCCCGGCCTTTTTTTCAAACATGGCGATCCCTGTCATGATCCGGATCTTTTCTTCGTTCAGCATATGGTTCTCCTTATCCTTTCTGCGAAACGGCGCAGGGCTACGCCGCCTCACAGATAATATATCACAATTTCTTCCTGTTGGCGAGCAGTTCCCATTTTCTTATGGAAATGTTAAGGATTTTGACAAAAATCAGCCGTTCACCGAATCCGTAAAGCGCAGGAACGCGGCTCTTCCCTCTCCGGTCCGCTTATAAACGCCGGCGTCCTCCAGGACCTCTGCAAATACGCGTCCTACCTCGGTCTTTAAAATATCCATCACATTCTCTTCTGTTACCGTTTTATATTTCGGAAGGAACTCCTCTACCCAGTCGGCGTGCTTCGCAATGGTCTCGCTGCTGCGGATATCCTTTCCTTCCGTCATATAGCCAGCCAGAAGGGCCAGCTCCTCCTTTAACCGGGCCGGGAGCACTGCCAGTCCCATGACCTCGATGAGGCCGATGTTCTCTTTTTTGATGTGATGCAGCTTTTCATGGGGATGGTAAACGCCCAGGGGATGCTCTTTTGTAGTGATATTGTTCCTCAGCACCAGGTCCATCTCAAACCGGCCGTCCCGCATCCGGGCAATGGGAGTGATCGTATTGTGGGGCTCTCCGTCTGTCTCTGCAAAAATAAAGGCTGCCTCATCCGTATACCCGCGCCATGCCTTTAAGATCTTATCCGCCAGGTCCACGATCCGCCCGCTGTCCGTCCCGTTTAAGCGGATCACGGACATGGGCCACTTGACGATCCCTGCCTTCACGTCCTCAAAGCCCTTAAACTCCAGCTCCTTTTCCACCGGGGCCTTGGCCATGGCAAACTCATAGCAGCCTCCCTGGAAATGGTCATGGGTCAGGATGGAGCCTCCCACGATGGGAAGGTCGGCGTTGGAGCCCAGGAAATAGTGGGGGAACTGCTTTACAAAATCAAACAGCTTCACAAAGGAGCTCCTGTCGATCTTCATGGGCACATGCTTCTGATTGAACACGATGCAGTGCTCATTATAATATACATAGGGGGAATACTGGAAGCCGAACTCCTCTCCGCCCATGGTCAGGGAAATGATCCGGTGGTTGTCCCGGGCCGGATGGTCTGCCCGCCCGGCATAGCCCACGTTCTCCACGCATAAAAGGCATTTGGGATATCCGCTCTGCTTTGCCAGCTTGGCGGCGGCAATGGCCCTGGGATCCTTTTCCGGCTTGGAAAGGTTTACAGTCACGTCCAGGGCTCCATATTCCGTATCTGCCACCCACTTCATATCCTTACATACCCGGTATCTCCGGATATAGTCGGAATCCTGGCTCAGCTTATAAAAATACCTGGTGGCTGCCTCTGGATCTGCCTCATAAAGCTCTCTGAACCGTTTTGATACCTCGCTGGGCCTGGGCATCAGGCAGTTCATCAGCTTCGTATCAAAAAGATCCCGGTAGGTCACACTGTCATGCTCCAGAAGGCCGTTCTCTGCCGCATAGTCCAGAAGCGTCTCCAGGATATCCTCCAGGCTGCGTTTTTTTTCCGGCTCTTCCGGCTCCTCATATTCTGTAAGGCCCAGAAGTCTTAAGATCTGGTTCCTGGCGTAATATCTGTCCTCTTCATCTAAAAGTCCTGTATCCAGGCCGTACTGCACCAGATCCCGGACTGCTTCACTGATCATTTTCATAACTTCCACTCCCCGTAAAAAATTCATTTCTTTAATTATAGCTGTTCCCGGCAGACAATACAATCGTTAATTCCGGTTTTTCAAAAATTGTGAGATCCGTTCTGCCAGGATCCCGCCCACTATGCCGATGACGGCTCCGGCCGCGCAGCCGGCGGCCAGGAGCGCCGGCAGATAATAAAAAACGCCTGCTGTACGGACGATAAAAGCCGCAAAGGAGACCTGTCCCACATTATGGGCAATGCCCCCCAGGATGCTGATGCCCACTGGTGAGAACCACTGCCGCTTTTTCGCTGCCGCCATGACCAGCAGGCTTAGAAGGCTTCCTGAAAGACCATAGGCCATACTGTACGGATTTCCAAAGGAAAGGCCCGTGAGAACGATGCGGAGCACCGTCACCGCCGCCGTTCCCCGGATCCCCACCAGGTAAAGCCCGGCCACCGTCACCAGGTTGGCAAGTCCCAGGCGGATCCCCGGCACCGGGAACGGAATGGGGATCAGGCTCTCCACGAATCCCAGGACCATGGCCAGGGCAGTGAGAAGCCCGTAAAGGGCCGCCCGCTCCGTTCTTTCTGACGTATTTTTCTTCAATCTCCCCTGCTCCTCCCGTCTTGACTTTGCATGACCCATTTGCTAGAATGAGACCTGTTCCAAATCTATAATAGAAAGAATGGTATCTTTTATGAAAAGGTTCCCCCATCTGGTGCCTGTGCTGGGGGCTGCCATCCTTCTGGCGGCCCTCTGCTTTATAAAGCCGCCGGGCGGCTCTCCGGCAGACGTTCCCATCCACCGCTCCGATTTTCTCCTGAATACCTTTGTGGATATCGCCATCTACGATTCCAGGGACGAGTCCATCCTGGACGGAGCCATGGCCCTCTGCCGGGAATACGAAAACCGTTTCAGCCGCACTCTGTCCGGAAGCGAGGTGTACCGGCTGAACCACCGGGAGGACGCCACGGGAACGTATCCCCTGTCTGACGACATGACGGATCTCCTGGCCACAGCCCTCTATTACTGTGAACGTTCCGGCGGGGCCTTTGATATCACCACCGAGCCCTTAAGCTCCCTCTGGAATTTCAGCGGGACGTCCCCGTCGGTCCCTCCGGCGGAGGCCATTGAGGAGGCCCGGAAAAAGGTGGACTATAAAAAGCTCCGGCTGGACGGGACCCGGAGCACCCTGACCTTCCTGGATCCCGGCACCTCCATCGATCTGGGCGCCATCGCCAAGGGCTACATTGCCGATCAGCTGAAAGCGTATCTCCTGGACTCCGGCGTGGAAAGCGCCATGATCAACCTGGGAGGGAACGTCCTCTGCGTGGGAAGCCGGCCCGACGGCACGCCGTTTACCGTGGGGCTCCAGAAGCCCTTTGCGGACCGGAACGAGACCTTTGCCCAGGTGGAGGTCTCTGACCTTTCCGTAGTGGCCTCCGGCGTTTACGAGCGCCATTTCGTGGAGGACGGAAAAAATTACCACCATATCCTGGATCCCTCCACCGGCTATCCCTATGACAACGGCCTGATCTCAGTGACGATCCTGTCGGAGCGGTCCGTAGACGGAGACGCCCTCTCCACCACCTGCTTTTCCCTGGGACTCTCCAGAGGCATGGAGCTGGTGGAATCCATGGACGGCGTGTATGCCTGCTTCATTGATGAGGATTATCAGATCCACTATTCCGACGGAATGGAAAAATTTTTACGAAAGGATTAGATCCTATGGACCAGAAAAACAGACAGGCAGGGAAACGGGAGCTTTTCCTGACCGGAGCCGTACTCCTTACAGCGCTCCTTTTCTTTCTCGTGAACCGGGCCTTCCACTCCGGACCGGCAGCGTTCCTGGAAATTTCTGTGGACGGGACCGTGGTGGAGACCCTGGAGCTTCATAAGGACCAGGAATACACGGTAAAAAATGACCAGGGCGGCGTCAATGTCTTTGTGATCCGGGACGGAAAAGCCTGGGTCACCGAAGCCTCCTGCCCCGATAAGATCTGTATGGACCAGGGACAGGTCAGCCAGGAGGGAGAGATGATCGTATGTCTTCCCAACCGGATGACCGCCCGGGTCATGGGAGCCCCTTAGGATCTTATCCCCGGCTGCTCCTCTCTTTTACGCTTCCAGGCCCATGGCTTCCATTTCTGCCTGCACAGACTCCTCACAGGAGCGCATGGCCAGGATCGTCCGCTCCATCAGCTCTGCCAGATCCCAGCCCAGCTGCTCTGCACCCTGGGCGATGATGTCCCGGGAGCAGCCCGCCGCAAACCGCTTATCCTTGAATTTCTTCTTCAGGCTGGAGACCTCCATATCCTGGCAGCTTCTGGACGGACGCATCTTTGCAGCCGCTCCGATGAGGCCCGTCAGCTCATCGGCCGCATAAAGGACCTTTTCCATTTCATGATCCGGGCTGGCAGTGATCTCCGGATGGTGGCCGTAGCAGTGGCTGCAGACCGCATGGATCACTTCCTCCTCTGCTCCGCCTTCCCTTAAAAGCCTGGGAGCTGCCAGGCAGTGCTCCTCCGGATACTGCTCAAAATCGATGTCGTGGAGGATCCCGCAGATCTCCCAGAAGTCCGCCTCATCCCCATAGCCCAGCTCTCTGGCGTACCATTTTAAAACGCCTCCCACGGTCAGCCCGTGAAGCACATGGAACGGCTCCTTATTGTATTCTCTTAAAAGTCCGATGGCTTTTTCTCTTGTAAGCGCAGTCTTCATGTATTCTGCCTCCTTCATCTGATAAAACTTCATCCATTATAACAGAATAAAAATCCATTTAAAAGGGTTTTCACACAAAATTCCAGATCCCATTTTCCCACCGTCTCTGAGGCTGTCACAGGAAAGCTGGCCACCAGATCTTCCCCCACGTAGTAATCCACCTGGCCCACCGCCATTCCGGCTGCCACCGGGGCCGTAAGCTCCTTTGCCACCTTCTTTTTTATGGTCACCGGCTCGTTCTGGTTCATCAGTATTTTCAGGGAGGCCGGCTCCGGATATCCCACTGTAAGCCCGGTCTGGCTTCCGATCCCGTTTTTTACAGGTATGGGAGGAATCTCCGGTGTTTCCTTTAATAGTTCATAAAAATCATAATTTTCATCCCCAAAGGCCAGAAGCCTTCCCATGTCCTCCCATTTGTATGTTCTGTGAGGCGGCCATCCGCAGCCCAGAAGCGCTGCGATGAACGTTTTCTCTCCCTTTTTTACGGCTCCCACGTAGCAGTAGCCGGCCCCGGCTGTGAAGCCGGTCTTCCCGGAAATGGCCCCCTTCGTGGTGGTCAGCAGGGCATTATGGTTGACGCAGGAAAAGGTCCTGGTCCCGGAGACGTCTGAAAAGGCGTGGGACGGCGCCCGGGTCACCTGTAAAAACCCCTCCCGCTCCGGAGACTGGAACAGACAGTACCGGAGGATCCCTGCCAGCTCCGCTGCCGTGGTGCTGTGGATGCGGCCGGTATCCGGGTCCTCTGCATCCAGACCGTTGGGCGTGATGAAAAAGGTATCCCGGCAGCCGATGTCCCTGGCCTTCTGGTTCATCATGTCCGCAAAGGCCTCCCTGGTCCCGGCCACATGCTCTGCAATGGCCGCCGCTGTGTCGTTGTGGGATTCCAGCATCAGGGAATACAAAAGATCCCCCAGCCGGTACTGTTCCCCCTCCCGGATATTTAACTGCACATCCGGCATGGATGCTGCATAGGAGGACACCTCCACCACATCGTCCAGGGAAGCGTTTTCCAGAGCCAGGATGCACGTCATGATCTTGGTGGTGCTGGCCATGGGGAGGGTCTGGTCCTGGTTTTTTCCATACAGGATCCTTCCCGTATCCCCATCCATGAGCACTGCCGCCCGGGCCCTCAGCTCCAAAGGCGCAGGAGCCTCCTCCCCCGGAGCCTGGACCGCCTCTGTCTGGATGGGCCACAGCCAGGCCACCAGGGCCAGGAGCGCCGTCAACGTCCGTATGTATGCTTTTCTGATCCTCATATATCCTTCTGCGGCCTCCCTTTCCGGCCGCATTCTCCGCTGCTCTTTCTGCAACTATATGCCGCCTCCCGGCCTTTCTTTACAGAAACAGCGGTCTGTGGTAAAATCCCTCCTATGGAAAATACATTTACTTACGGGATCACCGGGAATGAAGCCGGCATGACTGTGGCGGAATACCTGAAGTCCAGGGGCTATTCCTCCCGCCTGGTGGTCCGATTAAGAAACACTCCCGGCAGCTTTTTTGTGGACGGGACCGCCGTTTTTTCCACCTGCGTGCTGAAGGACGGAAACCAGCTCCAGGTACGTGTTGCGGAAAAAAGGAGCTCCGCAGCTGTGGAGCCCGTTCCCATGGACCTGGACATCCTGTATGAGGATACACACCTCCTGGTGGTAAACAAGCCCGCTGGAATGGCCGTCCACCCCTCCCAGGGAAACCACGGCAATACCCTGGCCAACGGCCTGGCGGGCTATTTCAGAAAGAAACAGGAAGCCTTCGTGTTCCGGGCAGTCAACCGTCTGGATAAAGACACGTCCGGCCTTCTCCTGGTGGCAAAAAACGGGCTCAGCTCCTCCCTTCTCTCCGGCCAGGTGGAGCGCCGGGAGATCTGCCGGGAGTATCTGGCCGCTGTCTGCGGGAAAACAGATGCCTGCGGAATGGTCTCTGTCCCCATCGGGCGGAAGGAGGGCTCGGCCATCCAGCGGATCCCGGACCCGGACCATGGAGAGGCCGCGGCCACCCGGTATGAACGGCTTCTGTATAATAAAAACACGGATCTGTCGCTCCTGCGTCTCCGTCTCGAGACAGGACGCACCCACCAGATCCGTGTCCATATGAAATATATCGGCCATCCCCTTCCCGGGGACTTTCTCTACAATCCCGACTTCCGGTACATCCGCCGCCAGGCCCTGCATTCGGTCAGACTTTCCTTTCCCCATCCGTTCACGGGAGATGTCCTGATCTTTTCTGCTCCGCTGCCGGAGGATATGACCTGCCTGTTTCCAGGACAGGAGCTTCCTTCTTTTTCCCATCCTGAGACAGCCCCAGCTCTCCCTACGGCCTCCTTAAGCCCTTGGGATAATGATTTTTAAGGACTCCCCGGTCCGCCTTGGCAAAGCCCAGGGAAAAGCCGTCCACGGTCATCAGGACCCAGCCCTTTAAATCCCCTCCGGAAACGGCCTCCAGCTCCCCGGCCCCTATGGCCTCACCCCGGAGATACTTTGCCGCAGTCTCTCCCGTCCCAAGCTCTGCCCACTGGAATACATCTTCCTTTTTAAGAAACAGAGCCAGAGCATGGGCCGGTTCCATACGGCCTTTTTTTAGGGTCCCCGCCTGGAGTCCCGGACGGAGCACCCGGATCTTTGAAAGCTCCGGCGTTTCCTCCGGGACCAGATATACGTTGTCCCCAAAGGTAAGGAACCGTCTTCCAGCCAGGAGACGGTCCGGCTCCCGCACGTTCTCCTTAAGGAAGCGGGCTGCCTCCATAAGCTCTCCCTGATCCTTTCCGGCTCTTTTGTCCTTCTTTTCTCCTCCCCTTTTCTTCCTTCCATCCTTCTGCCTGCGTTCCGGCTCCATTCCGCCGGCATTTCCTGTCCCGTCTCCGTTTTTTACAAAAAGCGCCATAAAATGGCCCTCCCCACCGGTCTCATGGGGCCAGATACGGACCGTTTTTCTAAGCTCGTCCCTCTGCTCTTTCAAGCCCACAGACTCCGCCCACTCCGGCCTGCCCTCAGAAAAAAATCCGGCAGCACGGGGCCTCTCCAGGCAGAATTCCGGGTGACGCTCCAGAAACCGGGCCGCTGTCTGTTCGTTTTCCTCCGGGGAAAAGGTACAGGTGGAATAAAGGATCCGTCCGCCGGGCCGCACCATGGCAGCCGCACAGTCCAGGATCTGGTCCTGACGGGCCGCGCACACGGCTACCTGGGCCGGGCTCCATTCCAGCCTTGCATTCTCATCCTTACGGAACATCCCTTCCCCGGAGCAGGGAGCGTCCACGGCGATGCCGTCGAAAAACTCCCGGAACCCAGGGACCAGGCCCGCAGGCTCCATATTGGTGACCACTGCGTTTCCGATCCCCATGCGCTCGATGTTCTGGGACAGGATCTTTGCCCGGGCCGGATGGATCTCATTGCACACCAGAAGCCCCTTCTGTTCCATCTTTCCTGCCAGATGGGTACTCTTTCCGCCTGGAGCCGCACAGAGGTCCAGGATCCGTTCTCCCGGCCTGGGATCCAGGGCCTCGGCGCACGCCTGGGCGCTGGGCTCCTGGATATAATAGGCTCCCGCCTCATGGAGCGGGTGCTTTCCCGGCCGGAGCTCCTCCGGATAATAAAATCCCTCCCGGCTCCAGGGGATCCGCTCCAGACCCGAAAGGAGCCCTGGCAGCCGCTCTCCGGCCTTTAAAGGATTTACCCGCAGGCCAAAGCTCCGCTCCCTTTCGTAGCTCTCAAAAAAATTTCCGGCCCCGTCTCCCAGGAGCCTGCTCATCTTTTCCACAAATGCCTCCGGGAGGCTTATGTTTTCCATTTTTTTCATCGTATCCTTTCCCGCCTTCCGCGCATCCTAACAGGAGGAGGAAGTTTATGGCAGCAATATTTTCCTGGTTTCTCATTCCTGCCGCAGCCGCTCTGGCCGCAGGCAATTCCAACTGGCTCACATCAAACTTTTCCGTCGCAGGAAGCGAGAGCCCCGGTTCATTTTTCCTGATCCTGTGGGCCCTCCTCACCGGAGGCTTTTTCCGCTTTCTCATCCAACGGGCCGTTTCCATGGCTGGAGCCGGCCTGGCTTCGAAGCGGGAAGCGGCTCTGACAGACCTGGCGCTCCTTCTCCTGCTGGTTTCCGTTTTCATTCCTTACAGACCTGGAAAAATGAAGCTCCTGGCCTCTGTCCATGTGGCCCTGGCCTTTTTGGCCACAGTGCTTTTTTATCTGGCCATCACCAGCCTGGATCTGAAGCTGTATTTCCAGTATCCCGGCCATTTTTCCCTGTGTACGGGCCTTCTGGGCTTTGCCATCGCCGCCACCGCCGCCCTCCTGGTCCTTTCCGGCTTCATGATCTCCAGCGCCCTGGAATTTTTTCTTACTGTATTTGCCGGACTGTGGCTCTGGCTTTTCTGCCGGAGGATCCGGATCTTAAAAAGGCACTGGCTTTAAAACCAGTGCCTTCCCATCCGCCGTTTTTACAGCTCGATCTTAAATTCATCGGAGCCCTGGCCGTTTACTGTATAGTAAGCGACACTCTCCTCCGGCTTTACATAAATATCAATGGTCCGGATATCCTCCGCCCTGTTTCCAAGAGCCGTATACGCTTCCTTCACAGCCTCTGTCAGGCTGCTCTCAGAAAATTCCTTTCCTGCAAACTGTACGTAAACGCTGCTCTTTACCTCCACAGGCTTTGCAGCCGGAGCTTTTCTGGCAGCCGTCTTTCTGGCGGGAGCCTTCTTAGCTTCCTTAGCCGGCTCTGCGGACTTGCCTTCGGAAGCCGTCGCCGGAACCTCTTTTACCGTTGTTTCTTTCACAGCCGCAGCCTTTGCGGCCGTTGTTTTTGCAGTTGCCTCTTTCACAGCAGCATTCGTTTTTCTTGCCATGATCCATCCTCCTATAATCATACGCCATCTGACTTATACCAAGCTGTCGTCTTTCTAGTTAAATGCTGTCAGCGATCGGCTTATTTCAAGCTCCGATTATAGGCTACTGCCGGAAATTTGTCAATAAACCGGCCGAATTTCCACGTTTTCTACAATTTCCCAAAAATATTTTTCCGTTTATTGGTATTGTTTATTGGTACTTTTCCGGATCAAATCCAGGGATCACCTCGCTCCAGTCGGAAATTCCCACAATGGACTTTGCAAACTCCGAATACCGCAGGGATTTCCTTGTATCGATATGTTTAAATACCTGGTAGATATTCTTCGGCATTACGGCGATCACCTTATCCGGCCTGGACATATCCACGGTCCAGAGCCCGAAGGCACAGGAGGTCTCCACCTCCGTGATGGCGTCCACCTGACGGTTTAATATAAAGGCGTCGATATAGGGGTTATTGTCCACCAGATAGTAGGCATAGGCAAAGGCCGCCGCCTGGATATCGTATACCTTTCCCCTGGAAATGCTGTCAGAGGTGAAGCCCTCCTCGGAAAGGATGATATGGCGCACCTGCCCTCCGGCCGTCCGCATATGGGCCTGCTGGAAATAATCCGTCAGAACATGGAGGTTCTTAAAATTGACCACCGGGGACTCGAAGGTCTCGTTTACCATTCCTGTCTGGTCGTCGTCCCAGAATTCCGGCTCCGTCATAGGATACGGATACGGGTGGTAGGCCAGGCCCCATTCAATATTTCCCTCAGCGCTGATCCCGGCGTTGAAAAGGTCGATGAAATCCTTGGCCGCATACTGGAGGTTCGTATTCTGTTTTTTCCACTCATAGTCCGTGGAGAAGAACACGCGGGCATTCTTACTGCGGCTCTTGATGGCCGTATACGCCACACGGAAGTTCTTTTCATAAAGCTTCGTGTAGGACGCCAGATCCATGGGCCCCACGTAGTTCCAGTTTTTATTGTTGTTTACCTCATTTCCCACGATCCAGTTGGACACCCGGCCATGCTTATAATCCGCACCGGAATACCGCTCTGCCATAAAGGAGAATAAGGCCCTGGTGGTCTCATAGCCCTCCGGCGTGGACACGTTGAAGCCGTAGTAAAAGGCGCTGCTGCTCTTTGCCAGGCCGGCCTCGTGGAGCTCTGGGTGGGCGTCGTTCCAGCCGTTTAAGAGGATGGCCGTGACGATGATCCCTTTATTGGAGAAGGAGCTGATCATCTTATCGTAGCTGGCGATCAGTTCCTCATTGAAATAATAGTCCTTTCCGTTATAGCGGTATTTCAGGTTCCCTCCGATGATGTGGTGGTAGGGGATATTGATGGTGGTGTGCTTTACGCCCAGCTCCATGGCGTCTCCCAGCATATCCAGCTCGATCAGAAGCCCCTTTTTGCTCATGGCCTCCGGATACTCCTCGGTAAAGGAAGCCACGTCGCCGGGATTGGTCACATAAATGGGAGCGCTGATGGCCTGGTAGGTATCCCCGATCTTAAGGGCCACCACAAACCGGGAATACAGCCTGGGATCTGAGTCTCCGCCGGAAAAAGGAAGGCTGAATTTCAGCTTTTCCGTTTTATCGCACCAGGCCGCATAGTCCGTCCGGGATCCGATCCCTGTTTCATAGGGCTGCAGCTCAAACAGATAATAATAGCCGTCGTCGGGAACCTCCGTCTCCGGAGGCACCACGGTCCCGTCCTCTAAGGTCTCTGGGACCGTCTCCTGGGGCACGTCTTTTTCAGCCGTTCCGGTGATCACCACCGTATTCCGGTTCTCCACTGTACACGTCTTTAAGGACGCGCTGTCATATGCAAAGCTGGCAAAGCAGCCCATAGCCGCCGTCAAAAGGAGCGTGAGGAGCCCTGCTGCGCCGCCTTTGATCAGATTTTTCTTTTTCATGTCGCATTTCCTTCCTGTCTTTATGCTGCTGATTATCCCCTCCGGGGGAATGAAGCGCCTGGATCTCTGCGATAAACGCAGAAACCAGATGCGCAATGGTATAATGTCTATGATATTATACCATTGCCTCATTACGTTATGATTATGATATATTTACGTTTCTCTTACGACTTTATGGCAGATTTACGGCTGCCGCCAGAAGTCCCGCCAGATTGGCAGCCATGTGGACCACCACCGGCGCTTTCACCGTCTGGGTCCTTTCCATGGCCCAGACCAGCGCCAGTCCCATGAAAAATCCATAGATCCCCTGGGTGAGAGTCCCATGGTACAGGCCGAATACCAGGGCAGAAACCACTGCCGCCGCCTTCACAGACATCAGCTCCTTCAGCCGCTGGAATAAGATCCCCCGGAAAAAGATCTCCTCCAGAAACGGAGAAGCCGCCAGGAGCACCGTAAGCTCCAGCCACAGCGGACCCGACAGCAGGTTTTCCTCCACCATGGACATATCCGCCTGGAGACCGGCCCGCGAAAGGACCTGGACTGCCAGGGTCCCCAGAAGAGAAAGGCCAAAGCCCGCTGCCGCCCAAAGGGCAGCCTCCTTCCATCCCCAGCGTTCCTTTCCTCTGAACACCGCGTCCTCCCTGTAAAAATGGATCAGCACCGGGGAAGCCGCCACAGCCCTGAAAAGTGTGTCCCAGAGGATCACATCCTCTCCAAAAATCATGGTCTGCCCCAGGGGAAGCTCGATCAGGCAGGCCACAGCCAGCAGCCAGAACACCGGCACAAGAAGTCTCCGAATCCGTATCTTCATATATTCTCATCCTTTCTGCCCGCTTATCTTACCACATTTTTCCGTCCGTTTCCACTGGTTTCCCGGCATTTCCCAGCACTCCCCGTCATATGCTCCTAGAAAGATCTGTATAGGATGGAGATACTTTCATGAATTTCAAAAAAATGATCTCTGTTCTCCTTTTATTCTGCTTCTCCTTTGGAGCCGGATCCCTGGCCGCTTCTGTAAAAGAACAAAGGTGCGGGCCGGCCGCCCCTGCGGCTGCCAATGCCGACGGGAACTGGGGCCTGAGCTTCCAGGCTGAAGGCAAGCCGCCGACAGCCAATGCCACCGCCGACGAGCTTATGCAGTACAACGCCTCCTATGCCCAGATGACCGATGAAAAGGTCCTCTATCTCACCTTTGACGCCGGTTATGAAAACGGCAATACTCCGGCGATCCTGGACGCCCTGAAAAAGCACCGGGTCCCGGCAGCCTTTTTTGTGGTGGGAAACTACCTGGAGACCAGCCCGGACCTGGTGAAGCGCATGATCTCCGAAGGCCACATCGTAGCCAACCACACCTATCACCACCCGGACATGTCAAAGATTGCTTCAAAGGAAGACTTTCAGAAGGAGCTCACCAGCCTGGAGGAAAAATTCCAGGAGATCACCGGCCAGGCCATGCCAAAATACTACCGGCCGCCCCAGGGAAAATACAGCGTGGAAAACCTTCAGATGGCAAAGGACCTGGGCTACCACACCTTCTTCTGGAGCCTGGCCTACGTGGACTGGTACCAGGATAGGCAGCCTTCAAAAGAAGAGGCATTTAAAAAGCTCCTGGGCCGTATCCACCCAGGAGCCATTGTCCTTCTCCACAGTACCTCCTCCACCAACGCCGCCATCCTTGACGAGCTTCTGACCAGCTGGGAGGAAATGGGCTATACCTTCCGTTCCATCGATGCCCTGGCCGCCCCTTAATCCGGCTCCACGATCCGGTAGCCCACGCCCACCTCCGTGAAAATATACTGGGGCTCCGCAGGATTTTTTTCGATCTTCCGGCGGATATTGGCCATGTTGACCCGAAGGATCCGGTTGTCGTTTTTCATGTTGGGCCCCCAGATCTCCTTGATGATGGAATCATAGGTCATCACCTTCCCGGCATATTTCCCCAGAAGGCTGACGATCTTATACTCGTTCTGGGTCAGTCCCGCATCGGTCCCGTCCACAAATACCCGGTGCTTATCATAGTCGATGGTGAGTCCGCCGGATACGAAGGTGCCCGTGGGCGCGCCGCCCTGGTTTAAAAAGGCCGCCCGGGAATGGCGGATGGCCGTGCGGATGCGGGCCAGAAGCTCCGACGTTCCGAAGGGCTTGGTGATATAATCGTCAGCTCCCAGATCCAGGGCCTCCACCTTGTCCTTCTCATGGGTCCTGGCGGAAACCACGATCACCGGCATGGAGGACCACTCCCGGACGCTCCGCAGGATGTTCATACCGTCCATATCCGGCAGTCCCAGGTCCAGGATCACCAGATCCGGGCACTGGGATGTGATCAGGCTGTACGCCTCCGAGCCGGTGGACGCCATGATCACGTCATAACGGTTGGATTCCAGAACAGTCTTAAAAAAGCTGCTGATCCTCTTGTCGTCTTCTACCACTAAAATCCTGTCTTTTATCTCCACTGATCTGTACCTCTTTCCATGGGAAGCCAGAAGCTCAGCCTGGCTCCTCCCTCTTTCCTGTTTTCTGCCTTCATATCTCCCTGGTGGGCCCGGATGATGCTCATGCACACCGAAAGGCCGATGCCCATATTCCGTCTGGAATCGCAGCTCTCCTCATCTCCCTGGCGGAAGGTGCCCTCAAACAGCTTCGGAAGGGCCGATGGACGGATCCCTGCCCCGTCGTCATCCACATAAAAGACCACCCGGTCCTTCTCTTCTTCTGCGGAGACCTCCACTTTTGAGGTATGTTTTCCATGGAGGACGGAATTCTCCATCAGGTTCACCAGCACCTGCTCGATGAGGATGCCGTCCATGGGCACCAGCAGGGGATCCTCCGGGAGCCGGACGGCCACCTCCACATCCGGATAACGCTTCCGGAATTTCAGCACCGCGCTGCCCACGATCTCCTCCACCATCTCCTCCTGCTTATCGATGCTGGCGCTGCCGCCGTTATCGCCGATCCGGGTGATGGAAAGGAGGTTTTCCACGATCTGGATGAGCCACTGGGACTCCTCCCGGATGTCCTTTAAAAAGTCCATCCGCTTTTCGTCAGACAGCTCCCCGTAATTTTCCAGGACCACAGACGCGGCCCCCATGATGGAGGTCAGGGGCGTCCGTATGTCGTGGGATACGGCCCTTAAAAGGTTCCCCCGCATCTTTTCCTTTTCTGCCTCCAGGCGGATCTGCTCCTGCTTTTTGATCTGGGTCGTCAGAGCACTGACGCTGCACGCCACAGCCAGCATGGCAATGAATGTCACCGGGTATCCGGTTATGGTAAAATCAATGGCAAAATACGGATAGGTGAACACATAATTGACGCCCACCACCGCGATCATGGACGCCACGATCCCATAAATATATCCGTCTGTGAACCTGGAAATAAAAAGCACCGCCAGGACGAACAGAAGGGGCACATGGGTGTCGGATTCCGCCGCCTCCTGGATCAGAAAGCAGAAGCCGGTGGCCGCCCCCAGGATCCCCGCCGTGATCAAGCTGTTTTTTATAACTGTATGCTGTTTCATGAAACGCTCCATTTCTATTTTTACAAGTATACCATATGCCCTCGTATTTTTATGTTAAGATTCCGTTAAATTTTTTAGAAAGAAAAAAGCCCGGCCTTTTGGCAGGCCAGACTCTTTTCACAAGGAGTTTTCACATTTATTTTAACGATAGATGGAATAGCCGAATTTTACCTTCCGGTAGATCTTCCACACGATCATCACCGGAATGCAGGCCGTGATCGCCAGGGTCGGGACTCCTCCCACCAGCCCGATTAAGATCATCATGATCACACTGATCGCACTTGCCATATCTCATACCTCTTTTCCTTAAGCTGACAGCATCATAACACAGCTTTTTCCCGGAATCCATAGAGAAGGACGCATCTTAACCGGCACTTAATTTTGAATTTTATTTTTTTAACAAATTTTTTGCGCAATTCCTCTTGTATAAAAAAACATACTTTTTCCGTTTTCCTTGAACGCCCTCTGCCCCGATGCTATAATTATAAGCAATACAGCCGGTCTTCGCCGTCCGGCATCTGCCCTGCATAAAGATACAAAGGAGAAGATCCCCATGAACCATCGTCCCTCTGTCCCCGCCTCCAACAGCCGCATCATCAACGGCACTGCCCTGGGCTTTTCCATCCTCTTTCTTCTGGCTTCCCTGGCCGCCGCCTGCTTCGTGGGCGAATGGGGCCACGTCTTCCTGGACTGGCGCAGGATCATGATCTCTCCCTGCCCCCTGGTCACTGACTATCTGGCCATCGGAGGGCTGTCCAGCGCCTTTCTCAATGCCGGAGCCTGCGGCCTGGCCTGTTTTTTCTTTATGGTGCTGTTAAAGGGCGATTCCCACGCCAACACCCTGGCAGGCTACTTTCTTGTGGTGGCCCACTGTTTTTACGGTCTGAACTTTTTAAACATGTGGCCGTGCTTTCTGGCTCCCTTTCTTTATATGAAGCGGAAGGGGCTGGATTTCAAGGAAAACCTCCACATCTGTATGTTCGCCACCTCCTTTGCCCCCTTTATCAGTGAATTCCTGTTCCGCTACACCCTGGGAGACGATTTTGTATACGGACAGGTCCGGCTGACGGTCTCCGGAGTGGTCCTGGCCATCCTGTTTTCCATTCTGCTGGCCTTCGTGCTCCCGGCCATCCTTCCCGGAGCCAGGGCGTGGCACAAGGGCTATAACCTTTACAACGGCGGCCTTGCCTTTGGGATCTTCGGCTTTTTTGTATTTAATTTCATGTACCGGACCATGGGAATCGAGCCTCCCCAGGCTCTGACGGCGGACAACGTCATTTACGACTACTTTAACCGGTCTTACCGGAGCTTTGCCACTCTTTTTTTCCTGGCGGCATTTTCTCTCTGCACCATAGCCGGATATATCCTCAACGGAAGGAGCTTTAAGGGCTTCCGCCATCTGGTGACGGACACGGGCTACTCCAGCAACTTTGCTGAAAAATACGGCATGCCCCTTTGTCTCATCAACATCGGCTGCTATGGCTTCCTGTTCCTTCTTTACATCCACCTGATCACCCACTTTACCGAGGGGGCCGGCTTCACTGGCCCCACCATCGGCGTCACCGTGGCAGCCCTGACCTTTTCTGCCATGGGACAGCATCCCAGGAACGTCTGGCCCATTCTGGCAGGATATCTGCTCCTGTATCTGGTGACCCTGGTGCTCTGCCGCATGGACGGCCGGGAGATCGCCTGGACCATCTCTACCCAGGGCTACATAAACGGCGTGGCCTTTGCCACCGGCCTCTGCCCCATCGTAGGACGCTATGGGATCCGTGCCGGACTGGCCGCCGGCTTCATGTGCGCCTCCATGTGTACGGCCACCAGTGCTCTCCACGGCGGTCTGGTGCTTTATAACGGCGGCTTCACCGCCGGGACCACGGCTCTGATCCTCCTGCCGATCCTGGAACACTACATCCCCTCCGCCAGAGAACGTCTCAAAGACCAGACCATCCGCATGAATGATCTGATCATCGTGGAGCTGCCGGGAAAAGAAAAGAGGAGAAGAAAAAAATAAAAAAACCGGCCCTCTGACGAAGACCGGCATCTCCCGGGATCCCTCCTAAGGCTCAGCGGAGCTCAATATCCGTGACCCGAAGGATCCCTTTTTCCACCATGAATTTAATTTCATATCCTGCAAATTCCATGCCGTATACCCGCTCCGGGTCGTCCTGGTAGGACGGCCTGGGATCGTGGGCCAGCACGGCCTTCAGGCTTTCTCTCTTTTTCTCCTGGATCCTTTCAAGCAGCATTTCCGGAATCTCCACAGAAAGACCGTATTTCCGGGTCTGGTCCGTAAAGCCCCCCAGGGCATCCGGGTGGCTGTCTGCAAAGGCCAGATACGGCTTGATATCGTAAATGGGCGTCCCGTCCATAAGGTCTGCGCCGGAAACATGGAGCACCGGCCCCCGGTCCGTGTGAAGCTGCACGGAATCCAGCTGCACGGAGGAAAGCCCCACCGGATTGGGCCGGAAGGGGGACCGGGTGGCAAAAACGCCCATCCGCGTATTTCCTCCCAGCCTGGGGGGCCGCACCGTCGGGGACCATTCCTTCCGGACAGCCCCGGAAAATTCCCAGATGAGCCACAGGTGGGAAAACTCCTCAATGCCCCTCAGGGCATCCGGATTCCTGTACTCCGGCTCAAAAACGATCTCCGCCTTCAGATCCGGGATCAGGCCGCTCTGGCGCGGGATCCCGAACTTGGTGGGAAAATCCGTATGGATCCGCGCGATCACCTGGAAATACCGGCCATCCATCAGCCCTTTCCTCCCTCTGCCAGCTTCCGGGCAATGGCATCGCCCACCTGGGACGTGGAAGCCGTACCGCCCAGATCCGGCGTCAGGATCCTTCCGTCCTCTAAAACTGCCTCCAGCGCCTCCAGGACCCGTGTTCCCCAGTCCTCATGGCCAAAGAAATCCAGCATCTGGGAGGCGGCCCACACAGAGGCCATGGGGTTGGCGATCCCACGGCCCGCAATATCCGGGGCCGAGCCATGGATGGGCTCAAACATGGACGGATACTTCCGTTCCGGATTCAGGTTGGCTCCCGCTGCCAGTCCCATCCCCCCGGCGATGGCTGCCCCCAGGTCTGTCAGGATGTCTCCAAACAAATTGCTGGTGACCACCACCTGGAATCTGGACGGATCCTTTACCATAAACATACTGGCTGCATCCACCAGATAGGAGTGGGTCTCCACATCCGGATACTCCGCGGACAGTTCCTGAAAGATCTGGTCCCAGAATACCATGGAATAGTTTAAGGCATTGGCCTTGCTGATGCTGGTCAGGCTCCGTTTTTCCTTCCTGGCCGTCTCAAAGGCATAGCGGATGATCCGCTCGCAGCCGGTCCGGGAGAACACGCCGTCCTGGATCACCACCTCATTGGGCTTTCCCTTAAACAGCCAGCTTCCGCTGCCCGCATACTCTCCCTCGCTGTTTTCCCGGATAAAGGTCATATGGATATCCTCCCGGGCCGCATCCTTTAAGGGGCAGGGAGCTCCTCTAAGGAGCTTTACCGGCCGCAGGTTCACATACTGGTCAAAGCTTTTCCGGATCTTCAAAAGAAGATCCCACAGGGAAATATGGTCCGGCACCCGGGGATCGCCCACCGCGCCCAGATAAATGGCGTCAAAGCCCTCCAGGATCCGGATCCCATCCCCGGGCATCATCTGCCCATGCTCCAGATAGTACCCGCAGCCCCAGGGAAACCAGGTATCCTCAAAGGAAAAGGCTCCGGAACACTCCGCTGCCTGCTTCAGCACCTTCATTCCCTCTTTTAAAACCTCCGGCCCTACGCCGTCACCGGGGATCACAGCGATCTTATAGGTCTTCATCTTACCTGTCCTCCTTTATATGCTCCAGGGACCAGACGCGGCTGTTGATGACCTCCACCGCTGATCCACAGTATTCACAAAATTTCGCTCCCAGATTTTTAATGGGCGCGCCGCAGTTGGGGCAGCTTACTCCCACAGCTCCTCCCGCAGCCTGTCCGTACCGCTCCGGATCCTGAATATAGATCCATTCCATATCATACCGGGTCTGGATCCGGTCCGGCATTACTTCCTTTTCTCCGTTCCTGGTCCTTCCATAAACGTACTCCACAGCGGACTGGAAGGTCACCGCACAGCAGCCGGGACGCTTTTCATACCGGGAAATGGCTGTCTGGTGGATCTTCACGTTCCGGAACTGCTCCCGGATCCCCTGGCGGTCCTGGTCATCGATCCGCAGACGCGCCTGGTTCCTCAGGCTTTCAGAGATCCCGGCCAGAGAAGAAAGCTCCTGTGTCTCCAGAGCAGACAGGAACGCGTTCAGGCTGTTTTCTGATTTTTTCCGAAATTCCTCCAGGGAAAATTCCGGAAAATCCTTTGCGATCTGGGGCAGGTATATGCTTGTCATGGAGGATACGGACCTGGGCGTTTCCGCGATCCGCTCCTCCTGCTGTTCCAGGCCCTCCAGAAGGGAATCGGTCCCGAACATGGACCTGGAGACCTGCCTCAGCTTTCTCTGGATGATCCAGACGCTTATGGCTCCTGCTGCTGCCAGCGTCCCTAAAAAGATCAGAAGAAAGATCCATGCCTTATCCATTGCTTTTCTCCCCCAGCCATAGCTTTAAAGCTCCCAGAGCCTTTTTCGCGTCCCTCCGGCCCAGCTTATACGCTTCCACGATCTCCTCCCGGTCATGGGACATACGGCCGATCTTTAATGCCTCTGACGGCCGGATCACAAAGACCTCCCCGGCCCGTTCCATTTCCCCGATCTCCCGTACAGTACGGTTATACGTTTCCGGCCTGGACTCCAGGGCCTTCACAAAGGCCGGATATCTCCGGTAGAAGATCCGGGCCAGCCCCCGCCGCTCCGGCTTTTTCACATAGCCCTCCGGCCGGGTCAGGACCACCACATTCCTCCCGTAACCCAGCCTCTGGAAGGCCCGTACCGGGATGCTGTCAGAGCAGCCGCCGTCCAGCAGCTTTTTTCCTCCGGCCTCCACGATCCTGGAGGCGTATGGCAGCGAAGCCGACGCCCGCATCAGGTCGATCTGCTTTTTCATGTCCGTGATCCGCAGGTATTCCGGCTTTCCGGTCTCCACATTGGTGCAGGTCACATAAAAAGCCGTATCTGAAGCGTTGAAGGCCTCATAATCGTAGGGATCCAGCTGCTCCGGCAGGTCATGGTAGCAGAACTTTTCATCTACCACATCCCCGGTGCGGAAAAAATTCTGCCAGCTCATGAACCGCTTGTCCCGGCAGTATTTTTTATAATAGCGGATACTGCGGCCCATCTGGCCGGATACCAGGGAGCAGCCGTGGATCGCTCCTGCGGAAACTCCCATGACCCCGTCAAAGCCGATGCCGTTTTCCATGAACACGTCCAGCACCCCGGCGGTGTAGATCCCCCGCATGCCGCCCCCCTCCAGCACCAGTCCGGTCCGGCCTTCCTGGGCTCTGGGCGCTTTATAAACTGTTTCTTCCATTAAACGGACTCCTTTTTATTCCTGTCTTTCCACCGGGATAAACACCCGGGACGGCGTTTCGCTTCCATTTTTCTTCCTGGCCTCCTCCGCTGCCTTCACAGCCAGGGCGCAGAGAGCCGCCTGGGAGCCCACCGGCGCTTTTCCCCTGCGGTCGGGCTTTTCAAAGGTCCCGTCGGGCTGCAGCACATGGGCCTTTAAATTATCCTCCAGTTCCAGCTCCATGTAATTCCGGATCCGGTCCTTTAGGGCTTCGCAGGCCACAGGGAACAGGATCTCCACCCGCCGGTCCAGGTTTCTGGGCATCCAGTCGGCGCTTCCCATATAGATCTCTTCCGCACCGTCGTTTTCAAAAATAAAGATCCTGGCGTGCTCCAGGAATTCTCCCACAATGGACCGCACCTCAATGTTCTCTGAAAGTCCCCGGATCCCGGCCTTTAAGCAGCAGATGCCCCGCACCACCAGACGGATCTTTACTCCGGCGCAGGACGCCTCGTAAAGGGCGGCAATGATATCCTTATCGCAGAGGGAGTTCATCTTGGCCGTAATAGAAGCCGGACGGCCCTCTCTGGCATGTCTCGTCTCCCGTCCGATGAGCCGCAGAAACTTATTTCTGAGCCACAGGGGAGCCACCGCCAGCATATTCCAGGTCAGGGGCTCTGAGTAACCGGACAGCATATTGAACACGGCCGTGGCGTCCTCGCCGATCTCCGGGTGGCACGTCATGATCCCGCAGTCCGTATACAGCCTGGCCGTGGAGTCGTTATAGTTTCCTGTACCCAGATGCACGTACCGGCGGATGCCGTCCTCTTCCCGGCGGACCACCAGCGTGATCTTGGAATGGGTCTTTAAGCCCACAAGGCCATAGATCACATGGCAGCCGGCCTTTTCCAGCTTCTTGGCCCAGAGGATGTTATTTTCCTCGTCAAACCTGGCCTTCAGCTCCACCAGCACGGAAACCTGTTTCCCGTTTTCCGCCGCCGCAGCCAGAGCCGCGATGATGGGGGAATTTCCGCTGACCCGGTAAAGGGTCTGCTTGATGGCCAGCACATCTGGATCCTTTGCCGCCGTCCGGACGAAATCCACCACCGGATCGAAGCTTTCATAGGGATGCATCAGCAGGATATCTCCCTTCCGGATATTGGTGAAGATATCGTCGTCATTCATCAGCGCCGGCACCGGCTGGGGCGTGTATCCCGGCGTCTTTAAATGGTCAAAGCCCTCCATCCCGTACATTTTCATAAGGAAAGTCAGATCCAGGGCGCCGGGGATCTGGAAAATGTCCTCCTCGTTGACCATCAGCTCCTTTTTTAATACCTTAAGAAGCCGTTTATCCGGCTTTTCCTGGATCTCCAGACGGATCACCTCGCCCCACTGCCTCTTTTTTAACTGCTTTTCGATCTCCTCCAGAAGATCCACCGCTTCCTCCTCGTCCAGGGAGAAGTCGGCGTTCCGCATGATCCGGAAGGGATGGGAGGTGATGATATCATAATTTAAAAAGAGCTGCTTCATGTTCCGCTCGATGACCTCCTCCAGGAGGATCACATGGCGGAGGCGGCTTCCATCCGGTCTCTCTGTTTCCGGAAGGACGACGATCCTGGGAAGCACCGACGGCACCTGGACCATGGCGAATTCCAGCTCCCTGTCTCCTTCCTTTTTCCGTAAAAGGGCCGCGATATTTAAAGATTTATTGCGGACCAGGGGAAAGGGACGGGAGGAATCCACAGCCATGGGCGTTAAGACCGGATATACCTCTTCCTTAAAATACCGGTCCACAAATTCTCCCTGCTCCTTCGTCAGATCCTCGTGCTGTCCGATCACCTCCAGCCCCGCCTGCTTTAAAGCCGGGAGCAGGGCCCGGTTGTAGGTGCTGTACTGCTGCCCCACCAGCTCATGGGTCCTGGCGCTGATCTTTTCCAGCTGCTCCACCGGCGTCATGCCCGCGATGTCCGGCTTTGTGTAGCCTGCATGGACCATGTCCTTTAAGGACGCCACCCGGACCATGAAAAACTCATCCAGGTTGGAGGCGGTGATGCTTAAAAATTTCAGCCGGTCAAACAGGGGCGTCGTCTTATCCCTGGCCTCTCCCAGGACACGGTGGTCGAACTCCAGCCAGCTCAGTTCTCTATTTACGTAATTGGACGGATCTGTAAAACAGGTCTCTTTTGCTGCCATTTTATACTCTCCTTTTCTGCTTCAGCACCGGGCGGATCCCAAAGATCTCTTCAAAGAAAGCCGCCTTCTGTTCAAAGGAAACCGCCTCCAGGGTAATATCCCCGGAATATTCCGCAGACACCGTAAGTGTCTTATCCTTCACTGTGATCCTGCAGTCCTTAAGCTTCTGCCCGTGGCTCCTGTCCATGGAATTGGCCAGCCGGAGCATGGCCGTGAGCTTCGCGGTCAGGATCGTGGCGTCGCTCTGGTCGGGAAGAGAGCCGGAGGACAGCTCCGGACCAGCCTCCATGCGGACCATGTTATAGTCGAAATCCCGGATGTTGTAGCGGACCACATTGGCAACGATCTCCCGTTCCAGGTGGGAGAGGCCGATGATCTCCGTGGACATGATGATATTATATGCACATTCATTGGCATTCCTGACACTGATGAATTTTCCGCAGGAGTGGATGATCACGGCGATCTGCAGGAGCAGCCGCTCTCTGCTTCCCATTTTATGATAGCGCTTCATGGCGTCGAAGATCTGGAGCACATAGGACTCCACCAGGTCTGAATGGCTGCCCTGGCACCGGTAGCGCCTGGCCATGTCCCGGGATGCGCTTATGATGTCGTTGTCGAAATTATGCTTCAGCTGGATCAGCTTCTTATCCAGGGCATATTCGGCTGCGATCCCGTCGCAGAGCCTGGTCCCCGGGATCCAGATGGCCTCGGCCCCGGTCATTTCCAGGAACTTTTTATAAATGACAGCGCTGGGAAGAAGCAGGGGCGCATACTCTGCGCTGACGCCGAACTGCTCCTCCACCGCTTCTGGATCCATCCCGGACAATCTTTCATAAAGGCGGTCGAACTGCTCCCTGGTGACCCACTGGAGCGGTTTTCCCCCATCCTCGTACCGGAACAGGTACATGATATTCTCTCCAGTTCCGATGACATGCTTGATCCGGCGCTCCTCCAGGTACATCTTCTGGTAGTTGGAGAGCTCGCTTTCCACCATTTCCCCGATGATCCGCCGGGTCCCCTCTGCGGTGGAGCTCACATTCTTTAAAAGCTCTCCGATCCTTAGGACACCCAGGGGAAGGTTTTCTGTGGATACCAGGAGCTTTTCGTCAAACAGGGAGATCTGCATGCTTCCAAACCCCACGTCCAGGATGGCCGTTCCCTTGCGGATGTTCCGGTCAAACTCATCGTCTGCCACAGCCAGGGCCTTATAGGTCAGAAGTCTCTGTTCTGAGTTGCTGATGATCTGGACCGTAAGCCCGGTGCGGACCCGGATCTGCTCCAGAACGATCCGGCTGTTCTTCGCCTCCCGCATGGCGCTGGTGGCATAGGCCCGGTATTCGGTGATCCGGTAGCCCTTCATGATCCTGGAAAAGTCCTCCAGCACCCGGCACAGCTCCTCCACCATTTCGTAGCTGATCTTCCTGTCATTATATGTATCGCTTCCCAGGGAGATCACATGACGGACGTGATCCACCTGCCGGATCCTGTTTTTCCCGGAGATCTCGTAGATCCCCATCTCCAGCTCAAAGGACCCCACCTCAATGGCTGCAAACATACGGACTGCCATTTTACGCACCCCTCCTAATAATTGCCCAGAATCTTCATGGACGAGGCCTCGGCCTGGATCCCTGCCAGGGCGTTATGCACCGGAGCATGGCTCAGATTCCCTTCGATATCCACAAAAAACCGGTATTCAAAGGGCTTGTCGGGGATGGGCCTGGACTCGATCATACGCATGTTGACTCCGTTGAAGATAAAATTTCCAAGGATCTTATACAGGGAACCGCTGACATGGGGGACTTCAAAGGTGACGGTCACCTTAGACGCCTTTTTCTCATAGACCGGCTCTCTGGAAAGTACCAGGAACCGGGTGGTATTTCCCCTCTCATTGCTGATGGAGGTCTTAAGCTCCGCAAGGCCGTAAAGCTCTCCGGCGGTACGGCTGGCCACGGCTGCCTGGGTCTTATCCCCTTCCTCCATGACCTTTTTTGCGGCAGCCGCCGTATTTAACACGCTTACCTGGTTCCAGTCCCCGTGGCTGTCCAGATACTCTGAGCACTGCATCAGCGCCTGGTTATGGGAATACACCGTCTTCACATCTGAGACTGACGCTCCGGGGACCCCTAAGAGCACATGGTCCACAGGCACATAGATCTCTCCCACGATATAATTGTCATATCTGGATAACAGGTCATAGTTGGTGATAACGAAGCCGGCGGTGGAGTTTTCAATGGGAAGCACTGCATAATCCGCCTGCCCCCTCTCCAGCTCCCTGATCGTGTCCTCGAATTTTTCCACATGGTAGGCGTCTGCATCCTCCCCGAAATACATGCGGACGGCCGCGTGGCTGTACGCGCCCTCCACGCCCTGGAACACCACCCGGACGTCCCTTTTCCGGATCTCCTCCACCTCTGTAAAGCCCAGGGGCGGTGTTTTTTTCCTGGCGCACAGAAGGCTGTACTGGTATCTGCGGCTCATGGTCATGAGCTGTGTGAACAGCTCCTCCACCGCCTCCTTATTCTGGTCTCCCGCTGCCATCTCCCGGACTGCGGCAAGCTTCTGCTTTTCCCGCTCTCCGTCATAAACAGCCTTTCCTGTCTCGATCTTATACTCTGCCACCTGGCCGCAGACGGCCATGCGTTCCTCAAACAGCCGGACGATCTCCCGGTCGATCCCGTCCAGCTTTTCTCTGCATTCCTTCAGATCAGGCGTTTTCATTCTGTATCTCCCCCAGCATTTTTACGATTTTCTCTCTTGTGTAGGCTCCGGCGTGCTTTCTCTGGTCCGGCTCCAGCTCCTTTATATAAAACGGCTCTCCATAATAAACCGTCACATGGGACGGACGGATAAACGGAAAATGGCTTTCAAAGGCCTCTGCCGTTCCCACCATGGCCACAGGAACCACCGGACAGCCGGATTTTTCCGCGATCTTAAGACTCCCCTCTTTAAATACCAGAAGCTCCTTCAGATCCTTATTCCGGTTTCTGGTACCCTCGGGAAAGATCCAGACGGAGATCCCGTTTTTTACCTTTTCGATCCCCTCCAGGATCGTTTTTAGACCGGCCTTGATATCCTTTCTGTCCAGGAACAGGCAGTTGACGTTCTTCATCCAGCTCCTTAAAAGGGGGATCCTCTCCATCTCCTTTTTCGCCACAAAACCCACGAAGCCCGGTACTGTGGTGTAGCCCACCAGGATGTCAAAATAGCTCCTGTGGTTTCCCACAAAAAGCACCGCCCTGTCTCTGGGTATATTCTCCGCCCCCTTGACGGTGACAGTGATCCCCGCCAGCTTCAGGATCAGGGAAAACATATACTGGACGATCTTAAGGCTCTCCACGTCCCTGGCATGGGGATCCTTTTTTCCAAGAGAATTCTGGGCCGCCAGAAGCGGATATCCCAGGGTCAGAAAACCGATCAGCGTCACAGCCACTAAAATAAGTCGAATCATAATCCTCACCTTTTTCGTATTTTTGACGGTTTCCAGGCGGCCGCTTTTGTCCTGTCCCGGCGGCCCCGGCGTCATCTTCCTATTATATAAAACTATCCTGCCGATTGCAAGAAAATCCCCGGGATTTCCCGCCGTTTTACATCTTCTTTACGCAGGATTTACCGGATCTTTTCCCTGGGTGATCCTCTCAAACAAAAGTCCGGCCCCGAACCAGAGCGGGGCAAAATCCAGCCGTATGAGGCCGTCCACACTGAACCGGCAGCCGGTGTAATCCCAGGGGCAGGCCCTAAGTGACCGGAGGAGCCTCCCGGTCACATATTCCGCAGTAAAAATAAGCGCCATGTCCCTCAGTCCATGACGCAGGAGCCGGTCCGCCGGATCCGTTTTTCCCGGACGGAGAAGATACCGGTCCAGACTCCGGCAGAAAGGGCCCAGAAAGGCCCCCATGCCGTAAATGGGGAACATAAAAAGAGAGGTCTTCCCCACAAGCCTCCGGTCGCCGGAGGCCAGGGAGACCAGGGACGTAAATATGATCTCCATGCACCACCCGGCGGCGCCGCATTTTAAAAAATCCTTCATTCTGTTTTCCATAGGAACAGTGTGGCAGAAAATGCCGCCGGATATGCAGAAAGACGCGCTTTACAGATACTGGTTCTTATCCCTGTCGTAAAAATAATCAATGGATGAAAGGGTCTCATCCAGGGTTTCCCGATCCAGGGAAAGGGCGCTGCAAAGCTCTTCGAGGCTGGGATAAAAGTCTCTCAGCTGGGTATTGATGTAGCTTAAAAGCATCACAGGATCTCTGGGGATTCCAGTCATGGCGGTCACCTCCTTTTTCTCATTTTCTTCTCCATACAGTTGAACCTCCCGTCGATTTTTGGTATGATTGGTAAAAAGCGATCACCAGTATCTATGATATCTACGAAAGGGGATACATCTATGAAACATATTCTTCTTTTAGGGACCGGGGGCACCATCGCCTGCAAGCACGGAGATTCCGGACTGACGCCGCTCCTTACGGGAGACGAGCTTCTGTCCTACGTTCCGGCGGCCCGTTCCTTTTGTGAAGTGGAGGCCATCCAGGTCTTAAATATCGACAGCACCAATATCCATCCGAAGCACTGGCAGCTTTTATGCCAGGTGCTGGAGGAAAACTACGATAATTACGACGGCTTTGTGATCTGCCACGGCACCGATACCATGGCCTATACTGCTGCCGCCATGTCCTATCTGGTCCAGCACTCCAAAAAGCCCATCGTCATCACCGGCGCACAGAAGCCCATCGACCTGGATGTGACCGACGCCCGCACCAACCTGCTGGACAGCCTGCGGTTCGCCTCCTGTGAACGGGCCCACGGCGTAAATATCGTCTTTGACGGAAAGGTCATCGCCGGCACCCGCGGAAAGAAGGAGCGCACCAAGAGCTACAATGCCTTTTCCAGCATCAACTTCCCCTATCTGGCAGTGATCCAGGACGAGCACATCCTGTTCTACATCGACGACAAATGGCAGGACCGGGAAAATGTCCGATTCTACCATGACCTGGACGACCGGGTGGCTCTCTTAAAGCTGATCCCGTCCATGGAGTCTTCCATCCTGGACTATATGGGAGAGCATTACGACGCCGTGGTCATCGAGTCCTTTGGAGTCGGCGGTCTTCCCTCCTATGAGTCCGGTGATTTCTACCACTCCATCGAAAAAATGACCCAGGCTGGAAAGATCGTGGTGATGACCACCCAGGTGACCCAGGAGGGCAGCAACATGTCCGTTTATGAAGTGGGCCAGAAGATCAAAAACGCCTTCGGCCTCATCGAATCCTACGATATGACCCTGGAGGCCACGGTCACCAAGCTCATGTGGATCCTGGGCCAGACAAAGGAGCCGGAGCAGGTAAAGGAAATGTTCTACCAGACCGTGGGCCACGATATTTTATGGAAGGCCGTGACAAAATAGCCCCATACCAGAAGATCATCCGCAGACCCCGGTCAGAAATGACCGGGTCTCTTCTTTTTCCGGAGCTGTGAACAGAGTCTCTGCCTTTCCGTATTCCACAAGACGCCCCTCGGAGAAAAAAGCCGCGTCGTCGGCGATCCGCCTGGCCTGGGAGATGTTGTGGGTGACGATGACGATGGTATAGCGTTCCTTAAGGCCGAGAAGGGTCTCCTCGATCACCGCTGACGCCTTCACATCCAGGGCAGAGCAGGGCTCGTCCAGGAGCAGCACCTCCGGCTCCGCCGTCAGCGCTCTGGCGATACAAAGCCGCTGCTTCTGCCCGCCGGAAAGCTTCAGTGCGCTTTTGGAAAGTTCACCCTTTACTTCCTCATACAGGCCCGCCATCATAAGCTTCTCCCTTACGATCTCCTCCAGCTGCTCCTTCTTCCGGATCCCATAGTATCTGGGAGCATAGGTCATATTTTTATAAATGGAAAACGGAAACGGCTGGGGCGTCTGGAATACCAGCCCCACCCTCCGGCGCAGCTCCTCCCGGTCCATGGTGCGGGTGTCCCGTCCCTGAAGACAGATCTCCCCCTTCATCTCTGCCTCCGGCTCTTCCCACAAAAGACCGTTCAGCGCCCGCAGGAGCGTGGTCTTTCCGCTTCCGGACGGTCCCATGACCGCCAGGATCCGGCCCGGCCGGATCCCCATGTTCACATCCTTTAATACGGGATGCTCCCCGTAAAAAACACTGACATTTTTAAGCATCAGGATCTCTTCCATCGGTTCTGACTCCTCCTTGCGTAAGCTGTGGCCAGCAGACTGCTCAAAAGTATCATGGCCATCATCACAAAGGCCGTGCCGTAGGCTGTATCCATGGATGTGGATCCCTGGGCCACCAGAAGATACAGGTGCAGCGGCAGGGCCATGGCCGGAGAAAAGATACTGTCCGGCACCGCCGCATAGGCTACGGCTCCCGTAAAGATCATGGGCGCCGTGGCTCCCATGGCATAGCAGCCGCCCAGGATGATCCCGGATACCAGTTCCCCCCGGCACGCCGGCAGCACGATCCGCGTGATCGTATAGAGCTTCGAGCAGCCCAGGCTGTATGAGGACCTGACCAGCTCCGCCGGTACCTCCCGGAACGCCTTTTCAGCCCGTACCTCAATAAAGGGCAGGATCATCACCGCCAGGGCCACTCCGGCGGAAAAGATGCATCGGCCCAGATTCAGATCCCGTACCAGAAAGCTGTATGCAAAAAGCCCCAGCACAATGGACGGGATCCCGGAAATACACTGGATCACCAGGCGTATGGCCTGGTAGAGCCTCTGGCTCCTGCAATAAAACACCAGATAGAGGGCTGAGGCTGCCGCCGGAACAGAAGCGAGAACCATGGCCGTTCCGGTAAAGCACAGGCTTCCTGTAATGGCAGGCCAGATCCCCCCTTCTTCTCCCAGCACCAGTCCTTTGGGGGCCTCCGTCAAAAATTCCACGCTGATGATCCCGGCCCCCTGGAAAAAAACGTATCCAAAAAGAAACAGGACCGCTGCACAGACAGCGCTGATGCCTGCATACGCCCATATTTTCGTAAAGGTTCCGATCCATCTCATAGCGTCTCCCCCTCCATCCGGCTGCGGATCAGGCCAATGAGCCCGTTGATGAGGAACAACAGGAGCATGAGCACCATCCCCGCCGCATAAAGCGCATGGTAGTGGGTGCTCCCATAAACGGCCGTCCCCATTTCCAGGGCGATCACCGAGGCAATGCTCTCGCTCTTTCCCAGGAGCCTCGGGAACAGATTGGCGTTTCCCATGACCATCATCACCGCCATGGTCTCCCCCATGGCCCGGCCGATGGCCAGGATCATGGAAAGAAGGATGTTCCTCCCCGATGCAGGAAGGATCACGGTTGCAGCCGCATACCATCGTGAAACGCCCAGGGCACAGGCCACCAGCTCATATTTTTCCTTTTCCTTCAGCATGGTCTCGCAGCAGGAGGACACCAGGAAGGGAAGGAGCATCACCGCCAGCAGGATCCCTGCCGCCAGGACGCAGGAGCCGGTGGGCACTCCGGCCTTTAAAAACAGCTTCACTAACACCTGCAGGCCAACAAACCCATAGATCACCGAAGGGATACCAGCCAGAAGGTCCACAAAGGGATACAAAAAGCTCCGCAGCCGTTCCGTTGCAACAAACGCCAGGAATACCGCCGCTCCCAGCCCTGCTCCCAGAGCCAGGGCCAAGGCGGTAAAGGAGACTGCTATCGTAGCGGCAATGAAGTTGAAGATCCCAAACGAGACCGTCCCGGTATAGTCCACAGGCATCCACCTGCTTCCAAACAGAAAGTCCAGGACGCTTACCTCAGAAAACAGGGGCAGGGCTTCCCGGACGATAAAATAAATGACAAATCCCAGTACCAGAATGGAAAAGACCGTCATCCCGCAGATAAAAAACGCAAAAATCTTATCCAGCTTCTTTCTCATCGCACCTCTCCATCAACAGGACAGCCCTGCAAAGGGCTTTCTTTCTGTTTCTTACATACAGATACTGGGGGCGGCAGAATTCCCGGCATCCCCGGTCCTCTGCCATTCCCCCAGCTTTGATCCTATTGGACTTTTTTCGATTGTCAGAGTTTATTCTCCCACAGTAAAGGCCGGGATATATCCGTTGGCCTCTGTCACATCGTAGCCAGTCTGGGAGAAGATGTAATCAATGAACGCCTGCTCAGAGGGGCTGACCACATCACCGGTCACGAACATAACGGGACGCTGGATCTTATAGGTATCCCCAACGATATTCTCCACTGTGGGCTCAACGCCGTCTACCTTCATAGCCTGAAGGACCTGCTTCTCAGCATTGGCCTTATTGTACGCACCGAAGCCTGCGTAGCCGATCCCCCACGGATCATTGGCAATGTTTGTAGCCAGTTCCGTCATGGATGCGGACTGGGTCGCAGATGCGGTCACCTCGCTGTCGCCCATGACAGATTTCTGGAATACCTCATAGGCTCCGCCGGACAGATCGCGGATATATACGTTGATCGTCTCCGCCGGAAGGGAAGCATCCACCTGATCCCAGGTGGTGATCTCTCCTGCGAAGATCTGGCGGATCTGATCGGTGGTCAGATCGTCCGTTACTCCGCAGATGGGATTCTCTGCATTGACGGAAACCGTCAGGGCATCCCTGGCAACGATAAAGGACTGGTAATCGGCTCCCAGTTCCTCCACCTCTTTATCCTTCATGGCTCTCGCCACCATACCAAAGTCCGCAGTCTTATCAACAGCTGCGCTGACTCCCACGCCGGAGCCGCCCGGAGCCACATAAATGGAAATATTCTCAGCCGGGAAGGACGGATCCACCTTATCCCAGGTCACGAATTCCTCTGTAAAAGAAGAGGCCAGTGAGGACATGATCGGATAAAGGGAGGTGGAGCCGCAGAACAGCACGGAGGCCTGGAATTTCTCTTCTTCCTTTTCCGCTGCTGTGGTCTCAGTTTCCTTCGTCTCCTCCGCTTTTGTCTCTGCCGCCGTAGTCTCAGCTGCCTTTGTCTCTGCCGCCGTGGTCTCTGTCTTCCCGCCGTTTCCTCCGCATGCCGTCAGCATTCCCATGGATACGGACACAGCCAGAAGCTTCGCAAGATTCTTTTTCATTCTCTTTTCCTCCTTAGATAATATTGGGATAAAATCTCAAACATATCAAGTATAGTCTCGGAAGCTGTAAAAAGCTAATTGAATTTTTCTATATGGCATCTGAGGCTTTTACAGAAAATCTATCCTGGGTCTCCTGGTATCCCTGGAAGCTCCGTGTTATAATAGAAACGCTTCATAAAAATATACATAGGGAGAGCAATCATGAACATCCAGATCCCAGGCTATAAAACCTTAGACCTGTCCTTTCTCGTTTTAGATTATAACGGAACCATCGCCGTGGACGGCCAGATCCCTCTTGAGGTAAGGGAGGCCCTGGTCCGCCTTTCAAAGGATCTCCAGATCCACGTCCTCACCGCGGATACCCACGGGACCGCCAGGGCCATGTGCCAGGGACTTCCTCTGACCATCCAGACCTTTCCAGCCGGCTCTGCCATGGATTCCAAGCTGGCCATCGTCCGCTCCCTGGGGCCGGAGCGCTGCGTTTCCATCGGCAATGGCCGCAACGACTGCCTTATGTGCAAAGAAAGCGCCCTTTCCATCTCCGTCATCGGAGCAGAAGGCGCTTATTCAAAGCTCTTAAGCTGTACGGACCTGTGTACCACATCCATTCTGGATGCCCTGGCCCTTCTGGAAAAACCAAAGCGGCTGGCGGCAGACCTGCGGGGCTAGGCCCGCGCCTGGCTCCCGCCCGGAAGCCGCCAAAGGCATTTTCTGCAACAAAAAAATGCATCTGATAGGAATCGAACCTACGCACACGGCTCCGGAGGCCATTGCTCTATCCACTGAGCTACAGATGCATCTTTTATATAATACAACACTTTTTCAAAACTTGCAAGAGGTTCCTGCAAATTTTTTATATATTTTTTTGCGGCCCCCTATTTCCCTCCCCGGCTCCCGGACATTGGTATCTGGGTTTTCCCAGACTGGCCTTTCCGTATTCGATGGCCTGTTCCGGACACCGGCAGATGCAGGCCATACAGTGGGTACAGTCTGATCCCCACACAGGGCTCCCGTCCTCCAGACGGATATTGGACAGGGGACAAAGCCTTACACAGGCCCCGCAGCCTGTACACCTTTCCGTGGTCCTGAATTTTCCCGCATGGACGAACAGCTTGTAAAACACAGGATTCACCACGGTGCTGAGGAACCGGTCCAGAAGCGAGATCTCTGCCTTCGGAAGCGGATTCTCTTTTCTGATGTGTTCTGCGATCTGGTCCGCCTGGGGGATAGCCTTCCCGATGATCCGTTCTGCCTCCGTCCTGTCCGGCACCGGGAACATGGCCACATAATTTTCCGGCATCACTACTTTTCCACAGCCCATATATTCCATTCCCTTTTTTTCACAGAACCGTTTTGCATACCCTCCGGCATTTCCGATCCCGTCGCCGCAGGTCATTACAAAGTACAGCTTCCGGCTTCCTGAAAGCCTCGTTTTCTTCAGCCAGTTTCCCAGCACATGGGGGATCTGCCAGCCATAGGTAGGGCAGACCACCACAAACGGCCGGCTGGAGCTGAGCTTCCCATAATCGTTCTCCCTTATCATGGGAAACACATCCACAGCCGTATCTCCCGTTTTTTCTGCGATCCGCTTTGCAATAAAAGCGCTGTTTCCCGTTCCTGTAAAATATAAGATCATATTCCTTCCTCCATTGGTTTTATTATACTTCCAATTTTGAAAAATTACCAGTTTTTCCTCTATGTGTTGCTAAATTTTTGCTTCCTATTTATTTTTCGCGAAAAATGTATTAAAATACAGTGAAAATGGGAACTATAATGAATTTAAATAAAATGAGCTATATTGTACAATGGATTTGAGGTGACTAGCTATGCAGGAATTTTCCCAGCCCCTGGGCGATGCGGTAAAAAAGGCACGCGGTGAACTGGGGCTCACACAAAACCAGGTTGCAGACCAGATCGACGTCGATGTGCGTACAGTAATGAATATTGAAAATTATAAAGGGAATCCCAAAATGGAGATCTTATTCCCTCTGATCCGTGCGCTCAAAATAGATTCCAGAGAGATCTTCCATCCGGAGATCCGCCTGGATAACCCGGCTGTCAGTAAGCTGCACCTTCTGATCGAGCAGTGCAGTGAGGATGAAGCTGCTGCCCTGATCCCTATTATTGAATCCATTCTGTCCGCCCTCCGGACCGGCCGCCCATCCAGACCCGGCCGTTTATAATATTCCGGAGACTATTTCTGTCCAGTACCGGACCTTGTGAATAAAAGCGTATCTTTTTGCTCTCTTCATATGTATTACAATTCACCCTTGATTTGAAAACCAGCCTGTACTATAATGAAGGTGCCTGATGCACGCCAAAGTACCGCAGACCGATGCTTCTGCGGGAGTGCAGCAGGTCCTACATTCAGAAAGCCCGCTCTCCTGCACCGGAGAACGGGCCTGATCCCACTCTGTATCCCAGATCCTGTCCGGAAGCTGTGACCAGAGGTTTCCGGACCTTCAGAATCCGCACAGTATGATTCCTTCTGAATCCCAATAAGGCCGGGACCCGGAGTGGGATCTTTTTTCTTTTCTATCCTATTTGATCGTGATCCTTCCCTGTCCCCTGGGATCTTTGTATTCTTCTCCCACGGTTCCTCCCAGATATTCACTGATATAGGAAGTGATGGTATCCACATCCACCATGGTCTCATCCTTTAAAATAGGACAGCCCATGAGCATGGACATGCCGTCTCCACCGGATTTTAACCAGTAGTTGTGGGAGGCCAGCGTATAGGTCCGGTTCACATCCAGGGGCTCTTCTCCCACATAGATATCCCGCACCCGGTACTCGCCGCCCACAGACACGAAATTTCTCTTTTCATCCAGCACCACGCTGGAGGGCACAGAGGAGTCCACCGTATACGTAAGCCCGGAAACGTGGATAAAGCCGCCGCTTTCCTCGGGATAATTCTTCACGCCCATCTCCAGGGCGTCCTTGATCTTCTGCCCGGAGACCTCTGCCATACAGATCATATTCCCATAAGGGAATACGCTTAAAGCGTCCTCATAGGTGATATCTCCGGCTTCGATCCCGGCACGGATGCCGCCGCCGTTCATAAAGCCGATATCCGCACCCATCATATAGCGGCTGGCGTCGGCGCAGAGGTCGCCCAGGTTGGTCTCTGCCTTCCGCACTGCCCGCAGCCCGGTCTCCGGATCCTTATCCATCAGGTCCACATCCGTGCGGCCCAGGACCACCTTCAGAGACTCCTCATACTGGGACTTGATCCCGTTGATGAAGCTCTCCATCTCCGCGTCCTTTGCCGGATTTCCCTCTGCGTCCGTCACGGCGCTCACATGGGAGGCCTGGATCTGTCCGTCGGTGGTGATGGTCAGCTTTCCGATGTTGGCAAACTTGGTACCGGTCTGGGTCAGTACCACCATCTCCCCGTTCTCGTTGGGAACATTTTCCACACAGACCTCATGAGAGTGGCCGTCAATGGCGGCATCGATGCCGGTGGTGTTGGCGATCACGCTTCTGGAGCTCCACTTCTCTGTGATCCCGTTATCGCCCAGATGGCCCACCATGATCACATAGTCGGCGCCTTCGCCCCTGGCCTGGTCCACGGCACTCTGTACCTGGCTGTATAAAGCCTCTCCCGTCTCATCCTCACAGAAGCCGAAGCGGTATCTTCCAAACTGGTCCTGGAAGTAGGCCGGCGTGGATTTGGTGATGCTCTCCGGTGTGGCAACGCCTACAAAGGCTACCTGGATATCGTCGTACTCCATGATCCTGTAAGGCGCAAACACCTGGGTCTTTGACGGCAGGTTTACAAAGTTGCAGGCAGAATAGCCGCAGTCCAGTCTGGCGGAAAGTCCCAGGAGCTTTTCCATCCCGTAGTCGAATTCATGATTTCCGGGAACGGCAAAATCGTATCCGGCCTTATTCATGATCTGCACCAGGTACTCGCCCTCGGACAGGGTCCCCACCGGCGCGCCCTGGATGGCGTCCCCGGCATCCACCAGGGTCACATACGGAGTCTCCTCCTTCATCTGGTTTTCATACCAGACAAGTCCGGCGTAGCCCATGTTTTCCTCGATGCCGCAATGGGTATCGTTGGTGTGGAGGATCACCACATCGTGATCCAGGGCAAAGGCCGTCTGGCACGTGAGGGCCGCCATAAAAGCGGCTGCTGAGAGGGTCAGGATCTGCTTTTTCATTTCACAACCTCCTTAAAATATAGTTTTCCCCATAAAAAACAAAGAAGTCCCATGAACCAGTCACGGGACTCCTGTTTTCAATGTTCTCTTTTCTGTTCCGGATCTTATGCTCTGGACAGATACTCGCCTGTACGGGTATCGATCTTAACGCGGTCTCCGGTGCTTACGAATAACGGAACGTTGATCTGTGCGCCAGTCTCAACGGTTGCCGGCTTTGTAGCGCCAGTGGCTGTATCGCCCTTGAAGCCCGGCTCTGTATCTGTGATCTCCAGCTCAACGAATAAGGGAGCCTCTACGGAGAATACGCTTCCGTTATAGGAGCATACCTTAACAACTTCGTTTTCCTTCACGAACTTTAAGGCATCGCCAACGATATCCTTGTTTAAGGCAACCTGCTCGTAGGTGTTGTTGTCCATGAAGTTGTAAAGATCGCCGTCTGCATATAAATACTGCATGTCCACGCGGTCGATCCTTGCTGCCGGGAATTTCTCAGTGGGGCGGAAGGTTCTCTCAACTACACCGCCGTTGATAACGTTCTTTAATTTAGTTCTAACGAAAGCGGCGCCCTTGCCCGGCTTTACGTGCTGGAATTCCATGATCTGTACTACCTGACCGTCAATCTCAAGTGTCACGCCATTTCTAAAATCGCCTGCTGATACCATAAATGATATTCCTCCTTAAAATCTGATTCTCTCATTTCACGCTTATGGCTGATTCTATCCTATTTTATACTATAATGCCTATGTTTTCAACCATTTTTTACAAAAATCAGGCAGCAGTTCAGCTGCGCAAAGATCCCGGCAGGAAAAAGCGCTGAAAACCTGATTTCATAAGCATTTTCTGTCTGGATCCCCATAGGGCTGAACTGTTTTAAAATCAAACATCCGGCTTCTGCCTTTGTTTCTTATAGGCCCGGAGCACCACCGCCTCCAGATACCGCTTGAAAACGATCTGGATCTCCTCATGGGGATCCATGGGCTTTGTGAGGATGCTGTAAAGGCCTGTGCGCCTGGCCCCCCACACGTCGGTAAAAAGCTGGTCCCCGATAAAGAGGGTGTTCTCCCGGCCTGTCCCCATGACCTCCATGGCCCGCTCATAGCCCTTCACCGACGGCTTTCCCCCTTTAAATATATAGGGGCTCTTTACCTGGCCGGCAAAGGGAGCCACCCGCGGCTCCTTATTATTGGAAAGGATGCAGGTGGAAAAGCCCATGGCCCTCAAGCGCTCAAACAGGCCGATGGAACGGGCGTCCGCCGGAGCGCCGTGGGGAACCAGGGTATTGTCCACGTCAAAGATGATCCCCCGGTAGCCCTTCCGGTACAGCTCCTCAAAGGGGATCCCATAGGCGCTGTCCACATATTCGTCTGGAAAAAATCGTTCTAACATACGCGCCTCTGCTTATTACTTATTATTAAGGAACTTGGCCAGCTCCTCCATGAACGCGTTCACATCCTTGAACTCCCTGTAAACAGAGGCAAACCGCACATACGCCACCTCGTCCACATCCTTCAGCTTCTTCATCACCAGCTCTCCGATCAGAGACGCCGGGATCTCCCGCTCCCCCATATTAAAGATCTGGTTTTCGATCTCATCGATCACAGCGCTGATCTCCTGGGAAGAGACCGGCCGCTTGTGGCAGGAAAGGAGGATCCCCTTCTCCAGCTTGGAACGGTCATATGTCTCCCTGGAATCATCCTTTTTTATGATCATAAGAGGCATGGTCTCCAGCTTTTCGTATGTGGTGAACCGGCGGCCGCACTGCTCGCACTGTCTTCTCCGCCTGATGGAGCTGTTATCATCCGCCGGCCTGGAGTCGATGACCTTGGTGTCCGACGCATTGCAGAATGGGCATTTCATTCTCTTTTCCTCACTTCCTTTATTTCTGCGGTCTGGGCGGTTCTTCCCGAAGCCGTACCAGGACAATGTCGTCCCCCATCTGGCACACGTCCTCAAAGGGGATCACAAATTCCTTTTCCCGGCCCAGAAAGCCGCAGACACAGCCAGGCCCCGGAACGATCAGGGCCTTTATCTGGCCCGTACATGGATCAAACTCCATGTCCCCGACAAATCCCAGCCGTCTGCAGTCGCAGACGTTGATGACCTCCTTGCGCTTTAACTCGCTCATCCGCATAAAATCCCTCCGCCCATACGATTCCGCTTATGAAAGCATATGCGCGGCGGTCTGTCCTGTTTCCTTTGTTCCGGCAGTTATTCCTCGATCTTCAGACGGTTCTTAAAATATCCGTCTGCACAGTAGATGGCTCCCACCGGATTGTGGGCCAGGACGCGGTCCTTGACCACCAGAGTCGTGACCCTGGCCTCCGAATACTGGTAAAACAGGGAGTCGTGGCCCACGCAGAGGCCCAGGGCGATATTGAAATCCGTCTTCTGCTCGTTTAAGAGCTTCGCCTGGAGGATGGGGTTGCACATGGCCTCATACTGGCCCGGTTTCAGTTTCTTTTCATCGGGGATTCCGGCCTCTGTCTTATCCACTCCCCCGGACTTACAGACGGCCGACACCACAGTAAAGCCCTCGTTCCTGAAAAGATCCGCCACGATCCTGGCTTCCTTTACAAAACCGATGCAGAAGCCCAGTCCGATCTTTTTATAACCCATCCGTTTACAGAATACCATGGTCTCCTTCAGCCTCGGCCACTGGCAGTAGCCGTCATGCTCGATCTCTGAGGAGGTCACGAAAAACTTCTGTACCTCCGGCTTCTGATACTCTGCCTTTGCTTCCTCCACCAGGGCTTCCTGGCGCATGGGACAGTTTTTGGGCATATCCTTATGCTCCGGATCCTTGCACGCATGAATCGTGCAGCTTGCGCATGTATACATTTTATCCTCTCCTTTTTTTCACAGCTGATTCTATTTTAACGCTTCCGTATACTGTCTTTTAAGATCTTCCTGGCGTTTTCTCCCAGGATCGCCGCCTTTTCCCATGGGGAAAATCCGGTTTCTTCTATAAGGCGGATCGCCGCTCTCTGGCTCCCATAGGGAAAATCGCTTCCAAATATCACCCGGTCCGGCCCAAAGGAGCCTGCGATCCGCTCAAACTCGTCCTTATCCTGGAATTCTGCGCTCATGGCCGTATCAATATATACGTTTTCCGGCATACGGTACAGCCTGTCCTCCCCGGTCTGGTCCATGGACAGGCCGCCCATATGGGCAAGGATCACCGGTACGTCCGGAAGGTGGCGGACGATCTCCTCCGCCGACGCCGGGTGCAGATCATAGGGGCTTGGGACCTTGGCGCAGCCGCAGTGGATCAGCACCGGAAGGCCCAGATGATTGATCCTCTCCCATATTTCCCTGTATTTTCCGTCCTCCAGATGTACTTTCTGGAACGGCGGATGGAACTTCACCCCGGCCATATGGAGATCCTTTAATTTCTCGATCTCCTCCAGCACGTGGGGACAGTCCGGATGGAGGCCTCCAAAGGAGATCAGATTGGTCCTTACGATCTCTCTGGCAAACCGGTTCACATCTGTCTGGGTCTCCGGCCTGGATACCACCGGCTGGACCACGGATAAGGAGATGTCTGCTTCCTCCATACGCCGGAGGAGGTTTTCCCGGATGGGAAGGCTGTCATAGGGATCCCCCTCCCGTCTGACCACCTCCATGGCCCGTCTGGCCAGGGCCACAGGATAAATATGGGTATGGAAGTCTATGATCTGTGTTTCCATGGGAAACCGTCACCTGCTTTCAGAATTGTTCTCCCTTCATCTTACCATTATTCCCCAGGAAATTCAATTTGTTTTGCAAAAACCAGGGAAAGCGCCGTTTTTGCGGGACGACAGCCCGGAGAGCCGGTGTGATATCCCGGTTATCTGAACATCAGATACAGGGCCAGAAGGAACAGGAAAAGCCCGCCCCATTGCCTGGTGATAAGAAGCGTCAGGAACACCACGAGCAGCAGAATGATGACCAGAAGAATGATCCCATTCATCGATCCATCGCTCTCCTTCCTTGTCATTTTTCTGATCTTATCTGTCGTCAGCATCCTTCCCCATGGCCTGGGCGATCTGCTTCATAGCCATATCTATATAAAGATACACTCCGTCCCGGTCGCAGTGGTACAGGTTGGAATAGCTCGTACTTTCATTGGGAGAGATCGGATCAGGCTCCACCACCTCCGTGGCTTCCAGCAGTCCGGTCCCCAGCTCCACAGCAGCGGTGAGAGCCTTTTTCAGCACCGCAAGCTGCCCGTCACACCAGAGTCCTTCCAGATCTTCCTGAACCTTTTTGTCCTGCTCCAGATCCTGGAGAAGCTGTGCCGCCTGATCCGGAGACAGGTACACGCCAGAGCAGTAATTTTCAATGATCCGGTTTTCTGCCGGATTGGGAAAGACAGCCGGCACGATCTGCTCCCACGGAGTAAAATACCGGACATATTCTGGCTTTTGCTCCACCAGAAAAGAAAAGGCGCTCCCCCTGGTGTAAAAGTAATCCCGGAAAAAACCCTGGATCACTGCAATATAAAAGCCATGGCTCTTATCAAACAGCTCATCTGGTCCTGTCCCAGCTCCGACCCGCAGGGTATCCAGATACTTTTCCGCATAGAAATCCTCCATCCCATACTGTGCCGCAAGGGCCAGCACCTTTTCCTCCCGGCCCTGCTGTACCCATGTAAGAGGCCCAAAATACCATTCCCGCATTTCCTCCGGTGAGATCGGGTGGAAACTCACATCATATCCCATAAAAATCCTCCTTAATAATCCAGTAAAACCGGCACCTGCTGTTGGAGGAGCCGCCAGCAGGTGCTTCACCCGCCCGCAGGAGCTATGCGGATCGAACGCAGCCTGAGCATCCTCATTCTTCCGCACGCTTTGCACCGCCTCAGTAGACAGCCCCCAGTCTGGAGCAACTTCGGCGGCCAGCTCTGGGAGATCCCGCTCCCGCAAAGCTGCCAGCCGTTCAGACGCCAGTTCTCCCTCCAGAAGAGCGCAGTCCAAGGTGTCCTCCGTCTGGGGAGCGGGAAAGCGGCGCTTTCCCATCCTGCGGTCCAGAAGGGCAAAGATACCCTGTTCCAGAGAGTGAGCGTGCGAAGGGCCCATTGCCTTTTTGCGGGATCGCAGTCTTTCAGCGCTGCATACCCCAACTGATGGAATCACAGCTGCGCGGTCATAAATAAACTCCCTAATCAAAATCCATCCAGACCATGTGCTTTCCACAGTGGAGGCACTGGAACAGATAGCATTGCAGATGGCCGCCGTTGACCGATTCCCGGATCATTTCCTTCTGCTCCTCGTCCCACATGGGATCGTCCAGCACCTCATCCAATACCCCCAGCGCCCGCAGTTCCCTGGCTCCCACATAGCCCAGAAAGGCGCAATAGTCGCCGCAGTGGGCCCTCCAGTATTCCTGCTGCCAGCCGCAGTAGCCGGGGGTGCGGTGGATAAGCTCGTCCAGCCGCTCCGGATCATCTACGCCATCGTCCACAGAGTAATCGTCGTGAAAGCTTCCGTCATATTTCTGGGCTGCTTTGCCGTCTGCGATACATTCCGGGCACAGATAGTCAATATCCTCCACCGAAAAGAAGGGAGCCGTATAGAAGAGGCGGGTGATTTTTCCGCAGCAGTCACAGACAACACCCTCCTCAGACTCCTTAAAGGCCCCGGTATCCAAAGGATCCGGGTGATAGCGGAAGACGGGCAGTCCCATCCGGGCCCATCGCTCCTTCTCCTGCTGCTTTTCCTTTGGCGTTTTTGGCATGGGAACAGCGTAGTGGTTTCCCCAGCTTTCCGCATATTCCTTCAGTGTGCCCAGACGTTTGAGGACCTTCCGGTCTGAACGGTTCCCGATCCGTGAAAGCAGGTCGTAAGCGTCCTTCTTGAAGTCCAGAAGGTCGTACACATCCACCAGAACCTCTTTTGCCTGCCTGTCTCCGGACTGCTCCAGTTCCTTTTTGAAACCATAGAGAGCGCGGACGCTGTCCGGGCCGCCGTCAGCTGCGGAAAACCGTTTTTTTAGTTCAATATATTTTTTCAAATATTCGTTCATTTGCACGTTCTCCCATCAATCCCACCGGAAATTATAGTCAGTGCCGCTTCGATCCGCTCCGGGAGCTTCACTCCTCTAAGCGCTTCAGGTATGGAGCGGGAACCGTTTTTGTCAGCCATACTCCATTGGCGGACAGGTAAAAGAGCGATCCGTCCCTATGCATCTGCCCGGCATCCACCAGGTAGATCACAGGCTCCCCATGCCGGCGGCCCACCTTCTCCGCTGTTTCCACATCCGGTGAAAGATGGACATACAGGCGGCTTTGGGGGAGCAGTCCCTGGGCCTCGATGGAGGCGGAAAACCGTCGGGCAGTTCCATGGTACAGCGTCTCCGGCGGCTCGGCCACAGGAAGTTCCACATCCACCTGGACGGAGTGGCCCTGGCTGGCCCGGATCCGCGTCCGGTCTTCATTGAAAACATACCGCTGCTTGCTGTCGCTCCTCACGATCTCCTCCAGAATATCCTGGTCAATAAAATACTTCTTACTGATGCCTGCCAGCAGCGCATTTACATCCGCCCAGCCGTGGGCATCCAGCTGGATTCCGATGACCTCCGGCTTGTGCCGAAGGATCAAACTTATATATTTACTGATCCTTGTGAGATCAGGCGTCGTCTCTCTCATTCCGTATCCTCCAGATCATTGGTCAGGCTGACTCCACCCGGATGACCGGCCTGTAAAAGTCATAGTCTCCATTCAGTTCATTGTCCTCCTGCACTTCCGGCTTACAAGTGGGGCGAACAGGGAAGAAAGCCCAGGAACGGCCCCAGACCGCCGCAGATACTGCACCCGCCGTCGCCGCCGCAGGTGGTGAATCCATCGGCCTGCACCACCTCCCGCATATAGGGATCATAGGCAATGGACAGGCCAAAGAAGTTGGGTTCCTCCATATCGTAAGGCCTGTCCCCGTCCTCCTCCATATCTTCAAACCAGTGCAGACGCATGGAGTAGTCCAGCCCATCCCCCCAGGGAAACAGGGTCCGGCACCCGCCGCCGCACAGATAGGCCCACTCGTCTGCTGTGGGCAGGGAAAGGCCCTGTTTCTTCAGCTGGTCAAGAAGGGCTTCATACTCTGTGCGGTGATAGATCCAGGTCTGAAAGCCATCCTCTGTCCGTTCCATACGGGCCGACTGGTGCAGGGTAAGGCTGCTGCTGTCACTCCAGGCGAAGTCCCGGAATTCCTTCAGCCAGTCAGGATGGGCGGTCAGCCTGGGATCATCCAGCTGTACCGGCTCCCAGCAGAGCTCCTCCAGCTCCCGGCCTGCCAGCATGGGGCCGATGGATGCCTGCCGCACGGGAGCCATGCTCTCTTTGATCAGCTCTTCCGGCTCCTGATCCGCCTCCCATTCCTGGAACAGGTACTCCAGTTCCTCCCGGCTTTCCTCATTCAGCCCCACAGCAAACCGTTCCCAGCCCAGTGTGACCGTATCGCCGGGGACAAAGACGAACTCGCGGCCATCCTTTTTGAATATGCCGGTGGTGCAGCTCTGGCCCCAGCGTTCAAAGGTATGCAGGCCGAGAAAGGCCATATCATAACGAACAGCCAGGTTCTCCATCAGCGCCTGCTTCTCAGTGGGATCCATTTTATTAAATTGGGGGCGGTATAAATTTACGTTCATGATCACTCCTCTTTCTGTCCGTTCAGTCTGCTCCGCACGATTTTTCCAGTTCCGATACCTGCTCCTCAAGATCCAGGAGCAGGCTGGAAAAATTTTCTGCGGTCTCCCAACAGAGCCTGTATACCCGGCCATGTTAGGCGCATCTGCACCGTCTTTTCATCGCCGCTGGCCTACCGGCCCATCCTGGACAGCAGCTCCTCCAGCTTCCTGGCCAGTGCCTCCACAATGGCGTGGCAGGGGTTTTCATAGCCCACGATCTCCAGATCCTGCAGCTCAACACAGTGGAGCGTTCCATAAAAGCCCAGTACGAATTCCGTCAATTCGGTGATCATCTGGCATCCTTCCATGTTGTCCACATCGGTCTGTCCTTCTTTCGCCGTCATCAGACCAATGATCCCCACCGCCACGGTGAAGGCACCGCAGCAGGATTGTTCGGTCTGCATCCCAAGGCCCATGACTGAAAACATCTTCCGGGTCTCCTCAGACAAATTCAGATGGTAATACTCATTGCAGGCCATGAACATCGCCTCGGCGCAGGACAGATCCGTTCCAATATGATAATAGTTTACCAGTTCATGCAGTTTCATTTTTCCCATACTGTACTCCAATCGCAAAGCATTTCATTCTGTGTCACCCGGCGCAGCTCGTCCCGCACCTCCATCCGCGCAAAGCCCCGCAGGTTCTGCCTCCAGCACCTGGGTCTGGGCATCCCCGCCCGGTTGGTTGGCGGCCAGCTTCATCAGCCGGGCACGGGGCTTGCGGTATTGACTGGCTGCTTTGTTCTGTCACATTTTTACTCCTGCTCTCTATAACTGGTTTCAATGTCGATGAACCGCACATATACGGCGCAGACTTCACCCTTGGCGTCGTAGCCGAAGTAAACGGGATAGTACCCATCCCCCCAGCCGGAGGCGAAGATGGGCAGGCTGCAGTCCGTGTCCGGCACCGGCCAGTTAAGCCAGTCGCCGCAGCTGCCCTGATACTCGGGATGGGCTTTGGCGTTTTCTTCCAGAAGATCGCAGAACAGGTCGTTGTAGGGGTCGATGTCCGGGTCCTCCTCCAGCCGCCTGGCCCAGTACGCCTTAAATGCCGCCTGGGTCTGGATGTCCGCAATGCACCCCATCCCGGCGTCCACGCCGAAACCGAAGTAGTCGTCATCTCCCAGCGCCGCGTCCAGCTCCTCATTGCCTGTCATGCCCAGTTCATAGCGGACAGGCTTCTCCTGGCTGACCTCCACCTTGACGCAGGCATAGCGGTCGCCGTATTGCTCACTGGGCACCACGCAGATCTTTACCGGGTAAGTTCCGGCAGGGATGGTCTGAAGGAACGGCAGGGCATCCTCCAGTTCCACCATCGGATCGCAGGCGAAGATCGTCCCAGTGGGGAAATGGACGGGGCCGATGTCCAGCACATCTACCGCCATGTTCCCGATCATTTTTTCTGTAAAATATGTTTCCAGGTCAGCTTTGCAGGCCAGTTTATCCTTGACGGATTGGTATTTGTTCAGCCATTCAGTTGCAGGCATATCCGTTTCCTCCTGTTGATTCAGTTTTTTGATATATTCACTCTTTGAGCCATCCCAGCAGCAGTTTATACACCGGCCATTCTGGTTTTACCAGTCCCGTTCCCGGATGGCTTCCTCGATATCAATGGGGATGCCAAACCACTCCAGAATATAGGCCACGGTAACTCCGATACAATCCCGTGCCACCGTTTCGATCTCACTGTCGTTCTCGTCAAACTCCTCCTGAAGATCATTGATGCCGCAGACCGCCTCATCCAATATTTTCTGCACCGCTCCAACGTCAGTTTCTCCGCTCTCCAGGAGACGGATGACCTTCTGGAGCTCTTCCTTTACCTTATCCACCAGGAAATCGGGATAGTATTCGTCCTGGTACATCTCGTCCAGCAGTTTATAATTGGGATCAAATGCTTTCATAGGGAGCACTCCTTTCTCATTCAAACATCAAACCGTATGATTCGGTCAGACTTCCGTCGTCCTCATGGAACACACACTGATACAGGGGCTGGCGCTGTGCTGCTTTACGGAACCGCTCCAGAACGGGAGCCAGTTCCCCGCTTGTTGGGATACCGAGCGCAGCGGATACCCGCCGCCAGCGGTCCACGTCCATATCTTCCAAGTTGCCGTTACGACATCTCTGCCCATATTCCTCCAAGGTTTTTTGGTCCACATACTGCTTTGCGTCACAGCAGTCGTGCCAGCAGATACAGTTCACAAGCAGGGAAAAAAGATCGTCCATGCTCTCGGCCAAACGGCCCGCCTCTCCTTCGCTGCTGTAATAGCCGATGGAGCCATCCTCCAACAGGTGGTATTCTCCGCCGGAGCCATCTCTGGCAAACGCCCTGCCGGGCAGGGAAAAAGTACATCGTCCCTCTGCGTCATCCCGCGGGGATAACTCATCCAGCAGGAAGAAGTCAAAAAGAGAATCAAATTCATCTGCCAGATCAGGATTTTCACGCAGTATCTTCAAATAGTCCATCGCTATTTTCCTTCCTTTCCAGTTCTTGTGTCGTCTCGTACAGTGGTTCTTCCATCCTCTCATCATTCTGGTAAAAATGGTCTTTGTCACGGCCCCGATGGCCGTCAGGCGGGGCAGCGTCCAGCGGAGTGCATACCGTGAAACCGTCCTCATCCTGTGACATTCCGAATTTCAGCAGAGAAATGTTCTGGGGATCCTGCAATATCTGACCGCACCAACTAGTAAAGTCCTGTTTCATGCTTTTAGTAGCACTGGAGGATCAGCCAGATCCGGTCAAAACGGCAGGCAGCCAGGTCCTCTTTGGTGATGTAGAAATAGATATGCCCGCAGTCCCCAAACATCAGCTCGAAGCCGCCGCACTCCACTGTATCCAGCTGGAACAGCAGCAGCCAGCGGTCACGGGCAGATCCTTCCGCCCGCTGGCGGATCTCCTTTGGGATCTTACCCCAGCCGTTTCCCAGATAATAGCCTTGGGTCACCAGATCACATTCGGCAAACATACTGTTCTGAATGATAAAAGGCCAGCCCAGCAGCTGGGAACGGTTTTCCAGCCCTTCCGGATCCTCTTCCATCCGTTCAGCCCACGCGGAATCAAAGGCATCATAGTCCTCCTCGTCTGGGAACGCTTCGCTGAAATCCTGCCAGGAAGGATAGGAGTTTTTTGAATCCATTTTGATCCTGACCATAGGAAACCTGAAATCATCCTCCATATCCGCAGGAAAGTCCGCAGCGGCCAGGGCCGAAATGTCCTCAAACCAATAAACGCGGGAGCAGCCCTTATCTTTAGGGTCATAGCCCCAGCACTGGGTATCTGTTTCATAGAAGAAGGAGAGCAGGCCATGGTCGGGCAGAAGATGCTCCGTGTCAAACCGGGCCAGCTCCGCACAGTTGAACTGGGCCAGGAAAGTAAGGGGACGGTCCTTCACCACATTGTCATAGCTCTCGCCCTCATAAGCAGGCCACACGAAATCAGCCGGCACATCGGGCTGCCCGCCAAAACGGGTGGCCCCCAGTTTGTATGTTTCTTTTCCTTCTATTTTCAGTCTGATGCTGTTTTTACCCAGCAGCTCCAGTTTTTCTTTTATACTCATGGCAGTTCCTCCTTGCTGCACTCTCATAGCTTTCCGTCCAGTGCCTCCACGGTTATCATGGCGGCGGAATCAAATTTACACTGCCGCAGTTCCCGCCCGCTCCAGACAAACACATAGGAAAAGCATTCGATCTCGTCCTGATACTCCTATTTCGCATACAGCTTCCCATGCTCCGAGATCCAGACCTCTGCCGGACAGCAGCAACCGATATGGCCGATCGGCTGACCCAGGCTTTTATATGCCTGGGTCAGAAAGTCTATTGTTGTCGTGGCCCTGCTCCTTATTCCTCAAACTCTCCCTCGATCATCCCATTCAGATACCGGCCAGGATCTGCAATAAAATCCTCCCATTTGGCCAGGGGATGGAACTCCTCATGCTCCATGTCCAGATACCACAGTTTCTTATCCCTGGGGCTCCACAGCAGCGGGCAGCAATGAGCAGAAGGGGCTGTTCTACCGCCAGGTCAGGATCGGCTCCATGCTCCAGTAAGAATTGGATCATGGGCACATCGTTTTGAAAAACTGCGATCTCCAGCGGCATCAGTTTGATATACTCACTGAGCTGGATAGGAACATTCAGATCCAGCCCGCCTTGAAGCATTGCCTCCAGCCTGGAAATATCGTGTTCATAAATAGCGGCAGCCGTTTCCGGGAGTATCTCCCAGCGGCCAAGATATGCAATTTGGTACATAAGACACCTGCTTTCGTTGTTGTCTCACCTTATATGGTGTCGTCCGGCCCAGCACCCGGCCTTTTCCAACCACATTTGTTCCCTCATAAATTAAGAACTCCGCATTGTTTTCTAACGAGCTGTAATCCACAGTATCCGGATAGAGAGGCTGGGCATTCCCCAAAGCCGGTCTATCAAATGCACACACAGCTCCGTCCAGAAAGCATACACCCAGATATTCCGCAGTTCCTGTGACAACAAAATGAGGACAATATTTTCCGCTGACCAGGCTGGGGGGCACCTTTCGTTTACCGCTCCAGAAGATGACCTCCACATGGAGCACTGCCCGGTTTTCATCTGTCCCGATCATGCTGTATCACTCCTATCCCACAATGGTAGTTTCCTGGATGTCCAGATTCTCAAAATCCATGGCGGCCAGCTTTCCGGCGGTCTCCGGGGTACACATGAACCAGGTGCTCACGCCCCAGGGATCCATCCTTGTGACGATGAAGAAGTCGGTTTCAGCGGGAGTCGGATCTCTTGCGTCAATCGTGTGGTCAGCGTAAAGGTACACCAGATCCACCTCCCGCTCCGGCAGCCACCTGGCCCGGCGCACACGGGGCTTTCCGTTTTTCAGTGTCTTTTCCCTGGGGTTCTCGAACCACTCCAGTTCTTTGATCTTCAGTCCAGTGAAGGTATCAGACAGCCGCCGGGCGATCTCCCGGTGGGTAAACACCCCGCAGTTCCAGGAGCCCATTAACCATGTCATGATAAAGTCTCCCACCTTGCTGCCGGGGGCAGGAGGTCCGTAAACGCTCTCATCCGCCCACATGACCTCCATCTTTTCGCACGGATCCGGCCGGGGACAGGGCCGCTTTCCTCCATAGCGGTGCATGATATTCACATAGCCAAAATCCCTGCCGGTCCGGTCATGCCCGTTGGCTTCCACTTTATAGGCAGTTATGGACATTGCAGTTCCACCTCCCGGGCCCGCAGACCTGTAAATCCGGTCACCATTCTCATGCCAGCTCTTCGTCCAGTATCTGGACTTTTGGGTAAACTTATCTCCATGTCTCCTCTCAGGTCTGCTGATGCTGCATGGATACAACATGGCAGTCCGGGCAGAACTCCACATAAAGCGTTCCTTCCGTACCGTCCATCAGGGTATCCCACTGGATCTGGGCCAGATATTTCATGGGCTTTCCGCAGTGGGGACAGGCCGTATATTCCCAGTCCTGCACCCAGTTGGCAAAACCGCCGATGGTGTTCACATCCTCGCAAGCCGCGCCATAAAACAGGGGAACGGACGATTTCCCCAGTATAAAACGGTTTTCCGTTAATGCCTTATATTCTTCTGGCCGGACATAGCAGTCCATCTTCCCTGTCCCATCAAAGGTCCTGGAGGGAAACACCTCCACACCGCCGTCCAGAGTAAAGCGGCTGAATGCAGGCCCATCCAGAAATCCCACACAGTTGGGACAGCAGGCGGCAGTAAGGATGCCGTCCAGCCCCAGGAATCTCAGCCTTTCATCCCGTCCATCCAGCACCAGAATATCCACCATCCGTCCGCCGCAGTGGGGACAGGTGTCCTCCCGCATCTGGCCCATACGGATAGGAGATCCTTCGCCTGGCTCTCCCTTCACCATCGGATAGCAGGTATCGAAGTTAAGCTGCATCCGCTGCCCTTCCTTATCAAAGGTCCAGCCGCCGCACTGGGCGTAGATGGATGGGTCCACATAGAGATTCTTTCTCCATGGGCGCGGATGTTTCTCCAGCTCCAAAAGCGTTTCCAGCGCCCGGTCATCTCCCTGCATGGCAAGGCAGCACATCAGCTCAGACGCTTCGCTGGAATTCTCCGCAGAAAGCAGGACGTGGATCAGGCCGTCCCGCACATCCTCCGGGGCGTGATAATAAAGCTCACAGGGATAGTAAACCTCCGCGGCCAGCGCCGCCCGCTGGATCCTGGGCGTGATGGCGTCCCGGTATCCCAGAAGCTTCCAGAAGTCCGTAAGCTCCGGATCCTCCATATCTGCCAGCCGCCGGATATTCCGGACCAGCCCGTCCTGTTTTTCCTTCACTTGCTCCGGACTCCAGTGAAGGACCGTATCCCTCTCCTGTCCAGACCTGCATTTCCAGCACAGTCCCTTATAGCCCAGAGGCGTCCCGCAGACGGGACATGTATACTTAAGGCTCATGTGTACTCCCTCCTTCTGAATGATAACCATGAGAAGCACGCTGCGCGGATTTCTTATGGTTATCGCGGCAGCCGCCAGGGTCTCATGCAGGCACGGACTTTGACTCGTTGCCCGCGTAAAAAAAGCCCCGCGCCGCTCTGTCTCAGGGACAGGCTGGCGCAGGGCATGAAAAAGCCGCGCTTGTGAAACCGCATCTGCCGGCAGATGTGGTCTCTTCAGCAACTAGAATATTCCTTTCATTTCTCAGAACAGCCCAAAGCCGTCCGCTATATCGGTCCATGGCAGCACCCTTTTCCATTTGCATAGTATTTTCATTATACCATGTCCTTCGGACATGGTACCCCTCCGGGAGATTTGAGCGCCTGGATTTTCGCGGTGAACGCGAAAACCAGATGCGCGATGGTATAATGTCTGTTTCCAGACATTATACCACAGCCTTTACAGATATGCGATAAAGAAGTGATGGGATTTTCCACATTTTCCCGTCATAACACTCCCTTCCATTCCATCCAGCTGACGATCTCCTGCTCCAGCTTCTTCCCCTTTTCCAGCATATAGCTCATAACATCCGTATACCGCCCGGCCGCCAGCAGATTCTCTGCCTTTCTCCTGTCACGCTCCTCCAGCGGCTTTGTATACTCATCATATTTTTTCAAAGTATCCGTATCCATATAGACCATATGAAAATCGATCCCTGTTCCCCGGATCAGATTCTCCACGATATAGAAGCCGTCCGGATCGATATCCCCAAAATGATGCCACTGCTTCCCCGGGTTATCCCCGGCGATCTGCTTTATGAATGCCTGCTTTGCTAAATTATGGTATCCGCTTAAGAAGATCAGAAACGCCCGTTCCATCTGCATCCGGTTGAATGAAGTCAGATTTTCCACGGTAATTACTGCCTCATCCCCGATATACAGCGCTTTCAGGCCTTTCAGAGCAGCCGAAGAAAAGGCCATGGGCATGGACGGGTCTGTCCGGACACACAATCCGTTGGAAAAGTAAAATTCCGCATTTCCCTTGAAATACACATAGGACGGATTGGGGTAGATCTGATGCTCTGCCAGAAGGATCCGTTCCGTCTCGCGCTTATCCTCCTTATCCCGGTCATCTGTGAGTCCCAGGAACAGAGACTCATAATCCCCGTATTTTCTCAAAAGCCCGCAGACCTTTGAACGGTATTTTTTCTCCCATCGCTTACTGTCCTTCAAAACCGCCATCGACAGCTCCCTCTCCAGGATGTCCTGCTGGTTCTGTAAAATGAATTTGCAGAGCTCCAATATGGCCTCTGCTTCCTTCCCTCCATAGAGTGGATTTTTATTTTGCTGTAAACGTCCGATCTGCTCCCGGCAGAACCGGTCCAGGAGCGGACTCATCCCCAGATACCTCTGATACAGCATGATCTGGTCCTGCTGTAATGAAAGCTTATCCCTTCTCTGCAGGACCTCATAATACAGATCCCAGCTCTCCGGATCTGCCGTCAGCTTTCTGATCTCTCCACTCCCGTACCTTATGGTGATCAGGCCATCCTGCTCCAGCTCCCGCATCCAGGCTTCAAAATCACGGATCTGATCCATGTCGGCGTAATCGGACGCATAGTCCGGGAATACCTTTTCCGGCGGGATCTGAAAGCTCTGGATCACCTTATTCTCTCCCTGATACGTCTTACTTCTTTCATACTGATCCAGGAGCGCTTCCAGCACCTGCTTCTGAACTGCATTATACCCCATAGACTTCCTTCACCAGACCTTCCACCGCGTGCGTGTAACGTCCCGATGTCACCAGGCTCACCGTTGATTCAATAAAAGCTCCAATACTGCTGATCTTCTCCGGCGGCGCAGCATAAAACACCTGGAACTGGTTTTCTTCAAAATATTTTACCATCTGCTCGATCCGCTCCCGTGACAAGGCAGAAAATGCTTCGTCAATAAAGGCCAGTCTCGCGCAGCAGACCTGCTTCGGATAATACTGGAGCAGGCTTGCCGCCAGAATGATAAAATACGGCGTCTGCTTCTCTCCATTGCTTGCAGAGCCCTGCTTTTTCGACAGATCCGCCTCGATCTCCTGGCTTCCCTGCCTGCTGAGGATCTTCATATCGTATGTAAAATACTTCCGGTAATCCGTATATTCCGTTTCATCCTCCTCTTCCAGGATCACGCTCATGAATTCCTGGATATCATGCTCCATCTCCTCGTCGTCCCGTGCTGAATTCATATATACTTCCGGAGAATTCATATACTGCTCCAGTTTCTTACAGATCCTGAAAAATACGCTGCGGTCTGCCTTTTCTGTCATGACAAACCGGTACGTATCGTTTCCAAATGGGATTTTCTTTAATTCCCGGTTGATCCCCTCTATTTCATCCTTTGCTGCCTGGATCGTCTCATTGATCTCTGCCACAAAGTCATTCATGAAGGCGCTTTCCAGCCTTTTCCCCTGCTCCTCCAGCTTATTATGCGCTTCCTCGATCTTGATGTTGGCAATATTTCTGTACTCGTCACGGTAAAACGGAATATAGCCGGTCCCCCGCCTGTTTATATCGATCTCCGCCAGCTTACAGTACTCGATCTGCGCGCTTTCCATCTGTTTGACGCAGGCGTCCACCTCGGTGCTTAGGTTCATGACTGTCTTTTTCGTGATCGCCCTCCAGGTCCCGGTCTTTCCTTTTAAAAGCTTTTCATACTCCTCCAGCATCGGGCGCTTTAATTCCAGATGCTGCATGCACTGGCGCTCATAGTCCTGATTCAGCTGATTGATCTCGCCTGCAGCCTTCTTAAGTGCGGCTTCGCTTTGTTCCAGTTCCTTTTTACAGCTCCCAATATCCCCGGCGATCACCTTTATCGCGCCTCCCAGGGCTCCATACTCCCGTTCTGCATCCTGCTGCTCCTGCAGCACTGCCAGAAAGTCCGGATTGCTCTGTATCTTATCAATATCCTGCTGGATCCGTTCCTTCCGCTCCAGGGTCGCCTCCAGGGACTTTGCCGCATCAAAATCATAATGGCCGGCCTCCCAGTCCACTCCCTCGATCTCGCTCCTATACCTGCGGCTCTGTTCCCTGTGCTTCTGATTGCTTCTGCGCTCCTCCTGTTTCTGCTTTTTTGCCTCTTCCTTCCTGTTTAACTGGAGTCTTATGGCATCCCCGCCCAGGCAGAACTCGGTTCCGTCCACGTCCATATTGGACACCGCATAGCTCTTTGCCAGCATGCCGTTTTTCATCAGGCCTCCCCTGGGATACTCATGAAGTTCCTCCAGAGAGCCGCATAAATGAATCCCGTTCAGCAGATAATTTGCGTATCTTCTGGCGTACACATTGGGGATCACCAGCATTTCAGCTGCAGACCCGGCGCTTATATCTGTCTCGGGAAGCTTGTCTGTGATCACCACATGAACGCCATGGAGCTTCCTTCGTTCCAGGACCTCCATGGCTTTGTGGCAGTATTGTCCGTCTACAATGATATAAAATCGTTTTCGTCCCAGAAAGGTCTCAATGGCCGCTCTCCACTCCGCGTCCTTTACCTCCTGGACCAGCTCTGCAAATAGCCGCACGTCGGTCTGGATCCCCTGCTGCTTCAGTTCCTCATAAATGATCCGTTTGGCGGCCTCTGCATTCTTTGGGAACACCATCTGGTTGGACTTCAGCTGCTTGATCTCCGTCTCCAGCTCATCCAGCTCCTGGTCCAGCTCCCGGATCCTGTCCCCACAATGGATCTCCTCCTCCCAGAAGATCTGCTTCTGCCCCTGCATCTGCTCTTTAAATCTCAGATAAGAACGGAGCTTTTCCTCTATCTGCTGCCCGCCTTCTGACAGATGGGCCAGACAGTTTCTGTCTTCCTCTTCTACTTCAATAAAGGGATCTGCCCATTTCAGTATCGCTGATATCTGGGCCTGCAGCTTCATAAGAAGAGCCAGCCCATTCTCCTGTTTTTCTTTTTCTTCATTGAGTTTTTCGATCTGCCGCTCCAATGCCTGGATGCTTTCCCTGACTCCACGGAAAATATCATTGTTTTCTGCGATGCGGCAGCGTTCTCCCGCCTCCTTATACCGTTTATCCAGCTCCTTCTGCCGGATCTCCAGGCGTTCCTTTTTCGTCTTCAGAGCTTCCAGCCGGATCTCCTCCTGCTTCTTTTCCTCTTCCTTTTCTCTCAGATCCTGGTAAAGAAGCATCAATTCCCGTATGCGGAGACTCCGCAGCTTTCTCTCATACTCGCCGGTCCGCTGCTCTATGGTCTCCAGCTGGGCCTTGCTGCTGCGTAAATTCTCATACATTTCCTTTATATGATCAAACTGATGCCGCTGTTCCCGCAGCTCCTTTAAGGAATCCACCCTTCCAGGCTCCAGCACACAGTCCTGGATAAACTGGTCAATATTGTTCTCCGGATTAAACGCCATCATTTTCAACAGCCTGGAGCGGTATTTGGACGCATTGCACCGCAGCCCCAGCGCCCGGAGCACCTGCTCCACCCCCCGTTCCTTTCCCAGGAACTCGGCAGACCTGAGCTTTTCTCCACGGACCGCCAGCTCATTTTTCGGCGTGAACCGGATCCTCTTTCCTTCCGTCGATGTAAAATTGATCTCATCGATCCGGGCGTCACGGCAGATGAACCAGCTGCTCCTGCATGCGATCTCATTGTCTGACTCCATACAGACCCCCACCACCAGAAACGACTGATCCAGCGGCGACCAGAATTCCATGGCAATATAGCTGATGACCTCTCCGGTCCTTAAATACCGCTCTGTGCCATTGCTTTTCGTATCTCCGCGCACATAACCGATCACCGTCCGGTCCCGGTCCTTTGCCGCCTTGTTGAACTGTGTATTCCCAGTAAGAAGGTACGTCATCGCGTCCAGGACCGTGGATTTTCCGCTGCCGTTTACTCCCGTAAGCAGTGTGGAGCCCTCCAGACGGATACATTCATTCTGGAACCTCGCCCACTGGACCAGCAGCAATTTTGTGGCTGTTTTTCTATTCATACTCATCTGCATCCTCCTCGCCCGGAACCTCCCCCGTTTTCTCAAGCATCCTTTTTCTCGTCAGTTCTGCAAAACGTCCAAATTCCTCCGATTCCAGCGCAAACTGCAGCGACGGATATAGTCTGACCAGGCAGTCCTTTTCTCCGATCTTTCCATTCACTTCAATTAAATTAAATCTGGAAAATAAAGTCAAAATACCAGTCATGGCACTTTTATCGATCTGATCCTTAACGCCATATTTCTCCAGTTCAAACTGTATTTCCGTAATGGATACCAGGATCGCCCGGGATAAGCTTCCCGAACGGATCCGGTCCGCGTATAAGGTCCAGAGGCAGCACAATACCACGCTCTCCGCCTTCTTTAACTGCAGGCGGTTCACCTGGACCTTCCCGCTTTCCCCGGCGTCGGCACAGTTCCTCAGCATTACGACCCCATTTTCCCGGTCCACCACGATATCAAAGCCGATATATCGGAAATAGGCCGAAAAAGGCTCTGGTCTTTTCGAGATAAAATAATAGGCCTTTTTATTCTCCTCATCCTTATCACGGACAATAAATGTATGTTTCAGCAGCCGCCGGCAGGAGCGCTGAAACAATTCCTTCTCTGATGAGGTATATGCCTCCCAAAACTCCTCTATCTGCATAACTCTTCCTCTTTTGAGATCTGGAATCTGCGGAGTATCATTCCATTGGTTTCCATGTATCCTTCTTCCAGCTGGATGGTATAACCATTTTCCGCCCCGTACGCCGCCGCAGACAGCGCGCAGAGCAGGTCCCGTTTGCTTTCCATCGGAAGTTCGTCACTTTGTATCTGCTTCTGACCGCCCATGACATGTTCCAGATAATCCTTCATTTTTTCTTTTGAATACGGATTATAGGCCGCCCTCTCATGCTCTTCTCTGGCCCGCCGCAGATCCTCCTGCGACAGCTCCTCCACCTCTGCAAAGGTTCCTTCCCGGATGCTCTGTGCCTTTCGCGGAAAACGGATGGAGCCTGTATCAATAAATTCATTTCTGTCCAGTAAAAAAAGTCCTGCCATCTCTTCCGGCAGCTCTGACTTCCATCCGGTCTCCGTCATGGATTCGGTGATATATCGTAAGGTCTGCTCCACATTTCCCCGGATATCCATTTCCCGGTTCCGCAAAAATCTGGCCCGGCCAACAGCGATCTGGAGATATACATTGATCTTGTGCTTGATCTCTTTCATGATACGGTCATAATCATCTGCCAGGAAGCCCCTGGTCCGCTGGATCATGTCCAGCACATATTCCCTGGCCTCCGCCTCTTCCAGCTCCTCCTCCACCGCACAGCCGATCACCAGAAGCTCAAACAGCGCAGGATCATTCTGCATCCGTTCCAGCTTCATACGGATGAACGAACGGTAGATGTGGATATTCTGCTGCTTCGTGAGCCGGGCGTATTCCCGGATGAAGCTTCCCTCACAGTACTCCAGAATGTTCTCCGTCAGGCTTTCCAGGGTCTCCTCCTGTACCATCCGTTCAATGATCTTCTTGATAAAGGTTGAAAGGCGCTTCAAAGATTTCGACAGCATCTTGGCATTCCGGTAAACATTTCTCAAGCCCTCCACATACGGATCTCCTGACCATTGCTCCTCATTTTTTAAAACATTGTAAATGTTATAAATGTAACTGGAAAACTCCTCCCGCTCCGGCGCCCTCAGCTGCTGTAAAAATTCAGCCAGCAGGATCCCCTGCTCCGTCATGATAATATACTTTTCGTAAGTCGCGTCGTCATGCTCTTCCTCCAGCCAGCCGACTTCCTTTGAACAGAATTTCCGGATGATCCCGTTTGCCAGATCATTATAATTTTTCCGGGCCCCCTTTTCATCCTCTTCCACAAAGTCCACATGATTTTCCAGCAGGTAGACCGCCAGCGAATCCCGGATATGGCTTCGGGAGATCCGATACGAGATCTCCCGGTCATACTGATCATAAATAATCTGGAGGCAGTCCGAATATACCCCGCTATTGCTCCCGCTGGAAAGACAGTTGAAAAATCCAGATGGTATCATCTGAAACAGCTTTTTCATTTATTTAAACATGCCGTTGTGGCATGCCCTCCTTGCGTCGTTCCTGCCTTCGGCACAAACAATGCATGAATCTTTGTTTACGGGTTACTTTTTATTTCATTTTGTGTTAAAATCCAGTTAGAGATATCAGTATACTACAGAGCACGACTGAGGGAGTGGTGAAAGACCATCTTATCCCGCATTTATATATGTGCCGTCATCCTCTTGTAAGCACAAACAATTGGGACTTCGAGCCCGTACACTTATCATTTTAGACGTTGGCACTTGATGCCTCTGGAAACCCCGTTTCCATGATAAGTCTTTTCGCTTGGATGACAGTCAATGCTGATGTCTCTTTTTGCTCTCTTTGAAAGGAGGCATCACATGGATTTTGAAGTGAAACACCTTATCTGTGCTGGGCTGGATGTTCACAAAAAAACGGTTGTTGCTGCTGTCTGCATTACGGATCCTGTCACTTTGGAAGCAACTTATAAAGTGAAATCCTTCTCCACCAACAATTCACAGATTGCAGCTATGCGTGACTGGCTTCTCTCGTATAACTGTCTGCATGTCTGCATGGAATCCACCGGTAAATACTGGATCCCTGTTTTTAACATCCTTGAGCCGCATATGCACGTTATCCTTACTCATCCCAAGTATGTCAAAGCCATAAAGGGTAAGAAAACTGACAAACGTGATGCAAAATGGATTGCCAATCTTTTTCGCTTTGATATCGTTAAAGCTTCTTTTATTCCACCTGCTGATATCAGGGCTCTCCGTGAGCTTTCCAGATATCGTCTCAAACTTTCCTATATGCGTTCCGCTGAGAAAAACCGCTACCAGAATAGTATGACTATTTCACGTATCCGTATTGACTGTGTCCTCACTGATCCATTTGGAAAAACCGCCTCATCCATTATGAATTATCTTCTTTCAGATGTTCCTTTTGACGAAAAGGAATGTGCAAAACTGATTCATGGTGGCATCAAAGTTTCTAATGAAGAGATTTTTGACAGCATACGCGGTTTTGAGATATTATCGGAACAACGCTTTAAGATGTCCCACGCAAAACAGCACATGGAACTTCTCAGCTCCTATATGGATGAAATTGAAACCGAATTATTCCGCCTCAGCCGCCCGTACGATGAAGTAATCAAACGTATTTCAAGGATCGCTGGTTTTACTGAGCGTTCTGCTTTGTTTGTCATTTCAGAAATCGGTGCTGATATGGGGGTTTTTGAATCGGATAAACATCTTTGTTCCTGGGCTGGTCTTACCCCTGCGAATAATGAGAGTGCCAACAAAAAGAAATCTACCCGTTGTTCAAAAGCCGGTCAGTATCTAAAGCCTTTACTCATCCAGTGTGCACTTGCTGCTGTAAAAAGCAGGAAAAATCCTTATTACGCCATCAAATATAATCGACTGGCGAAACGGCGTGGCAGGAAAAAAGCAATCATTGCCATAGCCCGAATGATGCTTACAAGCATTTATCACATGATTCTTAATAATGAAGAATGGAAACCAGATGATTACGAAGCCATCATCCATCCATCAAAACCTGAAAAAGTTGCGCTTACACTTGATAACGTAATTCAGTTCCTCGGAGAGCAGGGAGCTGATCCGGAAACACTAAAACTCCTTCAACAGCAATGTGCTGTTCATTCTGGATAAATCTTAAAAACCAGATTTTCCACACAAGGGACGTTTATGGTCTATTTTCGGCTCATTGCTTCACACTTACTCCTTCTCTTCATTCGTGCTACCGCAGCTCTCTGCATTTTATTGCTGCAATGGCTTCTGACCGGCAGCAAAGCCTTTTCTTTTTGAAACGCTTTTGTTTTACCAGAATTTTATCATAGGTACGTTTTTGTTACAAGATTCATTCTGATCTGTTTCTTGCTCAGATTCTTCTTCCTGTTCCTTTCGTTCGGCCGTCCATCTCCCCTGTTCCCCTGTCAGACCGCCGCTCCTGCGCTAGAAAACAAGCACTCCGGCTCATTCCCCACGGCGCTGACGGATGATAAAATAGAGGAAAACACAAAATGCCGCCAGAGAAGCACCCATACAGGGAAAATAAAGCTCACCTGACATCACGGCAACAGCCGGATGACTCAGGACACACATGGTCACGCAGGCTGCAAGGGCCAGACCGCCCAGCAGAATATATAGCAGATTCCAGTTCCCAGCTGGCTCCAACGCATTCTCCCAGGTCTTCCTGCGCTCCAGCTCCCGCAGCAGCATGTCCTCATCGGGATTTCCTTTGATCAGAAGATAGGTAAACCGGGTCACATGCGTATCTGGATGACGCACCTGGCATCGGACCGCGTAGTGGCTGCGGTTTTCCTTGATATTTAACACCTTCAAAATTTCGTCCGCACGGTTGGGAATAAACGGCTGGCGGCCCTGCCGGCGCAAAAACGCCTGTGTTTCCATCGTACCAACGGCAAAGCCAAGAAATCCATTCCCATGATTGGACAGGCCGCGGGCATCCATGACCCATAAACGGTCATTTTCTGTCAGAAAAAAGATCGTGGCGTCCCGGATCGACCGCCGTCCCAGGAGGACGGCCAGCCCGATCCCCAGAGCACTGACAGCAGTCAGAAGGATCAGAGAAAATGCTTTTTTATTTATCCCCAGGGATAATGACAGAAGGGTCCCTCCGCAAAGCAGCAGGACCATCAGCAGAACGATGCCAAGGATACCGCCGACTGCCCGGTATCCATATTTGCTTTTCTTTTTCGTATCCGGGGACATCCATACTTTTTTCAGTTCCATATATCCTGCTCCTGTTCGATTTTCTTTCTGGTTTCATATTCTGATCAGCTGCATAAAATGGGAACATTTCAGCAAATGATCGGATGCCCTGCGTATGGACCTTTCCCGTATTCAGATCTTGTGCCCCTGTACAGATAGATCCCGTTTTGCCGCTTCATGATTTATCTGTCCTTCCGCTATGTACGTAAACAGCCTTATTCCTTTTTCCCTTCGCAATACTTATTTTTTCTTTTTTGCTTAGGCATTGGCAGTTCCTCGTACATCGCGTGAAACAGACCTGTTAAAAATTCTTTCTGATCAACCTCGTCTACCAGCAGCATTTCCTTTGCTCCCTCATAAGGTGCTTCATATACTGGATCCGCTATATAGGCAATTGCCGACTTAGTGGACTTTACAAGCAGTCGAGCATCATAAATGCCGCCCACAATTTTTCCGCGATAATAAATAATAAACTCTCCCATCATCGCCCGGTATGTAATATCATCCAGATCAGACAGCTGTCCTAAAATAAATTGTAAATAATTGTTACCTGATGCCATTGTTTATCTCTCCATTTGCTTCGTCTTTCCGATATTCCAGTAGAAACAGAATCACCTTCGTCAGCCTTTTTACAAGGCTTGGCTGAACAGCGTTTATGCAGCCAACGATTCACCTAAACTACTTTTTTAAGTCCAAAATAAGCCCCTGTACTTTTACCTCCAATTCAAAAAGGCAGATACTATAAAACCGACGCACACAAACTTTAAGCCAATGTGCAATCGTTTAAAAGTATTTTAAAACACAATCTACATGCTCGAAATCATATAACCACTACATGGATTTGGTATTTACACTTATCAGCATAAGTTTATGAGTATTCCCCCATCCCTTCCACAAATAATAGGGAGTATGTATTCCTCTATAAATCACAGGAACATCTGCCTCATGCTCCTGAAATTTCAATGTATGAGCCTCGACTTGTGGTATATATCCTCCTGTAAACGGCTTATCTCTCAAAAATTTAATAATATCTGCCGTCTTATACCGTGGCCTCTCCGTGTTTTCAATTCCACAAACAGAGCCATCATCATTTGCTCCATATATTAAACAGGCATCTCTATCCTCTAAATTATTAGCCATTCAAAATATATCATGAAGCTTCTCCCCAGCTGTATTCGGATAATCCGATTTATAATCCCAATCCCCACCTTCATATCCTTTTGCCAGTAATTCTTCGATCATTGATTTTAAGTCCATATGTTTCTATAATTATTCATATTACAGGAAAGGGCCGCCGTTGTGATACTGGCAACCCTTTTCACTATTTATGCTCTATTAGTTATATCATGCTCCCTTTTGGGCAGCGAGTTTCTGAATCTCTTCGACTGTAAATCCTGTATGTTTTGCAATTTTCTCATAAGATAACTCACCATCTGCAAGCAAACTGCAAGCAATTTCTTTTCTTTCTTCTAATTTAGCCTCGTTCCGCATATCTTCCATCGCCTTACACATAGCAGCCACTCCTTTCTCATCTTCCTTGAAATATCTTACACGTTCTGCCAATGTTCTATACTTCATATCCCTGGCATCTGTACAGGAAAAATCGTGCATCAGGATACCTATGGGCGACTCATCCCGGTATTCACCGTTCACATATAAAATATGAGCCTCATCGCCAAAATTCTCGCCGTTTTCTTTGATCACCCGGTCAATATGATAAATCGGTTTTCCCTTTCCCAGCACATCACGCTCTGTAATAAAAATTACATAAGTTTCTACCAGATTCTCCAGCTTCTCTCCTGGCTCGGTCACATTGGCATCGATCAAACTGCTGTGATACCTGGCTCTTTTTGCTCCCGCACCGCGATCTGCTCTCTGGATTTCCACATTATATCTTTTTCCAGCATGATCCGTAGCATAGATATCAAAAATAACTGATCTGCCCTGCAGATTTTTAAGCTGATGCTGGATTGCTACCTTTTCCACCTTCAAATCATCTCTGCCAAGCACAATCTGCAGTACCAGCTCCGTACACTCTATATTTTCCTCAAAACATTTTGACATAAAGTCATCATCCATCAGGCGAAATCCACGAAGGCGCTGCAGATCTTCCGGCCTGGACTTTTCTTTCCAATCCTTACTCATGTCTGCTCTTCCTTTCTCTGCCTGTTTTTCTCAGAAGTATACACTTCCCCTACCATACCTAAATTTTATCACAGCCACACTTTTGTTGCAAGGTTCATTCCAACTCCGCTTCTTATGCCAAAAGACGCAAGAGCCTTTCGCTCCTGTGTCTCTATCTTCTCACTTTTTAATTCGCTCTCTCCAACTTCACCACACATTCTGTATGCCCCGTAAACGGAAACATATCCACTCCCCACGCCTCTTTCGCCTCGTACCCTTTCCTCTTAAACACCGTCAGATCCCTGGCCAGGGTATCGGGGCCGCAGGAGACATACACCACCCGGACGGGTTTTAAGGTGGCCACCGCGTTTATGAATTCCTCCGTGCTTCCGCTGCGGGGCGGATCCATGAACACCACGTCCGCCTTTCCTCCCTGGGAGGCCATCTGGACCATGAATTTTCCCGCATCATTGCAGTAAAACCGGATATTTTTTACTCCATTGACCTTGGCGTTGGTGACCGCGTCCCGGACCGCATCCGGATTGAGCTCCACGCCGATCACCTCCTTCGCCTCAGGCGAAGCGGCGATGCCGATGGTGCCGATGCCGCAGTAAGCGTCAATGACCGTCTCCTTCCCTGTGAGCCCTGCAGCCTGGATGGCCAGCCGGTAGAGCTTTTCTGTCTGGACCGGATTGATCTGGTAGAAGGATCTGGAGGAGATCCGGAACCGGAAGCCGCAGAGCTCGTCCACGATAAAGCCGGGGCCGTAAAGCACATGCTCCTTTTCTCCCAGGACCATGCTGGTGCCGCGGCCGTTGATGTTCTGGACCACTGTGGTGATCTCCGGATGGGCCGCCCGCAGAGCCTTTACGAAATTATTTTTAGACGGGAACACAGGAGAAGCCGTCACCAGCACCACCATGATCTCGCCGGTGCTGTGCCCGGTCCTGATCAGCACATGGCGCAGGAAGCCGTACCCCGTATCCTCATCGTATACCTTCATTTTAAACGACGGGACCAGCTCCCGGATCGTCCTGATGATATCGTCTGCCTTCTGATCCTCAATAAGACAGGTATCCACCGGAAGAACAAAATGGGTCCCCTCCTTGTATACGCCGGAAATGATCCTCCCCTTCCGGTCCCTGGCTATGACCGCATGGACCTTATTTCTGTAATGCCAGGGGTCCTCCATTCCGATCACGTCACGGACCTGACAGAATGGCTTTAAAAGCTCTGTCAGCTGTTTCTTCTTTTTCTTCAGCTGCTCCTCATAGGGCACGTCCAGATACTGGCAGCCGCCGCATTTCCCAAAATTCGGGCACAGGCCCTTTGCCTTCTGTTTTTTTCCACTTTCATTTCTGTTTTCCATATACTTTATCTCCATATTCTTGCTTTTTCTTACGTTTCCATTATAATGATGTTGGGACTCCAAAGGATCTCCGGCGATCCCGGTCCGCTCCGTCAGGAACCCCTTACAGACCCGCGCCGGATCTATGGCCCCCTGTCCCCACATCCCTGGACGGCATCCCCGGATCCAGGGGCCGTACTATTACGATTATAGCGTTTTTCCCCTTAAAGTACCAGCGTTATTTCAACGCCCAGTCCAGACAGAAAGGATACAAAACATGGATTTTTATATTGATGAAACTGTATATACAGGCAGTCCGGAGGACATGTCCGGCCGTCTCCCCAGGGAGGTCCGCACCTACGCCCTTCTGGATACCCTCGGCATCCCCTTTACACGGGTGGACCACGACGCTACGGCCACCATCGACGCCTGCCTGGAGGTAGAAAAGATCCTTGGGATCCACATATGCAAGAATCTCTTTCTCTGCAACGCCCAGAAGACCCGTTTTTATCTTCTGATGATGCCGGGGAATAAGAAATTCAAGACAAAAAATCTTTCAAAGCAGATCAATTCCGCCAGACTGTCCTTTGCCGGAGACGAATACATGGAGCAGTTCTTAGACATCACTCCCGGCTCTGTCAGCATCCTGGGACTGGCCAATGATAAGGAAAACCAGGTCCAGCTGCTCATCGATTCTGATGTATTAAAGGATCCCTTTCTGGGCTGCCACCCCTGCATCAATACCTCCAGCTTAAAAATAAAGACAGCAGACCTTACGGAAAAATTCCTGCCTGCTGTCCATCATTCGTATATCACGGTGGATCTTCCCTGGGAAGACTGACCATCCGTTTTCATAAAGCTCCAGGCTGCCGGATCCGGGCCTGGAGCTTTTATTTTACTGCATGACGCCGCTTCCATTAAAGGAGTACGTCACTCCATCGATGACCATGGAGGTATTGGAGACCATGGCTCCTCCGGCTGCCGGATCCATATAATACCAGTTTCCGTCGGGGCGGATCCAGCCGGTATAGCGGCCTCCGTTGTTTTCAAAATACCAAACGCCGTTTTCTTCCTTCCACTGGCCGGGCGTGGCGTCCCCTGCCTCCAGGGCTGGAGCGTAATCCTTAAAGGCAAATTCCAGGCACACGTTTCCATTGATCCCGTCGATCACGCCCTTATCGGTGGCCTGCCACATGGTCCGGTTGGGATAATTGTGATCGCCGCCGTATCTGGCCAGCCAGATATCATAGGGGATCTGGTTCGTATCCATTTCTGTCGTAAACTTATGGTAGTCGCTGTATACAATGGGCGTGTATCCTGCCTCCGCCACCACACGGCAGAAGGCGTTGGCGATATCCGTCAGCTCCTGGGTTGAGAGATCCAGGATATACTGGGACTCGATATCCACTGCCAGGGGATAAGAAACGTCATAATTCTTCGCCACATCCACCGCATACCGGGCCGCCGCCTCTGCCTCCTCCACAGTCCTTGTCTGGAGATAGACATAGGGCGTCACATGGACGCCGTTGGCGCTGGCCTCCCGCATGTTCTGGTCAAAATATTCGTCCATGGTATATTCTCCCTCGTAGCCGATGGACGCCATCCGCACCAGGGCAAAGGAAATATCATCAGCGGCTGCCTTCCCCCAGTCCACATCTCCCTGCCACTTGGATACACTGACACCCCGAAGGACTGCGCCGTCGATGGCCTTTCCCGTATCGTCCACATAAACGCCGTCCACCTTCGTCCAGGGGGTAAACGCACTTTCGGCATTTTCCTCCGCCGGTGCTTCAAAGCCCGGGCCGATCTGGTTCTTATCAGATTCCGGCGCACTGACCGATGCCAGGGCTGTCATACAGGGCTGCACAAAAAAGCCTGCGGTCAGAGCTGCTGCCAGGATGGTTTTCATATTCATGATCTCGTCACCTTTCTTTATAAACGTACAAAAATTTACAGATTTCCATATATATAGATTATAGCACCTGCTTCCCTGGATTTCCATTAACAATTTATGAAGAAAATGTGGCAGAATTTACGCAGGAACCTGCCCTTTACTTCCAGAAACTCCCATGCTATGATTAAAGCAACGACTTTATATGCACAGGAGGAATCATGGACGTACTAAAAAAATTTGCAGCCTATTATAAGCCCTACAAAAAATTCTTTTTCCTGGACCTTTTCTGCGCCACCATCATCAGCGCCGTGGACCTGGCCTTTCCCCAGATCTTAAGAAGAGCGGCCAGCGACTGGTTCACCCGGGGCCAGGAAGCCATCCTGCGCTCCCTCCCCCTCCTCTTTGCAGGCCTTCTGGTCCTTTATGTGATCCAGACCCTCTGCAAATACTATGTGACCTACCAGGGCCATCTCATGGGGACCTGGATCGAGCGGGATATGCGCCGGGATCTGTTCGATCATTATGAAAAGCTCTCCTTTTCCTACTATGATAAAAACAACACCGGACAGATGATGAGCAAGCTGGTCTCCGACCTGTTTGAGATCTCCGAATTCGCCCACCATGGGCCGGAAAACGTGTTTATCTCCTCCATTAAGATTGCCGGCTCCTTTGTATTCTTATTCCTGATCAACGGGAAGCTGGCTCTCCTGCTGGCCGTGGTGGTCCTTCTTATGGTGCTTTTCTGCTGCCGCCAGAACGCCCGGATGCATGAGACCTTCATGGACAACCGGAGAAAGATCGGCGACATCAACGCCAGTCTCCAGGATACCCTGTCCGGGATCCGTGTGGTCCAGTCCTTTGCCAATGAAGAGATCGAACGGAAAAAGTTCGGAAGGAGCAACGAGAATTTCGTCCGCTCCCGGGACAATAACTACCGGGCCATGGGAAAATTCCACGCAGGCACCCTGTTTTTCCAGGGCATGATGTATCTGACCGTCCTGGTGGCCGGAGGATACCTTATCTCCATCGGGGAGATGGAGCCAGCAGACCTGGCCATGTACGCCCTCTACATCGGAATTTTCATCAGCCCCATCCAGATCCTGGTGGAGTTTACGGAAATGCTCCAGAAGGGCCTTACCGGCTTCAAGCGCTTCCTGGCAGTCATGGAAACAGAACCGGAGATCGAGGATGCGCCGGACGCGAAGCCCCTTACAAATGTACAGGGCCATATTTCCTATGAGGACGTAAGCTTCTGCTATAACAGCAGCGAGCCTGTTTTAAGCCATGTTTCCTTTTCCATCCCTGCCGGCAGATCCATCGCCCTGGTGGGCCCCTCTGGCGGCGGAAAGACCACCATCTGCTCCCTCCTTCCCCGGTTCTACGATGTGACCCACGGAAGGATCGCCATTGACGGCCAGGATATCCGGAAAACCACATTAAAGAGCCTCAGAAGCTCCATCGGCCTGGTCCAGCAGGAGGTATACTTATTCGGCGGCACCATCCGTGAAAACATCGCCTACGGAAAACCAGGAGCCACTGACGAGGAGATCATTGCCGCCGCCAAAAAGGCCAGCATCCACGATTTCATCATGGAGCTTCCTGACGGCTACGACACCTTTGTGGGCGAGCGGGGCGCAAGGCTTTCCGGCGGCCAGAAGCAACGGATCTCCATTGCCCGGGTATTCCTTAAAAATCCGCCTATCCTGATCCTGGATGAGGCCACCAGCGCCCTGGACAATGAAAGTGAACGCCACATCCAGAAAAGCCTGGAGGAGCTCTCCAGAAACCGCACCACCATCACCATCGCCCACCGTCTCTCCACCATCCGGAATGCCGACGAGATCATCGTCATCGACGGCCAGGGCATCGTTGAGCGTGGAAGCCACAAAGAGCTCCTGGAAAAGAACGGTCTGTATGCCAGATATTATGAAATGCAGTTTGAGGGCCTGGAGGAGGCCTAGTCTTCCGCCATAACAGAAAAGACCCGGCCGGAGAGCACTGGAATCTGCTCACCGCCGGGCTTTTTCACGTTTTTTACTATTCTTCCTCCACCGTATCGCCCATCATTTTTAAGACAAGCATGGCTCCCAGCATCAGGACGATGCCCACAGGAAGGGCGATCCAGGCAGTCTTTACAAACCCTGCCACAATGTACGTCACAAAGGATACGGCGGCACAGGTCACCGCATAGGGAAGCTGGGTCATCACATGGTTCACATGCTCACACTGGGCTCCCGCAGACGCCATGATGGTGGTGTCGGAAATGGGCGAGCAGTGGTCTCCGCAGACAGCTCCCGCCATGCAGGCAGAAATGGAGATGATCATCAGCTCCGGATTGGTATTCTGGAACACGCCCACCACAATGGGGATCAGGATACCGAAGGTCCCCCAGGAGGTGCCTGTGGCAAAGGCCAGCAGGCAGCCCACCAGGAAAATAATGGCCGGAAGGAAATTCAGCAGGCCTCTGGCATGGTTGTACACCAGATCTGCCACATATACGTCCGCACCCAGGCTGTCTGTCATGGCCTTTAAGGTCCAGGCAAAGGTCAGGATCAGAATGGCCGGTACCATGGCCTTAAAGCCCTCGGGGATACAGGCCATGCAGTCGTGGAAATCCAGGACACGGCGCACCTGGTACAGGACCAGAGTGATCAGAAGGCCGAAGAAGCTTCCAAGGGTCAGTCCCAGGGATGCGTTGCTCTCCGAAAAGGCGGTCACAAAATCCACGCCGGAGAAAAATCCGCCTGTATACAGCATACCGATCACACAGCAGATAATTAAAGAAATAATCGGGATCAGGAGGTCCATGACCGTTCCCCTGGAGATCACTGACGGATCGGATTCATCCGCATAAGGCCGTCCCTCTGTGGTAAAGAGATCCCCCTTGACCGCGTTCCTTTCATGCTTTAACATGGGCCCGAACTCCACCTTCATGAGCACCATTCCCACCATCATCACAATGGTTAAAAGAGCATAGAAGTTATAGGGAATGGCCTGGATAAAGATGGAGAAGCCGTCCTCTCCCTCCACGAATCCCGTCACAGCCGCCGCCCAGGATGAAATGGGGGCAATGATGCATACGGGAGCTGCCGTGGCGTCGATGAGATACGCCAGCTTTGCCCGGGAAACCTTGAACTTGTCCGTCACAGGCCGCATGACGCTTCCCACAGTCAGGCAGTTGAAATAGTCGTCAATGAAGATCGTAACCCCCAGAAGGATGGTGGCCAGCTGGGCCCCCACCCGGGTCTTGATGCCCTTTGCCGCAAACCGGCCAAAGGCAGCGGAGCCGCCGGCCTTGTTCATAAGGCTGACCATGGCTCCCAGGATCACTAAGAATACCAGGATCCCCACGTTGCTTTCATCGGTAAGGACTCCGATGATGCCGTCCTGGAAAATATGGACCACGGTCCGCTCAAAGCTCCCGCCGGAATACAGGATCCCCCCTACGGCGATCCCGATAAACAGGGAGCTGTAAACCTCCTTTGTGATCAGCGCCAGTCCGATGGCTACCACCGGCGGCACCAGCGCCCAGAAGGTAGAAAACAGGGCGGGGACGTACTCTGCGGTCTCCCCCTCTGCCCCAAAGGCCGTCATGGCAAAGGCCATGAGGAACATGGACGCCAGAGCCAGTACAGCCAGGCTTTTCGTTTTCGTACTCTGCATTTCTCATACTTCCTCTCTTGAAAATCAAAAACACCACAAACGGCAGTCCCTTACGGAAAACGCGTTTGTGGTGTAGATCATGCAGATAAAAAGCCATACAGGCTGGAACCAGCAACACAAGATAGCGCTCCACGTATCGTGACAGTACGCCGCATCTTCTGCGTCGTACCAGGAACCCTGCCCCGGACCGGGCAAAACTCCTTCGGCGGTCTCCCCTTTGGCGGAAAACGGCGGTCCAGCCTTGTCTTCCGTTACTCTTGAAGCCCGCGCCTCTATCCTATTGAACCTGCCAGGTGTGCAGGTGCTTTTGTCATGGGTTATTGTAGCATACCTTTCTTAAAAAAGAAAGTACATTTCCAATTTTCCTGAAATTTCCCACAGCAGGTTCCGCCATGGGGGATCCTAGAATCTTCCCTCTTCAGCCGCCTGCTGGATGGAAACGGCCACAGCCACAGTCATGCCCACCATGGGGTTATTTCCTGCGCCGATGAGACCCATCATCTCTACGTGTGCCGGAACGGAGGAGGAACCTGCGAACTGGGCGTCAGAGTGCATACGGCCCATGGTATCGGTCATTCCGTAGGAAGCCGGACCAGCCGCCATATTGTCGGGATGGAGGGTACGGCCTGTGCCGCCGCCGGAGGCTACGGAGAAGTATTTCTTTCCTTTCTCCACGCACTCCTTCTTATAGGTGCCTGCCACCGGATGCTGGAAACGGGTGGGGTTGGTGGAGTTTCCGGTGATGGAAACATCAACGCCCTCTTTCCACATGATGGCAACGCCCTCGGTCACGTCATTGGCACCGTAGCAGTTTACCTTTGCGCGGGGGCTTTCCGGATCAGAGGAATAGCATTTTCTGAATACCTCCTCCACCTCTCCGGTGTAGTAGTTCATCTTTGTCTCCACATATGTAAAGCCGTTGATGCGGGAAATGATCTGGGCTGCGTCTTTTCCGAGACCGTTTAAGATCACGCGCAGGGGTTTCTTGCGGACCTTATTGGCCTTCTCTGCGATACCGATGGCGCCCTCAGCGGCTGCAAAGGACTCGTGGCCGGCTAAGAAGCAGAAGCAGTCTGTCTCTTCCTCTAAAAGCATCTTGCCAAGGTTTCCATGGCCAAGGCCAACCTTTCTCTGATCGGCAACAGAGCCGGGGATACAGAAGGCCTGGAGGCCCTCTCCGATGGCTGCGGCAGCGTCAGCGGCCTTACGGCAGCCTTTTTTAATGGCAATGGCTGCACCCACTGTATATGCCCAGCAGGCATTCTCAAAGCAGATGGGCTGGATCTTCTTTACCTGGTCGTAGACATTTAAGCCGGCGTCCTTTGTGATCTTTTCAGCCTCTTCGATGGAAGCGATGCCATAGCTGTTTAAAACAGAATTGATCTTGTCGATTCTTCTCTCATATGATTCAAATAATGCCATGATGTATTAACTCCTCCTTACTCCATTCTCGGGTCGATGATCTTCACTGCGTCTGCCACACGGCCGTACTGGCCCTTTGCCTTCTCATAAGCAGTTGTGGGATCGTCGCCTTTCTTAATGAAATCGGTCATCTTTCCAAGGTTTACGAACTGGTAGCCGATGATCTGGTCCTCTGCGTCGAGAGCGATCCCGGTCACATAGCCTTCTGCCATCTCCAGATAACGGGGACCTTTCTTTAAGGTTCCGTACATGGTACCGATCTGGGAACGGAGACCCTTTCCAAGGTCCTCCAGACCAGCTCCGATGGGAAGGCCGTCCTCAGAAAATGCACTCTGGGTCCTTCCGTAAACGATCTGAAGGAACAGTTCTCTCATGGCTGTATTGATGGCGTCGCACACAAGGTCTGTGTTTAAAGCCTCCAGCAGGGTCCGGCCCGGAAGGATCTCTGCCGCCATAGCTGCGGAATGGGTCATACCGGAACATCCGATGGTCTCCACCAGTGCCTCCTGGATGATGCCCTCCTTCACGTTCAGGGTCAGCTTACATGCACCCTGCTGGGGTGCACACCAGCCGATTCCATGGGTAAGGCCGGAAATATCTTTGATCTCTTTGGACTGTACCCATTTCGCTTCCTCCGGGATCGGAGCTGCGCCATGGTTTACGCCCTGGGCAACTTTACACATTGTTTCTACTTCATGTGAATAAATCATTTTAAGACTCCTTTCAAGATATCTGTCGCAATTCTCTTGTTAAAAAAATCACATCTTGCTTGTACCATTCTCTCACAAAATCTCTCATTCGTCCATAGTTTTTTTCGATAAATTTTGTATTTCTTCGTTCCAGACCTTTAACTCCTTCAGTATGGAGACGACGATCACCGCGGCCATGACACTGGTACAGACATCCGCAATGGGCTGGCAGAGCTGCAGCCCCAGGATCCCCAGGAAACGGGGAAGCGTAAGGAGGGCCGGGATCAGAAAGATCCCCTGGCGGCCCGCCGCCACAATGGATGCCCGGAAGCCGTAGCCGATGGACTGGGTCAGCATATTGGACATGATGATCCAGGCCTGGAACGGCAGGGTCAGGCACTGGAACCGCATGGCCCAGGTACCGATCCCGATCACCTCCAGATCCCCCTTCCGGAACAGGCCCATAATGGCCTCTGCCCCGAAAAAGCTTATGACGCCCAGGGTGGTCAGGAGGATCACTGCCACCTTCAGGCAGAACCAGAACGCCTCCAGGACCCGGTCATACCGCTTCGCCCCAAAGTTGAAGCCGCACACAGGCTGGAAGCCCTGGCCGAAGCCGATGAGGGCAGAGTTGATGAACATCATGTATCTCGTTACAATGGACATGGCTGCGATGGCCGCATCCCCAAAGGGATTGGCCGCCACGTTTAAGGCCACTGCCGCCGCGCTGGCCAGACCCTGGCGGCACAACGACGGGAGGCCTGCATGAAGGATCTCTCCATAAATTTTTAGAGACGGAGTAAATTTTCCGGGCCTCAGCCGGATGCATCCCTTGCGGAAGTTACACTGGAAAAACAGGATGCAGAAGCTGACGCACTGACTTATGACCGTGGCGGCCGCCGCGCCGGAAATGCCCATGCGGAGACCGAAGATGAACACCGGATCCAGGATCATGTTTAAGATCCCGCCGGTGGTGATCCCCGCCATGGCATAAACGGCATAGCCCTGGGACCTCAGCAGGTTGTTCATCACAAAGGAGCCGGTCATCACCGGCGCTCCCAGAAGAATGTACCGGGCATAATCCCTGGCGTAAGGGGCGATGGTCTCTGTGGCCCCCAGAAGCCGCACCAGCCGGTCCAGGAAGGAAAGACCAGTCACTGCCATGACCACGCCGATCCCAATGGCCGTAAAAAAGGCCGTGGCTGCCGTCCGCACTGCGATGTCTTCATTTTTTGCTCCCAGACTGCGGGAAATATAATTTCCCGCGCCCATGCCCAGGGTAAAGCCCACGGCCTGGATCATGGCCATCAGGGAAAAAATGATCCCCACAGCCGCCGAGGCGCTTGTGTTGATCTGACTGACGAAAAAGGTATCCGCCATATTATAAATCGAGGTGATCAGCATACTGATGATCGTGGGTACTGCCAGCCCTGGGATCAGCCTGGAAATGGGCTTTTCCGTCATCATCCGGTACCTTTCCTCCTGGGTCACTGTTCTGCTCATCGTTTCTCCTCCACTTCCGGGGGCAGCTTTCTCATCACTGCCATAAAATAGCTTACAAAAACAATGCCCTTGACCACACTGGTCAGGGTAATGGCCCACCAGATGCCGGAAAGTCCCAGGGCCGTTGATGATAAAATAAGAGCCATGGGGATCCGTGCCGCCGTAAAGATCACACTGATCACCGACGCCTGCATGGTCTTTCCAAGACCCGCCAGGGCGCCCTCTGTAAGGATCTCCTCACACATGAACATCTGGGACAGTCCCAGCACCTGCAAATAGATGATGCCATCGGCCACCACCTCCGGCTCATGGATGAAGATCCGGAACACCGGCTCCGCCCCGAAGATCAGAAGCGCCGAGGAGCCCAGTCCCCAGGCGGCCATGATCCAGGCGGCCTTTTTATAGCCTCCCTTGACCCGCTCCGTCTTTCCGGCTCCGAAGTTCTGCCCGATAAAGGAATTGATGGCTGCTGCAAATCCGTCTGCGGTCATCCAGGCCACCGATTCGATCTGGCTTCCCACCTTCTGGACCGCAATGGCCGTATCTCCGAAATCCGTAACCATGCGGGTCAGGACCATGGAGATCCCGCTGTATATCATGGTCTGGACCCCGGCTGGAAACCCGATCTTTATGATCTGGCGGATATATCTGCGGCTGGTCCGTTCCAGGATATGGACCTGGCTGAACACCAGGGTATCCCTGCGGGCAAACCATAAAAACACCGCCGTTACCACCGCCTGGGCCCCCACTGTGGCAATGGCCGCTCCGGCGGCCCCCATGGCCGGTATGGGGCCGAATCCGAAGATCAGGAAGGGATCCAGGACCATGTTGATCACCAGCCCGATCACATTGGCCACAAAAGGCGTCCGGCTGTCCCCCGACGCAGTCAGGATTCCAGTAAAGATGGCATTTAAAAAAGAAAAGAGGATCAGTCCACAGGTGATGGTCAGATAGATCTCCGCATCACGGACGATCTGCCGGTCCTGCATATTAAAAAATCCGATGAGCTGCTTCCGGAACGCCACTGACAGGATCCCAAAGATCACTGCAAACAGGATCCCCAGCTGCAGCGCCCCCTGGGCGTATTTTCCCGCCTCTTCCCGGTCGCCCCGGCCCAGGGAATGGGCTACCTTTACCTGGCCTCCCATTCTCGCCAGGCTGCTTACGCCCTGGGAAAACCAGGTGAACATGGCCGCCGATCCCACCGCCGACACTGCTCCGGCTCCCACCCGTCCGATCCAGGCCATATCCGTCATATTATAGGCCATCTGCACCAGGGAGGTAGCCATGATGGGAAGCGCCAGACGTGTAAGCGCAGGCAGGATCGGTTCGTGAAGCAGGTCGATATTTTTCTTCATAATCTCCCTCCAAAAAATAAAAAAGAGCGCTGCAAAGGATCTTTCCCCCGCAGCGCCCCCTCGTTTTTTCTTATTTATTTGTTGCTCAGGTACTCGTGGATACCGCGGGCACCTGCCTTACCAGCTTCCATGGCAAGGATCACAGTAGCTGCGCCTGTTACAGCGTCGCCGCCTGCAAATACGCCTTCTCTGGAGGTCTGGCCGTTGGCCTCGTCTGCCACGATACATTTGTGCTTATTCACATCCAGGCCGTCCGTTGTATTGGAGATCAGCGGGTTGGGGGATGTTCCTAAGGACATGATAACCGTATCACAGTCGATGGTGTAATCGGAGCCCTTTACTTCCACCGGACGTCTTCTTCCGGATGCATCCGGCTCGCCCAGCTCCATCTTAACCACGTTCATACCCTTTACCCAGCCCTTTTCGTCTGCCAGGATCTCGGTGGGATTGGTAAGAAGGTCAAAGATGATGCCCTCTTCCTTGGCATGGTGAACCTCCTCCACACGGGCCGGAAGCTCTGCTTCACTTCTTCTGTATACCACATGAACCTCAGCGCCCAGGCGGAGAGCGGTTCTTGCAGCGTCCATGGCAACGTTTCCGCCGCCTACGACTACAACCTTCTTGCCGGCTGCGATGGGTGTATCGTAATCATCGCGGAAGGCCTTCATCAGGTTGCTTCTTGTCAGGTACTCGTTGGCAGAGAATACGCCGTTGGCGTTCTCGCCCGGGATGCCCATGAACTTGGGAAGACCAGCGCCGGAACCGATAAATACGGCGGAGAAGCCCTCCTCGTCCATTAACTCGTCGATGGTCACGGTCTTGCCGATGATCACGTTTGTCTCGATCTTAACGCCCAGCTTTCTCACGTTGTCGATCTCCGGCTGTACAACGGCCTGCTTCGGAAGACGGAACTCCGGAATACCGTATGTAAGAACTCCGCCCGGCTCATGAAGGGCCTCAAAGATGGTCACGTCATAGCCCATCTTAGCCAGATCGCCTGCACAGGTAAGTCCGGACGGGCCGGAACCGATCACAGCAACCTTCTTTCCAAGCTTTGTCTCAGCAGCCTTGGGAACGAAGCCGTTCTCTCTGGACCAGTCGGCAACGAAACGCTCCAGCTTACCGATGGAGATGGATTCGCCCTTAATGCCGCGGATACACTTTCCTTCACACTGGCTCTCCTGCGGACATACGCGGCCGCAGACTGCCGGAAGTGCGGAAGACAATGCGATGGTATTGGCAGCGTCCTCGAATTTTCTTTCCTTTACTTCTCTGATGAAGGTGGGGATATCGATATTTACGGGACATCCCTCCACACATCTTGCATTTTTACAGTTCAGGCAGCGCTCTGCCTCGGCAACAGCCTCTTCTTCATTATATCCGTAGCATACTTCCTCAAAGTTGGTTGCACGCACCTTCGGATCCTGCTCTCTGACAGGTACTTTCTTCATTACGTCCATGTCTGTTCCTCCACAATTAATTGTCGCTGCAGTGTCCGCAGCCGCCGTGATGGGTATCGCCTTCCTGAAGCTTTAAGATCGCGCGTCCCTCTGCTGTCTTGTACATCTGCTGACGCTTCATTGCCTCGTCGAAGTTTACTGCATGTCCATCGAACTCCGGTCCGTCTACACATGCGAACTTCACTTCTCCACCAACGGTCACACGGCAGGCTCCGCACATTCCTGTGCCGTCTACCATGATCGGGTTTAAGCTGACGATCGTGGGGATCTCCAGTTCCTTTGTTAAGAGACATACGAATTTCATCATGATCATCGGTCCGATGGCTACACAGACATCGTATTTCTTGCCCTGGTTCTGAACCAGATCCTTGATCACATCCGTAACCATTCCCTTTCTCACATAGGAACCGTCATCAGTGGTAACATAAAGATTTCCAGCAACAGCCTCCATTTCCTTCTCCAGGATCAGCAGATCCTTTGTCTTTGCGCCGACGATCACGTCAGCGTCGATGCCGTGCTCTTTTAACCATTTTACCTGGGGATAAACAGGAGCAGTTCCAACGCCGCCTGCTACGAACAGGTATTTTTTATTCTTAAGGACTTCCAGATCCTCCTTAACGAATTCAGACGGATTTCCTAAGGGGCCCACGAAATCGTGGAAGGAATCTCCGGCCTGTAAGTGGGACATCTTCTCAGAAGAAGCTCCAACGGTCTGGAATACGATGGTGATGGTTCCCTCTTCTCTGTTGTAATCACAGATCGTCAGCGGGATCCTCTCGCCTGCCTCATCGATCTTTACGATCACGAATTCTCCGGGCTGACAGCTCTTTGCAACTCTCGGCGCCTTTACCTCCATAAGATAAATCTTATCCGCCAGCTTTTCTGCTTTTAATATCGGATACATACTACCTCAACCTCCTGTGTAAATTAAACAGTTCTGAAACTGCTCACATAGTTTAAGTTTATCATGTTCTCCAATTTATATCAACTGTTATTCTTTTTTTTCGTATGTTTTTTCTTCCATCTTCCGGTCATACCGGCAGAATTCATAGCAGAGGCTGAAATACGTCTGCTCATCGCTTTCCGCCGTCACCTGCCAGTCCGGATCCTGGTCCAGGTCCGGAAAATGGGTATCGGCCTCATAGGCATAATCGATCCTGGTCACATGAGCCGTCCGGCAATAGGGAAGGAACTGGCGGTAGATCTCCCCGCCGCCGATGATATAGATATCGTCGTCTGGAAACTGTTTTAAAAAGGAAAGGGCCTCGTCCATCCCGTGGACCGCTGTCACTCCCTTTTTTTTATAATCCCTGTTCCTTGTGAGGACCACATTGGTACGTCCCGGAAGGGCCTGGCCTCCCGGCAGGCTCTCCATGGTCTTCCTTCCCATGACGATGACCTTTCCCAGAGTCTCCTGGCGGAACAGCTTCTGGTCCTCCGGGATCGTCACCAGAAGACGGCCTCTGTTTCCAATGGCCCAGTTTTTATCTGCTGCTACGATCAGATTCATTTTATCGCCTCCATTTATGATGTTTCATTCTATCACGTTTTCCGCTTCCCGTCCACACCTGCGTCCGGGGCGCGATTTTGTACTTGATGGTTTTTTCGTTTCCATATATAATGATGCCAGGGATCAGAGACTGCGAAACATACAGGACTTCCGGCTCCGGCCCCGCCAAGAGAGGAGAATCGACCATATGATAAAATTTGAGCGCACAAGCGTCATGAACCTGGAAAACGCCATCCGCGGCGCCAGAAACCCCATGAACAGCTGGGGACGGATGGACAGCGCCTACGATGAAGATGGAAATTATATCCTGGGACCCAACGATCTGGATCTGGCAAAGCGGCTCCGCAGAGCCGGCAGCGACCACAGGAAATACGTCCGCCAGATCTTTGTCTCCGTGGACATCACCGCCCCCCTGTACTGGTGGAAGGAATACGACACCTACAAGGTAGCCACCGTGGCCAATTCCACCAGCACCATGCACAAGATCCACTCCAGGCCCTTTTCCATCGACGATTTCAGCCACGACCACATGACGCCGGAGACCCTGGCCTTCATGGAGACCGTCGTTGGAAGGCTGGAGGCCATCCGGTTAAAATATATGGAGGAAGGAAAAAATAAGGAGGACTGGTACGACATGATCCAGCTCCTTCCCTCCAGCTACAACCAGATGCGTACCTGCACCATGAATTACGAGACCCTGATCAACATCTATTACGCCAGAAAAGCCCACAAGCTGGAGGAGTGGCACTCCTTCTGCCGCTGGATCGAATCCCTTCCCTATGCAAAGGAGCTGATCGTCGCGGCGGAGGAATAGCCCTCCCTGCATCCTGCGGTCCCGGTATTTTTAAAATACCGGGATCTCTTTCTGTAACGCCAGGGAATAAAGAAACGCCTGCCGGACCGTTTTTCCTGTGATCTGCTCCAGGGCCCGTCTGTAATAAATGAGCTGCAGCCGGTAGCGGTCCAGAAGCACCGCCTCCTCCCCCTCTCCGATCCGGTCTGTTTTATAATCCACCAGCACAGCCCCGTCCTCATCCTCAAACCAGGCGTCGATGATGCCCTGGATCAGCACCAGCTCGTCGGAATCAGCCTCGTCCATCTCCCGGGCGGGGATCCCCACCACAAACTGCTGCTCCTTGTAAAGCCTTCCCTCTTCGTCCGCTCTTCTCATCCGTTCTGCCAGGGGCGTCTGGAAAAACCTCCAGAGAACGCCGGGCTGTACCAGCCGCAGGGCCTCCTCTGCCATAAGTCCCTGGGCTTTTATGGCATCCAGCTGCGCCTTCAGATCCCCGAAAGAGACCGCATCCTTAAAGGACAGAAGCTCCAGGGCCCGATGATAGGCCGTTCCCCGGACTGCGCCGCCGGGACGGGAAATACGGCCCTGCTCCCGTTCCTCTTCCTCTCCCTTCCGGAGAAAGGCCGGGACCGTGGGAAGGAAATCGCTTTCTCCGTCGTCTACAAACTGTCCCTGCTCCTTCAGCTCTGAAACCGACATCTTGGCATGGAGCCCGATGTCCGCCTCATGGGGATAGGGACGGCAAAGCTGCTCCAGGACCTCCGGAGGACAGGGCTCCCCCTCTTCCCTGAGCCGCTTAAGCTCCAGGTACGTCTCCGCCTTCCAGGCCTGGCTCCTGGCCGCCTCCTTCAGAAGCTCCTCCGCTGGGATACAGGTGACGGAAAGAGAGGCCCTGGCATTTTCCGAGGCCATTAAAAGCCAGTCCAGATAGGAACCGGCAGCGCTTAAGAATGTAAACGGCAGCTCCCGCCTTCCGGAGATCCCGCCCCATTTTTCCGCATGGCGGCCCAGATACCGGTCTCCGGCTGTGATGAACAGCTTTTCCTTTGCCCTGGTCATGGCCACATAGAGGATCCGCAGCTCCTCCCCCATGCTCTCCAGGTTCATCTTCCGGCTCAGGACATTTTTCTTAAGCGTAGGGGCCTTCACCTTCCGTTCCAGATCCAGGTAGTCTGTGGCGATCCCCAGCTTATCGTCAATGAGGATCTTTCCCCTGGCGTCCTGCCGGTTGAATTTCTTTCCGGCCCCGGCTAAAAATACCACGGGAAACTCCAGGCCCTTGCTCTTATGGATGCTCATGATCCGCACCGTATCGTCGTTTTCCCCGGCCCTGGCCGCCTCTCCGAAATCCGTATTGTATTTTTTCAGCCGCTCGATGTAGCGGATAAAGTCAAACAGGCTCTGGTAGCTGGTGGCCTCAAAGGCGCAGGCCTTTTCCACCAGCATGTCCAGGTTGGCCTGGCGCGCCTTTCCCGCCGGCATGGCAGAAACGTAATCGTAATAGCCGGTGCGCTCGAAGATCTTCCAGATCAGCCGGTGGACCGGCAGATATCCGGCCTCCTTCCGCAGGATCTGAAGGAGTTTTTGAAACTTTTCCAGTTTTTTATATAATTCATCCTCCGCAAAGGCCTCTGCACCGGCCTCCAGGAAATGCCGGACCGCCCCGTAAAAGCCGGGATCCTGGCCCTTGTCCGCACACCGTTTAAATTCTGCCATGACCACCGCCAGATCATGGTCCGTAAGCCCGCCTATTGGCGATCTAAGAACTCCGGCCAGAGGGATATCCTGCATGGGATTGTCGATGACGGCCAGCATATTTAAGACCGTCTCCACCTCCACAGCCGTGAAATATCCCGTCCTGGAATCAGCAAAGGCCGGGATCCCCTCGGCGCTTAAGACCCGTAAAAATTCCTCAGCCCATCCGCTTAAGCTCCGTAAGAGGATGACGATATCCCGCCGTTTTAAGGGCTCATACCGTCCCTCCTTTCCGTTCCATACCTTCATCCCCCGGTCCGGATCCGTCAGCTCCCGGATCTTTGAGGCAATGAGCCTGGCCTCAGCCTCCTTTTCCGTCAGATCGGCCTTTTCCTCATCCATGGAAAGGAACAGGTCCTCCCCGGTGTCCAGAAGGAGCAGCTCCGTCCTGGCCTGGCCCTCTCTCTCCGTCTCCGGATATCCCGCCCCCGGATACAGGGCCGCGTCCTCCGTGTACTGGATGTTCCCCAGGCTCTTTGTCATGATGCTGTAAAAAATGTCATTGACAGAGGCCAGCACCTCCGGACGGCTCCGGAAGTTTTTATGAAGCTCGATCTTCTGGTACGGCCCTTCCTCTTTTTTGTAGGACTCATATTTCTCCATAAAAAGTTCCGGTCTTGCCAGGCGGAATTTGTAGATGCTCTGCTTCACATCCCCCACCATGAACACGTTGGGCTTCCCGTACCGCTCCCTGGAGATCAGGCGGATCAGCGTTTCCTGGACCTCGTTGCTGTCCTGGTACTCGTCCACCAGGATCTCCTCGTAAAGCCCTGCCAGCTCGTCGGCCGCCGGGCCAGGGCTGTGGTCCCGGGAACCGGCAGTGAGGATATCCAGGGCAAAGTGCTCCAGATCATTGAAATCCACCAGATTTTTCTCCTCCTTGGCCTCCTGGAACCGGGCTGTAAACTCCTCTGCCAGCTCCAGGAGCATGAGGACCGGCTCCCGGCTGTTTAAAAGGTCCCCATAGATGCGTTCCGGGTCCTCCGGCACATAAAGGGCCTTCATCTTCTTTACGCCGTCCTTGACCCGGTTCCGGAGCTCCGAAACGGCCTCCTTTTTCTCCGGGTCCACATCCTTTCCCCGCACAGCGGCCAGGCGGCCGAACATGGGGGCGGAGAGGATCCCGCAGATCTCTTTATACGTTTCTGCCTCCGAAAGCCGCTCCATGGCCCGCAGATCCTCCTGGAGCATGGGGATATACGCCTGGGGGCCGTTCTCCTCCCCGGCAGTCTCCAGGGCCTCTGCCAGCTGCTCTGCAAACTCGCCCGCCTGCCTTTTCACATCCCGCACCAGAAACCGCATCCATTCTGCGGTCTCCAATCCGTCCAGATCCCCGTCTGTCTCCTCTGAAAGCTCTTTTTTACAGGCGGCGATCCACTGGCCCGGCCAGGGGTTGCTCTGGGAAAATCTCCACACCTGTAAAATATAATCCTCCAGGCCGCCGTCGGCCTTTCCAGAGGCGTAGGTGTCCACGAACCGCAGGAACCGGCCATCCTCCCGGCCATAATAGTCCTCCAGGAGCTCCTTCATCACATCGGCCTGGAGGAGCAGAAGTTCTCCCTCATCGCCGATGCGGAACCCCGGATCAATGTCCAGCTCATTAAAATGCTCCCTGAGGAGCTTCAGACAGAAGCTGTCGATGGTGGTGATCCGCGCATGGTGGATCAGGCTGGTCTGGCGCTCCAGGTTCCGGTCCCCGGGCTCCTCCTCCAGCCGCTTTTCCAGGGCATCCCCGATCCGCTCCCGCATCTCTGCCGCCGCCGCATTGGTAAAAGTCATGACCAGAAGCCGGTCAATGTCCACCGGATGGTCCGGGTCCGTCACCATGCGGACGATCCGCTCCACCAGCACCGCCGTCTTTCCGCTGCCCGCCGCTGCCGACACCAGAAGATTCCTTCCCCTGGCGTCGATGACCTGCTGCTGCTCCTTCGTCCATTTCATTTCAGCCATTTTCCGTTCCTCCCTCCTGGTCCATGGTCTCCTCCTCCGGTTCCTCCTCTTCCAGCTCCTTTTCGATCTCCTTCCAGATCTCCTCCGGCTTCATGGATTTAAATCTCCGGAACCCGTATCCGGAGGTCTTAAGGTCAAAGCCGCAGATGCTGTGGTAGGGGCAGTAATCGCAGGCAGTCCTCTGGCCCTGCTTCCAGGGATTCACTGAAACGACACCGGAAAGGATCTCGTCTCCCATCTCCCGGAGGCTTCTGGAAACGAAGGTGGAAAGGGCCGAAAACCGCTCTCCCCCAGCCACTGACGACCGGGTCTCCTGGATGATCCCGTCCTTTAAGGCCACTGGGATCACATCCGACTCCTTTTCGATCTCCCGGTCCAGATGGCGGATCACATCCAGGCTGCTGTTGACCAGCCCGTTCATCCGGAGCTTTTTAAGGATCCCCGCTTCGATCTCCTCCGGCGTCATGTCTCCCTGCCGCTCGATCACCGGGTCGTCGATGTGATAATAAAAGATCCCTGCGGGAACTGCCTTTTTCCCCGGATGGAGCCTTTCCTCCAGCCTGAGGGCCGCGTCCATATAGACCACCAGCTGGAGCTGGAGTCCATGGTAAAGCAGGGACAGGTCAAAGGAGGTGCTCCCGGACTTATAATCCATGATCTTTACCAGGACCCGGTCCTCCTCCTCTAAAATGTCCATCCGGTCGATCCGTCCCCGCAGGTTCAACGCCTCCCCGCCCCGTAAGGGGATCCGGGTGCTCACATCCACCTCAAACTCCTCCGGCTCAAAATCGCCCTTCCGCAGCTGATGGATCAGGGCCCGGATGGTCCGGTCTGCGATCCGCTCCACCTTCCGCTCCAGATAGCTGTTTCTGGCAGAGCTCTTTAGGATCGTATTCCTGTATTCCAGAGCCACCTGGCTCACACATTCCTTCACCAGGGCTCTCCGCTTTTCGTCGCTGATGGCGCAGAAATCCATGCCTCTGGCCCTTACCTCACTGAAAAACAGGTCGATGGACCGGTGGAACAGGTTTCCCATGTCCGAAAAATCCAGCTCATACTCCCGCCGTTTCTTAAGCTCCAGTCCATGGCTCAAAAAATGGGCGTAGGCGCAGGCCGCATATCCCTCCATTCTGGTGACGCTGCCGTTTAAAATGGTCCCGTAAAGGGCCCTGGCCGCCTCCCGGCCGATGCCGTGTTCCCTGTACGAATAGGAACATGCCTCCGCCAGGGCTTCCATCCGCTCCTTTTCCAGATTCTCCCGGGACAAAAGCCCGTAGAGCATGGCCGCTTCCCTGTCCCGTTCCATGGACTCCGGATCCTGGAGCCAGCTTATGACTGCCCGCTTTGCTGCGGTCCTGTGGATGGCCGCCTCCTTAAGCTCTGAGGCCCCCTGTACGGGAACCGCCGGAAACCGTTTTTTCATCTGGCCTATGAGGCTGGAAGGCCGCAGGGTCTTCCCAGAGGCCGAAAGCACCGGATAGGAAAGGGTCAGAAGCTCCGACGGCTTCGTCATCATCAGATACAGGTAAAACCGCTGCATGAAGCCCTCTTCCCTGGCCGTGGGCGTCAGCTCCAGATCGTTCCTTTTTAATATCTCCCGCTCCTGCTCTGTGAGGATCCCGCCTTTTCCTGTGTCTGCCGGGACAACGCCCTCATTTACCCCCACAAAAAACAGGGCGCGGATCCCCGAAAGCCTTGTCCTTTTCAGATCTCCCGCCACCACCCGGTCGGCTCCTGCCGGGATCATGCCCACCTTAAGCTCCGAAAGCCCCGCGCTTAAGATCTCCAGATACTCCTTTCTGGACACCGCCTCGGTCCCCAGGAGCTCATAAAGCCGTTCAAACAGCTCCATGACCAGGCCGTAGATCTCCTCATACTCCCGGGCCTCCTTTTCCATTCCCTGGCTGCGGAACTGCTCCGCCTTGTCCAGAAGCTTCCGCTCCACCTCCAGAGACTGGAGAAGCTCCGCCAGGGCCTCCGTCACCGTGCCAACCGGTGTTCCGCGCTCTCCGGCCTTTTCCTTAAACGCTTTCAGCGGCCCCAATATCTCTTCCTTAAATTCATTTAATTCCTTCAGGTTCAGACGGATGCCGCCCTCAAAGGTCTTTTCCCACTGGCCTTCCCAGTTTTTTAAGCCCCGGATCCCCATGGCCCGCACATACGTTTCCAGGCGGTCGGTCTTTTCCTCTTCCTCCGTCACCAGTCCGGTCCGCAGATACTGGAACATGCTTTCATAATCAAAGCCCCTCCGCAGGATCTCCAGGGCGCTTTTCATAAGCCTTATAAAGGGATTCCCGGACACGTCCTTTTTGCTGTCCAGGAACAGGGGGATCCCGTTCTCCTCAAACTGGTGCAGGATCTCCTTTTCATACCCCGGCAGATCCCCGCAGACAATGGCGATCTCCCGGTAACGGAACCCATCCTTCTTCACCAGCCGGTGGATCTGGTTCACCACAAAATCCACCTCGTCCGCAGGATTCTCCGCCTGGACCAGACGGATCCCCTCCGCAGGACCTCCCCAGGGACGGTAGGGATACCGGAACATGGTCCGCTCCAGATGATCCAGCTCCGGCCGCAGGGAAAACCGTTTCAAGGGCCGGTCTGCCAGACGGATATCCTGCCCCACAGCCACGCCGTTCTCCTCGGCCAGACGCTTTAATTTCCCGGCCATCTTCCGGCTCATATCGAACAGGTCCGCCTCGTCGCCGGGGCCATAAAGATCCGTGTCCCCGGTGGCTGTGACCGTCACATACATCTCCCGGCACAGCTTAAGGAGCTGGCCCAGAAGCCGGTACTGGACCGGAGTAAAGCCCGTATAGCCGTCCAGGACCAGAACGCTGTCCCTTAAAAGCCTGGAGCGCTCCGCCACCCGGCACAGCACGTCCAGCAGTTCCTCCGCCGTAATATACCGTTCCCGCATAAACGCCTGGAACGCCCGGTAGATCACATTCATATCCGTGAGCTTTCCCTGGAGGACCTGGCCCATGTCTCCCTTTTCCATCTGCTCCTTTAGGGCCTCCGGCGTGACGCCGTACTGGTAAAATTCCGACAGCATGGACTTGATCTCATCGATAAAGCCCGTCTGGTTCAGATGGGCAGAAAATAAAAGAAGCTGGTCCTTCTGCTCTCCCGCCAGCTTCCGTAAGACCATGGTCTTTCCCGTATCGTCCAGGATCTCCGGCTGGGGCAGGGAAAGTTCCCCAAAGATCCGGTAGGCCAGACGCTCAAAGCTGACGATATCAATATTCATGGTGCCCCGGCGCGGATGCAGGCGGACGATATCCTTCTGCCCCTGCATGGTGCTCTGCTCCGGTACGATGACAAAAAACTGCCTCTGGGGCTCCTTCATGGACCAGTCGATGACCTTCTTATAAATATATTCCGTTTTCCCGGCTCCCGAGCCGCCGGTGATCAGAGAAAGTGCCATGGATACCTCCTGTGTGGTCGTTTATGGTGTCGCGGTGCGCGATGGTATAATACCTGTTTTCCAGACATTATACCGCGGTTGGGCTCCCGGGTCTATGGGCTGCGGTTGGAATTTTTAATTATGGTGCAAAAAAAGAGAGACGCATCTCTGCGTCTCCCTTTCCCCAAAGCCTGCGATCACTGGCTGCGTTTACTGGATCCAGGCTCCGTCCTTATCTACTTTGTAGCCATCCGGAGTCGTGGTGTCATAGGCCATGGCTCCCAGAGAACTGTCGTTCACTTTGCTGAAATAGTACCACTTGCCGCCGATCTCATGCCAGCCGGTGAACATATAGCCCCGGTTGCCGTCCGCCTGCGGATACAGATAGTACCAGTTGTTCTGCCAGTGATGCCAGCCGGTCACCATATAGCCCTCACCGTTGAAATAGTACCACTGGTAGGTGTCCTTCCAGGGCAGGTATACCCAAGAATTGGAAGGCCAGGTCCCGTCGTCGTAGCTGTACCACCAGCCCTTTTCGTTCATGACCCATTTTCCACTTTTGTAGAAGTCAGCCTTCACTCTCGCCCTTCCGGAGGAGTGGGAATTTCCGCTGTTGCTTCCGCCGCCGGACGGACGGCTGGGCTTCTTCACTGCCTTCACATCAAAGGCACCCAGCTTTGTAATGGTGATCTTCACCGTTCCCTTTTCTCCATCCACGTCTGCCTTATCAACGCCCTCTACTTCATAATTATAGGAAGCGTTGCTGTAAGATGCGATAAAGTAGTCCGGGATCTCCACGGTCATGGTCACAGGAGCCGTCAGCGTTTTCCTCTCCTTACCGTTGACCAGAAGCTTTACAGAACCTCTTACCCGGGCGTTGCTGGAGGTGGCGGGCCATTCTGTCGCATATTCAATGGTCACCTTTCCGCCGCCCTCTGCAAAATCCTCAGAGGTAAGTCCTGCTGCCGCAATGCCGCCCACAGCGTCTGAAGGCTCTGTTTCAATATTATCCGCTCCGTAGACAGCCAGATAAAGGGCCTCGTATTTTGCCACCTGGTCGGCTGTGAGCTTTGTAATATCGATCTTTGTCTTTAATGCCTCTGTCTGCATGTCAGCCGCCTGTTCCTTCTCGTCCTGGCTCATAATGTCCGCATTTGCGATGACCTTATCTGCCTGGGCCAGAGCCTCGGCTGCGTTGCTGGGGGTTGCCAGGATCACCTTTGCCTCCGTGATCTCGCCATCCCCATCGGTGGTGTAAGTCACACCGTTGAGCGTAACTGTCTTCCCCTTTACCTTGTGTCCATTTTCTGCAACTAAATAGCTTTTCCCCTGGGCATTTACCACGCCGTTTACTGCCATGGCGCCGTCTGCCCCAACCCATACCTGCTCAGTACATCCATTTCCTTCGGGACAAGTGATCCACTGGTTCTTCACCAGGGAAGCCGGATCCTCTGTCTCGTAGAAATACCATTTGCCGTTCTGCTGGTGCCAGCCGGGCTCTACCTCTTCGGGAACGATATCCTCCTCTCCCAGAAGCTGGATCTCTGCGGGCTTATAGCCCTTATACATCATTTCCAGGTAAACCCGCGGATCCCTCTCCTCCGCGATATCCCGCACCTTTCTATCCATCAGGCTCTTATATGCTCCATTGGTATAAAAACCAATTCCTGTTGCCGTATACCCCTGCAAGCGCAGCATATTGCCCGTCTGTTCCATTCCATCAAAGACAGCTTTAAAGGTATCGTCAGGCTTCGCCTGAGCTTCTATGTCTCTCTCTGAGAGTATCGTTTCCATGTAATCACGATCCATCGGTTCACGGTATACCGCCAAAGGAACGCTTGCCGTAATCCTGGGACCAACATACACAGATAAATACACATCTTCATATCTCTGGTTATTGAACGCATAGGAAACATAGATACGATATATGCCTGTTTCCAGCGGCTTTGTGGCACGGAATACTCCATTTCCATCGATTGAAAACAGGGCCTTATCAACCTCTTCATTATTAAATCTTACTTCATCTATCGTCAGTCCCTGTACGCCGGAATATCCGTGATCCTTCCTGTTTTCCATTTCATATATGGTCAGCTGTTTATTGGGAAACGCACCGGCGTTGTACATCCCAGTTACACCAGTACAGGACTCCTTAAACGCCAGCCGTTTCCTTGAGAATGCACTCTCATACAGTTCCGCCCGGAGCCCCTTAAATACTGCATCCAGCTTCAGATCACTGTCTGCCATTATAGACCACTGCTGATAATATGGATCGTCAATCTCCATGGGGCTTCCATTTACAGAGGCCGATTGCACGAATGTCCGTATCTCCTCCGTCTGGGATGTCTGATAAGCGATCTGATTCGCGGTTATATCCAGTTCTACTCCCTTTGGGACCTCACTTACCTCTCCGATCGGAAGACATACCTCATTTCCTGTCTCCTCATCGAAATAGCCGACTTCCAGATATCCCCCCTTCACATTGGGAACCGTGACCTTCACAGTCTCCGCCGCCAGGGAAGAAAATCCGGCTGCCAGCGTCATGGCTGCTGCACACACCGGCAGAAGCCATCGCTTCGTACATTTTCTCATAACCCTTCCTCCTTGTACTTATTTTGACGTAAAAATCAGAATTTCCAATTTTTACATACTATTTTAAGTATAGTCGGAAGGTTCCGGTCTATCAAGGTGTACCGGCAACTGTACCACCATCTTTCAGACCATCCCTGTATTTTCTGACGATGGCCTCCGTCTCCTCCCTGGAGTACACCTCCCCATGGTCCCGCATTCCACGGATATATGTGTCAAACGCCTGGGTAATGGACGGTTCCTGGATCAGGAGCTGATGGAAGCCCTGTTCCGGGTCGTACAGGACCAGACTGGCTCCCACGGCGCTGCTGACAAAAATATTCAGCATTTTTGTCAGATGAAGGCTCTGTTCCTTTACGATCCCCATATCACAGCCCGGCCGTTCCATATCTGCCAGCATCCCATCCAGGATCCTGACCCTTTCCTCCCTTGTCAGCGCCCGGACGTACTCCTCCGGATAATCGGCGAACCGGCCGTTTTCTGCAAATTCCCGGAGCCCGTCCTCCGTAAAATAATGGATCAGCTCTGCTCCGGAAGCAACCTGCTCCCTGCGTTTCATGATCCCATCGATCACCAGGCTCCTGCCGGGAAGCCCCGGCGCTGCCACACGCTCTGCCAGCTCCCGGTCTGCCCAAAGGACAAAGCATGGCTGGTATTCCAGAAAACAGCGGCTCACGGGGCCATTGTCGCTTTTCAGCATCCAGTCCAGTACCTGGAAAATGTCACGGAAGTATCTGGCAAGACAGCCGTTCCTGCCATTTTTTATATCCATTCCTTTCGCTTCGCTCAGGCACAAAACGTTATGAAAATGTTTTCCTGAGCTTATTTTTTCTTTATAATTTTTCTTATAGGGAACTCGGTATACTACAAATCACGGGGAGGTGAGTGGGCTGTCCGGCTTGCCGGATGACCGTATTTTTATATGTGTAGTCCGCCTTTTCAAGCACAAATAAGTGTGACCTAAGAGCACGTAATCTTATCTTTGTATAAACATTCTCGTTTATAGCTTAGGCGTTCAGTCAATGCCGTCTCTCCCTATAATCTTTAGTGAACCTTCTGGTTCTGAAAGGAGTCCCTATGGCTTTAAAAATCGTGTACAAAATCTGCTGTGGCATTGATGTCCACAAGACTTTTGTAGTTGCCTGTATCGCTTCTACTAACGACAAAGGCATTACCTCTTATGAGAGTCATCGGTTTTCGACCTACACGAGCGGTCTGAAAACTTTGTTACAATGGCTACTCGACCGGAATTGCAAGGATGTCTGTATGGAATCCACTGGTAAATACTGGATCCCCGTTTATAACATCTTGGAACCGGATTGTTCGATTGTCCTTGCTCATCCCAAATATGTTAAGGCTATCCGTGGAAAGAAAACTGACAAGAAAGATGCCAAATGGATTGCTGACCTGTTTAAGCATGACCTTGTTGCTGGAAGCTTTATGCCACCTGCTGACATTCGCCAGCTTCGCGACCTCATGCGTTACCGCTTCAAACTGACCTGCTTCAAATCAAGTGAAAAGAATCGTTTGCAGAACTGTCTCACGGTTTCCAATATCCAGTTGGGAAACGTTGTCTCGGACACCTTCGGCAAATCTGCTCAGGCGATACTGGATAAACTTTTGGAAAATCCCGCAGATACTTCCTTTGACCTTGAGCCTCTCGTTTACAAAAGTTTGAAAAAGAAACTTCCGGAACTCCGTGACGCCATTGACGGTTATATCACTCCGGAACAGGCTGGAAAACTCAAGGTGATCAAAGCTCACTATGAAAACCTTGAATCCCGGAAAGCAGAGCTTGAAGAACTCATTCTTGCGCTCGCCGCTCCCTATCAGCAGGAACTTACCATTCTTCAAACTGCTCCTGGTATCAGCAGTCCTTTCACTGCCATCGGAATCATTTCCGAAATCGGTACCAATATGGAGGCTTTTCCTTCGGCGAAACACTTGTGCTCATGGGCTGGGCTTACACCAACCAACAATGAAAGCGCAGGGAAGAAAAAATCTGTCCGGGTGTCCAAGGCCGGATGCTACATCAAACCGCTTTTAGTACAGTGCGCAAACGCTGTCGTAAAAAGTACTAAGCATCCTGAAATGCGTAACCGTTATCTCCGTCTCAAAAAGCGTCGCGGTCACAAGAAAGCAATCATTGCAATAGCAAGAATGCTTCTTACCGCATTATACCACATGTTGAAGAACGGGGAAAACTATAATGCAGAACTTTATCAGAAATCCGATTTACTTCCCGTTGATCGTGAGATTACCGTAGAGCAGGCACTCATGATCGCCAGAAACCAGGGTTATAAGATCAAGTCAGCAACTGCATAACCTTAACATACACAATATTCAATTTTTAAAGCAGCCACCGAAAGATGGCTTGTTTGTGATGCGATTAAGGGAATGGATACCCTCTACTTCTCATTTTCAATCTTATACACCTTAAAAAAGCTCCTGCGGTACGCGTCCGTCACCTCCGGCTCATAGGCCACCACCGCCTGGTCCATATTGCCGGAAAACAGGATCACCCGATCGTCCAGGATCCCATAATACGGATATAAAACTGCCTCATCCCGGCCGCCGGATGGATGATCATGATAATAATACCAGGTTTCATAAGCGGCACCGGCCTGGTAATAGGTGGGGATCAGATTATAAACGGCCCTTAGGTTATGATAGTCTCCGGCGCTGTCCTCCGCTCTCTTGGAAAGCCTCACCAGCTGGACGATATTCAGATGCCCCATGGCAGAGCGGCCGTCCAGTGAAAACGCCGGCAGCAACCTGGCCAGGATACAGCTTTCCGCAGGCACATAAAAATACGCATTCTTTCTCCCGGCGCTCAGATTCTCCCAGATGGCACTCCAGAGATACCGTTCCACAGCGATCACTCCGTTTATGGTACGCATTCCCGGAGCGCTGATCTGTCCCGGAGGTTCCGGAGTCGTTTCAAATCCGGCCTCCATCCCGCATATATTTCCCGCCTCCTCCAGCATCCGGCGGATCATGCACCGCATAAAATAAACGTCGTCTCCATCCATAGCCCGGTAATACGCCTCCTGCAGCTCCCGGTGCTCCCGGACACCCAGCCGCAGCTCCCGGCGGATCGCTTCAAAGATCTGCGGATCCGGCAGCCTCGTTCCGGCCAGATACCGCTGGATATTCACCCGGTTGATACCCGTGATCCTGGCAAATTCATAGTTGGTATATCCACTGGCCCTTAAATGGGCCTCCAACAGCTCATGAAATCTTCGTTTTTCCATACTGGCTCCCCCTCCCCGCAATTAAAGCCCCCAGAAAGCAAAAACGCCTGCCGGAAGACGTATCTTACCGGCAGGACATTCTATTCTAGCAGCATAATTCAGTAATCACCTGCGCAAAGATCTTCGCGCTCATTAAAAGCTCATCGATCACCGCAAACTCGTCGGGACCGTGCATGTTATTTTCTGTTTCCGGCATGGCCGCGCCGAAAGCAACTCCGTTCTTTAAGTGGTGGACATACGTTCCGCCTCCGATGGCGATGCACTCTCCCTTTCTTCCCGTGTACATCTCATAGCTCTTAAGGAGCGTCTGGACAAACTGGGAATCTCCGGGAACGTGGTGGGGCGGGTTCATGGAATCATTGTTTAAAGAGATCCCGTACCCGGCCATGGCCGCCTTCGCCGGCTTTAAGGTATTCTCCTCATTGGAGCAGATGGGGCAGCGGCTGTCAAAATCACCGGAAAGGCTGGTCTCCGTGATCTCCAGCATGCTGAAGGTCAGGGTCAGCTGGCCGGATTCCTCGTCCTCCATGGCGATCCCCAGGTTCTTTCCGAACCAGTCGCCGTGGGGCATCAGCTTATTCAGGGCACGGATCTTTTCCACCTGTCCGCACTCCGCCAGCTCCAGCTTTTCGATCAGTGCAAGAAGTCCTGTCAGGGCGTTTTTCCCCTTCCAGGGGGTGGAAGCATGGCCGTTTTCCCCAAAGGCCTCGATCTTCATATAGCCGCCCTCAGAGGTCACGTCAAAGCGGATCCCCAGCTCGGCCTCTAAGGTATGGGCAAAGGCCTCTGTATCGGAGCCGTCCAGTCCCTCAAATAAGGCCTCCGCCTTGGAGGGAACCACGTTGGACTTGGTGCCGCTCTTAAAGGATACCATTCTGGGAAGGGCCTGGCTCTTTTCAAACTCCGCCGTGAACTGGCCGTGGAGGCTGCCCTTTTCAATGTTGATCACCGGGAAGCTGGCGTCCGGAGAGAAGGTCATGGGGGCCTCCTCCTCCACACTGTAATAGTGGCGGATATCGGAGCTGCCGCACTCCTCATCAGTTCCCAGGATCAGACGCACGTTCTTCTTCACCGGGATCCCCAGCTCCTTCACAGCGCGCATGGCGTAGAGGGCTGCGATGGCCGGACCCTTATCGTCGGCAGTTCCGCGGCCATAGATCTTTCCATCCTTTACCACCGGTACAAAGGGCTCTGTCACCGTCCATCCGTCTCCCGCCGGAACGATGTCCAGATGGGCTAAGATATCCAACTGCTTTTCCTTATCGTTCAGATCCACCGTTCCCACATAGTTGTCGTAGTTGTTGATGGAAAATCCGTAGCATTCTGCAATGTGGAGCGCTGCGCCCAGGGCCTCAAAGCAGCCGTCTCCGTAGGGCCTTCCTGCCCGGTAGGAATCCTTGGTGCTGTCGATCTTACAAAGCTCCGCGATATCCTCCAGCATTTCTGTTTTATGGGCGTCGATAAATTTGTCTATTTTTTCTCTGTACACGTTTCTGCCTCCTATTTCATCATTCCGGCCAGCACTTCATTGACCACTTTTCCGTCTGCCTTTCCCTTTACCAGGGGCATTAAGACCTTCATGATCCGTCCCTTATCTTTGGCCGTCGGCGCTTCCATCTCCAGCTCCTTTAAAACTCCGTTTATGATCTCTGTGATCTGGTCCACAGTCAGGTCTGCCGGAGCAAACTCCTGGTATACCTCCATCCGCTTTCTGGCCTCTTCGATGATGTCGGTCCGGTCTGCGGGGGCCGTATCCATGGTCTCCTTGGTCTGCTTTAATTCCTTTTTGATCACTGCATTGGCCTCGTCCTCGGTCAGGGGAGAACGCTTGTCGATCTCTGCATTCTTTAAAGCAGATAAAAGCATGGACAGAGAATCCTTCCTGTCCTTATCCTTGGCCTTCATGGCCTCTACCATAGCTGCACGTACAAGCTCGATCTTGCTCATAGGATCCCTTCCTTTCCTTATTAATATCAATTAATTCCGTCCGAACTCAGCCAGTCTTAAGCCTGGGTTTCTCTCTTCCACCATCCCGACGCTCCAGCTATTGATGAACAGGAGCAGCGGATTGCCCTTCAGATCACAGATCCGCTTCATATCGGAGGTACCCTGGATCCTGGCCACATCCACCTCGCCTGGATTCTCGATCCACCGGATATACTCAAAGGGAAGCTGCTCCAGCTTTACCTCCACGTTGTACTCGTTCTCCAGGCGGTAGGTCAGCACCTCGAACTGCAGGACGCCCACAACGCCTACGATGATCTCCTCCATGCCTGTATTGAACTCCTGGAAGATCTGGATGGCTCCCTCCTGGGCGATCTGGCTGATGCCCTTGATAAACTGCTTTCTCTTCATGGTATCCATCTGGCGCACCCTGGCGAAGTGCTCGGGAGCAAAGGTGGGGATCCCCTCAAACTGGAATTTCCCGCCGGGAGCGCATAAGGTATCTCCAATGGAGAAAATACCCGGATCAAATACGCCGATGATGTCTCCGGCGTACGCCTCCTCGATGATCTTTCTGCTCTCTGCCATCAGCTGCTGGGGCTGGGTCAGACGGATCTTCTTCCCGCCCTGGACATGGTTCACTTCCATTCCAGCCTCAAACCTTCCGGAGCAGATCCGCATGAACGCGATCCTGTCCCTGTGGGCCTTGTTCATGTTGGCCTGGATCTTAAATACAAAGGCGGAAAACTTTTCATCAAACGGATCCACCTGGCCATCCAGAGTCTTTCTGGGAAGCGGGGAGGAGGTCATATTTAAGAAATGCTCCAGGAAGGTCTCCACGCCGAAGTTGGTCAGAGCCGAACCGAAGAACACCGGAGAAAGCTCGCCGCGGTTTACTAACTCCTGGTCAAATTCATCGCTGGCTCCGTCTAAAAGCTCGATATCATCCCTGAGCTGGGCGTGGTAATCCTGGCCGATGATGGAGTCCACATCCGCGCCCTCCACGTCGAAGGTCCTGCTGGCCACCTCCTTCTGGCCTCCCATGGCGGCCGTGAAGGTGGTGATCTGCTTTGTCTGACGGTCGTATACGCCCTTAAAATTCTTGCCGCAGCCGATGGGCCAGTTGATGGGGCAGGTATGGATCCCCAGGACCTCTTCGATCTCGCTCATCAGCTCAAAGGGATCCCTGGCCTCCCGGTCCATTTTGTTCACAAAGGTAAAGATCGGGATATGGCGCATCACACAGACCTTGAAAAGCTTGATGGTCTGTGCCTCCACACCCTTGGAGCCGTCGATGACCATCACCGCCGAGTCCGCAGCCATAAGGGTCCGGTAGGTATCCTCCGAGAAGTCCTGATGGCCCGGCGTGTCCAGGATATTGATGCAGTAGCCTTCATAATTAAACTGTAAAACCGAAGAGGTAACGGAAATTCCCCTCTCCTTCTCGATCTCCATCCAGTCGGAGACCGCATGCTTTGTGGCCTTCCTTCCCTTTACGGTTCCCGCCAGATTGATGGCTCCTCCGTAAAGAAGGAATTTTTCAGTCAGTGTCGTCTTACCGGCGTCCGGGTGCGAAATGATCGCAAAGGTGCGCCGTCTCTTTATTTCATCTGCAAAAGCTGCCAATGGAAAACCTCCAATTCAAACGTCTTAAAATCACAACATCCTTATTTTGCCAATAAATTCACCATTCGTCAAGTATAATCTGGGCCAGACCCGTTCCGTCTTAAAAATCCTCCGGCTCCTTCCTCTCCATTCCAAAAACAGCGTCCAGGATCCTTCCGGCCACGTCCTCCTTGGACATCTTGGGAAGCTCCGTCTCCTTTTCTCTGGTGATCAGCGTCACCACGTTGGTATCGGTGCCGAAGCCAGCCCCGTCCACCTTCAGGTTATTGGCCACGATCATATCCAGCTTCTTCTTTTCCAGCTTTGCCCTGGAATTTTCCAGCATATGCTCCGTTTCCATGGAAAAGCCGCAGAGGAACTGGCCCTCTTTCTTATGCTCTCCCAGCCACTTTAAGATATCGTCGGTGCGCTCCAGCTGGATCGCCATATCCCCGTCCTTTTTCTTTGTCTTTTCCGTATTGACGAATTTAGGCCGGTAATCAGCCACCGCCGCTGCCTTTATGATGGCGTCCTGCCCTGCGCTCCTGGCGGTCACGGCCTCAAACATCTCCTTGGCGCTCTCCACCGGCACCAGGTCCACGAACATGGGCGGCTTCTCCTCCGCCGGTCCTGTGACCAGAGTCACCTGGGCCCCCCGGTACGCAGCGGTCTTCGCAATGGCGTATCCCATCTTCCCGGTGGAGTGGTTGGTGATGTAGCGGACCGGATCGATGGCCTCCCTGGTGGGACCGGCGGTCACTAAGATCTTTTTCCCGGCCAGATCCTTTTCATACCGGATCTCCTTTAAAATATACTGGAGCAGTACCTCCGGCTCCGGCATTTTCCCGGCTCCCGTATCCCCGCAGGCCAGATAGCCGCTGGCCGGGGAGATCACCTCCATCCCGTACCGTTCACAGATCCTTAAATTATCCTGGGTGATGGGATTTTCAAACATCCGGGTGTTCATGGCAGGGCTTATGATCTTTTTGCAGGTGCAGGCCAGGACGGTGGTGGTCAGCATATCGTCAGCCAGGCCATGGGCCAGCTTTGCGATCACATTGGCAGAGGCCGGAGCCACCAGCACCACATCCGCCAGCTTTGCCAGGGAAACGTGCTCCACGGAAAACTCAAAATTCCGGTCAAAGGTGTCCACCAGGCACTTGTTCCCGGTCAGCGTCTCGAAGGTAATGGGATTGATGAAATTGGTGGCGTTTTCTGTCATGATCACATGGACATCGGCCCTTAATTTTTTCAGCGCGCTGGCCAGATAAGCGATCTTATAGGCCGCAATACTCCCTGTCACGCATAAAAGCACTGTTTTTCCCTTCAACATTTTGGAATCCTCCGTTGTATTTCCGATTATTTTGTGGTAAAATCACTTTCATTAAAAAATAATGATCGTACATAGCACTTAATTATATCACTTACGATTCAAATGTGGAAGGAGTTTTCTTTATGATTTTAGCCGTAGACATGGGAAACAGCAATATCGTCGTGGGCGGGCTGGATGACCAGTCCACATATTTTGAAGAGCGGATCACCACCGACGACCGCAAGACAAGCCTGGAATACGCCATCATGCTGAAAAACATCCTGGAAATACACAAGGTAAAACGGAGCGACATCGAGGGCTCCATCATCTCCTCCGTTGTACCGCCCTTAAACGCCCCTCTTTCCTCGGCCGTAAAAAAGATCACCGGAAAACGGCCGTTTTTAGTGGGATCTGGCATGAAGACCGGCTTAAACATTAAAATGGACAACCCTAAGGCCGTAGGCGGCGACCGGATCGTGGCTGCGGTGGCGGCCATTGCGAAGTATGAGGGCCCTATCATCATCATCGATATGGGGACCGCCACCACTATGGATGTGGTGGATAAGGCAGGCTCCTACATCGGCGGCGTGATCCTGCCCGGCGTCAAGGTCTCTTTAAATTCCCTGGTGTCCAATACGGCCCAGCTTCCCAGGATCAACCTGGATGTTCCCAAACGGACCATCGGAAAAAATACCATCGAGTGTATGAGAAACGGCATCATGTACGGCAACGCCGCCATGCTGGACGGGCTCATCGACCGGATGGAGGCAGAATTAGGAGAACCGGCGACTCTGGTGGCCACTGGAGGCATGTCCCGGTTCATCACTCCCCTCTGCACCCATAAGATCATTTACGACGCGGATCTCCTGCTGCGGGGCCTTCTGATCCTTTACCGTCAGAACATGACAGAATAACCCGTTAAAACAGGCCTGCAGAATTTACCAGCCGGCCTCCGGTATAATCCTTACCAAAACCGTACATCATTCTCAATATAGCAAAATCCAGAGAATGATCCAGGAGGTAAGGATATGTCCGGTTATAAGGTTGAAATATGCGGAGTCAATACGGCCAAGCTGCCGTTACTTACCACAGAAGAGAAGGAAGAGCTTTTTAAAAGGATCCTGGCCGGCGATAAGCAGGCCAGGGAGGATTACATCAAAGGAAATCTGCGTCTTGTGTTAAGCGTCATCCAGCGCTTCTCCGGAAATAACGAGAACGTGGACGACCTGTTCCAGATCGGATGCATCGGTCTCATCAAGGCCATCGACAATTTTGACATCACCCAGAATGTCCGTTTCTCCACCTACGCGGTCCCCATGATCCTGGGGGAGGTCCGCCGGTATCTCCGGGACAACAATTCCATCCGTGTCAGCCGCTCCCTGCGGGACACTGCCTACAAAGCCATCTACGCCAGAGAAAATCTCATGAAAAAGAACATGAAAGAACCCACCATCATGGAAATCGCTGATGAGGTGGGTCTGAGCAAAGAGGAGATCACCTACGCCATGGACGCCATCCAGACGCCCATGAGCCTTTATGAGCCTGTCTATACCGACGGCGGCGATCCCCTTTATGTCATGGACCAGATCAGCGATAAGAAAAACAGGGAGGAAAACTGGATTGAGCAGCTTTCCTTAAACGAGGCCATGAAACGGCTCCCGGACCGGGAGCGGAACATCATCCGCATGCGCTTTTATGAGGGCCGCACCCAGACCGAGGTGGCGGAGGAGGTGGGCATCAGCCAGGCCCAGGTCTCCAGGCTGGAAAAAAATGCACTGAAGACCATGCGGAGCTATCTGTCCTGACCGCTCCCCTTCTTTTATACGGCTTCTGATCCCCGGAGCTTTTTAAGGACCGCCTCCTCCGATGGGATACTGGGGATCCCTCCGGGCATTTCTGTGGACAGGCTGGCCGCTGTGGATGCGAAAGCGCCCATGGCGGCCAGCTCTTTTTCATCCAGCTCCTCCGGCGCTTTCCCGGACTTTAAAAGCCAGGCCACGGCGCTTCCCCCGAAAATATCCCCGGCTCCCGTGGTGTCCACCGGCATCACTCTGGGGCAAGCTGCCCGGGCGGCCGCCTTTTCATTGGACAGATACGCACCCCTGGGGCCCATGGTCACCATGGAAAGCTTTACGCCGAATTCCTTCTGGAGCTTTTCAGCCGCCTTCTCTTCGTCGGTGATCCCCCAGAGGAATTCCGCCTCCTCGTCGCTGATCTTCACCACATCCGCCTGGGAAAGCCCCCAGAGGATCTGCTCCCTGGCCTCGTCCGGCGTGTTCCACAGGGGAAGCCGCAGGTTCGGATCAAAGGTGATCCACCCTCCCTTTTTCCGGGCGTATTCCACCGCCCGTTTCGTTGCTGCGCGCACCGGCTCGTCTGTGAGGCTTAAGGTGCCGAAATGAAATACCTTTGCCTGGTCGATGATCTCCAGGTCCAGCTCCTCAAAGGAAAGCTGCGTATCCGCCCCCGGCTTTCTGGCGAAGCTGAATGACCGGTCTCCTCCGGCGTCAAAGGTAACAAAGGCCAGGGTCGTGAGCACCGAGCTGTCCTGCCGGATCCCCTTTGTCTCGATCCCGGCCTCCTTAAGGGTATTTATGAGCAGCCCGCCAAAGGCGTCCGTTCCCACCTTGCCCAGAAATGCCGTCCGGAGCCCGTATTTACTTAGAGCCGCCAGGAAATTTCCCGGCGCTCCGCCCGGATTTGCCTTCATGGTGGAATACCCGGCCGCATCCGTATCCCTGGCTGCAAAATCGATCAGAAGCTCTCCGATGGCTGTCACGTCGTACATGGTGAATTCCCCCTTGTGTGGTAGATTTTAAAGAAATTATAGCAGTGGACGGGATCAGATTCAAGAACGAATGATGGGGGGCAGAAATGTTTTCTATATTTTAGAATGATATGATTTCCATATATTTCCATTTTATTATGTAATATAAGATATTTAGAAAAAAGGAGGCCACCATTGGATACATATACGGTTGATCTGGAATCAATGGGAAAGCGGATCCGGGAACTCAGAAATACCCAGAACAAAGCCCAGGAAGTGTTTGCTGATATGATACATATTTCATCGTCTTATCTCGCACTGATTGAACAGGGAAAACGTACTGCCAGTCTGGATGTAGTTGCCCAGATTGCGTATACCTGCCATGTCTCTGTTGATTATCTTTTATTCGGAAAACAGGAATCCCCTTCATCAGAAAATTATAAATTTTTCAATATACTCTGCCGCCAGTATTCTGATACAGAAATCAAGCGTGCCTTGAAACTCTTCGCCTTCTATCTTCAGCTTGATAAAGAAAAAGAATACCCATAGACCAGACAGCCGCATCTTCTCTCCCATACGCAGCTGCCCCTTATTTTTACAAGCACAGTAATCCTAAGATTAGATATGGCTAAACACCGGAAAATGTTTGTATTTAATTCATGGATTATGTTATACTGTATTTTAGAAAGGGGCAGCAATTATGAATATACGAAAAATTACTTTTGGGAACTTTAAGTCCCTGTATAACGCAGCCTTCGAACCTGGTAAAGTCAATGTATTTATCGGTGCCAACGGTTCTGGAAAAACTACGATCCTGGAAGCGATCGGTTTATTAAGTGCGGCTATGACCGACCGTGTCGATTCTTCCAGCCTCCAGCGCAAAGGCGTGCGCCTCAGTATTCCCTCGCTTTACAAATCCAGTTTTAAGGATCTTAAGAGACAACGATCCATGATCGATCTTTCCCTGGAATGGGAAGATGACTGCTGTACAGATAAATTCCGTTACGATGTACATCTGACAACTCCTACTGATACCGACTATTGGAAATACCACTCTGAGGCATTTCTTCAGAACGGAGAAAAAATATGGGGACGCAGCAATGCCTCCCAGCAGCAGTCCAACAGTTATATCGGCTTCTTTCTCATTGATAATGACCCAGAACTGACAACCGGCCGCAAAATCGCGGAGGATTTTTCATCTTACGGTATTTTCCAGCCAAACACCTTGACTTTGAGAGGCACGATCCCAGATCCCAATCAGGTTTCTCCTGTCGGATTGAATGGCGGACGTCTGGCCGAGGCGATCCGGACACTGATCCATGAAAACGACGGGGATCTGTTTTTCGGAAATTTATATATGGATGACATCCTTGACATGATCGACTGGGCCTCCGATATATCTGTGGATACGCCAAAAAAAACAACGATCAACGCCAATATCCCCACAACACGCCAGGTCATTGAATTTACAGACCGCTATATGAAGGATACCGCTCGTTTTACCGGTTATGATGCCAGCGAGGGAGCCTTATATGTCCTGTTCATGCTGACGCTTGCCATGCATCCCATGGGTCCATCTATTTTCTCAGTAGACAGCTTTGACCACGCGTTAAATCCCCGCCTGGCAAAAAAAATGATCCAGGTGTTCTGTGAACAGATTATCCAGAATAATAAGCATGTTTTTCTGACCACCCATAATCCGCTGGTACTGGATGGACTGGACCTGCAGAATGACGATATACGGCTGTTTGCCGTAGACCGTGACAGTAACGGATATGCCCAGATCCGGCGGATTTCTGTTTCCCAGGAGCTGATCGATGAAGGTCTTCCTTTATCCAGGCTCTGGATCAGCGGAAGACTGGGAGGTGTTCCATCACTGCTATGAAAAATATAGGGATTATTTGTGAAGGTCCAACCGACTACATCATCCTTAAAAATGTTATTAATCTTATAACCGGAGATACCAACTATTTTGTACTGCTTCAGCCTGAGCCTGATCTGCGCGGACAATACGGAAACGGATGGAAAGGCGTCTGGAAATGGTGTCATGATTACGCCAGTATCCGGATGCAGCTTATGGATAAAATTCAGCCCACGTTGGACTTTCTGGTCATTCAGATGGATGGTGACGTATCCAGAAAGGAGAAAGTCTCCCATTGCGGGTGTGGCTCAGTGAAATGCCCCCTCCAAAATATCCGGAATCCTTTGGAGTGTGACATTAAACCAGAATACCGGAATAACTGCCCTGTCTTGCTTCCCTGCCCTGAGCACAACGCACCCGTTTCCAGTTATATGGAACACCTGAAGTCTTTGATCCGTTCATGGTTAAAAGAAATAGACCGTACCTGCATCGTTATCCCCTGCGACAGCACCGAAGCCTGGATCGCTGCCGCCTACGATAACCTGCCCGAAATTGAATTTATGGAAAACCCCTGGGAAAATGTCATCGCTAAGAAGAAGATATATCATGGTATACGAATTTCCGGAAAAAACAAACGAGCCCGGATTTTTGAACAGTTTGCCCCAGTTGTCTGTAAAAACTGGGACCGGGTAACAGAACTCTGTCTGAGCGCACGGGAATTTGAACGAGATATCTCTCTTCTTGGCAGATAAACAAAAATAGCAGCCGCACCGGATTTCTCCGATGCGGCTGTCCTCTCCTACTTCTCAAAATAACAGTCTCCCAGATAATGGAGGGCTGTATTTTTATTAAACTGGAATCCCTTAAGATCCGCCCTTCTTCCCACCATATTGCTCTTATAATACAGCGGCACCCACGGGCAGAGCTCATTTAAGCGGACCTGGAGGTCCCTATATGTCTGAAGCCTCTTCTCCCGGTCTGTTTCCATGCTGGCGGCGTCGATCATTTCATCCACCTTTTCATCCCTGAGATATGCCCGGTTTCCGTTCATGCCGCAGTTTTTTGAATGGAACAGCGGCGTCACACTGTATTCCGGATCACAGGTGGTATTGGTCCAGCCCAGGATCAGGAGCTCATGCTCTCCGGCGTTGATCGCATCCTGGAACGCGCCCCACTCGTAAACGTTGATGTCCACGTTGACGCCGATCTGGGCCAGCTGGGCCTGGACCACCTGGGCGGTACGGTTCCTCACGTCTCCGGATACGTACATCTTAAGATCCAGCCCGTCCCCATAGCCTGCTTCTGCCAGAAGCTCCCTGGCCTTTTCCAGATCCTGGGGATACGGCTGCACTTCCTCATTCCACCCCGGCAGGGTCTTTGCAATGAAGGAGCTGGCCACCTCGCCGCGGCCTTCTACGATCGTATCCACAAATTCCTGGCGGTTCATGGCATATGTAATGGCCTGGCGCACCCGGACGTCATCCAGTCCCTTTTTCGTGGTATTGAACGCCATGAATTCCACTGAAGCCGACGGCCAGCTTTCCAGTACCAGCTCATCATTGGCTTCCACGTTGGCGGCGTCCACCGGATCCACCGTTAAGATCACGTCGATCTCTCCCGTTTCCAGGGCAATGGTCCTGGCGCTCCCCTCGGGAATGATCCGGTTGGTGATGGAAGTGGCTGTGGCCGGTCCGTCAAAGTAATCGTCAAACCGCACCAGCGTCCAGTGATCGTTGGGGACCCATTCCTTAAACATGAACGGGCCCGTTCCTATGGGCTCTTCCCCGTATGTCTCCCCGGCCTCAGTCACAGCCTTCTCCGACAGGATCTTCATGCTGGTGTCATTGAGGACATAAAGAAGGGACGGATATGGACGGGAAAGATGGATCGTCAGGTCATAATCCCCCTCCACCGAAACATGGTCGATGGCCGACGCGTTGGACATGGCCTTGGGCATGGTCTTGGCCCGCTCCAGGCTGAATTTCACGTCGCTGGCCTTCAGCTCCTCCCCATTATGGAACTTCACGCCTTCCCGGAGCTTAAATTTATAGGTCTTGTCATCCACCATCTCAAAGCTCTCCGCCAGGTCCCCCACGACCTCCCGGTTCTCATCGATCTTTACCAGGCCGTTATAAATGTGGCGGTTCAGCGTTGCAGACGGAGAATCCACTCCCACCTGGGGATCCATGGACCGGATATCGCTGGTGTTGGCAGAAATAATATCCGTCCGCCCAATGGACGGCTCCTTCTCCCCCTGGCTGGCTTCCTCTAACGCCTTTTCCGTCTCCGTCCCCGCTAAAGCCGTCGTTTCCCCCTTTGGCTCCGCCGCTGTTCCAGTATCTCCCCCGCTGTTTCCGCAGCCCGACAGCGCCATGACGCCAGCCACCGCCAGCATCGTCAGTTTCCCATACATACCTTTCCTCATACAGTGCTCCTCCTTGTATATAGTTTTTACATATTCCCCTCTTGATTTTCCCACCGGGCGGTCCACCTTCTGCAGATCTCCGAAACCTGCTTCATCTGCCCTGTGAGCCGGTTCCTCTGACGCACGAACCTGGTCTGCACCGCCAGATAATATTCCTCTTCCGTATTTTCCCGGGTCAGTCCCTCTGCCATGGCAAGCCCGGAAAAGACAGGAGCCTTCACCGCCGGATCCTGGTGGTACGGACTGGACGCCGTATAGGTGATCCTCGCCAGCTCCCCGGCAGTCTCCAGAATGGCGTCATCTGTATTTTCCTGGCCTTCCATGGACGCTTCAAGATCCATGACCGCCTCCCTCAGCCTGCCAAGCACCGGCCACACCGGAGAAAGGTCAAAGTCTCCGCCAAGCCTCTCTTCAATGGCGCGGAGGCGGGACTCCATAAAGTCCACAAATCCGCCCATGTCTGCCGGGAGCTTCCCGCAGTTCGCGAAGAATGCCGCCAGCTCCCCAATGACCCTTGTATCCCGCAGCGCCACCTCCGGATCCACCTTATCAAAGGTATCCTCTCTGGTGTGCCACCAGTAAAACATTTCATGATCCTTTTTTATAAACTTCGGCATAATGGCAAAGGGAATATCCGCTCCCCAGAAGGTCTGGTCTGCAAACCGGGTCATGGGCACCGGCGGATCCGGCTCCCCCTCGTTGAATCCCTTCAGGAATTCCCGGTCAAAGTCTGCTCCTTCCAGCATGGACGTCTGGAACCCCACCACATCAGAGCCCTTGCAGCCGCAGATATCCATATTGATATGCGCCACACAATTTTCCTTCAGCTCCTCCCAATGGTGGTCGTAATACCAGGCGGATCCGGCATAACGGCCGTCTGAATGGCCGGACCACCAGGCGAACACCACTGACCGCTCCAGCCGCTCCCGGTTCTCCTGGAACACTCTGGCAAGCTCCATCATGGCGGCGTTGGCCACTCCGTTATCCGTGGCCCCCTCATACCAGGAATCATAATGGCCGGAGACAAGTACAAATTTTTCCGACCTTCCCTGGATCCGCGCCACTGGCATGGTGCTGGAAACGATCCCCTGGCACATCTCAATGCTGAGACGCACGGTCAGCGGACCGGACTCCAGCCGTTTTTGCAGCTCCTCCCCAGCGTTTTTCCCGATCTCCGCGAACGGGATCCCTGGATAATGCCAGGACAGATCCTCCGGCTCCGGCGTTCCCCAGACTCCCCCCAGAGTCCCATGGTGCGCCAGGTCCGCGTGCCAGATGGTGAGCACCCCCAGGGCTCCGGCCCGTTTTGCCTCACACGCAAACGAAAAGCTGTTCTCATACGTCAGGACCAGCTTCCCGGAAAAACCGGCCATCCTGGCCCTCTGCTCTCTCTGGCTGCAGCCTCCGGCCGCGCTGGTCCGGTCAAAAACCAGCTCCGCCTCCAGATCCTTCGCTGTCCCGCTGTATACATACGGGGTCAGAGGAACAGCCTCCCCTGTCCCGTCCTCCAGGACCCGCAGATACGCCGCTCCGGGAAGGCTCCGGTATACCTGATATTTTTCCCGTTCCACAGGGATCCCCAGCTCCTCCATCCGTTCCGCGATCCGCTCGGCTGCTTCCTCTCCGTCTCTGGAGCCCGTATACCGTTCCAGGCGGCAGAACATCTCCACATCCTTCATGATCCGCGACTTGTCCAAGGCTCCGCTGACCGCTTCCGAAAATTCGGTTTTTTTATATAAAATCCTTTTTTTATCTTTTATTTTCTTCATCTCCTTTTATAAATATTAAAATATTTTCATATATTCATAGTATCATCTGATTATTTTTCCGTCAATAGATTCATTCACAAAAACAAAAAGAAAGTGTACAGTTCCCTTTTTTCGGTTATCTGCACACTTTCTCTTATTTTCATTGAATCTGTCTCCCGGCGCGCCGTTCCGGTCTCCTTACCGCTTCACCAGCAGAGATTTCCCAGTCATCTCCTTCGGCTGCTCCATACCCATGAGCTCGATGAGCGTCGGAGCAATATCTGCCAGGCAGCCGCCCTCTCTGAGGCCGTACTCTGCGCCTGCATTCACCAGGATAAACGGCACCGGATTCGTCGTGTGGGCCGTAAACGGTTCTCCGGTCTCATAATCCACCAGCTGCTCCACATTTCCATGGTCTGCGCAGATGAACATTGCGCCGTCCGCCTTTTCGATGGCCTCCACGGCTCTTCCCACACAGGCGTCCACAGCCTCCACCGCCTGGATGGCCGCGTTCTCCACTCCCGTATGACCCACCATATCCGGGTTGGCAAAGTTGATGATGATCACATCATATTTTCCAGAGCCGATGGCCTCCACCAGCTTATCGCACACCGCCGGGGCGCTCATCTCCGGCTGCAGGTCATAGGTGGCCACCTTGGGGGATTTCACCAGGATCCGCTCCTCTCCCGGATTGGGCTCCTCCACACCGCCATTGAAGAAGAAGGTCACATGGGCATACTTCTCTGTCTCCGCGATCCTGGCCTGGGTCATATGGTGATCCGCCAGGAACTGGCCCAGGGTATTGGTGATGGCTTCCTTTTTAAAGGCCACCAGCTTATTGGGGATGGTCTCATCGTAATCCGTAAAGCAGACGTAGACCAGCTCCAGTCTCTTATCCCGGTCAAAGCCTGTGAACGCATCGTCACAGAACGCGCGGGTGATCTCTCTGGCCCGGTCCGGACGGAAGTTGAAGAAGATCACAGAGTCCTTATCCTGGACCAGACCCACAGGCCGTCCGTTCTCAGTGATCACCGTGGGAACCACGAACTCGTCGGTCTTTCCTTCATCATAAGACGCCTGTACGGCCGCAGCGGCGCAGGGATCCTGCTTTCCCTCTCCCTTTGTAAGGGCCTTGTAAGCCAGCTCCACACGATCCCAGCGGTTATCCCGGTCCATGGCGTAATAACGGCCCATGACAGAGGCCACCTTACCGACGCCCAGTTCCTTCATTTTTCCTTCCAGCGCCTCCACAAACTCCCGGCCAGAGGAGGGAGGCGTATCCCTTCCGTCCAGGAAGCAATGGACAAACACCTTATCCAGTCCGTTTCTTCTGGCCAGCTCCAGAAGCCCGAAGATATGGGTCATGTGGCTGTGTACGCCTCCGTCGGATACCAGTCCCATCAGATGAAGGGCAGAGCCGTTCTTTTTACAATTCTCCACTGTCTTTAAAAACTCGCTGTTTTCAAAGAAATCCCCATCCTCGATGGCCTTTGTGATCTTCGTCAGCTCCTGGTATACGATGCGGCCTGCGCCCATGTTCAGATGCCCCACCTCAGAGTTGCCCATCTGCCCGTCGGGAAGCCCCACGGCCAGCCCGCTGGCATTTCCCTCCACAAAGGGGCATTCCTTCATCAGCCGGTCCATCACCGGGGTATTGGCCTCCAGGACCGCATTTCCCCGCTTTTCCTTATTTAATCCATATCCGTCCAGGATCATCAGTACAACTGGTTTTCTGCTCATATATTTCTTCCACTCCTTTATTGGTCTGTATCCTTTAGAAACGCTTCTATTGTATATCATTTAACAAATTCCCGCAACTGTTTCATGGAAGTATCTGTTATTTTTATAACAGGGTACCTCTGGTATTTTTTAATTTTTCTTTTTTCTTCACACTTCCTTCACAGAGATTCCAAACTTTCGTCACATTTTTCCCGTATCCTATTATCTGTAACAAGGTACCAGACCTTTATACACTTTTTCATACTTGGCCGGCGGCTCATACCCGCCGGCTCCTCCCATTTATAAGGAGCTCCGGCGTTTTTACTGGATCCACATTTCTCCCTTTAGATTCTTGTTGAATTTTTTGAAATTTTTTGTATTTTCCTCTTGCTTTTTTTGAAACCCTGTGGTATTATTAATGAGCTCGCTGATACAGAGCACAACATCGAGGCGTGGCTCAGTTTGGTAGAGCGCTGCGTTCGGGACGCAGAGGTCGCAAGTTCGAATCTTGTCGCCTCGATTCCGGCCTGTTGGTCAAGCGGTCAAGACGACGCCCTCTCACGGCGTAAACCCGGGTTCGATTCCCGGACAGGTCACGATTTAAACCGGTTATCTGAAATTCAGATAGCCGGTTTTTTGTTTCCAGTATCCTGCCGAGCAGGACCTCCTTCGGAAAGCCCGGCCCCCACTCCTGTTCTTTAAAGCTCCTGGACACAAAATGGGATGCTGCCGGAGCCGGAAAAAAGCCCGCTCCACGCTGCATCCCATTTTTAATTTTATCTGCGGCTCCTATTCCACCTCGTCCTCGCTGACCAGCTCGTCGTACTCTGCGGAGTCCAGAAGCTCGTCAAAGGCGTCTGCCACGATCTCATACTCCTCATCGCTGTCAATGTTCTCCAGATCCGGATTTCCATTGATATCTTCCACATAACGGTATAAGTAAACCTCTCCGTCTTCGGCCTCTCTGCCATCCAGGGGAAGAAGGGCGATATACTCTTTCTCTCCAGCCTCAAAAATCGTCAGCACCACGCACTCCAGCTCTGTGCCGTCGTCCAGAGTCAAGGTCACTGTCATCTCTTCATCGTTCTCAGCGTCCGGGTTTACAGGACCGTTCTTTAAATTTTCGTTTGCCATAACCGTTCCTCTCTTTTTTCAAGTGTACCATATTTTTATAAGGTAAATACAGCATATCAGTAAACCCCGTAAAAATCAATACTCAATTCCCTTTCTTGCCAAAATCCCCCGGTCATAGGGGTGTCTGACCTTTTGGATCTCCGACACATAATCAGCGGCTCCGAGGATCCGCTCCGACGGCGATCTGCCGGTCAGTACCACCTCCAGCCCACCGGGCCTGTCCTCCAGAAACTCCAGGACCCGTTCCTCGGGCACCATGCCGTAGGTCATGGCCGCCATGATCTCGTCCAGGATCAGAAGGTCCGCCCCCTCCGCCAGCTCCACGGCTCGGAAAAACTGTTCCAGATTCCACCGGGCTGCCTGCTCTCTGGTCTCCCGGTCCATGGCCGATACGAAGCCGAAGGTCCTTTCACAGGGGATCACCGTGATCCCTGGAATATGGCCCAGTACGGCCACCTCCCCGGAATCGTCGCTTTTTAAAAACCGCACCATCACCACCTTAAGCCCACGTCCGGCGGCCCGGACAGCCATTCCCACAGCCGCGCTGGTCTTTCCCTTTCCGTCTCCGCAGTAAATATGCACCAATGCCATCTGCTGTCCCTTCTCCTTCCATACACTGTCCTGTCCATACGGCTCCTCAGTCCATGCATTCCTTCACGAACCGGGAGATCTCCTGCTTTCTGTGATACCGTTCCTTCACCGCGCAGAGATGGAGCCGCTCCTTCGCCCGGGTCATGGCCACATAAAAGAGACGCCGCTCCTCCTCGATGTCTGCCGGAAGCCCCGCCTTGTGGTGGGGGACGATGCCCTCGTTGGCATCAACGACAAATACGATCCTGTATTCCAGCCCCTTGGAGCTGTGCATGGTGGAGAGGGTCACTCCCTCCGGCCTGCCCGGCTCCTTTGCCTCTCTTCTCTTTTCCTTCAGCGTCTCCTCATACTGGCGGATGTGCTCCTTCCATTGCTCCAGGGTGGAGAAGCCGGCCGCGCTCTCTTCGATCTGGCTGGCAATATCGAAAAATTCCTCTGGACGGATCCGCCGGAATGCGGCAAATTCCTTTAAATAATCATCATAGCCAACAGCCTGGCGGATGTAGTGGATGGCAGGGCCGGGCCTCAGCCGTCCGATGGTCCGCAGATCCCCCTCCAGATCCATGACCCGCTCCTGCATCCAGTCCCGGTCCCGGTAAAAATCCCTGACCTGGTCCAGGGACACCAGGGGCGTTTCAAAGGCGTCCCTGGAAAAATACCGGTTGGGCCGGTTCATGATCCGGAAGAAATCGCTGCGGGCCTGGCTCCCATGGCCCAGCTCCAGATACGCCATCAGATCCTTTGCGATCCAGTGGCCGTAGAGGCTGGGGATCACATCCCGCATGGAAAAGGGGATGTTATATTCCATCAGTTTTTCTGCCAGAAGCCCCGTTCCGTTCCCGGTCCGGAACAGTACGGCCATGTCCTCAAAGGCAAAGCCCGCCTGGGCGTACTGGCGGATCCGCCTGGCCGTTCCCTCGGCCTCTGCCAGAGGATTTTCATACACGGATACATCCACGGGGCGTCCGGAGCCATGGACCGGAACCAGTTCCTTTTTAAAACGGACCTGGTTCCGGGATATGAGCTTTAAGGAGGTCTCCACGATCTCCCTGGAGGAACGGTAGTTTTCCGCCAGGAGCACGCGGCGGGCCCCCGGATAGTCCTTTTCAAAGCCCAGCATGATCTCCGGCTTCGCTCCCCGGAACCGGTAAATGGACTGGTCGTCATCTCCCACGATGAAAAGATTATTTTCCGGCAGAGCCAGCATCTTCACGATCTCATACTGGATCTGGTTGATATCCTGAAATTCATCCACTAAAATATACCGGAATTTCCTCTGCCAGGCAGAAAGGATATCCTTTCTCTGGGAAAACAGCTCATAGCACATGACCAGCATATCGTCGAAATCCAGCTTTCCCCTGGCCCGCAGCATATCCTCATAGCCGGTGTACAGCCGTTTGAACCATTCCTCCGGACAGTTCTGGGAATAGTAGCAGGAAAGGTCCATCTGGCTTCCCTTTACATAGCTGATCTCGTTGATCACGGCGGAGATGAACTCGCCCTCATCCTCCACCTCCAGTTCGGAATTTTCGAGAAATTCCCTGAAATACTGGCGTTTTTCCTCCTCCCCCAGGACACAGCCCGCCGGAAACCGGTACGCCAGCTTAAGGATCCTGTAAAAAACAGAGTGGAAGGTACCAAAGGTCACCCTTCCACTTTCTGTATCGTTTTCTCTGACCGCCGGTCTCAGGGAATAGAACCGTTCCTCCATCTCCCTGGCCGACGCCTTTGTAAAAGTGATCACAAGGATCTCTGACGGGCGGACTCCCGACTCCAGGAGTCCTGCGATCCTGTGAGTGATCACCGTGGTCTTTCCGGACCCCGGCCCCGCCAGGACCATCATGGGCCCCGTCTTATGAGACAGGGCCGTTTTCTGCGCTTCGTTAAATTTCATCATTTACCTGCTGAAAGCAACTTTCTCTTTTCCTGTCCTACGCCTCCAGAAGTGCGATCCCCTTCCTGATCCGCTCCAGGGACTCCTCTTTTCCAAGTACCTCCATGATCTCAGTGGCTCCTGCCGGGGTCATCTGCTTTCCGGAAACCGCCGTGCGGATGGGCCACATCACGAAGCCGGTCTTTACGCCCTTTTCCGCCACATAGGCGGCCAGGGTCTCATAAAGAGCATCGTTGGAATAATCCTCCTGGGCCTCCAACAGCGGAAGCACCTCCTTTAAGGTCTCCAGGGAGGTCTCCTTTGTGGTCTTCATCTTTTTATGAACATACATCTCCGGATCATACTCCGGAAGCGTCTCAAAGAAATCCACCTGGGCCGCAATGTCCGGGAATACCTCGATCCTGGTCTTTACCATGGCGGCGATCTTCTTAAGATCCAGGGGCTTTGTGATGGCGGCCTTTAAATAAGGCTCCGCCTGGGCATAGAAGGGCTCGAAGTCCATCTTCTTTAAATATTCCCCATTCATCCAGCGCAGCTTTGTCATATCAAACACTGCCGGGGATTTGCTCATGTTGTGGTAGTCAAATTCCTTCACCAGCTCCTCCAGGGTAAAGAACTCCTGGTTGCCTGCCGGGGACCAGCCTAAGAGAGCTACGAAGTTTACGATGGCCTCTGTTAAAAAGCCCTGCTCTAAAAGGTCCTCAAAGGAGGAATGACCGCTTCTCTTGCTTAATTTTTTATGCTCCTCGTTGGTGATGGTAGGACAGTGGACGTACACCGGCACCTCCCAGCCGAAGGCCTCGTAAAGACGGTTGTATTTGGGGGAGGAGGACAGATACTCGTTTCCTCTCACCACATGGGTGATCCCCATCAGATGGTCGTCCACCACGTTGGCGAAGTTGTAGGTGGGGTATCCGTCGGATTTAATGAGGACCATATCGTCCAGCTCCGAGTTATCCACACTGATATCGCCGTAAATGTCGTCGTGGAAGGTGGTGGTCCCCTCCTTGGGGTTATTCTGACGGATCACGAAGGGCATTCCGGCCTTCAGATTGGCCTCCACCTCTTCCTTGGAAAGGCCCAGGCAGTGCTTATCATAGGCCATGATCTCCTCTCCGTTGACGTTCTTCTTTAAGGAATCCAGACGCTCCTGGGTACAGAAGCAGTAATAGGCCTCGCCCTTTTCCACCAGCTTTTTCGCGTACTCCATATAGATCCCGGATCTCTGGCGCTCGCTCTGTACATAGGGGCCGTAACCGCCGTCCTTATCCGGTCCCTCATCATGGATCAGTCCCGTTTTTTCCATGGTACGGTAGATGATGTCCACCGCTCCCTCCACGTACCGCTCCTGGTCCGTGTCCTCGATGCGGAGGATGAAATCCCCGCCCTCATGCTTGGCGATCAGATATGTGTAAAGCGCGGTCCTTAAATTTCCCACATGCATCCGGCCTGTGGGGCTCGGCGCAAACCTTGTTCTCACTTTTCCCATTTTTTTCTTCTCCTGTCATTTCCATAGAATTTTAAGGGGCTTTCCCCATGTTTCTCTTTTATGCCGCCATATCCAGCAGATGGCAGGCCAGATTAAAGTATACCATCAGACTCACCGCGTCCACGATGGTGGTGATCATGGGCGACGCCATAATGGCCGGATCCAGCTTTAATACCTTGGCCCCGATGGGCAGGGTACAGCCGATGGTCTTGGCCGCCACCACAGTGGCAAACATACTGATGACCACCGTAACGCAGATCATGGTGTTTCCCGGATACTGGATCATCAGGCGGATAAAGTTCACCACCGCCAGCACAAAGCCCACCATAAAGCCGACCCGGATCTCCTTCCATAAGACCTTTAATACGTCCGACGGCTCGATCTCTCCCAGGGCCATGCCGCGGATCACCATGGTGCTGCTCTGGCTTCCCGAGTTTCCGCCTGTATCCATTAACATCGGGATAAAGCTTACTAACAGCGGCACCGCCGCAAAGGCAGTCTCATATTTTACCAGGATCGCACCAGTGATGGTGCTGGACAGCATCAGGATCAGAAGCCACGGGATCCTGTTTTTTGCAAGCTGGAACACGCTGGTCTTTAAATACGGCTTTTCACTGGGCAGCATGGCGGCCATCTTCTCGAAGTCCTCGGTGGCCTCTTCCTCCATGACCTCCATCACATCGTCTACGGTGATGATCCCCACCAGACGATCCTCGCTGTCCACCACAGGGATACATAAAAGGCCGTATCTGTTCATCATATCCGCCACAGCCTCCTGGTCCTCGGTGGTGGTCACCTTGATCACATGGGTGTCCATAATAGTCTCCAGGCGTGCCTCATAGGCGTTCATCAAAAGCTCCTTGACCGTGACCACGCCCTCCAGATGGCGCTTTTCATCCATCACATAGCAGGTATAAATGGTCTCCGAGTCCACGCCGTGATGACGGATATAGGCAAAGGACTGCTCTACGGTCATGTTCTTTTTCAGGCCCACATACTCGGCCGTCATGATGCTTCCGGCGCTGTTCTCCGGATAATTTAAGAACTGGTTGATGAGCTTTCTCGTATCCGGCGTCGTATTCTTCAGAACGCGGCGCACCACCGTTGCCGGAAGCTCCTCCAGCATATCCACCGCGTCGTCCACATACAGGTCCTCTACGATCTCTGAAAGCTCCTTATCCGTGATGCTGTTGATGATGTGGCTCTGGCTTTCCGCCGGAAGCTCCGCAAATACGTCCGTGGCCAGGGCCTTGGGCAGCATACGGAACACGATCACGGTCTTTTCCGAATCCAGTTCTTCCATAAATGAGGCGATATCCACCTCGTTGATCTCCAGAAGGGCTTCCTTTAACTGCCGGTACTTTTTTTCCTCCGCCAGCCTTAAAAGCTTCTCCTTCTCTTCATTTTCCATAACTTCGTTTGACATCGTTTCTTCCTCCACTCCATATTTTTACCGGCATGGAGGCAAAACGTCCATTAAGAACGGCAATACACATAATGGGACTGCATTATGTCTATTGCCTCAGGTTCCGGGTGGGCGTCTGCCTCTGTCTTGCAACTTCGGCCTTCCATTATGTGCTCACATCCTTTCTTTTCTGGTCTGCCTTTCACATTATAAGTAAATTTTATCCAAATGGCAACCGCTTACGCAGGATTTTCCCAAAAACTTTGTATTCATCCAGCCGTGCGGCAAAGCTCTCCCATCACTTCTGCTCAGGAATGTAAAATTCTGCCTTTCCGCAGTCCTCGCACCGAAGGACCTGCACGTCCAGTGATCCGCTGGCAAGACGGTTCCAGTCACTGAAAAAGAAGGTCTCCTCCCCCAGCTTAAGCTTCATGGATCCCAGATCCAGCATCTCCCCACCGCAGCGGAGACATGTTTTCCCGGTCCGCTTCTGTTCCCGGTCCTCCCTCTCCTTCTCCTGCTTTTCCTCTCTGGTCCTTTCCGCCTGCTCCACAAATTCCCGCAGCTCCTCCCGGGATTCTGCCCGGCCCGTTTCCCAGGCCAGAAGGCCCCGCTCCACATTGGTCATGGGAGAATATTTCTCATAGCATTCCTTACATACGGTCTGGGTCCCATTGCCGCAGTACAGGGATTTTCTCTCCCACCGCCCCAGGGATCTTCCGCAGAAAATACAGATCTTTTCCATATACATGCCTCCTTCCCGCTCTTTTCTTTATCCTATCACACTGGCCGGCTCCTTTCAACTGCGGAGGCAGTCCAGGCGGTTGACTTATGGCGGAATTTGCCGTATAATATCCACAGAAAACGACCATCTGCACAGGTCGTTTTTTTGTCTGGCTGTACCCCGGCCGCCGTCACGGCCCGGGATGCCTTCATACAGACCTTACATAAAATTACGAGAGGAGAACCAAACCATGTCATCTGAAAACAAAATGGGGGTCATGCCCATCAACAAGCTGATCCTGTCCATGTCCATCCCCATGATGCTGTCCATGCTGATCCAGGCCCTTTATAACATTGTAGACAGCATGTTCGTGGCCCAGATCAGCGAAAACGCCCTGACGGCCGTATCCCTGGCCTTCCCGGCCCAGAACCTGATGATCGCCGTAGCCACCGGCACAGGCGTCGGCATCAACGCCACCCTTTCCAGAAGCCTGGGCGAAAAAAACTTCCAGAAGGCCAACCGCATCGCCATCCACGCCCTGTTCCTGGCCTTCATGAGCTTTCTGGCTTTCGCCGTTTTCGGCCTGTTTTTCGCGGAGCACTTTTTCCTGGCCCAGACCAGGGACCCGGAGATCGTGGAGATGGGCACCGCCTACCTCCAGATCTGTACCGTCCTTTCCTTTGGGCTCTTCGGCGAGATCGCCTTTGAGCGGCTCATGCAGTCCACCGGCCGGACCTTTTACTCTATGATCATCCAGGGAACGGGAGCGATCTTAAATATCATCCTGGACCCCATTATGATCTTTGGTCTCCTGGGCTTCCCGAAAATGGGGGTAGCCGGAGCGGCCCTGGCCACTGTCACCGGGCAGATCATTGCCCTGATCCTGGGCTTTGTCCTGAATACCACCAGAAACCACGAGATCCATCTGGCCTTTAAGGGCTTCCGGCCGGAAAAGGAGATCATCGGCCATATTTATGCCGTGGGCATCCCGTCCATCATCATGGCCTCCATCGGCAGCGTCATGACCTTTGGCATGAATAAGATCCTCATTGCCTTCACCTCCACGGCCACCGCCGTATTCGGAGTGTACTTTAAGCTCCAGAGCTTCGTGTTCATGCCCGTATTCGGCTTAAACAACGGTACTGTGCCCATCATTGCCTATAACTTCGGTGCCGGAAGACCGGACCGGATCGTGAAGACTTTGAAGCTGTCCATCGCCTACGCCGTTTCCATTATGATCGCGGGGCTGCTGCTGTTCAACCTGGCTGCTGAGAATCTTCTAATGATCTTCAATGCCTCTGACTCCATGCTGGAGATCGGCGTGCCGGCCCTTAAGATCATCTCCCTGAGCTTTATCTTAGCCGGCTTCGGCATCGCCTGCTCCTCCCTGTTCCAGGCCATGGGCCACGGCATGCTGAGCCTGTGGGTGTCTGTTTTAAGACAGCTGGTGATCCTCCTTCCCGCGGCCTTTCTTTTCGCAAAGACCCTGGGGCTTTCCTACGTATGGTTCGCCTTCCCCCTGGCAGAGGTTTTTTCCGCCGGGATCAGCGCCGTATTCCTGCGCCATGTTTACAAAAAGGAGATCCTTCCTCTGAAACAGTCCTTCAGCCGGGAGAAATAAGATACAAAAGAAAAAAGCTGCCTTCCGGGACCATGATCTATGGTCACCGGAAGGCAGCTTTTTCGTTTTATTTTTCCTCAAAGGGATATCCCAGACGTTTAAACACCATATCATAGCCGTCGTTCCCATAATTTAAGGACCGGTTCACCCGGCTGATGGTGGCGGTGGAAGCGCCGGTGCGCTCCGCGATATCCAGATACGTTTTCTTTTCCCGGAGCATCTTGGCGACCTCATACCTCTGGGACAGGGACAGCAGTTCATTGACCGTACACACGTCCTCAAAAAACGCGTAGCACTCCTCCGGAGACTTTAAGGTCAGCACCGCTTCAAAAAGATGGTCCACAGCTTCCGTTTTTATCTTTTTATTCATGTTCAGACTCCCCTTTGTGAGACATATTTTTTCCATTATCCGATGGTTTCCCAGCAGCTTCCCTGCCCGATACACAAGTAACATTTTAACACATTAAAGTTTTTAAGTCCAGTCATTTACAAAATATATTTATAAAAACCGCTGTTCTCCCCCCCTACGTCAGCAAGAACTGCTCCACCACCATTGCAACTCCGTCGTCGTTGTTGGAGGCAGTGATATGATCCGCCGCCTTCCGGACCGGCAGCACTGCGTTTTCCATGGCCACCCCCAGGCCTGCATACCGGATCATGGAAAGATCGTTATAGCCGTCACCGCAGGCGATCATCTGCTCCCGGGACAGTCCCGACACCTCCAGAAGCCGCTCCAGGCTCTGGGCCTTATCGATGCCCCTGGGAAGGATCTCCAGGAAAAACGGCTCTGACCGGTAAACGCTGAAATTTTTTCCCAGGGCCGCCTTCACCCTGGGCTCCACCATGGCCAGATAATCCCCATCATCCATCATCAGGAACTTGGGAACTGGAAAATCCACATAGGACGCCAGATCTGCCTTCTCCACCACCTCCATGGAGTTGATGCGGCTCTCCAGCTTTCCATAGGGGCATTCTGCGTTATTGGTGATGATGCGGCTGTCCTCATATGTCAAAATATCCACCCGGTGCTCCTCTGCCAGACCGATGATGGTCCGGTTGGACTCCACCGGCAGCTCCCGGGAAAATACCACCTCCCCGGTGGTGCAGTTCATGATCCGTCCGCCGTTATAGGACAGGATAAAGCCGCCGTAGGCTTTCAGATCCAGCTCCTCCGCCAGGGGCATGACCCCCTGGGTCGGCCTCCCGGAGGCCAGCACCACCTTTTTCCCCCTGGCCTGGGCCTCCATCAGGGCCTTTTTCGTCCGGGGCGTGATCACCTTATCCCGGTTCGTCAGCGTGCCGTCCAGATCCAGCACGATGATCTCATATTGGTTCTGCTTCATTTCTAAACTCCTTGGTCATTTTCTGTTTCTTCCAGACAGATCTCCCGGATCCTCTTTCTCAGGGGCAGAAGGAAGGAAGGCGACACCGACAGCTCCCGGATCCCCATTTTCAGAAAGACTTCCGTAAGGGAAGGATCCGCTGCCAGTTCTCCGCAGATCCCGGCCCGGATCCCGGCTTTTTGGGCGTTTTCCGCCACGTATGCAATGAGCCTCAGGACCGCCGGATGTCGGGGATCGTAAAAATCATCCAGCCGGTCATTCTGCCGGTCCGCCGCCAGGGTGTACTGGGTCAGATCGTTGGTGCCGATGCTGAAAAAATCCACCTTTTCCGCCAGCTCTCCGCTTAAAATGGCAGCCGCCGGAGTCTCGATCATAATGCCCAGGTCCACATGGCCCATGGGGATCCCTTCCCGTTCCAGCTCCTCCCGGACCTGGAGCGCCATGGCTTTGGCCTCCTCCACCTCCCAGAGGGAGGCCACCATGGGAAACATCACCGAGACCTTCCCATAGGCGCTGGCCCGGTAGATGGCCCGCAGCTGGGTGTGGAAGATCTCCGGCCGCTTCAGGCAGATCCGCAGGGCCCTGAAGCCCATGGCCGGATTGGCCTCTTTTTCTATGCCAAAATAGTCTGCTGTCTTATCTGCCCCAATGTCCAGGGTGCGGATGACCACCTCTCTTCCGCCCATGCGCTCTGCTGTCTGGCGGTAGGCAGAAAACAGCTCGTCCTCTGTGGGGTACGTCTCCTTTTCCAGATATAGAAATTCACTCCGGAACAGGCCCACGCCTGCGCCCCTGGATCCCAGGACCGCCTCCACATCCTCCGGACCTCCGATATTGGCGTAAAGCTCCACCCGGGTCCCGTCCCGGGTCACATCCGGCAGGTCCCGGATCTCCAGCAGAAGCCTTGCCGCTTCCTCCTGGCGGGCCTTTTTTTCCTTCAGCCTTTCAAGGGTCTCCGGATCCGGATCCACATAGAGGATCCCCTCCTCCCCGTCGATGGCCGCCAGTCTTCCGTCCCATTCCCGGGCCACAGGAACCGACACCAGGGCCGGGATCTCCATGGTCCTTGCCAGAATGGCTGTGTGGGAATTGGCAGAGCCCTGCTCGGTCACAAAGCCCAGGATCTTTTTCTTATCCAGAAGAACGGTCTCGCTGGGAGCCAGGTCCCTGGCTGCAAGGATCACCGGCTCTGAAAGGGCCGGTCCCCTTCCGCACCGTCCGCCGCCCTTTTCCTCTTCCTCCAGGATCCGCAGGAGACGATCCGACACATCCCGGATATCCGCAGCCCTGGCCCTCAGATACTCGTCCTCCATCTCCAGGAACAGACGGCAGAGCTCGTCCCCCACCGTTTCCACTGCAAAGGCAGCGTTGACCCTCTCTCCTGTGATCGCCCTGGTCACAGAATTTCTGTATTCCTCATCCTTAAGAAGCATCCGGTGGCCCATGAACACCGCAGCGCTGTCTGCTCCTGCCTCTCCCAGAGCCCTCTCATACAGGGCTTCCAGCTCCTTTTCCGCCTGCTCCAGGGCCCGCTCATAGCGCGAAAGCTCCCTCTCTGTGTCCTCCACCTGCCGCCGGACCACGCTCGGTTCTTCTTTCTCATAGTACTGGAGCCTTCCCACCGCAGTTCTTTTTAAGACTGATCTTCCTCTGACTATTTCCATACTCCGGTTCCTCCATCCTTTTATTCTAAACATATTTCCTCCAGGAATCAACACCTTCCCCCATCTATGCTGAAAAAAGTGATACTCTTCCGGAGGTCTTGACATTTTTGTCTCCAAAACTCATAATATAACCATACATACTCTTACAAAGGAGGACCTTATGAAATATTTAAATCAGCTGGATCATCCAGATATCCCGTATCCCACCGACGCCGCCACCGAGGGCAGCCGCTTCCACGATCTCTCCATTAAGGAGGCGGGCTGCGGCCTCTGCTCCCTGGCTATGATGGTGGACCGTCTCACCACAAAGACCATTTCCTTAAAGCGCCTGATCGCCCTTTCCTTAAAGCATAAGGCCAATCTCCATCCCGGAACGGATATGAAGATCCTGGGGCCCGTGGTGGCGGATCTGTACGATCTGGACTTTTCCACCACCAACCGCGTGAAAAAGGCCATGCAGCACTTAAAGAACGGCGGCAGCGTCATCGCCAACGTGGGCGGAGACCGGGAAGGCTATACCGGAGTATTTTCCCACGGCGGCCACTACGTCCTGCTTTTATCCGCCGGAAAGGACAGCATCTGTGTCCTGGATCCGTCTTTAAAGGAGGGCAAATACGAGGAACCGGGAAGAGAGGGAAAGGTGCGCCTGGACGCTCCCTTTGCCTACTGCTCCCCGGAGCTGATGGAAAAGGAAACAGATAACCGGAATCCCGGCTTTTACCTTTTCTCCAGAAAAGAGCCCTGCTAAAGCAGCGGTCACACCTTCGCCATCCTGCGGTGATACCGGATAAAAAGGATGGCCGATAAAAGCGCCGCCGCACAGACCCAGACCGCCCGTTCTGCCAGCACCTGGCAGAGCAGGGCGCTGGCGGCTGCACCGGCCACAAAGACCAGGTCGATCCAGTAATACCATAATCCGTACTTCCTCTGCTCACCGTTGTTTTCAAGAGTCCCCACGGCCAGAAGCTCGGTCCCGCTTCTTAAATTTCCTGTACACATGGTAGTGGCAAAGGCCATGCCGTGCATCTTCCGGAACGCTTCTACCTGCATGGCGCAGGAAAAACCGATCAGACAGTTCACCAGAGAATTCCACTTCTGGGGCATGAATCCGGCCAGGACCATCACCAGAAGCTCCAGCCACAGGATCCCCTCTTTCCAGTGGACCGTTCCGTTTTCCCCCACCCGCATACGGATCCATTCTGTCAGAAAGATCCCCGCCGCATAGGCGGCCACCGGGATCAGATACCGTCCGGCCACAGCCAGATCTCCCCGGGCCAGGCTGATCCCCATAAGGGCGATATTTCCCGTTTCCGCAGTGGCAAATACCTGGCCCCGCACCAGATAGGAATACGCGTCCAGGAACCCGCCGGAAAACATCAGGATCGAACCCAGGCGTATGGATTCGGATACTTTTTTACTCGTCAGCATGTACTTCTCCTTGAATCCAAAGGCCCCACCGCCGCTGTGCAAAACGCGCAGGAAGGACAGTGAGGCCTTATCTGTACTTTCTTGTTTATTTATCCCGCCATTTGGCATAAAGCGTCATGGGACCGGTGACTGTATCCTTTGACAGATCCCAGGGGATCGTCAGATTTTCGTCTGTATACCAGCCCTCAAATACGCTTCCCTCCCGGACAGGCTCCTCCGGCACTGTCACCAGATCGCCGTACATCCGCTTCTGGCTCTCCACCACAGTCCCGCCCCGGGCGTCAAAATCCACCATGTATCCACGGTTGGCATAACCGATCCCAAAGCAGATCACCAGGGCTGCCCCCAGGACAATGATGATCCAGTTTAAGGACCGTTCTGAGATCTTCACATATTTATAAAGACCCCGGAATTCTCTCTCCGGCCCCTTGTCCTGTTCCGGAGAGCCTCCGTTTTCTCTCTTATCTTCCATCTCTTACTTCCGCACCAGATACTTACGCATATCAATGGCGCAGGCTACCAGGATGATCAGACCCTTGATGATGTAAAGCATGTTGGGGTCAACGGAAAGGAAGTTCAGTCCGGCGAAGATGATCTGCAGCAGCAGAACGCCTACTACGATGCCGCTGATGCGTCCGATACCGCCGACGAAGGATACGCCGCCGATTACGCAGGCCGCGATGGCGTCACACTCGTAGTTGAGACCTGTATTGGCGTTGGCAGATGCAATACGGGCGCCGTCGAAGAAACCGGTGATGCCGTACATAACGCCGGCAAGCATGAATACCAGGATGATGGTACGGGCCACGTTTACGCCGGATACATTGGCTGCTTCCTCGTTGGAGCCAACGGCAAACATATTCTTTCCGAAGGTGGTCTTGTTCCAGATCACCCACATAACGGCTGTCAAGATCACTGCATACAGAACGTATCTGGGGATGGCAACGCCGCCGATGGTGAATAAGGTTCCTGTGATCAGAGAACGGTAGCTGTCGGTCAGTCCGCTTAAGGTCTGTCCGTTGTTGACGCCGTTCATTAAGTACATAAGGATGATACCGTATGTGATCAGCTGGGTGGACAGGGTCACGATAAAGGGATGCAGCTTAAATTTCGCCACGCTGAAGCCGTTTACGAAGCCAACGGCAGCGCCTACGCCCAACACGATCAGAAGCACCACCGGAATGGGCATCGCAGATGTCATGTTGGGGAATACCTTAAATACAGTGGTCAGTAAGGAAGCGGAGATACACGCTGCCAGACCTACCACACGGCCTGCGGAAATATCCGTACCAGTCAGTACGATACAGCCGCCGATCCCCAGGGCGATGGGCAGCTTTGCCGCCGTCAGGGAAATAATATTTACAATTGAAGAAAGACTGATGAATTTGGGCTGTTTCACGGTGATGAAAATGATCGCGATGGCAATGATGATATACATCGCGTTGTTTAAGATCAGATCCCCAATCTTTCTCTGCTGGTCTTTCTTGGAAAGCGCTTTAAATTCCTGTGCTTTGGATGTTGCTTTATTGTCAGCCACAGTTCATTCCTCCTATCCTTATGCAAATTTCGCAGCGAGAGCCATGATCTCTTCCTGCGTCGTTGTTCTTGCGTCCACCTCACCGGCCAGCTGTCCGCCGGACATAACCAGGATCCGGTCGCAGACGCCCAAAAGCTCCGGCATCTCGGAGGAAACCATCAGCACGGTCTTTCCTTCCTTGGCCAGATTAAGGATCAGCTGGTAAATCTCATATTTCGCGCCCACGTCGATACCGCGGGTGGGCTCGTCCAGAAGGAGCACCTCCGGCTCCGTCAAAAGCCACCGGGCCAGGATCACCTTCTGCTGGTTTCCGCCGGATAAGGAACGGATCTGGGTCCTCTGGCTGGGCGTTTTGGTACGCATGGCCTTGATCCCCCATTCCGTGGCTTCGCTCATTTTCTTATCGCTGAGGAACGGACCCACCTTATATCTCTGGAAGCTGGATATGGTGGTGTTGGCCTGGATATCGCGGATCCCGAAAATACCGGTGGCACGTCTTTCCTCGGTCAGCAGGGCAAATTTATTTTTTATGGATTCCCTGGCATTGCGGTTCATCACCCGTTTGCCATGGAGATAGATCTCGCCTTCTTTTCTTGTGGCGATCCCGAAGATATTCTCCAGAAGCTCCGTCCGTCCGGAGCCGTCCAGGCCTGCAATGCCCAGGACTTCGCCCTTTTTCGCCACGAACGATACGTCGCGGAGCTTGGAGTAGGCGGCAGTCAGTCCCTTTACCTCCAACAGAGGCTCTCCTACCACATTATCCTTCTCCGGATACAGGTTTGTAAGCTCTCGGCCTACCATCAGCTTGATGATCTCGTTCATTGTCAGATCCTTCGCCGGCTTTGTGGCGATCCACTGGCCGTCGCGCATGATGGTAACGTCATCCGAGATCCGTAAGATCTCTTTCATCTTATGGGAGATATAGATGATCCCGCAGCCGCGGTCACGCAGCATATTGATGATCCGGAACAGATGCTCTACCTCTTCCTCAGTCAGGGAGGAGGTGGGCTCATCAAATACGATCACCTTGGAATTATAGGAAACCGCCTTGGCGATCTCCACCATCTGTCTCTGGGATACGGGCATGGTGCTCATCACGGTTTTCGGGTCCACGTTCACATCCAGTTCATCGAACAGCTTTTTCGTGGCCTCGTACATTTTGGATTCACTGGTCAGAGGACACCATTTGGAGATCTTCGGGAACCGGCCCAGCCACATGTTATCCATAACATTGCGCTTTAATGCCTGGTTTAACTCCTGGTGCACCATTGCCACTCCATTTTCCAGAGCTTCCTTGGAAGTCTTAAAGCTGACCTCCTTGCCGTCCAGGTAAATATGGCCTGCATCCTTGTTGTAAACACCGAACAGGCACTTCATAAGAGTGGACTTACCGGCTCCGTTCTCGCCCATAAGAGCATGAACCGTCCCGGCACGGACCGTCAGGGAAACATTATCCAGGGCCTTTACGCCGGGGAATGATTTGCAGATCCCCTCCATGCGCAGCAGCACGGGCTGGTTTCCCGATCCAGTGGCATTTGTTGTGTCTTTCATACTCAAATCATCGCCTCCTGATTCTCAAGTATTTCGCTATACGCCGTTTCGTCATACTGGAAACGTCATCTCCGTATGGCGCAGAACAGGACCTTTTTCTGGTCCTGTTCTTTCCCGCGGCAGCCGCCACATGAGCATGCGCACATGTTCATCTGGCCGATGCGCGCGTAAAAAATACGGCCGCACCGAAGTGCGGCCGCATCATCGATGACTTTATTCCTCGCCTGTGTACATAGCGTAAGGAATATTCACACGCCATGTTCCTACTACGTTGGCTGCATCGACACCCTCAAATGTTTCTGCGCTTGTCAGATAGTTTGCTGTGATCTGGGCGATGGTGTTGGCCATACCTTCAGCATCCTGTTTGATGGTACCTGTCATTGTACCGGCTGCGATCGCGTCCTTTGCAGCGTCAGTAGCATCTACGCCGAATACCGGGATCACAGTAGCGCCTTCTTTGTTGTAGCCGGCGTTCTGGAGAGCGGTAACGGATCCGATCGCCATCTCGTCGTTGTTGGCGATAACAAGCTCAACCATGTTGTTGTTTGCTTCGCTGTACTGGGACAGGATCGTCTGCATATACTCGGTAGCTGCTGCTGCGGACCACAGACCGCCCTGGTCAACCAGATATTTGTTTGTGTTGCTTGCGTCATAGAAAGCTAACGGCTTCTTGCCGGCTGCTTCCAGGACCTTGTCCGCATCTTCCTGGCCAAACTGGGTACGTGCGATTGCCTCGGCGTTGCCCTCCTGGCCCTTGAACATTACGTAGGAGATCTGGCCGTCGCCGTTGAGATCTACGGTATCGTAATTCTCAACCAGGTACTCACCGATCATTTCGCCCTGCATATGGCCGGCCATCTCATAATCTGTACCTACGAATACAGCCTTGTCGTATGCGGAAACGACTTCCTCGCTTACAGAACGGTTGAAGAAGATCACCGGGATGCTCTGTGCCTTTGCCAGCTCGATGATATTCTTTGCAGCGTCGTCAGAACCGCTGTCCACCAGGTTTACTACCAGAAGAGAGGTTCCTTTTGCGATGGCTGTGGAAACCTGCTCGGTCTGGGTCGTCTGGCTGTTGTTGGAGTCGTAGTCCTGGTACTTGATGCCAGCCTTATCAAGAGCTGCATCCAGTGCGGAACGCACGCTGGAGATATATGTATCGCCGTATGTATAGTATAATACGGAGATCTCTCCTGCGTCTGCTAAATCCTTGGCGGCTTCTGTAACTGCTTCTGTAACTTTTTCTGTCTCTTTTTCGTCTGCTTTTGTTGTCTCTGCTGCTGCGGCTGTTGTCTCTGCCGGTGCTGCTGCGGACTCCTTCTTATCGCCGCCGCCGCATGCTGTCATGCTGGCTACAAGGCCGGCTGCAAGAAGAACGCTTACTAATTTTTTCATTTTGAATTCCTCCTCTTCTTTCGGTTTGTTATATATTAAACAACCATACCGTATTATACCCCATTCCATAGGTTTTGTAAAGGATTACCGATATTTTTTTATATAGCCTTCCATTTTTTGTATAAATCGGCCCAATCCGACAGAATCCGAGGAGAAATCTCTTGTTTTATATCTACAATTTTCCTTATTTACATCTTTTCACCCGGAACTACCGGTACTGCGCCTTCGGGAACCGGGCAGAAATAGCCGCCGTAGCGTTTCATTTTTGCCTCGTATTCATCCCTGGCCGCCTGTAAGACCTCCGGCTTTTCCATCAGATCCACAGCGGCTGCCGCCAGGACCTTGCCGGCCATGAGCATGGCCTTATGGGCAATGGAGGTGCGTCCGCAGGACACGTTCTGCCAGGAATGGCCCGGAGCCTTGGACGGATATGTGGCGGTATTGATCTGTGCCGTAGGAACCAGCCAGCTCACGTCGCCCACATCTGTGGAGCCCATGCGCGGATGCTCCGAATAGAAATACGGGATCAGGAAGTCGTTGATGGCTTTTGTCCCATGCTCCGAGGCTTTATCTACAAATTCGTAAAGCTCCTCGCTGTCCTCTGTAAAATCTCCTGGGAGCTTATTGTCCTTCATCTCCACAGAATCGCAGAGGGCCTGGGCGTAGGCAATCTCTTCCTCTGTATATTCCGGCATCTCCACCTGGCTGAAGTTTTCCCAGAGGAGCTTCTCCAGCACCTTATTGGGAACTGTATTGGAGCAGCCGTCAATGAACTTCTTCTCCATGGTGGTATCCGTCATCATGGACGCAGCCAGGGCAATCCGGTCCACACGCTCCTGAAGAGCCAGGGCCTCCTTGGCCCAGATGGAGCGCACCATATAGAGCACCTGTGCCCTGGGCTGCACCACATTGGGTGAATCTCCGCCGGCATCAGTGATGGAATAATGGATCCTGGCCGTATCCGGCATATGCTCCCGCAGGAACTGGACTCCAATGTTCATCAGCTCCACAGCGTCCAGAGCAGAACGACCCTGCTCCGGAGCTCCCGCCGCGTGGGAGGCAACGCCAGTGAATTTATACTCTGTCTGGATGCAGGTATTGCAGGTACCGGAGGTCACCTGGTTTTCTGTTCCCGGATGCCAGGTGAGGGCCGCGTCGCATTCCTTAAATACGCCGTCCCTGGCCATGAAGGCCTTGGTGGCAGCTCCCTCTTCGCCGGGACAGCCATAGAGGATCACCTTTCCGCTCCCCTCTCCCTTTTCCTCCAGATAGTGCTTGATGGCAAAGGCAGCCGCCATGGATCCGGCTCCCAGAAGATTGTGGCCGCAGCCGTGGCCGTTGCCGTTGGATACCAGCTCTTCACGGCTCTGCTGTCCGGCCACCTGGGAAAGCCCTGTGAGGGCGTCGTACTCGGCCAGGATCCCGATCACCGGCTTTCCGGAGCCATAGGACGCACGGAACGCCGTCTCAATGCCGCAGAAGGGGTGCTCCACCTCGAAGCCCTCCTCCTTTAATACCTGGGCGTACAGCTCCCCGGATTTAAATTCCCTCAGGGAAAGCTCCGCAAAATCCCAGATCTTATCGGATGTGTCGATGATCACATCTGCTTTCTCGTCAATATAGCTTAAAACCTTCTTTTTTTCGTCGGTCATGGTTCTGCCCCTCCTGTTTTCTTCTTAATACAATACCTTGCTTAAAAATTCCTTTGTACGCGGGTTGGACGGATGATTGAACACCTGGTCCGGACTGCCCTTTTCGGCGATGATCCCGCCGTCCATGAAAAATACCCGGTCAGAGACCTCCTTGGCAAAGCCCATCTCATGGGTCACGATCACGGTGGTCATTCCCGTCTTTACCAGGCTCTTTATAACCTGGAGCACCTCTCCCACCATCTCCGGGTCCAGGGCCGAGGTGGGCTCGTCAAACAGCATCACATCCGGCTCCATGGCCAGGGCGCGGACGATGGCAAGACGCTGCTTCTGGCCGCCGGAAAGCTTTTTGGGATACTGGTCTGCCTTTTCCTGAAGGCCTACCCGGGCCAGCAGCTCCGCTGCCATCTCATCGGCCTCCTTCTGGCTCTTCTTCCCCAGGAGCACCGGAGCCAGGGTCACGTTCTTCCCCACGGTCAGATTGTTGAATACATTAAAATGCTGGAACACCATTCCCATCTTCTGCCGATGGAGGTTGATGTCCACGCTCTTGTCGGTGATGTCGGTGCCCTCAAAATAAATACGGCCGGAGGTGGGCGTTTCCAGCAGGTTCAGGCACCGCAGGAAGGTGCTCTTTCCTCCTCCTGACGGGCCGATGATGGAGACCACCTCGCCCTTGGAGATGGTTTCAGACACGCCCTTTAACACCTGAAGGCTTCCAAACGATTTATGCAGATCCTCCACACGGATCAGTTCACTGCTAGCGCTCACTTGCGTTCATCCTCCTCTCCAGTAATGCGATCAGCTTGGACATAACGAATGTCACAAGGAAATAAATGATGCCCACGATGGTCAACGGCTCCAGAACACGGAAGGTAATGCCGTTGATGGTCTTAAACTGAGTCATCAGCTCTCCGATAAAGAAGGTGGATGCCAGGGATGTTTCCTTGACAATGGCCACAAACTCATTGCAGAGAGCGGGAAGGATATTTTTTACTGCCTGGGGCAGTACGATATGGATCATGGCCTGACGGCTGTTTAAGCCTAAGGACCGGGCCGCCTCGGTCTGTCCCGCGTCCACAGCCTGGATCCCGGCCCGGACGATCTCACAGACATAGGCTGTGGAGTTGACGCAGCAGGCGATCATCACGCAGGTGAACTCGCTGAGATCCAGCGCCGGAAACCACTGGGGCAGCATAAAATAGAAGAAATAAAGCTGTAAGAGGATCGGCGTTCCCCGGATCACCTCCACGTAGACCACGGCAGCAGCGTGAAGGGGCTTAAACCTTCCGATCCCCCAGCTGCTGCGGTGCATCATCGCCATCAGAGAGCCGGACACGGTGCTGATCAGCACCGTGAGAGCTCCCATATATAATGTCATCCATAAGCCATGAAGGAAGAGGGACGAATATTCGGTCCACACCTTTCCCATAACTGTGAAAAATTCCATTGGATCTTCTCCTTTCTTTCCGGCCTATTTCATCTCTATGCCAAGGCTTTCTGCCAGAGCCCGGGCTTCCTCGGTCCACTGGCTGTAAAGGCCCGATTCATTGACCTCTGCGATGATCCCGTTTAAGGCCTCCAGAAGCTCATCCTCGCCCTTTTTAACGGCGATGACATTGCCCTCGTCGGAATGATCAAATTTAAACTCCGTCATGGCGATCTCCGGGTAGGACTTCATCAGCATCTCTCCGTTATCGTAGGAAACCGCCAGAGCGTCGGCCTTCCCTGTGGTCAGCATCAGAACGCCGTCGGTGATAGCTGTAACTGGCTGGAACTGGATATCCGACGGAAGCTGTTCTGTCACCAGGGACTGCTGCAGGGAGGCATTCTGGGCTACGACCTTCTTTCCGGAAAAATCCTCCGCTGTTTTATAGGAAGCCGCATCCTCCTTCAGCACCAGAAGGGTATGGCCCTTATCCTCAGACTGGATGTTGTAACGGTCCGAAAGTCCCAGGGTCTCGGCACGCTCCTCAGTATAGGCAAATCCGGAGATTCCCATATCGATGGTGCCGGAGGCAAGTCCCTGCTGGATCGCGGAAAACTCCATAGCCTTGATCTCCAGCTCCACTCCCAGCTTTTCAGCGATATATTTGCCCAGCTCAATATCGGAGCCCACGTACTCGACGCCCTTCGCGCCAACGTTTTTAAACTCCATGGGAGCGAAATCCGGCGCGGTCCCCATGGTGATCTTTCCAGAAGCCAGGATCTTTCCCAGACGGCTTTCGGGATCCACATCCACGGCGGACACGGTGGCTTCTGCCTCACTTCCGTCTCCGGCCTTTTCAGTCTCTTCTGCCGCAGCTGCTGTGCCGAAGGACTCTGCCTTCGTATCTGCTGCAGTCTCCTTGCTTTCTCCGCCGGAACATCCGGTCATCCATGCCATGGATATCATCGCTGCCATTGCCACAAATACATGCTTTTTCATAATTATTCCTCTTTTCTTTATTTTATGCTTCATATATGCAGTTTCCAACGGCCATTTATTGGTGGCCTTTGTTTATGTTACGCATTATAATGCATAAATATGCTTTTGTAAAGAGGTTTTTTGAAAAAAATATGCATTTTATCCATTCCATATAAATTTTTATGCATACCACCCGAAGGCGGTATGCATAATGGATAATCATTTATGGATTTAGATGTCTGCGATATTGATGAGCGTAAGCTCCTGGGCGCGGTTCTCCATACTGGTCACCAGGGCCCTGGCCGTATCGATGGCTGTAAGGACCGTCACGCCGGTCTCGATGGCGTTTCTGCGGATAATAAAGCCGTCGTGGCTGCGCTCGGCTCCCTGGGCCGGGATGTCGATGACCAGGTCGATCTCATGTCCCAGGATCAGATCCAGGATATTGGGAGATTCCTGCTCGATCTTGCGCACAGGGATGGTCACTACGCCCTTCTGGTACAGGTACCGGGCGGTTCCGTTGGTACAGAAGATCCGGTAGCCCTGGGCCTTGAAGCGGGCGGCAATGTCCACCATCTCCTCCTTATCGGAATCGCGGACGGTGATGATCATGTTCTTATACTTGGGCAGCTTGATGCCTGCGCCCTGGAACGCTTTATAAAGGGCCTCGTTGAAGGTCTTTGCGATACCCAGGCACTCTCCGGTGGATTTCATCTCCGGCCCCAGGCTGATGTCTGCGCCGCGGATCTTTTCAAAGGAGAATACGGGCATCTTGATCGCAAAGTAATCGGCCTCTTTCTGGAGTCCGGGAGCATAGCCCAGTTCCCTGATGGTGTGGCCGCAGATGATCTGGGTCGCCAGGGGAACGATGGGGATCCCCGTTACCTTGCTGATATAGGGAACCGTTCTGGAGGAACGGGGATTTACCTCAATGATGTAAACATCTTCTCCGTCCACAATGAACTGGATGTTGATCATTCCCTTTACATGAAGGGCCCTTGCCAGCTTTTCTGTATACTCCACCAGGGTCTTCTTGTTGCCCTCAGTGATGCTCTGGGCCGGGTAAACGGAGATACTGTCGCCGGAATGGATACCGGTACGCTCGATATGCTCCATGATACCCGGGATCAGGATGTCGGTGCCGTCGCAGATGGCGTCCACCTCGATCTCCTTGCCCATGATATATTTATCCACCAGGATCGGATGCTCCTGGGCGATCTGGTTGATGATGCCGATGAACTCGTCGATATCCTCGTCGCAGATGGCGATCTGCATGCCCTGGCCGCCAAGAACGTAGGAGGGGCGCACCAGTACCGGATATCCCAGCTCGTTGGCCGCCTTTTTGGCCTCCTCTGCTGTAAATACGGTCTGCCCCTTGGGTCTGGGGATGCCGCACTGCTCCAGGATCTCATCAAACCGCTCTCTGTCCTCGGCCGCGTCCACGTCCTCGGCTGCGGTTCCTAAGATCGGAACTCCCATTTTCATCAGAGCTTCGGTCAGCTTGATGGCTGTCTGGCCGCCGAACTGGACAACGGCTCCGTCGGGCTTCTCGATATCCACAATGCTCTCCACATCCTCAGGAGTCAGAGGCTCAAAGTACAGCTTGTCGGCAATATCAAAGTCCGTGCTGACGGTCTCCGGGTTGTTGTTGATGATGACGGTCTCATAGCCCTCTTTCTCAAAGGCCCAGGTGCTGTGTACGGAACAGAAGTCAAACTCGATGCCCTGGCCGATCCGGATGGGGCCGGAGCCCAGGACCAGCACCTTCTTCCTGCTGGTGGTTCCGTCCGCCTCATTCTCACTGCCGAAGCAGGAGTAGTAATACGGCGTCTCAGCCGCAAACTCAGCGGCGCAGGTATCCACCATCTTGAAGGCGGCGCGGATGTTGTTCTCATAGCGCATGGCCTTTACCTCATCCTGGGAAAGACCTGTGAGCCTTGCGATCACGTTATCCGGGAATTCGATGCGTTTTGCTTCCTTTAAGAGCTCCGGAGTCAGATCTTTTCCGGCGGCCTTAAGGGCAGCTTCCATCTCCACCAGGATCGCCAGCTTGTCGATGAACCAGATATCGATCTTTGTGATCTCATGGATCATATCATAGGAGAAGCCGCGGCGCAGGGCCTCGGCGATGACCCAGATCCGGCGGTCATCCACACGGTTCAGCTCCTCCTTAAGCTCCGCAGACGTAAGTCCGGAATAGTCATAAGAAAGGAGGCAGTCCACGTGCTGCTCCAGGGAACGGATGGCCTTCATAAGGCCGCCCTCAAAGCTGGTGCAGATACTCATGACCTCGCCGGTGGCCTTCATCTGGGTTCCCAGGCTGTGGCTGGCGTTGATGAATTTATCAAAGGGAAGACGCGGCATCTTCACGACTACATAGTCCAGCATGGGCTCAAAGCTGGCGTAGGTTTTTTTCGTTACGGCGTTTTTGATCTCGTCTAAGGTATAGCCCAGAGCGATCTTGGCGGCAACCTTTGCAATGGGGTAGCCGGTGGCCTTGGAGGCCAGTGCAGAAGAACGGCTTACTCTGGGGTTTACCTCGATCACACAGTATTCAAAGCTGTTGGGATTCAACGCGTACTGCACGTTGCAGCCGCCGGTGATCCCCAGCTCAGTAATGATCTTTAAAGCGGAGGTACGGAGCATCTGGTACTCCTTGTCTCCTAAGGTCTGGGACGGAGCCACAACGATGGAGTCACCGGTATGAACGCCCACCGGATCGATGTTTTCCATGTTGCAGACGGTGATCACGTTTCCGGCGCCGTCGCGCATTACCTCGTACTCGATCTCCTTCCAGCCGGCAATACACCGCTCCACCAGGACCTGTCCCACACGGGAAAGGCGCAGGCCGTTTTCCAGGATCTCAGCGCACTGCTCCGGGTTCTCTGCGATACCGCCGCCGGAGCCGCCCAGGGTATAGGCCGGACGGAGCACCACCGGATAGCCGATCTTTTCTGCCACGGCCAGACCGTCCTCCAAACTTTCCACGATCTCGGACGGAGCCACCGGCTCATTGATCTTTTCCATGGTCTCCTTGAACATTTCACGGTCCTCGGCCTTTTTGATGGTCAGAGGCGTGGTTCCGATGAGACGCACGTTATTTTTTGCAAGGATACCGGCCTCTTCCAGCTCCATGGCCAGGTTTAAGCCGGCCTGGCCGCCCAGGGTCGGGAGAACGCTGTCGGGCTTTTCCTTCATGATCAGCTGCTCCACCACCTCTGTGGTCAGCGGCTCAATGTATACCTTATCGGCAATGTCCTTATCGGTCATGATCGTGGCCGGGTTGGAGTTTAAGAGCAGCACCTCCACGCCCTCCTCCTTTAAGGAACGGCAGGCCTGGGTTCCTGCATAGTCGAACTCTGCGGCCTGGCCGATGATAATGGGGCCGGAGCCGATCACTAGAACTTTCTTAATATCTGGGTTCTTTGGCATTATCTTCCCTCCTCCATCATACGCATAAAGCGGTCAAACAGGTATCCGGAATCCAGAGGACCGGGACAGGCCTCCGGATGATACTGCACGGTGAAAATATTCTTTCCCACATACTTTAAGCCTTCGTTGGTCTTATCGTTCACGTTCACGAATGCCGGGACAGCCACGCTGGGATCCAGGCTTTCCTCATCGACTGCATAGCCATGGTTCTGGGAGGTTATGTATACCCGTCCTGTTTCCAGATCCTTGACCGGATGGTTTCCGCCGCGGTGGCCGTATTTCAGCTTATACGTCTTCGCTCCGGTAGCCAGGGCCATTAACTGGTGGCCCAGACAGATGGCAAAGATCGGAACGCTGGACTCATATAACTTCCTTACTTCCTCAATGATCCCCACGTTCTCGGCCGGGTCTCCGGGGCCGTTGGATAACATGATCCCGTCGGGATTGGTCTTTAAGATCTCTTCAGCCGGAGTATCTGCCGGATAAACCGTCACCTCGCAGCCTCTCTTATTTAAATTCCGGGCAATATTGTCCTTTGCACCGCAGTCCAGCAGCGCAACCTTTTTTCCGTCTCCGGGAAGCACATAGGGCTTCTTCACAGAGGTCTTTAACACAACGCCCTTTACCGTATACTGACGGATCTTCTCCTTCACTTCCTCCAGGTCATAGTCCCCGTTGGTGGTGATCATACCGTTCATGGTTCCTTTTTCTCTTAAGATCTTCGTAAGGGCTCTTGTATCGATTCCGCTGATACCTGGAATATCCTGTTCTTTTAAGAAATGATCGATGGTGTCCCCGCTTCTGAAATTGCTGGGAATTCTGGATAATTCTCTGACAATATAGCCGTCCGGCCATGCCTGTCTGGACTCCATGTCCTCACGGCAGATACCGTAATTGCCAATTAAAGGATAAGTCATTACCACTGCCTGTCCCGCATAGGAGGGATCGGTAAGGACTTCCAGATAACCGGTCATGGATGTATTAAACACAATTTCACTGATTACTTCTCTGGAGGAGCCGATGCTTGTTCCTTCAAACACAGTTCCGTCTTCCAGTATTAAATATGCCTTCATGACGCCACCCTTTCTTTTTTGTTATCCGGGCTTTTCTATTTTAGCCCAAATTTTCACTATTCTATCATATTCATATGGTTTTTGCAAGCGGTTGCTGTCGATTTCTGGATTTTTTTTAGGAACAATTTTTCAGATCCCCTTCCCAGAGCAGAAAATCCGGCCCGGAAGCGCAGGTTCATGCTCCGGGCCAGGTTTCTTCTTATGACCTTAAAAGCTTTTTGTCAAACTCAGGGTTGAAATAATAATAGTTGGACGGATCCAGCTTCTCCTTGACCTTTTCCAGGGCCTCTCCGAACCTCTGGAAGTGGACGATCTCCCTGGCCCTTAAAAATTTCAGCGGGGCCAGCACGTCCGGATCGTCGATGACCCGGATCAGGTTCTCATAGACCACCCGCGCCTTCTGTTCCGCCGCCAGGTCTTCAAAAATATCTGTGACGGCGTCTCCCTTGCTCTGGAACTCGCAGGCGTTGAAGGGGATGCCTGCCGCTGCCGCCGGCCAGAGCCCTGTGGTATGGTCGATATAATAGGCGTCAAAGCCGGCCGTTTTTGCCTGCTCGGGAGTCAGGTTCCTGGTGAGCTGGTAAACCATGGCGCAGATGATCTCCAGATGTCCCAGCTCCTCGGTGCCGATGTCCGTCAGGAGGCCGCCCACTTCCTTACAGGGCATGGAATATCTCTGGGCCAGATACCGCATGGATGCCGACAGCTCCCCGTCGGGGCCGCCAAACTGGCTTAAGATCAGAGACGCTGTCCTGGGACACGTATTCTTAATGTTCACCGGATACTGCAGCCGTTTCTCATAATTCCACATTATAAAGAACCTCCTTCCCATGGCATCGGTCCGTCTGACCAGGTAAAGTGCTTCTGGTCCGGGTAGTTTGTGAGACTTCCGCTCTGGTTGTTGGTATCCGGGCATACCAGATCCATGGTCAGAGGCTCGAACTGGTCCGCGCAGATCTCCATCAGCTCCCTCCGCTTTTTCGATGCCTCCGAAAACGCCTTCAGAGCCTCCTGGTCTGTGGGGTGGGTATCCAGATACAGAGTCAGATCGTTGACCATGAAGCTGGCCTCCCCGATCTCCTTCATAAGCTGCATACGGTCCATATTGTTATCCATGGAGACCGCCTCCTTTCTCCGCCGCATAAAAGGGCTGATCCAGGGACGGGAACACGGTGCCCTCCCGCAGGGCTTTTTCCGGATCGTACAAAGTCTCCCAGGGCTGGACCGGAGCCTGGACCATGGCCAGGACCGGAGCCGCCGGGACATTTCCATTTTTACACGTACAAAAATCCATTGCGCACACTCCTTTCGGGACTGACTTTGTCCTCCCCTTCAGTATGTGCCTGCAATGGATTTTCACACTGGTTAACCTTCGCCTTCCTTTACAATTTTGTCCAGAATGCGGATCAGGTCGTGGATGGACTGGATATCCTCTCCGCGGCTTAGGATCACATCCTGGAGCTCCGGCGACAGGCTGTTGAATTTTTCTCTGACATTCGGAGAAATATATGGCATATGATCACCCCGTTTTTTAGTATGGGATATGCGCTCTTTTTTATACCGGTATTCCGGACCTCCTTTTTCCATTTCTGGAACGGACTTCCATCCCTTCCATCCCTTCCCTGGTGCAATGGAAGGAATTGTATGGTAAGATCTGTTTTGTAATATTTTATAACATTTTTGTAATATTTTCGTAATACAAGGAGGTACCCATATGAAAAAAACAGGATTTTATGCTATAACAGCCGCAGCCGTCCTGGCCGCTGCGGGAGCCGCTCCACTTTCTTCCCAGGCAGCCCAGGATCCATACCTGGCTGCGCCGGGCCGTGTGGCCGCCGTTTTTTCCGTCCCTGCCCCGGCGGTGGGAACCCTTCCAGGACTTTCGGGCCTGATCCGTTTCCCCATATGTACGGAAAAGCCGTCCATACCCCAGGCACCGGAATGGCCGGATACTCCTCTGATCCCGGAACAGCCAGACGCTCCCCAGTCTCCGGAACTGCCGGACGCCCCGGAAAACAATGGTTCACCCGAAACTGACGGCGGCATCCAGGAGCCGGAAGCAGAGACCCCCGCAGCCCAGGTACTCGCTCTGGTAAACGCCCAAAGAGCCCGGGCCGGTCTTGGTTCCCTTTCCCTGGATCCGGAGGCCTCAAAAGCCGCAGGAGTCCGCGCCCGGGAGATCCAGATCTCCTTTTCCCATACCCGGCCCGATGGAAGAGACTTCTCCACCGCCCTCTCGGAAGCCGGGGCTTCCTTCCGCGCCTCCGGGGAAAACATCGCTTATGGCCAGAGATCGGCAGAGCAGGTCATGGACGTCTGGATGAACAGCGCCGGCCACAGGGCCAATATCTTAAATCCCGGATACTCGCGGATCGGCATCGGCCATGTGAAGGACAGCCGCGGCGTGGATCACTGGGTCCAGCTTTTCCTAAACTGACCGGAAGACCGTCCGGGTCATATGGAACGCCCGGCAGCATGAACCTGTACCAGGAGTATTCCATAAAAAAGAAGCCGCAGCATCGCGGCTTCTTTTTTAATCGTATGGTTCATAATCGTAACGACGAATGTATATGTCCCTTACAGAGATATGGTCTGGGTACGGCTGCTATTTCTGCATTTTCCGGTCATTGCCTTTTGTATCAGCTGATCTTCGGCAGGATCATGCCAGGTCCACGCGATTCATATATCTGATCAGACGGAAAATCTGGCTGGTGTAACCCCATTCATTGTCATAGAATGCGATCAGCTTAAAAAAGTGGGAGTTTACCTGAATGCCTTCCCTTGCATCGAAGCAGGAGGCGTGGGAATCGCCGATAAAGTCCGAAGATACCACCTCGTCTTCGATATAGTCCAGGATCCCGGAAAGCTCATTTTCACTGGCTTCCTTCATCTTCCGGCAGATATCCTCATAGGATGTCGGCGATTTTAACGCCACGTTCAGGTCCACGATGGAAACGTCGGAAGTCGGAACACGGTAGGAAATCCCGTTCATTTTATCCTTTAAAGAAGGGATCACCAGAGAGATCGCCTTTGCTGCTCCTGTGGTGGATGGGATAAGGTTTCCAAACACCGAGCGGCCCGTTCTCCAGTCCTTTAAGGATCTGCAGTCCACCACCTTCTGCTTTGCTGTTGCAGAATGGATCGTGGACATGAGTCCATATTCAATACCGTAATGATCTTCAAGCACTTTACAGATGGGGGCAAGACAGTTTGTGGTACAGGATGCATTGGAGACCACCATCATATCCGGTCTGTATGTTTCATGGTTGATGCCCATAACAAAGGTGGGAGTCACATCGTCCTTGGCCGGCGCCGTTACGATCACTTTCTTTGCGCCTGCCCGGATGTGCGCCATGGCCTTTTCTGTGGTGCAGAAAGCGCCGGTGGCGTCGATGATGTACTCGGCTCCGCACTCTCCCCATGGGATCAGCGAGGCGTCGCTCTCAGAGTATACCGGGATCTTCTGTCCGTTTACGACGATCCCGTTTTCATACGTATCCAGGGTTCCCTGAAAGCGGCCGAATATGGAATCATATCGGATCATATATACCATATACTCTAAATTTGCGTTGCGGACATTGATCCCGCATAAATGAAACTCTTCCGGTTTGTCGATGGCGATGCGGAATGCGACTCTTCCTATACGTCCAAATCCGTTGATGCCAATTTGAATTGCCATTGCAAATGTACCTCCTATAAAAAACATACCTTTTTCATTGGATGGCAATGACTTTTGCAGTAAATAACCGTGAATTGCTGTAACCCAAGGCCAGTGTAACATAAGTGTTCAGAAAAAGCCAGTGATTCGGAGGTAATTAAACATTTAACGGGATTGGCATTTTTTTTACAATAAAACGTCCTTTTATTTCCGGCCCAGGAGGAAAAAGCTCTGGCTGTGATCCGCCGCTATCACAGGATGCTTTCCAGGTAGCACAGCAGGTCCTCCTTCCCCAGCGGTTCACAATGGCTGAGTATGCAGTATTTACAGTCCATGGAACGGATGGTCCGGATCAATGAAGCCAGCTTGTCCCGATCCATATATCCATCGTTAAAAAAGTCTTCGCTGGTGGAATCACCTAAAAATAAGACCTTCTCTTCCGGTATATAAATACAGGCCGTGTCTTCTGAATGCGGCGCTTCTGTATGAAAGATCCGGGCGGTCATTCCTCCCAGATCCACGGTCATTCTGTCCGAAAATTCCAGGTCTGACAATACAATATCCAGCCTGTCCAGATCTGCATATTCTCTTCTGAAATGGATGTCCTCTCTTTTCAGCGCTTCAATATAACCGGAGTCCTCCGCCTCTTCCTGCTGTTTTTTCAGAAACTCATTGGTCTTTTCATGGGCAATGCTGACCCCGCTGACCGCGTGCATCCCGAAGGTATGGTCATAATGCCAATGGGTGATCACAGTAAAATCCGGCTTTTTTAAATGCTCTGCTTCGATGGCCCCGTAAAAATCTGCCACATGAGAGGACGAATATCCCGCATCAATGGCCAGAGACCATTTATCTCCCCTGATATAAGCTAACATCGGCCTGTCTGTTTCCGGTTCATGCTCCAGATAATAGATCCGATCCGTTAATCTCTTTAATCCCATTTCCTGTCCCACCTTTCCGGCAATAATTCCTTCAATGTCATTTTCCTGTCGTGGTCAATGGCTGCCTGCTCCGCGCAGATCCCAATAGAGCATGGCCGGTCTATATTATAGTATATTCCATCTGACAAATAGTTTCAATTATTTCCCCCTTTCTTTTCCCCGTCTCATCGCCTTCTTAACGCCCTCCAGAACTCCAGTTTTTTACAGATAATCCTTCAGGGTATCCCTCACCTGCCCGGCATATGGAGATCAATATCCCACTTGATCTGAAATCTCAGTTCTTTTAAAAAAGGAAAAGCTTTTCCTCTCAATAACCATAGAAAATCATAATAAAAATGCCGTTACACAGAACAAATGTTGCTCCTGTAACAGCATCTTTACCCAAAATCCATTTTCCTCAATATCCGCGTTAATCTCTGTAAAATCTCTTTACAATTCTAATTTTCTTTTCCCTTTTATTTTCTCCATATCCCATGAAATTCCCTACAAACGCTGGATCGCCTCCGTGGCCAGAGATGACCGTTCACACTCCTCCGGCAAAAGAGTGATCTGCCAGCATAATGGACTTCCTTTCATGTGCTCCGCCGCATAGCTGAGCCCATTGGTCCTGTCGTCCAGATAGGGACGGTCGATCTGATTGGGATCTCCCAGGAGAATGATCTTCGTTTCTTTTCCTGCACGGGTAATGATTCCCTTGATCTGCGCCGGGGTCATGTTCTGCGCCTCATCTATGATCAGATACGTCTTAAGGATCGACCTTCCCCTGATGAAAGTCAGGGCTTCTGTCTGAATCAGCCCCCTATCGAAAATCTCCTGTATCTTGTCCTGCAATTCTCTTTCATCCGAATATCTTTCCCGGTCATTGGAATCCACCAGTTGTTCCAGGTTGTCCATGATCGGACGCATCAATGGAGAGATCTTTTCCTGCTCGTTTCCCGGAAGAAAACCAATGTCAGAGTCAAAAAGCGCATTGGGCCTGCAGATCAGGATCCTCCGATACTCCCCGGATGGATCATTGAGCACCTTTTCCAGGCCTACCGCCAGGGAATAAAATGTCTTACTCGTTCCTGCCATTCCCTTTACAATAACAAGCGGCGCTTTTTCTGCCGGCTGCATTAAGGCTTCCTGGAAGAAATATTGTCCTACATTTCTTGGACTGACACCATACGGCGTTGACTTCCTGTATTCTAATTTCCGGATAATGCCTTTTTCAACCCTCCCCAGCTGGGTCTTTTGGGATGACTGGTCTGCCCTTAAAATGATAAACTCATTTTCAAACAATTCCGGATGGATACACGCTCCATTACTGTCACAGCAGTATACGCTCTCCACCGGTACTCCTTTTTTCTTAAAATCCTTAAACAGAACCTCTGGAACAAATACTTCTTTCCGCCCCAGATACTGCTCCTCATGCCCAGCCACCTGTTCTGTTGTAAAGTCCTCTGCCTGGATTCCAAGAAGCTGCGCTTTGATACGCAGAAGAATATCCTTTGTCACAAGGATCACTTGTTTCGGACTCTCCTTTGACAATCCAATACAGACCTTCAAGATCCGGTTGTCCGATTTATGATCTGGGAGATCCTCTGGCAGTTCTACGTTCAGATAATTTTTTTCCACCCGCAGGATACCGCCATGCCCCGTATACACTCCCTCCAGCAGATTTCCCTTTTCTCTGTATGCATCCAGAATACGGATCACCCTGCGGACATTCGCCCCCTTTTCTCCCTCTTCTTTTTTCAGATTGTCAAGCTCCTCCAAAACAGTCATCGGCAGGACCACTTCATTTTCCTCAAAGCATTCGACGGCATACGGTGCCTGGATCAGTACATTGGTATCCAGGATATAGATTTTTTCCATAAAAAACCCCTTTACACATTTATTGTTTTCAGAGTACGATCTGACTCCACTCTGAAACTTCTTTTCAAGATTACCACCGGATTGTGTAATCTATCACCCTGTTATAATAAAATCTGTGTAAAAAAGAAATGACGTGCATTCTTTGCACAAAAAAGAAGCCCTCCCGGCCAGTTCACTGGACACGGTCAGGCTTCTTATGGTCATACCGTTCTAAAGGTTGTTCTTCCGTTCTTTTCTGTGTTTTTCCGTTCTGCTAAATGTCCTTCCGTCCTCTTTTATGTTTTTCCGTTCTGCTAAATGTCTTTCCGTCCTCTTTTATGTATTCCCGTTCTAATGATTGTACTTCCGTTCCACATGTGGTTGTTTATTCTGACCAGATTTTATGTTTCAGCTTCGCTCTTATTTGCCAGCTGCTGCTTTTGCTTCTTTGATCTTCTGGGTAAGAACCGGAACGATCTTGTTCAGGTCGCCTACTACGCCGTAATCGGCAACGTCGAAGATCGGAGCAGACTCATCTTTGTTGATGGCAATGATGATGTCGGACTCTTCCATACCAGCCACGTGCTGGATGGCTCCGGAGATACCGATGGCAAAGTAAACATGGGGACGAACAGTCTTACCAGTCTGTCCAACCTGAAGATCCTTCGGCTTCCAGCCAGCGTCTACAACTGCACGGGAGCAGCTTACGGTGCCGCCGATGGCCTCAGCCAGCTCGTCGAGGATCTTGAAGTTCTCCGGGCTTCCTACGCCGCGGCCGCCGGAAACAAGGATCTTTGCATCCATGATATCGGCAACGTTGGAAACAGCCTTAACGACTTCCATGATCTCAACGTATTTCTCGTTGGGAACAAATCCGGGATTGAACTCTTCGATCTCGGCCTTTCTTCCAGCCTCACGCGGAAGCTTCTGCATAACGCCGGGACGAACGGTTGCCATCTGCGGACGGAATTCCGGGCAGGCGATGGTTGCGATGGTGTTTCCGCCGAATGCCGGACGGGTCATGAGAAGCTGGTTGTGCTTCTGCTCCTTGCCCGGTGTGGGAACCAGCGGGAAATCGCCGATATCCAGCTGTGTACAGTCAGCGGTCAGACCTGTATGGATGCGTGCGCAGACACGGGGACCAAGGTCACGGCCGATGGCTGTTGCGCCGATCAGGAATACGTCCGGTTTGTACTTCTCGATCACAGATGCCAGAGCATGGGTATAGGGCTCAGTTCTGTACTCTTTTAATTCCGGATCATCTACAACGATGACTCTGTCAGCGCCGTACTCGCCAAGGATCTCAGTCAGTCCCATTACGTTGGAACCTACTAAAACTGCTGTTACAGTAGTATTTAAATCTTTTGCTAAGTCTTTACCTTTGCCTATCAGCTCCAAAGCGATGCTGCTCACTTCGTTATCAACCTGCTGCGCAAAGACATATACACCCTTATATTCTTCCAAGTTCATTACTGTTCACCACTTTCTTTATTCTATGAATTCGCTTTTTGACGTAGCTGTATCTTACAGCACGTGCTTCTCTGTAAGTTTGTCCACAATGTAATTTACAGAAGCTGTCGGATCCAGAACGACCTTTTCACCGGCGCCCTTTCTTACCTTGTCAGATGCCTTTGCGATCTGAGTCGGGGATCCCTTCAGACCCAGGTTGGAGTCCAGAACGTCCTTTAAGTCGTTTCTGCCCCATACAGTGATGTCCTTCTTATATGCGTCAAAGATTCCGCCCGGAGTCATGTAACGCGGCTCATTTAATTCAGAAAGTGCTGTGATCAGACACGGCATCTTTGCTTTTAACATATGATATCTGTCATCATACTGACGTTTTACGATCACAGAATCGCCGTCGATCTGGATCTCCTGTGCATAGCTGATTACCGGGATCCCAAGATGCTCAGAGATCTGCGGTCCAACCTGTGCGGTATCTCCATCGATCGCCTGACGGCCCGTGATGATCAGATCGTAATCCAGGTTTCTTAAAGCGCCTGCCAGAGTCTGGGATGTGGCCCATGTGTCTGCACCGCCGAGCACACGGTCTGTAACGAGGATACCGTTATCAGCGCCCATAGCCATAGCCTCACGAAGAACCTCCTCAGCCTTCGGAAGACCCATGGTAACAACTGTAACCTCTGCACCATACTGGTCCTTTAACCGGAGAGCTGCCTCCAGACCTGCCTTATCATCCGGGTTCATGATTGTGAGCATTGCTGCTCTGTCAAGAGTTCCATCTGGTTTAAACTTTACGCCGCCCTTAGTATCCGGCACCTGTTTAATACAAACAACTACTTTCACTGTATTTCACTCCTTAATTATTCGTTTATTTTCCGGTTTTTTTCGTGCTGTCAGATCTTATTTTAACAGAGCGCTGGAGATTACCATTCTCTGAACTTCGCTGGTACCCTCATAGATCTCTGTGATCTTCGCATCGCGCATCATGCGCTCTACGTCGTACTCTCTGATGTAGCCATAACCACCGTGGAGCTGGACAGCCTTGGTTGTTACTTCCATAGCAACCTCTGCTGCATACAGTTTTGCCATAGCTGCTTCAACAGAATATGTCTTCTGTGTTGCCTTTGCAACGGCTGCGCGGTATACCATGTACTGTGCGGCCTGTACCTTTGTCGCCATATCAGCAAGCTGGAACTGTGTATTCTGGAACTGACCGATTGCGCGGCCGAACTGCTTTCTTTCCTTTACATACTCGATGGTTCTCTCCAGAGCGCCCTCTGCAAGGCCAAGAGCCTGGGCAGCAATACCGATACGTCCGCCGTCAAGAGTATGCATGGCGATCTTGAAGCCCTCGCCCTGCTTTCCTAACATGTTTTCCTTCGGAATGCGGCAGTCTGTAAAGATCAGCTCGTATGTAGCGGATCCTCTGATACCCATCTTCTTCTCTTTTGTACCGAAGCTGAAGCCCGGAGTTCCTTTTTCCACCAGGAATGCGGAGATCTCCTTCTGCATTCTGCCTCTCTTCTCAACCATGCCTGTAACGGCGATGATCACATAAACGTCAGCCTCTTTACCGTTTGTGATAAAGATCTTGGAGCCGTTTAATACCCACTCGTCGCCGTCCAGAACAGCCTTTGTCTGCTGGCCCTGGGCGTCTGTACCAGCGCCCGGCTCAGTTAAACCGAACGCACCTAACTTCTCGCCCTTTGCCAGCGGAACCAGATATTTCTGCTTCTGCTCTTCTGTACCGTAGGTCTGGATCGGATCACAGCAAAGAGAGGTATGTGCGGAAACGATAACGCCTGTGGTACCGCATACCTTGGACAGCTCCTCTACGCACATTGCATAGCAGAGCGGGTCGCAGCCCTGTCCGCCGTATTCCTTCGGAACCGGAATTCCCAGGAAACCGTTCTTAGCCATTTTTTCAACGGTCTCTCTCGGGAAATGCTCTGTCTCGTCAACTTCCTGAGCGAGAGGCTTAACTTCTTTTTCAGCGAAATCATGGAATAATGTTCTCGCCATCTCATGCTCTTTACTTAATGTAAAATCCATGTTTTTAGTTCCTCCTTGTGAATTGTATCATATATAACATAAGAGAATGTGGATGCGGCATCCTCTCTATGTTCCCAGACATACAGTCCGGCCCGTGGGAATCCCCGCGGGCTGGACCCGTTTTCCTTCCCGGTAATTCCTAGCGGGAATAGTCATAAAATCCCTTGCCGGTCTTCTGTCCCAGAAGGCCTCCGCGCACCATCTTCTTAAGAAGCGGATGGGGACGGTATTTGGGATCTCCTGTTTCTGTTTCCAGAACGTTCATGATAGCCAGGACCACGTCCAGGCCGATCAGGTCGCCCAGGGCCAGGGGGCCCATGGGATGGTTTGCGCCCAGCTTCATGGCTGTATCGATGCCCTCCACAGACGCAACGCCTTCGGCGTAAATACCGATGGCCTCATTGATCATTGGGATCAGGATCCGGTTTACGACGAAACCGGCGGCCTCCTCCACCTGTACCGGCGTTTTTCCGATCTCCTCAGAGATCTTCTTTACCGCCTCAACTGCTTCGGGAGCCGTATTCAGTCCCGCAATGACCTCCACCAGCTTCATCACCGGAGCCGGGTTAAAGAAATGCATTCCCACCACATGGCGGTTAATGCCTGCTCCGATCTCTGTGATGGACAGGGAAGAGGTATTGGTAGCGAAGATACACTCCGGCTTGCAGATCGCGTCCAGCTCTCTGAAGGTCTGCTTCTTGATCTCCATATTTTCAATGGCAGCCTCCACGATCAGATCACAGTCTCCGCAGATATCCTTCACACCTGTGGTGATCTTTGCAAGGATCTTATCTGCGTCCTCCTGGGTCATCTTCCCCTTGGCGATCCTTTTTTCAAACCCTTTTGCAATTTTATTTTTACCATTTGCAGCAAACGTCTCATTGATATCGCAGAGCATTACTTCATAGCCCTCTGTCTGGGCAAATGCCTGTGCGATCCCGGAACCCATGGTTCCGGCTCCAATCACACCAACCTTCATGATTCTGCCTCCTTACGTTTATGGGGGAGCTCCCCCACCATTACCGGTTGTTGAATTTTTCAACCTTCCGTTTTTCAAGAAAAGCCTTCATTCCCTCTCTCTGGTCCTCTGTCTCGAAGCACTCGGAGAAATACTGCTCCTCTATGGCGATGGCATGGTCCAGATCCGAGAGGAACCCGTCCATCACCGCCCGCTTGCTGTTTCTCACAGCGATGGGCGCGTTGGACGCGATCTTCTGTGCCAGCTTCATGACTGCCGGCATCAGCTCCTCTCTGGGATATACGCCGTTTACCAGGCCGATCCGGTACGCTTCATCGGCTTTGATGTTCTGGCCGGTGAATACCATTTCTTTTGCCTTTCCGGTCCCAACGATTCTCACAAGGCGCTGGGTCCCTCCAAAGCCCGGGGTGATCCCCAGGCCCACCTCCGGCTGCCCGAACACTGCATTGTCGGAGCAGTAGCGGATGTCACAGCTCATGGCCAGCTCGTTGCCGCCGCCAAGGGCAAATCCATTGACAGCCGCAATGGTGGGGATCGGAAGCGTTTCCAGCTTCCTGAAGATATCGTTTCCGAATTTTCCGAATTCACGGCCTTCCTTTACGGTCATGGTGCTCATGGCCGCAATGTCGGCTCCGGCCACAAAGGCCTTCTCCCCGGCTCCGGTCACGATGACGGCCCTTGTCTCATCCAGGTTGATATTGTCGATCACAGCATCCAGGTCCTTTAATACCTGGACATTTAACGCATTCAAAGCTTCCGGGCGGTTGATGGTGATCACGCCAACATAGCCGTCCTGCTCGTATGTAACAAAGCTCATTCCGGTCGCCTCCTGCTCAGTTTAAGATCAATCCCTCTTTACGATGGTGGCGCAGCCCATGCCGCCGCCGATGCAGAGCGTTGCAAGACCTGTCTTTGCATCCATCTTCTGCATTTCGTGGAGCAGGGTCACCAGGATACGGCAGCCGGACGCTCCCACCGGATGGCCCAGGGCGATGGCTCCGCCGTTGGGATTTAATTTTTCCAGATCAAAACCAAGCTCTTTTCCTACTGCCACAGACTGGGCGGCAAATGCCTCGTTGGCCTCGATCACGTCAAAATCGCCGATCTCCATTCCAGCCTTTGCCATTACCTTCTTCGTGGCAGCCACGGGACCGATGCCCATGATACGGGGCTCAACGCCTGCAAGGGCTCCGGCTACCCATGTGGCCATGGGAGTAACGCCCAGCTCCTTCGCCTTCTCTTCGCTCATCACTACAACAGCTGCTGCACCGTCGTTGATGCCGGAGGCGTTGCCTGCGGTCACCATACCGTCTTTCTTAAACGCCGGACGCAGCTTTCCAAGAGCCTCCATATTGGAGCCGGCTCTGGGGCCCTCGTCCGTATCTACAAGGATGGTGGTTTTCTTTGTTTTTACCTCCACCGGAACGATCTCATCCTTAAATGCGCCTGCCTTCTGGGCAGCCTCGCACTTGTTCTGGCTCACCATAGCGAACTTGTCCAGTTCTTCTCTTGTGAGTCCCCACTGGTCGCAGATATTTTCGGCAGTGATTCCCATGTGGTAGTGGTTGAACGCATCCCATAACGCGTCGTTCACCATCGTATCCACCAGCTCGGCATTGCCCATGCGGTAGCCGTAGCGGCCCTTCATCATCGCATAGGGAGCCAGGGACATGTTCTCGCAGCCGCCGGCAACGACGATATCTGCATCGCCTGCCTCGATCATCTGGGCTGCCATGTTGACGCTCTGTAAGCCAGAGCCGCATACCACGTTAATGGTAACTGCCGGAACCTCGATGGGAAGTCCTGCATTGATGGAAGCCTGACGGGCCACGTTCTGTCCCTGTCCGGCCTGGATCACACAGCCCATGTAGACCTGGTCCACCTGGTCGGGAGCCACGCCGGCTCTCTTTAAGGCCTCCCTGATCACAACCGCGCCCAGATCAGCCGCCGGTACGGTGCTTAAAGCGCCTCCCATTGTGCCGATGGCTGTACGGCATGAACCTGCCAGTACGATTTTCTTTGCCATATGATTTTCCTCCTCATTATACCATCGCCGGAGGCCGGAAAAAGCCCGTATCCTCCGACAATATGATGTATCATAATCATATCACCAAATAATTGGCCTGTCAAATAACAAGCATGGTTTTTCATGTATTTTTTATAAACATTCAGCCTTCTTTTTTTATAATTTCGTGAAATTATTGACCGTCCATTTAGAAAATGCTAAAATGAAAAATGAATAAAAATTCTGCCCGGGTTTCTGGCTCCGGACAGTGAAAGAATATCTTAGAAATGAGGTCCTAAACCATGGATATCAGAAAAATGTATCAGGACAAGCTTGTGTCCGCCAGCGAAGCGGCAAAAACCGTAAAATCCGGCGACTGGGTCGATTATGCCTGGACTACCAGCACTCCGGTGGCTGTGGATGCGGAGATCGCCAAAAGGCTTCCGGAGCTTTATAACGTCAACTTCCGCGGCGGCATCCTCATGTGGGTCCCCGAGATCTTCAAGATCGAAAACCCGGCTGACCACTTCACCTGGAACTCCTGGCATATGAGCGGCATCGAGAGAAAAGCCATTGCCCAGGGCTTTGCCTTCTACGGCCCCATGCGCTATTCGGAGCTGCCCCGCTTCTACCGGGATATGTCCGAAGAAAACCGTCCGGATGTGGCCATCTTCCAGGCAGCCCCCATGGACGAGCACGGCTTCTTTAACTTCGGCCCCAACGCATCCCACCTGGCTGCTGTCTGCGAGACTTCCAGGACCGTGATCGTGGAGGTCAATGAAAATATGCCGGTCTGCTACGGCGGAACTGAAGAAGGCATCCACATCTCCAAAGTAGATATGATCGTAGAGGGCGATAATCCTTCTATCCCGGAAATGGCCGGAGCCCCCGCCACAGAGGTGGACGAGGCCGTGGCAAAGCTGATCGTAAACGAGATCCCCGACGGCGCCTGCTTACAGTTAGGCATCGGCGGAATGCCCAACGCCGTTGGCTCCCTGATCGCAAAATCTGACTTAAAGGACCTGGGCGTCCATACAGAAATGTATGTGGATGCTTTCGTCGATATCGCCATGGCCGGAAAGATCACCGGCGCAAAGAAAAATATCGATAAAGGCCGCCAGGTCTACGGCTTCGGCGCAGGTACGAAAAAGCTGTACGACTATCTGAACCGGAATCCGGAATGTATGTCTGCTCCCGTAAGCTACACCAACGACATCCGCACCATCTCTGCCCTGGATAACTTCATGTCCATCAACAATGCCGTGGACCTGGACCTGTTCGGACAGGTAAATGCCGAATCCGCAGGGATCAAGCACATCAGCGGCGCCGGCGGACAGCTGGATTTCGTTCTGGGCGCATACCTTTCCAAGGGCGGAAAGAGCTTCATCTGCTGCTCCTCCACCTTTAAGACAAAGGACGGCCAGTTAAAATCCAGGATCCTTCCCACCTTAAATCCGGGCTCCATCGTTACAGACACCCGTGCCAATACCCATCACCTGGTAACGGAGTACGGCATGGTAAACTTAAAGGGCCTGTCCACCTGGCAGAGGGCTGAAGCCATCATCTCCATCGCCCATCCCCAGTTCCGCGACGAGCTCATTGCCGAAGCGGAAAAAATGCACATCTGGAGACGCAGCAATAAACGGTAAGGACCAGAAACGCTGCATCCATCCTGAACCTCATAAAATTTCAGTGGCCGTCCCGGGAGCTGTTCCAGCTTCCAGGGCGGCCATTTTCTGCTGCTCCGTCTTTCTTTTTTATTCCTCCTCCACCCGGATCCCCTCTTCCTGGGACAGCTTCTGTCTGCAGAGCCTTAAAAGGTGCTCCTGGTACGGTGATCTGTCATCCAGCCGGTCCAGGTAATAAAGGGTCCGGCTTGGAGGCTCCACATCCAGGGTATGGATGGACACCGGCGCATCCCTTAAGACCGTTCTGGCAATGGAGATGGGAAGAAACGCCCAGTTATCTCCGCTCTGGGTAAAGTACTGAAGAAATCCCATCTCGTCCAGATACATCCTGGGAATGGCTTTATCTCCAAAAAAATAGCTGTGCCAGGCTTCAAAATTCCGGTCCCACATGGTGCGGATCTCCAGCTGCGGATCCAGCTCCCGGATCCTCACATGCTCCGGCAGGTTCAGCTCCTTTCCCGCCACCAGGCAGAGCTTCTCCTTAAAAAGGATATGGGTTCCGACTGAAGAAGAATAAATGGGATCTGTGATAAAGGCTATGTCCACGGACCGGTTGCCCACATAGGAATAAGCCTCGCTGGAGTGAAGGGTCGATACGTGGAGGCTGCATTCCGGATTCTCCTTCATAAAGGTGCGGAACACTGTGGGAAGCATGAACGCCAGCAGGCTCCCCACGCTGGCCACATAAAAGTTTCTGGACGGCGCTAAAAGCGCCGCCTCCCGGGTCTCGTTCCACAGGGCCTGCCACCGGTGGGCGATCCCGATGAAGGCATGGCCCTGGCGGGTCAGCTCCACCCTTCTGAGGCCCTTCCCGCGGACAAAAAGAGGATATCCCAGCTCCTCCTCCATGGCGCGGATCCTGCGCCCCAGAGCCGGCTGGGTCACATAAAGGGCCTCGGCGGCAGCAGAAAAGCTGCCCGTTTCTGTTATCTTTAAAAATGCTTCGATCTCCAGGAATGTCATATACGGCCCCCCTCTGCCCAAAATGTTAATAGTTATTAACATTATATCAAAAAATTAAACATTTTACAACGAAAGCCGGGAGTGTTATAGTATGCCCATGAGAAAAAGCAACGGGAACGCGGCTTCGGATCCACCGCTTCCTATGAATGAATGTCTTGATTCTAAGGAGGGATCAATATGACCATGGAACTGAACGAGCTTTGGGAAAACTGTGAGCCCAACGATTAAATACGGGATTCAGGGGCCTTCCTTCCCCTTTCCATATTGATATTAATACTGAAAAAAACCGCCGCGTATCTGGTATGCGGCGGTTTTTTTCGATGGACCGGCATCCGGCCGGCGGGGCAGTTATACCCCGGCCTGGCTTGGACGGCGGCGTTTTACGATCCATAAAAGGACCAGTACCGCCGCGGAGGCCCCGGAAATGACCACTCCTGGAATAAGTCCTCCGGGCATATAGATTAAGGAGATCTCGTGGGTCCCCGCTTCCACCGGAACAGACAGGAATGCCTCCAGGATCTTTTCCCCCTCCGCCGGCTGACCGTCGATGGTGATGGTCCAACCCTCATCATAGGGGATGGAAAGGAACAAAGTACCGGATTCCGCAGCAGTTACCGTTCCTGTAAGCTTCGTGTCCCTCCAGCTGTCCAGGTGGAGCGGCGACTGGGACAGGCGGTCATAAACCTGGATCATGGCCCTGGGAGAGAAGCGGTAAACAGCTGCCGTAAGAGTCTCCCCGGACTCTCCCGGTGTCAGGGTGATCCGGCTCCCCTCAGAAAGATTTCCCATTTCCAGCAGGTATCCCCGGTCCACATTGCTGAAATTCTTTTCTCCCGATGGCAGGGAGGCCTTGACATTCTTTACCTTTTTATTCTGGATATATACATAATATTCCCCGGCCATATCCGCGGTGAAGGTACACCCGGATCCGGAAACCTCTGTCTCCACCGGCACCAGGACATCGTCGGTTCCCAAAAGCAGGCACAGATCATTCTGCACCTCCGCCGGATTCTCCATCTGATACTGCCAGTTGTCCGCCAGATCGTAAGGAAGGACAAAGCCCAGGGGCAAGGTATACAGATTCTCATACAGGTAGGTCCCTCCGCTCTCCTGGATGTAATTGACCAGATCCGTATTGGGAATATATTCCGAATACAGGGCATAGCGGACCGACAGCAGGCTGTCCACCAGGGGGGTGCTCCCAGTGATGCTGTACGCATTGGTGGAGGCCTCGCAGCCCATGCGCTTGAAAAACTTCGTCAGATCTGCGTTTGCAGTGGAGGAAAACAGGGATACAGACGGAAAATTCATCCATGCTCCGTCATTTTTTGTCTTTCTCGTTTTTTTCTCCACCCGGTAAAAGTCCTCCGCCGGCTCCAGCTTCTCCATCAGAGCCTGCACCTCTTTATTATCCCTGGTGTAAGCCTCCCGGCTGGTGGTGGTGACGCTGGTGACTGTGGTATTGACGGCCGCCTCCACAGCCACCAGGGCCAGAGCCAGAAACGCCGCCAGCTCTCTTCTTCTCTTCTTATATAAATATATGAGTCCCGTATAGGCCGCCAGGAAGAGGATGGCCACGTAATATACAGCAAAGTGGAAATGCTCCTGCTCCACCAGCTTCTCCGCCAGGATCACAAAGCAGACGCTTCCCCAGAACGCCGCGGCAACATGGCGCCTGGGAATATCCCGCAAATACTGGAACGCCCGGAAGCAGACAAACAGCATGAGGAAAATATAAATAAACGACTGGCGGCAGGGGAGGCTGTTGGGATAGTGGAGCCCGTGCCAGATAAAATTCAGGGCGTTCACGGAGAAGCTGGCAAAAAAGAGCAGCAGCAGGCCGCAGTAAACGGTTTTTTCCTTTGCAGAGATCTTTTTGCACGCCAGGTACAGCAGGAAGAATAAAAATACCGCCACGCCGCAGTAAATATTGGGCCAGTGGTCCAGCCCCGTCTCCGTCTCCACATTGCCGATGTGGCGGGCCAGCATGTCAAAGATCGGGAAATAGGACGTAAGGGTCTTTGGAAAATTCATATTTCCCGAAGCCGTGCTCTTTAAAACGGCCACCTCCGGCAGAAGCACAAGGGCCGCCAGCCCTCCGGCGATCAGGGAAAAGAGCCCGAACCGGACGCAGGCCATCACGTATTTTTTTATGGGCCCTGGCTTCTCCAGCATCAGAAGGGCAATAAAATACAGCACCATGAACAGGCAGGTCATGATGGAAATATAATAGTTGGAAAGGATGGAAAGCCCCAGTGTGATGCAGTAAAAAAATCCATTCTCGTCCTTCACCAGCCGCTCCAGTCCAAGAACGATCAGCGGGAACAGGATGATGCAGTCCAGCCACATGATATTCCAGCTGTACGCAGCCATATAGCCGGAAAGGGCATAAAAGATCCCGAAATATCCAACCGCAGCCGTTTCTGTATGGCAGTGCTTTCTCAGATACCAGGCGAAGCTCAGGCCCGAAAGACCGATCTTCACAACGATCATGCCGGTCATAAACTCGATGATATACGCCTTGGGGCACAGGATCACCAGCCAGTTTAAGGGGCTGGCCAGATAATAGGCATAAAGAGCCGCAAAATTGACTCCCATCCCCACATCCCAGCTGTACAAAAGACTGCCTCCGGTCCGCAGCTTATGCTGGAATTCCGAGAAGAACGGCGCATACTGATGGTACATGTCCGTCCGTAAAAAGCTCTCCTCACCAAAGGGGAAGATCCCTCTCTGGATAAAAATGATGATCATAATGACCACCGGAACAAAAAATGCAATGACCAGCCCGTCTCCCGGCCGGATCAGGGTCGATCTTTTTCTGCTGTTTGGTTCCATGACTCCAGGCACTCCTTTTTCTGTCCGTTAATTTTTATGGGTAAAGATCACCAGCTTGCTGAGCACGTAGTTTAAAACCACCACCACCACGGAAATGGCCAGCTTGCAGATGAAAAATTCCATTTTTAGGATATCCACCATGATGAAAATGGCGGCCAGATTAAATAAAAAGGTGGCGATCCGGCACAGGACGAAGGAGGTAAACTCCCCCCATACGGCCCTGGGCTCCAGGGTATGGCTTCCAAACACCCACCACTTATTGGTCACAAAGGCAAAGAGCACTGCCGCCGCCCAGGCAATGGACTGGGCAGGCACCGGGTCCATATGAGCCAGATAAAACAGGCCGTTGGAGATCACATAGTCAATGAGGGTCGTAAGGACTCCAAAGACCAGATACGCCGCGCCCTCCCGGACGGTCCCATGATTCCGGCTTCCGGCCGTTCCATCCGATTCTTTCTTTATATGTTTCATTTTCTTCTCCCATATCTTGGATCTTGTCTTCAAAAATCTTCCCTCATTTTATTATAGCCCGGCCAAAAAGTAAAGGGACTGGGCCCAAAATCTAAGGCCCAGTCCCAAAAAGAAGAAAAATATAAAATTTTATCCAGCGTGCTGACGCTTACGCCTCCAGTAATTTGTCGATGCTCACTAACTTCACGCATACACAGAAGATCTCTGCAGCCAGCTTTAAGTCCTCTAAGGACGGGAAGGACGGAGCGATACGGATGTTGGAGTCGTGGGGATCCTTACCATACGGGAAGGTCGCGCCTGCGCCTGTCATCACAACGCCTGCCTCTTTACACTTTGCAACGATCGCCTTGGCGCAGCCGTCTAAAGCGTCGAAGGATACGAAGTATCCGCCCTGGGGCTTGGTCCACTGACCGATCTCAAGGCCTGCCAGCTCTCTGTTTAAGATCTCGTCCACAGCCTCGAATCTGGGACGAAGGAGCTCGGCGTGCTTCGCCATATGGGCCTTGATGCCGTCTAAGTTCTTGAAGAAACGTACATGACGGAGCTGGTTGATCTTATCGTGGCTGATCAGCTGGTTATTCATCTGCTTCTTGATATCCTCGATGTTGGCCTTGGAGGTAGCGATGGCAGAAATTCCGGCGCCCGGGAAGGTGACCTTTGCGGTGGAGCCGAATTTATATACCATATCCGGGTTTCCAGCCTTTTCACACTCGGAAAGGATATCCAGAACGTGGCACGGATGATCCGGATACAGGTGATGTACGCAGTAAGCGTTATCCCAGTAAATACGGAAATCCTTTGCAGCCGGTTTTAAGTTTGCAAAGCGTTTAACGACCTCGTCAGAGTAGCACTGGCCGGACGGGTTGGAGTAAAGCGGTACGCACCAGATTCCCTTTACAGCCTCGTCGTTGTTTACATACTGCTCTACCAGATCCATATCCGGGCCGTCCTCATGGAGCGGGATATTGATCATTTCGATGCCGAAGAACTGGGTAATGGCAAAGTGTCTGTCATAGCCGGGAACCGGGCAGAGGAATTTCACCTTGTCCAGCCTGCACCAGGGCGTATTTCCCATTACGCCGTGGGTATAGGAACGGGATACGGTATCGTACATTAAAGTAAGGCTGGCGCTTCCGTACATGATCACGTTCTCAGCGGGAGCGTCCATCATTCCGCCCATTAATTCCTTTGCTTCCTGGATACCGGTCAGAACACCGTAGTTTCTCACATCGCCGTCAGCGGTCATGAAATCGCTCTTGCTGTTTAAAACATCCAGCATCGGAAGAGACAGATCTAACTGGTCCGGGCTTGGCTTTCCGCGGGCCATATTAAGGCTTAAATTTTTCCCCTGATACTCTTTGTAAACAGCAGTAAGCTGCTCCTTTAAGGAAGCAAGCTCCTCTTTTGACATTTCACGATATGGTTTCATGTCCCAATAACCTCCTCTTTCTTAAACACGATATAGTGATTGCGTTTTATGCTTCCATTATAATCGAATCCATCGTTTCTTACAACAAAAAAATAAAGATTCCGGCTTTATTTTCGTACATTTTTCCCAGTTCCCGCAAAAGATTCTTAAGCCGGGTTCATTGACTTTTGACTTTTCTTAACGTATCATGACATTGAAGGATGAGAAAAACAAGGGGGAAAAATGCATGAATGAATGGAAACGCAGTCTTCTGACCGGGACCATCGTGGCCCTGGCATCCCAGCTTTACTGGAACGTATTTGTATCCGGCTTCCGGATCTCCCCTGCCGTTATCCTTCTCCCGATCCTCCTTATGACCATCGGAAAAAGCATCTCTACGATCCGGATCACGGTGACAACGGCGGCGGTGGTATTCCTTTTCCGCCTCTTTCTGGCAGCCAGCGGCCTCTCCTCCTCCCCGGAAACGGCGGGACAGCTGGCCACCAACTCCATTTTCTATCTCTGCTATGGACTGCTTTTTTCCGTCCTTGTCCCCAGCAAGCCCACTGTCTCCTACCGGCGGCTGTTCCCGTCGGTGTTCATCTGCGACCTGCTGTCCAATCTGCTGGAGGTCTGTATCTTTGAAAGCGGCCGTTCCGGGACTCTTTCCTCCTCCATGGCCGGATATCTGATCCTGGTGGCCGCTTTCCGTACTCTGCTTGCCTGTCTGTTCCTGGCGGCGGAGAGCCAGTACCGGACCCTGTTAAAAAAGGAGGAGCATGAAAACCGCTACCGGCGGCTGTTTCTTATGACCACAGGGCTGAAAAACGAGATCTATTTTATGAAGAAAAACTCCGAAGAGATCGAATCTGTCATGAGCAACGCATACCGGCTTTATAAGCGGCTGTCGGCCATGGACGTGCCCGACGACATGAAAAAAATGTCCCTGTCCATTGCCCGGGACGTCCATGAGATCAAAAAGGACTATATCCGCATCATTCAGGGCATCGAACAGGAGATCTCCGAGGAATACGACGAAAAGCAGATGAGCTTCCAGGACCTTCTCCAGATCCTGGAGGCCACCACCTATCACATCCTGGAAACCAGGCCCGTCCATATCCGTCTGGTTTTCCAGTGCTCTGACAACTTCATCACCAGAGAGCACTATGAGCTGATGGCTGTATTGAAAAATCTGGTCAATAACGCCATCGAAGCCATTGAAGCCGGAGCCAGACGGGGGACCATCCAGATCGTGGAGCATTTAAAAGACGGGCAGTATGAATTTTCCGTTTCCGACGACGGGCCCGGGATCTCCGCCCGCCATCTGCCCAATATCTTTAAAATGGGCTACTCCACCAAATTTGATTATAAAACAGGAAACATCTTCCGCGGAGTGGGACTTTACGGCGTAAAGGCCACCGTGGAGGAAAAATTCAGCGGAACCATTTCGGTGGAATCCGAGCCGGGCCGGGGGACCCGGTTTCTGATCCAGATTCCGGCCGGAGCCCTGGAGGAGGTAAACTGATGCGTATCTATATTGTCGAAGATGATATTTCTGTCATTCATATCCTGGAGGATATCGTGGAGTCCGGAGATCTTGGCGAGATCTGCGGCGACTGCGGCGGAGAGCCCGCCGACGTCCATGAGGTCCTGCGGGCCAGGCCCGATGTGGTCCTGGTGGACTTTTTCATGCCGGTCATGGACGGGGTGGAATTCGTCCGCGAGCTGCGCTCCTTCAACGCCACCATCAAATGCATCATGATCTCCCAGGTTTCCGCCAAGGAGCTGATCAGCAAGGCTTATACCGCCGGCGTGGATTTCTTCATCAGTAAACCCATTAACCTGATCGAGGTAACGTCGGTCCTTAAAAATGTGGCGAAGCAGATCCAGAACGAGCGGACCCTGGACAATATCCGCCATATGTTCATGAACGAGATCGGCCAGAAGCCCCAGAACAGCCGGGAATCCTCTTCCTATTCCAAAAAGCTCCGTTATATCTTAAACAGGATCGGCATGTCCGGGGAAAAGGGCTGCTCTGATATCCTGAAGATCTGCGATTATCTCCACCGGGAGCGGATCCCCGTATCCCAGATGAGCGTGGCCCAGCTGTGCGAGGCCGTCAGCGATTCTCCGAAAAACATGGAGCAGCGGGTCCGCCGGGCTATCGCTGCCGGAATGGCCAACGTGGCCCACATGGGCATCGAGGACTTTATGAACGAAACCTTTACCGCCTACTCCTCCACCCTGTTTTCCTTTGAGGAGATCCGTACTGAAATGGACTACATCCGCGGAAAACGGACGGACGGCGGAAAGGTCAGCATCAAAAAATTCATTGACGGCCTGATGCTGGAGGCTGACCGGGAAATTTGATCTTTTTTATCTCCATTCTGATTTTTTTTGTATTTTTTTGAAGGGGGCTTCTTATAGTTATATCCAGAGAATCCGTACAATAAGGAATGGAGGTAATATAAAATGATGTATGCGATCCAGCTTGACATGTACCAGGCTGCTGCTGTGGCGGCCCTTGTGCTGCTTTTGGGCCGTTTTCTTGTGAGAAATTTGGATCTGCTCAGACGCTACTGTATCCCGGAGCCTGTTGCCGGCGGCGTTGTTTTTGCCCTGGCCCACCTGGCCCTGCGCCAGGCCGGTATCCTGGAAATCTCCTTTGACTCCACGCTCCAGACCTTTTTTATGGTCGTATTTTTCTGCAGCGTGGGCTTTACGGCCTGCTTCCGCCTTCTGAAAAAGGGCGGGCTCCAGGTCCTGCTGTTCTTAGGGATCGCCGTTATGATGTGCGTGCTCCAGAACGGCCTGGGCGCCTTCATTGCCAGCGCCTTTGGTCTGGACCCCCGGCTGGGACTGGCCACCGGCTCCATCCCCATGGTGGGAGGCCACGGGACTGCGGCCTCCTTCGGCCCGCTCCTGGAAAAAGCCGGAGTCTCCGGAGCCAGCGCCGTTGCCATCGCTTCCGCCACCTTCGGGCTGGTGGCCGGCTGTGTGATCGGCGGCCCCACGGCTGTATCCCGGATCCGCCAGAAAAATCTGCACTCCTTTGAAACAGCCACCGGCTCCAACGAGGTGGTGGTGGATAAAAATGAGGTCACGGGAGCCATCGACTCCGGCCGGTTCTTAAACGCTGCCCTCTGCCTGGCACTGGCCATCGGCGCAGGCACTGTGGTCTCCGCCTGGCTGAATAAGGTCTTCACCTTCCCCATCTACATCGGAGCCATGCTGGTGGCTGCCTTTATCCGCAATACCACAGATATGGCCGGAAAGGAGATCCCCATGGAGGAGATCAGTACCATCGGAAGCTTCAGCCTTTCCCTGTTCCTGGGCCTGGCCATGATGGGATTGAAGCTCTGGGAGCTGGCCGACCTGGCCGTTCCCATGGTGGTGATGCTGGTGGCCCAAACAGTGCTGATGATGGTCTACGCCTACTTCGTGGTATTTAATCTGCTGGGAAAGAATTACGATGCGGCCGTCATGACCTCCGGCTTCTGCGGCTTCGGCATGGGCGCCACTCCCAACGCCATGGCCAATATGCAGGCCATCACCCAGAAATACGGCCCAGCCCCCACCGCCTACTTCGTGGTTCCCCTGGTGGGAAGCCTGTTCATCGACTTCATGAACACGATCATCATCACCAGCTTCTTAAACCTCCTGTGATCCCATCCGCGGGCGCCTTCCCAATCATATAGCGGGACCTTTTTAAAAGGCCGCGTACAGACCTCCTGTATCCTGCCGGAGCCTGGCGCGGCCCTTTTTGTCTCTCCGTTTTATCCCCATGCAGCAGTTCTGTCCGGATCTCCATAAGGCAGATGCCCGGCGCCTCCTGCCCGCTGCGGGCAGACAGGAAGCGGCACGGCTGGACAGTTCCATTCTCATATGGATTCTCTGTATTTTCCCCTTGCATTTCCTCCATGACGATGCTATAATGTTCAATATCACAAATAATTTTATAAAATTGAACAGGAGGAACGCATATGAACAAACAGAATCCCCATACAGAATCCCTGAAGGGAAAGATCGACTGGTCCACCGCCGTCATTCCCTTCGTGCTGATCGCCTTTTTATGCATCAGCTTCATGGCCGCCCCGGACGGCTCCAGACAGATCCTGGACAAGATCCGGGTGCTTCTGGGAGACACCTTCGGCCTTTATTATCTTGTCATCGGCCTGGGCGTGTTCCTGCTCTCCATTTATCTGGCCTTTTCCCGGTACGGCTCCATCCGTCTGGGCGGCCCCAATGAAAAACCAAAATACTCAGATTTTGCCTGGAGCAGCATGATGTTCACCGCCGGGCTGGCCGCTGACATCCTGTTCTACTCCTTCTGCGAATGGATCCTTTACGCCAACGATCCCCATATCGCGGAAATGGGATCCATGCAGATCTGGTCCAGCACCTATCCCATCTTCCACTGGGGCCCCATCCCCTGGAGCTTTTATCTGGTGCTGGCCGTAGCCTTCGGCTTCATGCTCCATGTACGGGGCTGCCACAAGCAGAAATATTCTGAGGCCTGCCGTCCCATCCTGGGAAACCGGGTGGATAAGCTTCCTGGAAAATGCATTGACCTTCTGGCCCTGTTCGCTCTTCTGGCCGGGACCGCCACGACCTTTTCCCTGGCTACGCCGCTGATGGCCCAGGTGCTTTCCAGGCTCACAGGGCTCCCGTCCTCTAAATGGGTCACCATCGGGATCCTGGTGGTCACCTGCATCATTTACACCTACGCCCTGGTCCACGGCATGAAGGGGATCTCCCGGCTGTCTGCTGCCTGTATGTATCTGTTTTTTGCCCTTCTGGCCTATGTGCTCCTGGCCGGAGGCGAGACCCGCTACATCCTGGAGACCGGCTTCTCTGCCATCGGAAATCTGGCCCAGAACTTCTTTAGCCTGGCCACCTTCACCGATCCCCAGCGGACCACCTCCTTCCCCCAGACCTGGACCATCTTTTACTGGGCCTACTGGATGGTATGGTGCGTGGCCTCTCCCTTCTTCATCGGCTCCATCTCCCGTGGGCGCACCGTGAAGCAGACCATCCTGGGCGGCTATGTATACAGCCTGGGCGGCACCTTCTTAAGCTTCCTGATCCTGGGAAATTACAGCCTGGGCCTCCAGGTCAGCGGAAAGCTGGACGTTCTGGGGATCTATGGCGGTGCAGGAGATCTGTACTCCACCATCATCGCCATTGTGGATACCCTCCCCCTGGCTCCCATGGTGCTGGTGCTTCTGATCGCCGCCATGATCGCCTTTTACGCCACCAGCTTCGATTCCATCGCCCTGGTAGCCTCCTCCTACACCTATAAGCAGATGACCGGAGACGAGGAGCCCCACCGGGCTGTGAAATTCTTCTGGGCCGTAATGCTGATCCTCTTCCCCATTGCCCTGGTGTTTTCCGAAAGCTCCATGGCCAACCTCCAGACGGTTTCCATCATCGCCGCCTTCCCGGTGGCCCTGGTGATCCTTCTGATCATCGCCAGCTTCTTAAAGGATGCGGGCCGGTATCTGGACAGCAGTAAAAAATAGGATCTCAAAAGGCGCCGGAACTCAGCGTTCCGACGCCTTTTTCTTTACCTTCTTATAGATCTCCCTGGCCTCTCTCTTAAAAGCCTCCGTTTCCTCCTTTTCTCCATACCGGACCTTCCGATACAGATCCCGGAATGCGGTGATCTCCTCCTCCATTCCCCAGGAGCGGACCGCATCGCTGCACACGGTCTCGCTGCTGGCGGACCGTTCATCTGCTGGAAGCTGGAAGGCGACGCAGAGCTTTAAAAATTTACGGAAATAATACCGGACGCCCCGGTCTCCCATATACTCTCTGGCCCCGGCCCGTTTTCCCGTCTCCGGAGCCGCCTGGCTTCTTCTCACCGTTCCGGCCGGCCTCCGGTCCGTTTCCCGACCGCGGCCGGACAGCATCCGGTACAGAAACCAGAAAAACAAAACCAGGGCTGCGGCTGCCGCAAGAGTTCCCAAAAGCTTCAGAAACGCCGGCGTTTCAGAGGCCGCCGTCCCCTCAAAGCCCGGGAGCGCCTCCGGAGCCATCAGGCCGTCCAGGGCATTTTCGGGCATCTCGTAGGAAAAATCCTTAAAAAGCCTGGAAAAGATCCAGGAGATCCCCATAAGGGTACCTGCCAGGAGGCGGACCATAAGCTCCAGCACCGGCACCACCAGGGTCATGTACAGAAATTTCAGGCCGTACAGAAGCCCTCCGGTCACAGCCTGGCTGGAAAGGATGCCGGCCGCCGCCAGCACCGCCAGAAGCTCCCCGGCAGTCCTTCCCCAGAAGCCGCCTCTCCCCTGTCCCGTCCGGGCCAGGCGCAGGGCCCTTAAAAGGAAGATCCCGAGAACCAGGAAGGCTGTAAAAAACGGGACACACCGTCTTCCCCAGACCTCCGTTCCCAGGGAAAGCCACTGGATACAGCCCGCCGCAAGAAGAAGCCTGGCCTCCGTCATGAGGCTGTCATGGGCCCGCTCCTCCATGTTCCGCTTTTTCCAGCAGATCAGAAGCCAGACGCACCAGGATGCCAGCGCCAGAAAAAGCAGCACCCGCACCCAGAGGGGGCCGGAAAGGAACAGGGGCATGAACATGGCCATATAAAAACACACGTCCGTCAATATCTTAAAAACCAGTATGTCCATTTTCTACACATCCTCCCCATAAAGCGCCAGCAGCCTCCGGCCGGACCGCTCTTCCAGGGACGAAAGGTACGGCGCCGCGTCCTGGTTCCGGTCCGGAGCCACATAGATCAGGCTTTTTCCAGACCGGAGCCCCTTCCGGATGCCGGAAAGGAATTCCCCGCTCCCCATCCGGCAGTCGTAGGTCATCCTTCCCAGCCCCTCCAGCACAGTCTCCAGATGGCCCGGCCCCAGGCCCTCTCCGATCCGGTTCCAGTTTCCCATGGCCCCGGCGATCACGCCGTTGGTCTGGAAATCATAGGCGATCCTCCGCTTTTCCAGCTCCTCACAGATACTGCGGACCATGGAAAAGCACTGCTCCAGAAGCTCTGCTTCCCGTTCCTCGTCCCGGCACTCCACATCCAGGAGGATGGTACAGGAAAGATCCGTCATATTTTCCTGCTCCTTGACCAAAAACCGGCTCTGTCTGGCGCTCTGGACCCAGCTGATGGACCGCAGGGGCTCCCGGCCCGTGTATTCCCTGAACCCACGGATCAGCACAGGATCCTCAAAGAGGCTCCGTTTCACCACATATTCGCCTGCATATCCGCCCAGGAGCCTGGGAAGCTCCTCCCAGCCGCTGGGAGCCGGCTTTACCACGATCTCCTTTAATTCCGGATACGTCTCCAGCGCGGTCTGAAGCCCCAGGAAATCCCCGGCCTCTGCCGAAACGCCCCGGAAGAAATATCTTCCCCGCTTTTTTAAAAGGACCCTCCGCTCTAACTCCGTCTTCTGGCGTCCCTTAAGGTAAAGCACCGAAAGGTGATCTCCAGAGGACTTTGCCGCCACGTTCTCTCCGTTTTCAGAAAAGACAAGTCCTGTGGGGATCTGCTCCCTCATCTGGAGATAGGGGACCATAAGACGCTTCCGGTTGTTTATGGTCATGGTCCAGGAAAAATCCTCCCCCGGCTCCACCACGGTCTTATCCAGGGCCGTGGCAAAGTCCAGTCCATCCAGCACATGGTCCATGGAATATTTCTCCGCCAGCCATACCAGAAGTCCCAGGACTCCAAGAAATACGATCATCGCAGGTTCTCCATGGGAACCGGGATATCCTCCATGATCTGTCCCAGATATTTTCTCGCATCCTCAAAGCTTTCGCCTCCCCTGGAGATGATCCTGTGGCTGAGGACCCAGGGCGCTGCGGCCTTCACATCCTCTGGGATCACAAAATCCCGTCCCAGGGACGCGGCCATGGCCTGGGAGGCTTTATAGAGGGCGATGGCCCCCCTGGTGGATACTCCGGTGACAAACCGGCTCTCCGTCCGGGTCTTTTCCACAATGTCCATCATGTAGCCCAGGACATCCTTCTGGACCCGCACCTTCGTATATAGTTCCTTCATCTCGCGGATCACCTCCGGGCTCACCACCGGCTCCAGGGAGTTTAAAATATCTGCTGTGGACGGCCTGGACACCACCTCCATCTCCTGCTCCCTGGTCATGTAGCCCAGGCTCAGTCTCATGAAAAACCGGTCCAGCTGGGCTTCCGGCAGGGGAAACGTCCCATAGGATTCCACCGGATTCTGGGTGGCCATGACAAAGAACGGCTCTGCCATGGGATAGGTAACGCCGTCCACGGTGATCTGGCTTTCCTCCATGGCCTCCAGAAGGCTGGACTGGGTTCTGGGCGTGGCCCGGTTGATCTCGTCCGCCAGCACGATATTGGTAAACAGGGGGCCCTCGCGGAACTGGAACTCCCCTGTTTTCTGGTTATAAAAATTGATGCCCGTAAGATCCGACGGCAGAAGATCCGGCGTAAACTGGATCCGCTTAAACCCGCTGCCCACAGTCCTTGCAAATGCCTTTAAAAGCATGGTCTTTCCCGTTCCCGGCACGTCCTCTAAAAGCACGTGTCCGGAGCATAAAAAGCTGATAAAAATCAGCCGGACCGTTTCCTCCTTGCCGACGATCACCCGGGAACAGCTTTCCACCACCCGGTCTGTATGTTCCTTAAAATGGCTGTATTCCATTGCCTGTCTCCTCCGTTTTTGGAATATTTCTCTACTTATTATAGACCGCTCCGGCCACGGGCGCAAGAAGGTTTTCACCAGGATCCGGCTCCATAACGGCGGTTCTGGGAAAATGTTCTTAATTCTTAAACAATTCGTAATGCCATGCCACACTTTTACCCCAACTTAGTTCTGGACAGACCTTGCCACTTAGTGGTATGATAGTACATAACAGGAATAGAAAAAAACGCGCCCTTCAAATCATGCGCGATACAAGGAGGAGAGTACATCTATGAAAAAAGCAAATTTCTGCTACGCTGTTCTGACAGCTTCTGCAGTTCTCACCCTGGGAACTGTATTTTCCGCTTCTGCTGCCCAGTGGCAGGCTTTAGGAGACGAATGGGTATATGTACAGAACGACGGAGAATACTTTAAGGACGGCTGGAAACAGGACGGAAACCTGTATTATTATCTCGGAAGCGACGGCATCATGCTCCGCCGCACCCTGATCGAAGACGACGACAACTACTACTACTTAGGTTCCTCCGGAGCCATGGCCACCAACGTATGGAAATTCATCCAGAACCCGGAATGGCAGGGCGACGAGCTGGTAGGCGAGGGAAGCTGGTACTACTTCGGCTCCAACGGAAAAGCCATCAAGAGCGACGGCAGCAAGGCCAAGGTTTATGAGGTCGGCGATAAGAAATACGTGTTCGACCATTACGGACGTATGATGAGCGGATGGGTCACTGAGAGCGGCGAATATGTGGAATCTGAGGACGACTGGGCCAACGGCTTATACTATGCCGACGGCGAGGGCGACGGCAGTGTAGTGACCAACGCCTGGGTATACACCACAGTTCCCGACGACACCAACGAGGACGAGACCGAGCCCACCTACCACTTCTACTTCGGCTCCAACGGCAAGAAGACTGTGAGCACCAAGAAATCCATCGGCGGCAAGGAGTACTTCTTTGATGAGAGAGGTGTGGCGCAGTATGGATGGCACAAGGGCGACGACGGCGATTGGGATTGGTCCTACTACGGAGATTCTGAAGAGCCTTATCTGCGTACCGGATGGTTCCAGGCGGTTCCTGACTCTGAGATGCACTCCAGTGCCCACGACGACGGCAGCGTATACTGGTATTACTCCACCAGCGCAGGAAAGACCGCAGTCTCTGAGTTCCGGACCATTGATGGAAAAACATACGCGTTTAATGAATATGGCGAGTTAGTGACAGGTCTTAAAAAAGTTAAAGTTGACTCTTCTGATAAGAAGAAAATTGAAAGTATCAGTTCCATTGACTATATCAGCGATATCGAAAATGTAGAAGAAAATGTTTATGTATGCTACTTCGGCGGTGACGGAGCTGCCAAAACTGGTACCCAGACTCTCACCATTGACGGAAGTTCCTATACCTTCGATTTCAAATCCAGTGGTTCTCCTAAGGGAGCAGGTACCAACGGCATCAATGACAACTACATCTATGTCAACGGCAGACGTCTGGCAGCAGAGGAAGACAGCAAATACGGTATTGTTGAATACGACGGAAAACGCTACCTGGTAAATGAAAGCGGCGCAATCCAGAAGAACAAGAAAAACGTTAAAGATGCTGACGGATACTACTACTGTACCGGTAAACATGGAATTGTAGTCCACGAGCATCTGGAAGAAAAGTGTACTGAAAAAGAGCACAAAGAAGAATAACCCCCTTACCACAAAAGCGGCACCCCATAGACAGAAAATTGTCTATGGAGCGCCGCTCCTTTTTCTCTCAAATCACATCGCTCAGATCCCATAAGATCCGTTTCCGGCCGGCCTCTAGTCAGCCTGCAAACTCATCCTTCATAACCCGCTCTCCCAGATATCTGCTGAATCTCTCAAACGCTTCCCCGGACAGACGTTCCGGGCTGGTCATCAGCACCAGGCTGTGTCCCCGGCTTTCCTGATGATACGCTGGATGCGTATGCTCGTAGGGATTGTCTATAAACCCGCATCTCTCATAAAACCCTTTCCTGCGCCTGGAAATATCATCCACAGGGGGATCGATCTCAAGGATCCGCGGTTTCTCCCCTTTCCCCAAAAGCGCCAGCACCCGTTCCCCGTACCGCTTATTTCTCATTTCCGGGCAGATACAGAAATGCTCAATGTAAATAAATTCTTCATTCTCCCAATACAGGATCAGCCCCACGAACCTATCCTCATCATAGACCAGATCAAAGCAGTATTCACTGTCCCCTAAGATCCTTTTCTGGGACAGCTCCTCTCTCTGTTCATGATAAGGGAAACTTATCTGATACAGCCTTAAGGCCTCGTTATACATGGGATGTGACGAATCCGTGACCCGCTCCAGACGCATACGTATTTCCTCCTGTTCCACATTTTTCCGGCTGAGATCCGGCATTCCTTCCATCAATACCAAACAGACCGGTCCCAGGGCACAGGCCCAGGAACCGGTCCTCTCTTTTCTTTTTGTCCATCTTCCCGCAGACCGGGCTCTGCCAGGCCAGAAACCAGCGGGATCCTCCGCTTCCGCCCAGAATCTGCTTATTCGCTCTCTCCGCCCTTCACCTGCGGCCGTCCCAGGCTTTCCCACTTGAGGTATGCGCTGATGAATCCGTCGATGCTGCCATCCAGCACGCTGGTCACATTCCCGCTCTCAAAGCCGGTCCTGTGATCCTTAATGAGCGTATAGGGCTGGAGCACATAGGAGCGGATCTGGCTGCCCCAGGCGATCTCCTTGACATCGCCCCGGAGATCAGAGATCTTCTCCGCGTTCTCCTGCTGCTTCAGCATATAAAGCTTTGCCTTTAACATCTGCATGGCCCTGTCCTTGTTCTGGAACTGGGACCGTTCATTCTGGCACTGTACCACGATCCCTGTGGGGATATGGGTGATACGCACCGCAGAGGAGGTCTTATTGATGTGCTGCCCGCCGGCACCGCTGGACCGGTAGGTATCGATCCTTAGGTCGTCTGGATTGATCTCCACATCCAGATCCTCCTCAATATCCGGCATCACGTCACAGGATACAAAGGAGGTCTGCCGCTTTCCGTTGGCGTTGAACGGGGAGATCCGCACCAGGCGGTGGACGCCTCTCTCGGATTTCAGATAGCCAAAGGCGTTCTCCCCGTTGATCTGGAGAGTCACTGACTTGATCCCGGCCTCTTCACCGGCCAGATAGTCTAACATCTCCACGGAAAAGCCCTTGCTCTCCGCCCACCGGCAGTACATCCGGTAAAGGATGCTGCACCAGTCGCAGGATTCGGTCCCTCCGGCTCCTGCGTTGAGGCGCATGATGGCATTGTTGCCGTCGTATTCTCCCGTCAAAAGGGTACGGAGCCGCAAGGCCTCCAGCTCGTCGGAAAATTCATCCACCATCTTCTGGATCTCCGGAACGATGGCCGGGTCGTTCTCCTCGTACCCCATCTCGATCATCAGACCGATCTCCTCATACTGGTTCTGAAGCCTGTTAAACTCCGCGACCGTATCTTTTAAATGCTTCGCTTCCTTCACAAGCCTTGTGGATAATTCTGCATCTTCCCAGAAGCTGGGCTCCTCCATGGTCTTGTCAAGCTCGTCGATCCGCCTGATCTTCGCATCCAGGTTTAAGGATTCCCGAACTTCCTGAAGCGGTTTTTCATATGTGGATAACGTATATTTAAACTGATCTAACTCAACCATAGAATCTCGTCCTCTCTTACTGGGCTAACGGCTTTCTGCCGTGGCACTGTTTATATTTTTTACCGGATCCGCAGGGACAGGGATCGTTGGGGTAGATCTTCTGGGCTGCCCGTCTCTGGGGAGTTCTGGCTGCCGTGTTGTCCCTGTTGGTGCCTGTCACCCGGGCCGCAGCCTCTCTCTCGATCTTCTGCTCCACACGGATATGGCAGAGGATGCGGACCGTATCTTCACGGATGGCAGAGGACATATCCTCGAACATCTCATATCCGCTCATCTTATACTCTACCAGCGGATCCCTCTGGCCATAGGCCTGAAGGCCGATCCCCTGGCGGAGCTGGTCCATATCGTCGATATGGGACATCCACTTATTGTCGATCACCTTTAAGAGCACCACCCGCTCGATCTCACGGATCTGCTCTGCATCCGGGAATTCCGTTTCCTTGGCCTCATAGAACTTGGTGGCCTTCTCCTTTAAGGCGTGCTTCAGTTCATCCTTCTTCATATGACGGATCTCGTCATTGAGCTCCAGGGGCTTTAAGGGAATGATCGGAAGGATCAGCTCGTTCAGCTCCTTAAAGTTCCACTTATCCGCAGACTGCTCGTCTCCAATGGACATATCCACAGCGCCTTCCACGATGTCGTTGAGCATCTTCATGATCACGTCGCGCATGTTCTCTCCGTTTAATACCTGGAGACGCTCTGCGTAGATCACCTCACGCTGCTCGTTCATGACTTCATCGTATTTTAACAGGTTCTCACGGATCCCGTAGTTATTTGTCTCGATCTTCTTCTGGGCCTTTTCGATGGCTGTGGACAGCATCTTATGCTCGATCTGCTCGTTCTCCGGAACTCCCAGGGCATTAAACATGCTCATAAGCTTATCTGAACCGAAGAGACGCATCAGGTCGTCCTCCAGGGACAGGTAGAAACGGGATTCACCCGGATCGCCCTGACGGCCGGAACGGCCGCGCAGCTGGTTGTCGATACGTCTGGACTCATGGCGCTCCGTACCAATGATCTTTAAGCCGCCCAGGGCCTTGGATTCGTCATCCAGCTTGATATCCGTACCACGGCCGGCCATGTTGGTGGCAATGGTCACAGCGCCGTGTACGCCGGCCTCTGCAACGATCTCCGCCTCCAGCTCATGGAACTTGGCGTTTAATACCTTATGGGGAACTCCGCGCTTTTTCAGCATGTGGCTTAACATTTCGGAGGTCTCGATGGTGATGGTGCCCACCAGCACCGGCTGTCCCTTTTCATGGGCCTTTACGATTTCCTCCACCACAGCGTGGAATTTTTCCTTCTTCGTCTTATAAACGGCATCCTCCAGATCCTTACGGATCACCGGGCGGTTGGTGGGGATCACGATAACGTCCATTCCATAGATATTCCGGAACTCCCGCTCCTCTGTCTGGGCCGTACCGGTCATACCGGCCTTCTTGCGGAACTTATTAAAGAAGTTCTGGAAGGTGATGGTGGCCAGGGTCCTGGACTCTCTTCTTACGTTTACGTGCTCCTTCGCCTCGATGGCCTGGTGGAGACCGTCGGAATACCGGCGGCCCGGCATGATACGGCCGGTGAACTCGTCAACGATCAGCACCTCGTCGTCCTTTACTACATAATCCTTATCCCGGAACATCATGTAATTGGCGCGGAGGGCCAGGATGATGTTGTGCTGGATCTCCAGGTTCTCCGGATCAGCCAGGTTTTCAATATGGAAGAACTGCTCTACCTTCTTAACGCCCTCGGCCGTTAAGTTTACCACCTTATCCTTTTCGTTTACGATAAAGTCTCCGGTCTCTTCGATCTCCTCGCCCATGATGGCGTTGAACTTATTGAACTCTCCGGACTCCTCGCCCCGGGTCAGCTGCCTTGCCAGCACGTCGCAGACCTCGTAGAGCTTTGTGGACTTTCCGCTCTGGCCGGAAATGATCAGAGGCGTCCTGGCTTCATCGATGAGGACAGAGTCCACCTCGTCGATGATACAGTAATCCAGGTCTCTCAGCACCATCTGCTCTTTGTAGATGGCCATATTATCGCGGAGATAGTCAAAGCCCAGCTCGTTGTTGGTCACATAGGTGATATCGCAGTTATAGGCGGCCTTTCTCTCTTCGGAGGTCATGGAGTTTAATACCACGCCCACCTTAAGGCCTAAGAACTCATGGACCTGTCCCATCCACTCGGCGTCACGCTTTGCCAGATAGTCGTTGACCGTTACGATCTGGACGCCCTTTCCGGACAGCGCGTTTAAGTAGGCCGGACATGTGGACACAAGGGTCTTGCCTTCACCGGTCTTCATCTCTGCGATACGGCCCTGGTGCAGGACGATACCGCCGATGAGCTGGACCGGATAATGCTCCATTTTTAAGGTTCTTTTTGCTGCTTCCCGGACGGTGGCAAAGGCCTCCGGAAGAAGATCATCCAGAGTCTCTCCGGCTGCCAGGCGCTCTTTAAACTTCCTGGTCTGGTCCTTTAACTCCTCGTCGCTCATTTTCTGCATTTCCGGACGCAGCTTTTCAATTTTATCAATAATCGGGTAGATCAGCTTCAGCTCCCGCTCACTGTGCGTTCCAAATACTTTTTCAACAAGATTCATTCTGCACGCTCCTAAATCTAAAACTTTCTTTTCCCCGGCTTTCTGTGGCCGGAGGACAATTCTGCTATCATACAATCCTTTATATTCTATCACCTTCATACGGTTTATTCAATGCTTTCCTTTTTTTTTAACAATTTAGACATATTTCTGTCCATGGCTCCGGCCGCCGGATGGGACCATTCCGCCGCTTTCACCCGCCTGGAATGTAAAATTATTGTAAACTGGCAGATTGCACAAACCATACATTCGATTTTCCGGTTATCCACTTTATCCACCGTCGTCCACAAAACTTTTGTTGAAAGTTGTCCCCCCTGTTTTTCCTTTATTTTACTGAAAAACGCACTTATACACCAAGTTATCCACATTATCCACAATTTATCCCATGGTTGATTCCTATTTTTCGGTGGACGCGTAATTTTTCATATTTTTGTACACATCTCATAAAATTCACTTTTTCGACCAGTTTTTCCAGCAAAACCATTGACAAATGGCGAAGGCTGTCGATAGTACCCCTATCGTTTTACAGATCTGTACACCCCTTCAAGTTGTCGCACCTTTTATAATTTTAGTTGTTTTTTACAGAATTATGTGCTATAATAAGGCCATCCCAAAAGAAGGAGTTGATTCTATGCGTTATATCATCAGCGGAAAGAACATCGACATTACACCAGGTTTAAAAGAAGCAGCAGAAAATAAGATCGGAAAGCTGGAACGCTATTTTTCTCCTGATACGGAAGTACAGGTAACCATGAGCGTAGAGAAAGGACGCCAGAAAATTGAGGTAACGATCCCTGTCAAAGGCAGCATCATCCGTGCCGAACAGGATTCCAATGATATGTATGTTTCCATTGACCTTGTGGAAGAGATCATCGAACGTCAGATCAAAAAATATAAAACAAAACTCATTGATAAGAAACAGAGTGCGCTTTCCTTCAGCGAAGCCTTCCTTCAGGAGGAGCCGGAGCATGAGGAGACCATAAAGATCGTAAAGACCAAACGCTTCGCAATGAAGCCGATGGATCCGGAGGAGGCCTGCATCCAGATGGAGCTTCTGGGCCACAACTTCTTTATGTTCCTGAACGCAGATACCAACGAGGTCAATGTTGTTTATAAGAGAAAATCAAATTCCTATGGTCTGATCGAACCGGAATTCTAACGACCCCCATGGACAAGCTTTTTAAAGGCCGGTGCGCGGAATCTCCCGCACCGGTCTTTTTATGAAAGAGAGGAACCGCAATGAAAATATCCATCGTTTACCATTCATCCACAGGCCGCACAGAGGCAGCCGCAAAAGAGATTGTCAAAGGCATTGAGGCCGTAGAGGGCATGGAGGCCGTTCTGATCCCCGTTTCATCCTTCAGTGAAAAAAAGGACGAGTATGTAAAGGAGCTCCAGGAATCCGCCGGCGTATTATTCGGAACGCCGGATTATTATGCCGCTGAATCCTGGCAGCTAAAGCAGTGGCTGGATACCTGCCCCGTAAGCCTGGGCGGAAAGCTGGGCGGTGCCTTCGCCACCTCCAATGTTCCCCAGGGCGGCCCGGTCATGGCCATCGAAAGCATCCTGACCCAGCTCCTGGTAAAGGGAATGCTGGTCTACTCCGGCGGGACCAGCCTTGGAAAACCCAATATCCATCTGGGGCCTGTATGTACCGGACCGGAAATGACTGGAATGGATCTCTTCCCCGTATTTGGACAGCGCTTCGCTTCCAAAGCAGCCGAGCTCTTCAAGTAAGCTCCGTAAGGAAGAAGCCCGCCTGCGGGGTTCTCCGCCTATGACGGGCCGCTTCTGCGGCGAAATTCCCTTCCGCTCCCATGGCGGTCCCCGTACAGCGTTTTTTCACAGGACGTACATTCCTAAGACAAAAACATCCCCTGGCTATCCATAACTGGTGGCCAGGGGACATTTTTGTTTTAATCCTATTTTTTCATTTTATTCCGTTTATTCGCACATGCCATACAATTCTCGCAGGCGCTCTTGGCAACAGCCATACCGCCCAGAGAGGTCTCCCTGAGCTCCGATGGGATGGAACGTCCCACGGCGTACATGACCCCAATGGTCTCGTCGATGGGCGTAATGCTCTTTACGCCCGCCAGGGAAAGCTCCGCAGAGATCAGCGCATTGGAAGCGCCCATGGCGTTCCGGTTCTGGCAGGGATTCTCCACCAGGCCGCCGATGGGGTCACAGACCAGACCCAGGATATTGACCATGGCAAAGGAGGCCGCGTCCATGCACTGCCTCGGAGTACCTCCAAAAAGCTCCACAGCCGCCGATGCAGCCATGGCGCTGGCAGACCCCACCTCCGCCTGGCAGCCGCCCTCTGCTCCCGCTGTGGTGGCGTTTCTGGTGATCAGATAGCCGATGGCAGCCGCGTTGAACAGTGCCTGGCAGATCTCGTCATCGGTAAAGCCGTACTGCTCCTGGAGAGCGCAGAGGGTTCCCGGGATCACGCCGGAGGAACCGGCTGTGGGAGCCGCCACGATAAGTCCCATGGAAGCGTTGACCTCCAGGACGCCCACCGCATAAGCAATGGCCTTGGAGACCACGTCGCCGCAGATATTTTTTCCCTGCTCCCGTAAGGCGTGGAGCTTCTTGCTCTCTCCGCCGATCATGCCTCCCATGCTGACAATGTCCTCTTTTAACGGCTTCTTCACTGCCGCCTGCATGATGGAAAAGGCCTTTTTCATTCTGGCTCTTGTCTTTTCCCCGTCCTGCTCCAGGAACGTGGTCTCCCGCTCGAACATGGCCTCGGAGATCTTTTTATTTTCTTTTTCACAGTATTCTAAAAGCTGCGCACCGTTGATAAAATTCATATCCCTTTCCCTCCGTTAATCCAGCTGGATGGCCGGCACTACCAGCACATTTGTCACTGATTCCACGCCCTTTAAGGCGCTGACTACCTGGTTTGACACATTGGTATCCACTTCGATGATGGCGTAAGCCCGTTTTCCCTTGCTCTCCCGGTAAAGGCGCAGGGAACCGATGTTCAGATCGTAGGCGCTTAAAACCGTGGTCACAAAGGCCAGGGTCCCCTTCTTGTCCACATGCTCCACCACTAATGTGCAGTAATTGCCCGTCAGCTCCACATCCACGCCGTTGAGCCTTGTGATCACCGCATTTCCACCGCCGATGGATTTTCCCCGCAGGGACACGACGCTCCCGTCCTTATCCGTCACGTAGATATCCACGGTATTGGGATAGATCTCCTTGTCTGTAAAGTTCTCTTCAAAGGAGAACGCCAGGCCGGCCTCCTTTGCGTGTTCAAAAGAATCCCGGATCCGCTCGTCGTCGGGATGGTAGCCCAGGATACCGCCCACCAGAGCCCGGTCCGTACCATGGCCATGGTACGTTCTTGCAAAAGAGCCGTAAAGCACAAATTTCACAGACACAGCCCTTTCTACCATACGGCCCGCAACAAAGGCGATCCGCAGCGCTCCTGCTGTGTGAGAGCTGGAGGGACCGATCATATTTGGTCCCAGAATATCAAACGTTCCAATCTCGTTCATACTCTTTGATTCCTCCTGAATGTTAATTTAAAAACGTAACCGCCTTATAAGGCGTCCTGTAATATGCAGTTGTGATCATGATCCCATTTTTAGGCGTGCTGGCGTGGATGATCTGTCCGCCGCCGATGTACAGGGCCACATGGTTGATGTAGTCGCCGCTGGCGTAGAACAGCAGATCTCCCGGCTGGACCGAATCAATGGGGATCTCTTTTCCCTTGGCCGCCTGGTCCCTGGAGCTCCTTCCGGTGCTGATCCCGAAGTGCTCAAAGATCTTCATCGTAAAGCCTGAGCAGTCCGCTCCCTCTGTAAGGCTTGTCCCGCCGTATACATAGGGATTTCCCAGGAACTGCTTTGCATAAGCCACAATGGCTGTCCGGGTGGCAGAGGCCAGCTCTGCGCTTCCGGGGCCGGACGGAGCCAGGATCTCCTGGGAAACGTCCGTATCCCCGCCGGGACCGGACTGGCTGCCGATGGTTCCGGAATTTCCAGAGCCAGCTCCGCCGTCCGGGCTATTGGTCCCGGAACCTCCAGCGTTCCCGCTGCTTCCGCTGCCTCCAGGCCCGGACTGGCTGCCAACGCCCGTATTCTGGCCCTCCGCAGGCTTCATCGCATTCTGGGAAACCGGCTCCTCATTGGGGTTTGCCTGGATAAAGCCAATCTCCGACGAGGAAATCTCCGGTGAGATCACGGTGCCTCCATTCTGGACGCCTTCCTCTTTCCGAAGCTGTTCCATGGCGGCGATGGCCTCCTGGGCCTCCTTCTGGAGCTTTTCCGTTTCCTCTTTCTTTTTCTTTTCTTCCTCTACGCTGACCGCCTGGTCGAACTCCACCCGCTGGGTGATATAGTCCTTATGTACATAGCCGCTCAACTCGTAGTCCACCTGGATCTGTACAAAATCGCCCTCTTCCTTTGTGGCGATGTATTCGGCATCCCTGGACAAAAGCGTCAGCGTGGCGCTGGTGGTGTTGGGTTCCTCCCTGAGCCGCAGGGTATCCGTATTGATGGCGGCATATACGGTCCCCACCTGCTTCGCCACCTTCTCCGCCTCCGCTCCGGTGATAAAATATTCTGCTTTTATGTATCCGTTGACAGAGCCGGACTGGATCTGGTACCAGGCGCCGCCCTCGCCGTCCACGGTTTTTAAAATAGTGGCTGCGCAGTTATTATAGATCTTTCCAACGATACCGCTGCTGGTGTTGGGCTCGGTCCGCACATTGACATAATTGCTCACCCGGGAAATGGCCACATTGGCGTACGCCTCCCCGTTGGAGCCCACCACCGGGATCCCCAGGCGGGGGCTGGTCTGGGCTGCCGTATCTGCGTAAACCGTCGCAGGAGCCAGCATAAGCGCCAGGGCGCATCCAACGGTCAGTATGATCTTTCTGTTTTTCATTCTGTCTTTCCTTCCTTATTGCTGTCCGTTTAAATACCGCTCTGCGCTGGTCACACAGTTGGCTCCGTCAGCCACGGCTGTAACGATCTGGCGCAGGTTCTTCGTGCGCACGTCTCCGGCCGCAAAGATCCCTGGCCGGGATGTTTTTCCATCCTCTCCCGCCAGGATATAATGGCCTCCGTCCATGGCCACCAGGTCCTCCAGGCCCTCTGTATTGGGAGAGATCCCCACGGCAATGAATACGCCGTCCACGGGAAGCTCCCTCTTTTCTCCCGTTTTTTTATTGGTGAGGCTTAAGGATTCCACCTTGTTTTCCCCGTTGATGGAATCTGTCACCGTATCCCAGAGGATCTCTACATTTTCCATCTCCATCAGCTTTTTCTGGAGGCTCTTTGCTCCTCTGAGCTCGTTCCGGCGGTGGATCAGATATACCTTCTCACAGATCCTTGCCAGGAAAATAGCGTCCTCGATGGCCACGTCTCCGCCTCCCACCACGGCGGCTGTCTTCTTTTTAAAGAAGGCTCCGTCACAGGTGGCACAGTAGGAGACACCCATGCCCATGAGCCGTTCCTCACCGGGAACCTCCAGCTTCCTGTGGCGTGCTCCTGTGGCGATGATCACTGTCCTTGCCAGATACGTGCCGTTTTCCCCGTTCAGCTTCCAAAGAACAGGGCCGCCGTCTCCGGCCTCAGCAGCCCTTAAAAGGCCCTCGCCGTCCTCTCCGGCCTGTTGGATCCCGATGATGGAGTCCTCGGCAAATTCTGCTCCCAGCCGGTCCGCATGCTCCCGGAATTTCATTCCCAGGTCAAAGCCGTTGATCCCCGGAAGGCCAGCGTAATTATCTACCTCGTAGGTGGTCAGCACCTGTCCGCCGCTGACCATCTCTTTTTCTATTACCAGTGTCTTTAATTCTGCTCTCTGGGCGTATATGGAGGCTCCAAGGCCCGCCGGGCCGGAACCTAAGATCACAAGATCATAAATCTGTTCCATGCTCTCCTCCCATTCCTGTCTCTGCCTCCCGGACCTGGACATCCATTGGAAACCAGGCCGTTCCGGCCGCAGACATTCCATTTTTCGGCCTGGTCCTTCCCAGGCACATAATTCCTCCTTAGTATATCACAGTCCTGGGAAAGAATACAAACGGTTTTCCAGGAAATATTCGTGGCATTATTGTGGCAGCTCCTGGCCTTTCCCTGGAAAAACGATTCCGGAGCGTGTATAATAAAGCTGCGGCAGCTATAAAGAATTTCTGTCCATGGGAATTTTCCCGAACATAAAAGTTTGGGGAAATTCATAGTTTTTGGAAAAATAATTTTTCTCGGAAAATTTTAGTTTTTAGAAAATATTTTTAGGGAAAATGGTAAGGTCTTTCTGGGAATCCCAGGAAACTGCCTGCAAGTGAAAGGAGACATATGTATGAAGAAAACTGTCCTGGTGACTGGCTCCTCCCGTGGGATCGGGAGAGCCATCGCCTTAAAATACGCGGAGCACGGATATAATGTGGTCATCAACTGTGCCCGCAGCACAGACCGCCTGGAGCAGGTAAAAAAAGAAGCTGAGGCACTGGGAGCCGCCTGTCTGGCAGTCCAGGCAGACGTGGGAATCTGGGAGGACTGCGTCCGCCTGTTTGCCCAGATCCAGGAACATTTCGGAGACCTGGATATCCTGGTCAACAACGCCGGGATCTCCTGGATCGGGCTTTTACAGGATATGGATGTTTCCCAGTGGAACACGCTGATCGCCTCCAACCTGTCGTCGGTCTTCCACTGCTGTAAGCTGGCGGTTCCGGGCATGATAAAAAAACAGTCTGGCCGCATTGTCAATATTTCCTCTGTATGGGGCGTCTGCGGCGCTTCCTGTGAGGCAGCCTATTCTGCCTCCAAGGGCGGTGTGGGAGCCCTTACCCAGGCTCTTGCCAAGGAGCTGGCTCCCTCCGGGATCCAGGTCAATGCCATTGCCTGCGGCGCCATCGATACGGAAATGAACGGGTTTCTGTCCGCAGAAGAGGAAGAAGCGCTCCTGGACGAGATCCCGGCCGGCCGCATGGGGCGGCCGGAAGAGGTGGCCGATGTGGTCTTTGCCATGACAGGATCCCCGGACTACCTCACCGGCCAGATCCTCCGTCTGGACGGAGGGTGGATCTGATCCAGAGGAAGACCGTTCCTGGCACGGGTCGGGACCTTGGAACAGCGCTCCAGGATTCCGGCAGTGCGGACTCCGGACTCTGGATCGGACTTTTAGCCGACATAGATTCCGGCTCCGGGACGGGGTTTTTGGGGCAGGTGCGGATTCCGGCCCGAAGTGTGAAAATCCGTCTGGTTAGTCTGGACTATTGGGCATAAACATATCTTTTTTCCCGGTATGCCCAATTTCTTCCGGAAATCCCGTCTTTTTCCCGCTTTTCCCTGGTCTTATGGGCATACACCCCCATATTTCTTCCCCTATGCCCAAAATTCCCCTAATTTCTGGGTATGGGGGAAAAATTTCCCCCTTTATGCCCAATAGTCAAGACTAACCACAAAAATACACAGAATAATCGGCCAGAGAGGCTGACCTGGGATGGGCAAGGACAGGGGAACAAAGAAGCTAGCTGGGGGATGACCGGGGCGCGAGACCAAAAAAGCTGACTAAAGCGGGCAAGGACAGGGGAACAGAGAAGCTGACCAGGGGGATGACTGGAGCGCGAGGCCAAAAAAGCTAGCTAGGGCGGGCAAGAACAGGAGAACGGGGAAACCGATCAGAGGGGAGGCCTGGAGCGCGGGGCCAAAGAGCCAGCCTGGGGCGGGCAAGGATCGTAAGCTGGAGGAGCTGGCTGAAATTACCGGCCGGAACATCGGCCGGGGAGAATAATAAAATGAGACGGCTTCCAAAAATCCTTGGCTAGCCGCTTCCTTAAATACAGAACGCGGAGCCCTGGAAGAAAGTCCCAGGGGTCCGCGTTCTGTATCCAGGCCGCCCGCAAAGCGGGCGGCCCATCTTCATCTACCTAAATTATCTCTCCTGCCGCGTAAAGTCCTCTTCAATGACCTTCCAGGCGGCGTCCACGCTGAAATGCTCCCGGATGTAGGCCTGGGTCTTCCGGCACATGGCGGCGCAGGTATCCGGATCGTTATAAAGGCTCACCACCGCCCCGGCAAAGTCCTCCGGCTCGTCGGCGATCCGCATGATATCCCCGGCCTCCGGAATGCCTTCCGCCCCGATGGATGTGGTAACGATGACAGAGCCGTTATAAATAGCCTCCACCACCTTACCCTTGACCCCCGCCCCATACCGTAAGGGGACCACCACCAGGCGGCTGCCGGCGTAAAGCGCCGCCAGCTCCTCTTCGGATACGAAGCCTTTGACCACAATGCCGCTTCCCGGCTGCTCCAGGGCCCGGATCTCCTCCGTCACCTTGGAACCCACCACGTAAAAGGTCACATCCAGCTTCTCCCGGATCAGAGGGAATACCTCCTTTGCAAACCACAGGACCGCGTCTGCATTGGGCGGATGGGCAAAGCCGCCTACAAACAGGAGGCCCTCCCGCTTTGCAAAATCCATGTCAATGTTTTCCAGAAACGTTTCATATACATACGCTGTAATGGCCTTCACCGGCAGCTCCGGCTTCACCGCATGGATGGCCTCCTCCTCCACATAGGACGGATAGTAGGCCGCGGCCGCCTTCTCCATCAGAGAAAACTCGATGGATTTCCAGTAATCGGAATCCCGTTTTTTCTGGATGTCTCCGGTCAGCTCATACTCCCGGTATTCCCTGAGGAAATGGAGATCGTGGCCATAATAAATGATCTTGATGTCCGTGTTCTGCTTCAGGAAGTCCACGTACTTCACTGCAATATGAGGCCGGTTCAGATAAGCAAAGTCGATCTCATCCTTATTTCTCATGATCCAGTCCCAGATCCCTGCCTGGTATTCCGGTCCATAAAGGATCTCCACGCCCATCTGCTGCAGGACCGTGGAATACGGCTCCTCATGAAGGAAATTATCCCCCAGGAACTTCACCACATATCCCTTCTTCAGGAACATTTTCAGATACTGGTAGGTGGTCTTGGAACCGGCGTCCTTATCGAAGGTGGGCACATAATGATCCACCACCAGGATCACCGGCTTTCCCTGGCTCCTTTCCCTGGCCCGGAACGGGTTGGGATTTCCCGTATTGACACACTGCTTTTTAAACTCCTCAGCCCATTTTTCCCTAAGCTTCCGGCTGTTCTCCACCTGGTAGCGCTTTAAGCCCGTTCCGTTGACGTCGGTGCCGTTGGACACGCCCTCAAAATGGATCACCTTGGAAAGGGGCTGGTATACCACCCGCAGGCCGGCCTTCCGCACCTCAAAGGCCAGGTCGGAATCCTCGCAGTAGGCCGGAGCGAATCGGTCGTCAAAGCCGCCGATCTGGTTCCACAGCTTCCTGGATAACAGGATGGCGGCTCCGGAAATATAGTCCACGTCCTTCACATAATTATATTCCGCCTTATCCGGATCGTCCAGGCGGCCATAATTCCAGCCGGAGCCGTCGCTCCAGATAATGCCGCCGGCCTCCTGGAGCCGTCCGTCCGGGTACACCAGCTTGGAGCCCACCATACCGATGGACGGATCGGAGCCGATCAGATCCACCAGAGAGGAAAGCCACCCCGGCGTCACCTGGGTATCGTTATTTAAGAACATGATATATTTTCCCCGGGCCTTTTTCGCCGCATTGTTGCAGTTTCTTAAAAAGCCCTGGTTGGTCTCATTGCGGCAGATCACCACATTCTCCGCATATCTGGAAAGCTCTCTGGTGGCGTCGGTGGAAACGTCGTCGGCAATGATGATCTCATAGGACACGTCCGGCGTGTTTTCCAGAATGGACAGCAGACAGGCGTAGGTATAGTGGATCTGGTTATAGACCGGGATCACCACAGAGACCTCCGGCTCCTCAAAATATGGGAACCGCAGCTTTCCGTGTTCCAGATATCCCTCGCCGATATGGAAATCGCCGCCGATCCGGTTCCTTCCTTCGCCCGTCAGATAAAGGCCCAGATATTTTCCCGGATGGCGGATGGTGTTTTTCACATATTTTAAGACCTTTCTCTTTCTGGTCCCCTCCGGGAAGGCCCGGTCCATCAGCCTGTGGCACTTTCTTAAGCCCTTCCATACCACCGACTCGTGCTTAGAAAGGTACTGCAGCGTTTTTGCGATCTCCCCGTTTTCCCGGCGGAGATCCGCGATGATCACGTCCAGGTTCGCCACATGGTTATTGGTGAGCCGCTGGACCTCCTGCTGCTTCTGGATGGTCACGTCCCGCTCAGCCACCGTCTGGTTCAGGGTCTCGCACCATTCCACCACCTCCGGCAGCTTCCTGTGGGCCTCCAGGAGCTCCTCCAGGCTCTTCACCGGCTGCTCATACTGCTTCATGTACTGGAAGCCGCCGTTTCCATGGACATACGCCTGGAAGTGCTCCTCCATGGAAGCAAAAAGCCTCTGCTCCTCTTCCCCTATGCCAAAGTGGGCGAAAAGTTCCTCCTGTGCGGAAGAGACCGAAGCCTCGCACCGGCGGTAAAAATACAGCAGGTTCCTGTAATGAAGGAACCTTGCGGGGATCTCCATGTCAAAGACCCACTCATAATCAATGCCGTAAACATGGCCGTCCGAGATCATGAGATTTTCAAATAATCCGTCCACGTTGGGGGCCGCGGTGAGCCGTCCCAGCTCCTCCAGCCCCTCCGGCACAGGCCCGAATACCTCTGTAAAGCCCTGGCTGGGAGCAAAGGGGCCGCCCGTCTGTTCTTTTATGGAAAAATGCCCGCTGTCCACAGAAAAATCCTCCGGGAACACCAGGGCCATGACCCGCTCCAGCTCCTCATAGGGGATCTGGCCCATATGGATCCGGTCCGCCAGGGCGTCTGCCAGGGTCTCTCCCTCCAGATACCGGAAGCAGACGGTCTTTCCGCCGTCCTTAAACTCTGGCTCCAGGAAACGGATCCTGGGATTCTGTTCCCGGATCATCTGGTACTTTTCCCAAAACGAGCCCATATGACCGGCTCCCGCTTCCGTAAGCGCCGTCTTTTCCACGGAAAGGGCGCCGTTTTCCCGGACGATGGCCGTCTTCAGCTGGAATTTCTCCGACCGGGTCCGGTTATATTTCACATATATGATCTGTCTCATGACTGTCCTCTCCTGTACGCTCCCAGGAACGAATTGGCAAAGCTGGAAAATACTCCGTTCCTGCATGCCATGGCCATGGCCTGCTCCTCGCTTCCGAAGGTCAGTCCCGGCCCATCGAGCCTGGCGGATATATTGGTCACCTCTCCGTTCTCCGGCAGATATGCGTCTGAGTAGACTGCCGCCGGATACCGGTAATCGGGAACGGGATAATAAAGAAGGGAGCTGCCTCCGTAAGTCCCCTCCAGGGACTCCAGAAGCTCCAGTACCTCCGCCCGCAGGAAGGAAACGTCAAACCGCTCCGCTCCCATCCAGTAGCGGACTCCCGCCGCGTTCTCCGCTGCAAAGTACAGGGTCCCCTCCGGCTTCAGAAGCCCGGCCGCCGCCTTTAGGACTGCCTCTGCCTCTTCCTTCTTATACTGTTCCAGGGTTCCGGCCATAAAAATAAGGTCAAACCCTTCCCCCGGAAACTCCAGGGGAGCTGTTCCATTTCCTGGCTTATACTCCTTATATCCGGCTTCCGGCTTTAAGATATCCCCCCGGACAAAACGGAGATTTCCATACGTTCCATGGCGCAGACGGTTCACCTCCAGGTTTTCGTCCCTGGGATCCAGTACCACCGTCTCCCCGGCCCGGCGGGCCAGGAGCCCTGTGTAAGAACCGTAATCGGAGCCGATCTGCAGGACCCGGGAATCCCCCTGGATCTCCGTCCACTCAAACAGGTTCTCCCGTAAAGGAGAAAAGGCATACAGGCACTCCGGGGACGTCTCCGCCTTTAAAGCTGCCTCTGTATCATTTTCATATCTGGCCATCAGATCCAGGATCTCATAGCTGGCATCGTTCTTTATCATGATCCGACTCTCTATCCTCTCGTTAGCTTCGTCTCCACCTCTGACTCCATATCGTAGACTCCTACGGTGTTCTTATTGGAGATCACCGTGATGTTGGCCACATCGTAAAGCCGGTGGTATACCACATGCTCCTCGCCCTCAAAGCCGGTACAGCTCATGGATAACAGGTATTCTCCACCCTGGAGCGTCATCTTCTGGGTAAAGGACACATCGTATACGTCGCCCTCGTTTACGGGCTTCACATCCGCACCCTCGTACATGGTGTTGGTGCCGGAAAGATCCGTTCCCTTTTTATCCTTGATGGTATACGTAAAGATCGGGCATTTTAAGGGAGCATGGAAGCGGATCCGCTCTTTGATGGTGAACATCTCTCCCTTTAATAAAAGGTTGGTCAGGTTTCCTCTCTGGTCAAACAGGCCCAGATCAAAGATCTCCGCCCGTCCGTCCCCGTACTCGGTCCGGCTGGCGTTGATGGTGATCTTATCCTTCATAAGGCCTCCGCTGCCGGAGGCTCCGCCTGCTTCCGCGTTCCCGGTCCCTGCTCCGTCCGTCTTCTTCCCGTCCTCTTTGTCCATGCCGCCGGAATAATCGCTTTCCAGCTCCTCCTTCAGAGAATCCATCTGGTTGGCCAGGATCTTCTTATAAAGATCCACCATATGGCCCGGCTGGCCCTCGGCAATGAATTCGCCCTTATTCAACAGGACCACCTTATCGCAGTATTTGATGATGCTTCCCATATCGTGGGTCACCATCAGGATGGTGGTGCCGTTCTTCCGGATCTCCTCCATACGCCGGTAGCACTTGGCCTGGAAAAACACGTCGCCCACAGACAGGGCCTCGTCCACAATAAGGATCTCCGGCTCCACATTGATGGCCAGGGCAAAGGCCAGACGGACGAACATACCGCTGGAATACGTCTTCACCGGCTGATACACAAAATCGCCGATGTCGGCAAAGTCCAGGATCTCCTGGAGCTTTTTATCCATCTCCGCCTTTGTGTACCCCATCATGGTGCCGTTCATATAAATATTTTCAATTCCCGTATAATCCATATTGAAGCCGGCTCCCAGCTCCAGAAGAGCCGAGATCTTCCCGTCCACCTGGACCGAACCGGTGGTGGGGGTCAGGACGCCGGTGATGATCTTTAAGATCGTGGATTTTCCCGAGCCATTGGTGCCGATGATCCCCACGGTCTGGCCCTTCTCCACTGTAAAGGAAAGGCCGTTTAAGGCGTAGAAGTCCTTATGGAGGCTCTTATGGGTCAGGCTTAGGGATTCCTTTAACCGGTCGATGGGACGGTCGTACAAACGGTATATTTTTGTTACATCTTTTACTTCGATCGCATTCTGGGACATTCCATCCTCCTATAATACATCCGAAAAATGCGGACGCAGCTTTTTAAATACCTTCAGCCCCACAAGCATCATGACAATAGTCACGCCCCAGAAATAGACTGTAAGGGTGGGACGCATATAAAACCAGTCTCCGGTGAGCATACTGTCACGATACCCGGCCGCAATATAATAGAACGGGTTCAGCTTCAGGATCGTGGGAGCCATGGTCAGTCCCTTTTCCAGGAAAAGCTGCTCGCTGTACATAATGGGCGTCAGCCACATACCGAACTGAAGGCAGATGCTGACGATCTGGGCCATGTCCTTAAAGAATACCTGGATGGCGCTGGTAAAATACGTCAGCGCCAGTGCGAACATGGAGGCCGCAAAGGCATAATAAAGGACCTGCAGCCAGGAGATCTGCGGCGCCTTCCCGCTGATGAGGAATACCACAAACATGATGGCCACAAAAAATCCATGAACGAACAGACAGGAGATCAGCTTTATAATAGGAAGGATCTCCACCCTAAACACGACCTTCTTCACCAGGTAATTGTATTCCTGGAGACAGCCGGTGCCGCAGTTTAAGGCCTCTGCAAAGAAAAACCAGGGCGCGATACCGGGGACCAGCCACTGTACATAGGAGGCGTTGGGCACCGGAGGCGCACTCTTAAAGCCGATGGGGCCAAAGATCAGCCAGTAGATCAGCACGGTCACCACCGGCTGCACAAACATCCATACCACGCCGAAATAGGACCCCACAAACCGCTTTTTAAAATCGGCTTTTGAAAGGTCCCAGATCAGACGGCGCCTGGTTATGATCTCCTTTAAAAGAGAAATTACATAATTCACGCTGTTTTAAACCTCATTATCTCTCAAACTTGAACGTATCGTTGAAGCCGCCCCACTTTTTATCCTTCTCAGAAATGATCAGCTCCATTCCCTCCTCGATGGGCCACTGTACGCCGATGGTCTCGTCGCTCCATAAAAGGCCGCCCTCATCGCCGGGATGATAGAAATCGGTGCATTTGTAGGCGAATTCGGCTTCATCAGACAGCACTAAAAAGCCGTGGGCAAAGCCTTCCGGAATATAAAACTGCTTTTTATTTTCCGCAGACAGCTCCACGCCGAACCACTTTCCATACGTCTCGGAGCTGGTCCTCAGATCCACCGCCACGTCAAATACTGTGCCGCGGACCGCGCGCACCAGCTTGCCCTGGGGGAACTGCTTCTGGAAATGGAGGCCCCGGAGCACGCCCTTTACGGACATGGACTGGTTGTCCTGGACGAATACCATATCAAGGCCGGCTTCCTTAAAATCGTTCTGGTTGTATGTTTCCATAAAATATCCGCGCTCATCCTTAAATACCGTGGGCTCGATCACGAAAAGCCCCTCAATGGTCTTTCCTTCCACCTGGCACGGAGTTACTTTAATCTTTCCCATTTTTCTTACCTCTCTTTTGTTTTCTGGTCTGCTAAACATCATACCACTGTGCGGGAAGAGTTACAATACCAAATTGGATCCCGCCCTATTTCCCCCAGTAGGCCTTATTCATGGTGCACCACAAAACCACCGGACGGGGCAGCCTCCGGTACCGTTTTCCCATGAGAAAGCCCAGGTATTTACACCCGCTGGTATAAATGAGCTTCGAGATCAGATACGCCTTCCCCGACCTTACAAGGAAGGCCGCCGTCTGCTTTACCATACGGATCCCCTCTCCCTCGGACCGGATGCCGGAGAACACCTCCGGGTGGTCGGCCTGGGATACCGCCAGATCGAAATTCCTGTGAAACTGCTGGATCCCCGAATAATTATGGGAATGGATCACCCTGGCCCCGGCGGAGTAAAAGACACCGTATCCCCGTTCCATAGCTCCTGCCGCAAAGATCATATCCTCGTTGAAGATGGTCTTTTTCGTAAAGCCGCCCAGCTCCAGATATACGCTCCGCTTATAGGCGGCACATACGTTGGAGCAGAAATACGTTTTGATCCCCAGCTCTGGCAGGTCCTCCCTGGTCTTTAACCGGCTTTCCTCCGGATAATTAAAGGCCCTGGTATAGCGCTCAATGATCCCGCAGTCCCGGTCCGGAAGCTGACGGCCATAGGCCACAGCCGTGCTTTCCTTCTCCGTAAGACCGCGGACCAGGTTTTCCAGAAGATACTGATCTGCCGGAAGGGCGTCGTCGGTCATACAGACACAGATCCCGGCATCCGACTGCCGGATCCCGGCGTCCCTGGTGGCTCCATGGTCAAAGGTCTCTCTTGTCACATGAAAGACCGAAAGATTTTCCGGCAGACTGTATCCCGTTTCAGAAAGCCACCGGTCCCAGTATGCCTGTTCCGTATTCATGATGATATACCGGTTTACAGGCTGGGTCTGGGCGTCCAGGCGCTTTAAAAGCTCCCCGAACCGTTCCCCCGGCCGGTAAACGGGAATGATCACATCCACAGTTATTTCCTTCATTCTAAATTCCTCTGCTCCGGATTTTTCCGTTTATGTTCCAGGATCCCCGCCAGGTCGATGAGGCCGAACAGCACCATTAAGGCACCGGTCAGGACCACATAGGCCAGGGCTCCCCCGAAGATCCCGCCCCACCGCACAAAGGGCGTGGAGACCAGGACTGCCATAAGGCTCACCAGGCCGTAGACCCCGAAAATATATTTCTGCTTTTTCATGATCACCAGCGAATAATAAAACAGGTTCATGTACGCATTCAGGGCTCCGCCGAAAATGATCAAAACCAGTGCCGGCCGGCACTGGGAAAGGCCGGTCCGCAGATTGGGATACAGAAGGCTTAACACCGGAATCCCCAGAAGCCACGCGCCTCCCACAGCCAGCACCGTCAGGGCCGCGATGATCAGAGCGATCCGCTTCTGGATCTTTAAAAACCGCCGGGTCCTCCCCATCTCCCAGGTAAAGGACATTTTCGTAAGATAAGGCCGGATCACGAACCCGGCCACCAGATTGATGATGCTGGTGGGCATGAAGATGGCTCCGAACACGGCCATATCCCGGTCCGCCATACAGCCCTCAATGGCGTATTTGGACGCGGAAAAAATATAAAAGTCCAGCACTGCCGAACAGAACAGCAGGATGGTCTCTGCAAAAAGCTCCTGCTTCTTTCCCTTCGCCGATCTCCACTCCACATTGGGAAGCTCCCGGATCACCAGCACGTCGAACACCAGGAACCCCGCCGCCTGGGCTCCCACAGCCCACAGGCTGGCGGCGGCCAGATCTTTCGTATATGCCAGGGAAGCCAGGAATACGCCCACGGAAAGGATCGTTCGGAAGGCGTTGGATTTTCCCGTCAGATAAAGCCGCCCGCCTCTCTGGAATTCCGCCTCATAGGCATCCGCCAGGGCGTCGATGACCTTATAGACCACCATCAAAAATACCACGGCCGCTTTTTCAAAGGAATAACCGTTTAACAATACGTATCCCATGCCCGTGAGGACAGCCGCCCCACAGGTCAGGAGCCGCAGCCCCAGGTAATCCCCAAAGGAGTATTTTCCTCCGGTGTCGGTGATCTGGAACGGGCGGATCCCGAAATACGCCATCATGAACATATGCTGGCCGAAGGTTGTGAAGGCAAAGGTAAAGATCCCTCCCGCATCCTCCCCGGCGATCTGCACCACGGCAATGGAAAGGACCATGGATGCGAACGCATACAGGAAGCTTCCGGTCATATTCCATATAATGTCACGTTTTTCCGGATTTTTCGATTTTTTACCTATGATCAGCCGCGATATTAATTCCATGAAACTCCTTCTTCACACAGGCAAAGGCGGATTCGATCACCTTATCCATATCGTAATATCTGTATTCTGCCAGCCGGCCGCCGAAAATCACGTTTTTCTCCTCTGCCGCCAGGGCCTCATACCTTTTATACAGCTCCTGGTTCTTTTCGTCGTTGACCGGATAATACGGCTCCATGCCCTCGGTCCACTCCGCCGGATATTCCTTTGTGATCACGGTCTTTTCCTGGGTGCCGAACTCAAAATGCTTGTGCTCGATGATCCTGGTATAAGGTGTCTCCCGGTCCGTGTAATTGATGACCGCGTTCCCCTGGAAATTATCCGTGTCCAGGACCTCCGTCTCAAACCTCAGGCTGCGGTACTGGAGCCTGCCGAACCGGTAACCGAAATAGCTGTCTATGGTTCCCGTATAGACCACCTTTTCTGCCAGGGCGTCGTATTCTTTCTTATTCTCCAGATAATCCGTACCCAGACGCACCTCACAGCCTGCAAACAGCTTGTCAATGATCACATTATAGCCGCCCATGGGGATCCCCTGGTACAGATCGTTGAAATAATTGTTGTCGTAGGTATAGCGCACCGGGAGGCGCTTGATGATAAACGCCGGAAGGTCCTTACATTCCCGCCCCCACTGCTTTTCCGTATAGCCCTTGACCAGCTTCTGGTAGATATGGGTCCCAACCAGGCTGATGGCCTGCTCCTCCAGGTTTTTGGGCTCGCCCTTTATGACCTTTCTCTGTTCCTGTATGATCTTTTTTGCCTCCTCCGGCGTGGAGATCCCCCACATACGGCTGAAGGTATTCATATTAAAAGGCATATTGTACATCTCGCCCTTATAATTGGCCACCGGGCTGTTGGTATAGCGGTTGAATTCAGCCAGGCTGTTGACAAAATCCCAAACCTCCCGGCTGCTGGTATGGAAGATATGGGCGCCGTATTTATGGACATGGATGCCCTCGGTCTCTTCACAGTAAATGTTCCCGCCCAGATGATCCCTTTTTTCCAGCACCAGACATTTTTTTCCCTGTTTTCCTGCAAAATACGCGAACACTCCGGCAAACAGGCCGCTCCCCACCAGCAGATAGTCGTACTGCTTCATTCTACTTTTCCTCCGTTTTCCCGTATAAATCCATGATCAGATCCTTTAAAAAGCCTGCCGCAGTCCCTGCTGCCATCAGAAACGCTCCGGCAAAAATAAACAGATCCCCCAGATTAAAGACCACCTTTTTAAGAGCCTTCCACTGGAAGCTGAAATAGTCCACCACATAGCCGCGCTTCATCCGGTCGTAGAGGTTGCTCACTCCTCCGGCCAGGGTCAGGGTCAGGGCCAGCTTTTCCAGTATCCTTCCCCGGGTCCCCATGAGGTACGCCCAGGCTCCGGCAAAGGCCGACGTAACACATAAGGGCACCAGCTGCACCGCCCTGGATCCCTTTAAGATCCCAAAGGAAAACCCTTCGTTATGGTTTTGGTAAAGCTTTATCTTTCCTTTGGAGATGGCAAGCTCCCTGGGGAACGTGCCTTTCTCCTCCTTCTCGATCCGGGCCTTGAAGGCCTGGTCCAGGAATGTGAGCGTCGTTCCAAACGTCAGAAATCCAAACATGGCAAGTCTCCTTTCCGTCCTTATCATCCTATCTTACACTATTTTCCCTGCTCCGTCCATCTTTTCCGGAGAATCTCCCCTCTGCTTTTCATGTTCTCCCGTATTTTCACATATAATACAGCAATCGTATGAGCAGCTTTGCACCGGAGTATCAGAATGCCTTGTTCTTACAGCGTCACATCCGAAGACACCGCCGATTTTATCTCCACATACAGTGCCCTGCCGGAGCAGCTATCTGCCATGACCGGCATCGAATGCATCGATTTTGTCAGCCGCCAGTTCGCCGTGCTCCACATTCCCATGGACGATCTGGAAAGGCCCATGAATTTTTCCTACTATACCTATTCGGCCATCCCGAAGCTCTATTCCCTCCTGGCCACCGACAGCATGGAGGCCTCCGGGATCCTTCCCGCCTCCCGGATCCCCGCCTTCGGGAACCAGGGCCAGGGCGTCCTCATCGGCTTCGTGGACACTGGCATCGACTATCAGAATCCCCTGTTCCGGAAGGAAGACGGGAGTTCCAGGATCCTGGGGATCTGGGACCAGACTCTGGAAACCGGCGCCCCGGATCCTGTAACCGGCTTCCAGGCCCTTTATGGGACCCAGTATTCCAGAGAGGAGATCGACCAGGCGCTGGCGGCCCCGGATCCCCTGGCCCTGGTCCCGTCTGCGGACGAAAACGGCCACGGCACCTTTCTGGCGTCTGTGGCAGCCGGAGGAGAGGATCCGGACCAGGATTTTACCGGAGCCGCCCCAAGGGCTTCCATTGCCATGGTAAAGCTGAAGCCCGCCAAGGCGTACCTCCGGGATTTTTATCTGATCCGGGAGGGGGCAGATGCCTATCAGGAAAACGATATCATGATGGGCGTCGCTTACCTGCTCCATCTGGCCCGCCGTTTTTCCATGCCTCTGGTGATCTGCCTGGGGCTGGGGACCAACCAGGGAAGCCATGTGGGAAAATCCCCTCTGGGGCTTTATCTGGATGATATCAATATCTATGCCGGGACCGCCGTCATCACAGCGGCAGGCAACGAGACCGGCTACGGCCATCACTACCGGGCCGTCACCAGGCCGGAGGAAACACTTCAGACTGTGGAGCTGAACGTGGGAGAAAAGGACAGCGGCTTTTCCATGGAATTCTGGGCCCAGGATGTGGATATCTACCGGGTGGGCTTCATTTCCCCCACAGGAGAGGTGGTGGATCCGCTCCCCTCCTCCACAGAGGAAGAAAACGTCATCCGGTTCCTGGTGGAGCAGACGGAGATCACAGTTTTTTCCAGCATCGTCAACACGGCCACCGGAAGCCAGATGGTCTTCATCCGCTTTAAGGATCCCATGCCGGGGATCTGGAACCTTACGGTCTCCAGCGCTTTAAACATCACCGGAGCCTTCCATATCTGGCTCCCCAGCCGCGGCTTCATCTCCGACACCACATATTTCCTCCGGCCGGATCCCGATACCCTGGTCACTGGTCCCGGGAATTCCCAGTACGCCCTCACGGTCTCTGCCTACGACCATACCACCGGGGGAATCTACATCCATTCCAGCAGAGGGTTCAGCCGGTCCGGCCAGATAAAGCCGGAGCTGGCGGCCCCGGGCGTCAATATCACCGGAGCCGGCCTCCGTTCCAGCTTCGTACAAAGATCCGGCACCTCCGCCGCTGCCGCCCACGCCGCCGGAGCCGCCGCCATCCTGCTCCACTGGGGGATCCTGGAGCGGAACGATCCCTTTATGAACACCTCCGCCATCAAGACCTATCTGATCCGGGGAGCCAAAAGAAATCCAGCGCTCACCTACCCAAACCGTGAATTTGGGTACGGAACGCTGGATCTCTACCAGGCGTTTTTAAGACTCAGGCTGTGAGTCTCCTGCCCCGCGCATGGCAATGCGGGGGCCTCCTTTTTTCTCCAGATACGCCCTTGTGATGGTCACAGAGCCAATGTTGGAATCCTTTGGGATCTCATACATGATATCCAGCATAAATTCCTCCAGGATCGCCCGCAGGGCCCTGGCCCCGGTCTCCTTCTTTAACGCTTCCTCTGCGATCCACTCCAGAGCGTCGTCGTCAAAGGAAAGCTCCACCTCATCCATCTTAAGCAGCTTTTCGTACTGCTTCAGAATGGCGTTTTTCGGCTCCTTTAAGATCCGCACCAGGAACTCCTTTGTCAGCCCCTGGAGAGTCACGGTCACCGGAAGCCGTCCCAGGAACTCCGGGATCATCCCGAAATTCCGCAGATCCTTATTGGTCACCCTGCTTAAGAGATCCGGGTCCTTATCAAACTTATCCTTCAGATCTGCGTTGAAGCCGATGGACGCCTGTTCCGTCAGACGCTCTTTAATGATGTTCTCCAGATCCGGGAAGGCTCCGCCGCAGATAAAGAGGATATTGTCCGTATTGATGGTCTCCATGGGCGTCATGGCATTCTTCTGGTTGGTCCCCACAGGAACCTCCACAGACGCCCCCTCCAGAAGCTTTAAAAGCTCCTGCTGCACCGATTCCCCGCTGACATCCCTGGTGCTGGTGGATTTCTTTTTGGCGATCTTGTCGATCTCATCAATGAACACGATCCCCATTTCTGCCCGCTCCACGTCGTTTCCGGCGGCTGCCAGGAGCTTGGAGATCACGCTTTCAATATCGTCTCCGATATACCCGGCTTCCGTAAGGGAGGTGGCGTCGGCGATGGCCAGGGGCACATCCAGAAGCTTTGCCAGGGTCTTGACCAGATACGTCTTGCCGCTGCCGGTGGGTCCGATCATTAAAATGTTGGACTTTTCGATCTCCACATCGGTCCCGAACTGCTGTGCATCCGGGGACGTATGCTCGAACACCCGCTTATAGTGGTTGTAAACGGCCACAGAGATCACCTTTTTTGCCTGCTCCTGGCCGATCACATACTGGTCCAGCTTTTCCTTTATGGCATGGGGGGCCGGGATATCCTTCAGCTTAAAAAGCTCCTTTTTCTGGCCCTCTTTCTTTTTCTTCACCCGTTTTTTCCCAGTGATGGCGTTGAGATCGATCTGGCCGATGGGGATCCCAAAGCCCATATTTCCCCAGGGAAAGCCTCCCTGGTACGGCGCTTCGTCCTCCTCCCCGGCGTCCGTTTCTTCCACCGTCTGGGTCTCCTCCGGCACATCCTCCGGCGTTCCAGGCGTTTTTGGAGCTGTCTCCTTTTTTTCTCCGTTCTCTGGAAGCCCGCCTCCGGTCTGGTCCTCCGCCTTCTTTTCCCCAGCGTTTCCAGTACCGGCGCTTCCTCCCTTCCCGGGGATATTCTGCCACATTCCCATGGGCATTCCGGCGTTCCACAGCTGTTCCGGCGTGATCCCGGACAGACGGCTCATATCAAACCCGCTGTTCATGACCGTATCAAAGGCCTTCTGCATACAGTCCCGGCAGATATCGATGCCGCCGGGCAGCGTGATCATCTTTCCAGCCTTGCTCTCCGGTCTCCGGCAGACGTAGCAGACCTTATCGTATTCGTCCCCGTCGTTTCCATTTATGTTTTTTTCTCTCTCGTCCAATTTTTTTCTCCTTCTTGTGAATCCCTCATCTGTCAGAAAACCATTATACGGTATTTTTCCTGGGTCTGCAAGAGAGGGGAAGAAGAATGTATAATTTCCCTGCTATACAGTTAATTCCGCAATCTCACCCATATCGCACGATAAGGTCTGATTCATCCTTTTATCAATCGGCATCGACCATTGCCTGCCATAACTGACTGGCATAATTCATTGCCGGATCCTTCCGGCTTATACCTTATTACGCACATGGCAGTGAGGTTGTCTGCCAAAAGATGAGCGTATATAAATATTATACGAATGAAGCGCGCTGGAACTGACGGGAACAGGAGGGGGGACTTTCTGAGCCTCCCCCAGCTGCCCTTATGTCCGCTTTTTACTTATTCCCGCCCGATAAAACAATCCCATGGACCGCCTCTGTCAGATCCACTGCCTGGGATCTGGGTACCAGGGACACAGGCTCCCCGTCCACTTCTGCCAGACAGTACTCCCCGTCGTAGCGGTACAGGGCCACCGTTACCTGCGGATAGTTTTCGTTATCCAGAAATACTGTCATCCGGATCTCCTCCTTCCCAACGGGCGCTTCCTCTGTAAAACTTTCTGCCTCCAGGGCCAGCAGTGCATCCAAAAGGGCCGCAGTATCCGTCTCCTCTCCTGCGCATGTCCATTTCCGGTCCGAATCCTTTCCTCTTGATTCCAGCTGGTACGTCTCTCCCTCCAGAACGACTGTAAGTCCTGTGATGTCGTACCGGTCCGCAGGCAGAACCTCCTGGTGCCGCAGGTCGTTGTATGTCATTTTCATCAGCTTCTCATAATCGCCGGAAAGCAGCCGGTAGATAATGCCGGACTCTCCCACCCGTGCATAGGCGGTGACCGTCTCATCATCCTCTTTTTCCTCCGGATCCCGGCTCACAGAAAGAGTAAATGTCCCGGTCTCCTCTTTTCCATCCTCATTCTCTGTGGTGTACTCGGTCTCCACCACCAGCTGCGGCTCATCCAGGCCATATCCGGAAAGCTCCTCTTCTGCCGCATTGTAGGAAACGTAATCGGAAAGTCCCAGTCCCATGACGGTGTTTAAGTACGTTGTCACCCGGCTGGTGTCCAGAGGCAGCGTCTTCTCATCCCGGCTGGTAAAATATATATCCCCGGGGCTGTAAGTGGCTGTGCTGTCCTCTTCATAAAAAATCTCATAGGCTTCCGGTCCGGTAAAGCGGATCCTTTCCACCTGATCCATGGCCGGGACCTGGTCATTTTTAATTACGCTGCTTAAACCGATATTAAAGGAATCCATAGGATCCTCCTTTACCAGATAGGCGTTGCCGTCTCCAATGGACACATACCGCTCCGAATCCATGGCGCTGAAATCACCCAGGAGAATTTCATAGCTTTCCTCTCCCGCCTCCAGGCGGATGGTACCTTCTGGATCATCCAGGCCGTACTGGCCGTAATCCTCAACATCCTCGATCACAAAGGACACGCCGAACTCCTCAAAGATTTCCAGAAGCTCCCCGATCTTCTCCTCGTCCACCGGAAATGCCGCATCCTCATCATATGTCCACATCTCTTCCTTATGAAATGAGAGATTCTCCGTTCCCGTCTCCCAGGAGAGAGCTGTCACTGTGTCCGCCGGGATGGTAAGAATGACCGCATCGCTGTTTTTTATCTTTTCTTTCTGTTCTTTCGTCCGGACCACTCCAAAGGTCACAGCGCAGGCGGCGCACAGGACGCCTGCCAGAAACATTAACCGCTCAGACCGTTTCATTCTGCTTCCTCCTTCTTCTTAATACCACGACTGCCCCAACTCCAAGATACAGGAGCGGGAAGACTCCGATCATCATCACCTGGAGCATAGACGAGACCGATTCTCTGATGGTCAGGTAGTTATAATTTAACGACTTGCTTCGAATCGCCATGGCCTCCCGTTCACCATTTAAAAAGGCCAGGGCGTTCATGGCCAGATCTCCATTGGCACCGGAAGAGAGGGCATTGTACATATCCATTAAGAACTCCGATGATGCAAACCACACGATTTTTCCATCATTCCCGCAGTCCACTGCGACTGCCGACGCAAAGGGGCCGTCCGTGTCCCCTTCTTCCTTTTCATACGTCTCCAGCCCGTAGCCGGCTTTCTTGCTGAACGCCAGCTCCGATGTAGTCAAAAGCTCTGTAACCCGGCCGCTCTCCTTTGCCTCTTCTGACACCTCAAGACCGCTGGAAATGGGAATGATGGGGAAATACCTTGCCTCGGCCAGAGACGCTGTAATTTCATGGTCCGCCAGCTCCGGGATCAGCGCATGGGGCGTCTGGAGCGCATAGTGCTCCCTGTCTCCTTCCACCACAATTCCGTCTGCCACTGTAACCCCATAATCCTCCAGAAGGCTGTTTAAATTTTCCAATGCTCCATCCTTCACCGGCCCGGCTGCCACAAACAACTTTCCTCCGTTTTCCACATATCCTGAAAGGATTTCCTTTTCCTCCAGGGAAATATCGCTCTGGGGTCCGAAAATAACCACGCAGTCTGCGTCCTCCGGAACCGTCTCCGCCGTCAGAAGGGAGAGTGCGGACAATTCCATATTATCCTTCTCCATCTGCTCCTTAAAGGAAGCCGGAAGCTCTGTTTCCCCGTGTCCCTCCAGAATGCTTATCTTTGGAAGATCCTCGCTCACCACATAATCGATGGCAGAAGTAATGGCCCCCTCTCCGTCAAAGGAGGTGTTATACGTATAGGAGTAAAGATCCGGCTCCTGGATATAGATGTCCTGGTATCCGATGAACCGGCTTCTCTCCCCTGCTTCCACCACCAGGCTGTTGTTCTGGACCGGCTCGTCGGTATACTGCTCCGCAAAGGCCGGATACACGTCCGGATTCTTTTTCACCACCTGGATGTGCTCAGAAAGACTTTCATATCTGCCCAGAAGATTTTCGATCACATCATCCTCTTCTCCTGCCTGGACGATCCAGTAAATGGTCACGTCGTCTTCCAGGGCGCTTATCACGGCCCTGGTGTTTCCCGTCACAGAATAGAGTTTGGTGGCGCTCATGTCATATTTTGTCATATTTTCCGGCAATGCCCCGGCCAGAACATTAAGGACCATCACCAGGGCCAGGACAACGGCTGTTAAAATCAGGGAATACGATCCGCCGCGCAGGGAAAGTGATACCGGTTTTTTCTGTTTTTTCATCAGTTATACCTCCTTTTTTCCAGGGACTGTACTGACAGAAACAGGAAAAATGCCGCAAAAGTCACATAGAATACGATCCCTGTCATGTCAAAAACCCCGTTGACAAAAACGGAAAAACGCTCAAACAGGGATAGCTCCTTCATAAGCGCTGGAAGAAGCCCCTCAAATTTTTCCGGGGTCGTCAGGTACACAGCCAGAAGCCCGGCCACGGCCAGAAAATAAAAGCCATAGGCCAGGCTTTCATTTTTCGTCAGGTACCGGATCAGAAGGCCCAGACCGATCACCAGCACAAACACAGCGGCCAGGGAACCCGCCGCTGTGGACGACACATGCTCTGCCAGGCTCACACTGTAATAGTTGAACAGGATCACCGCAATGCCGATCCCGGCCGCAAAGCCCTGGTTGTCGGTCAGGGATGAAATAAAGACCCCCAGGGCAATGAGCGCCGCTCCCAGGAAGAAAAACGCCGCCAGGGAACCGTAGGCCACCGGAAGGTACACGTCTCCAAACTGAGAAAATACCAGGGGATACAGGGAAATAATCGCCAGAGGGATCAGATAGACCACCAGGAGAGCCAGATATTTTCCCATGACCACCTGGGTGGTGGTGATCGGAAGGGAGTACAGAAGCTGGTCTGTCCGCTGTTTTTTCTCCTCCGCAATAACGCGCATGGTGAGAACCGGAACAATGACCACAAAGATCAGGCTTCCGAAGCTTAAAACAAATTCAAAATTACTGACCGCAGCCTGAAGGTTATACAAAGTGGCTCCCATACCGGTAAAGGCCAGCAGAAACGCACCAAAGACATAGGCTGTCATGGTGTGAAAATAATTTCTTATTTCATGCTTAAAAACTGCGATCACGGCTCGTTCCCTCCCTTTTCTTCACTGTCCTCTTCCCGGCTGTCTGTCTCCCGGCCTGATTCCGTCTTTTGGCCATTTTCCGCCTCTGCTTCCCCGTCTGACGGAACCTCTCTGTCTCCGTTCTCTGTCAGCTCAATAAAAATGTCTTCCAGGTCCGCCTTCTTAAGTCCCAGCTCCAGAAGCACCTTTCCGCTCTCTGCAAACTTTAGGAAAATGCTGCGGGACACGGCGTATATATCCTCCTCACTGGTCCTCAGAACCGCTCTGGCATACCCGTTCTCTTCCTTTTTAACATCCATGCCAGAGACTGCCCCGGTTTCCTCCAGAAGCGCCTCCACTTCTTCCGGCTCCGCCTCTGCCGTAAGCGTAATTTCTCCCGGCGCAGTCAGACTTTTTTCCAGATTCTCCGGCTCATCAAAGGCCACCAGTTTCCCTCTGGAAATGATCAGGACCTTCTCACAGATAGTCTGGACCTCCGAAAGAATATGGGAACTGAAAATTACCGTGTGCTCCTTTCCCAGCTCCCGGATCAGATCGCGGATTTCAATAATCTGCAAGGGATCCAGTCCCACGGTGGGTTCGTCTAAAATGATCACCCTTGGGTCCCCCAGAAGGGCCTGGGCGATCCCCACACGCTGCTTATACCCCTTGGACAGCGCTGAAATCCTCCGGTTCCTCATGGCCGTCAGCTTCGTTTTCTCCAGAACTTCCCCAATCTGTTTGTAAAGCTCCGCTCCCCGCAAGCCCTTGGCCTCGCCTACGAACCGCAGATATTCCGCCGGAGTCTCATTCATGTAAAGGGGTGGCTGCTCTGGAAGATACCCGATCAGCCGCTTTGCCTTATCCGGTTCCTCAAAAATATCATATCCGTCAATTTTCACATGACCCTCTGTGGCGGAAAGACAGCCGGTCATAATATTCATTGTGGTGGACTTTCCAGCTCCGTTGGGGCCCAGAAAACCGTAAACATGGCCATCTCCGATTTCAAACGAAAGATCGTCCACAGCCGTAACATTTCCATATCGTTTTGTCAGATGCTCAACTGCAATCATCTCTGTCCTCCTTTTTCTCATTTTCCTCCAGAGTATATCAGCCGAAGCTGAAACCACGCTGAAAAGCCTGTGAAAAAAGGATGAACTTTCCAGGCTCATAGTTCCCCCGCCTGTACCTCCAGATGGTATCCCATGCGGCGGATGGAACTGATCCGCACGTTGGAGCCTGTCCTGGCCAGCTTCTTTCTTAAGAATCCCACATAGACCTCCACGTTGTTTTCCACTGCGTCCGTATCGTATCCCCAGACCTTCTGGAGAATCGTCTCCTTGGAAAGATTCTTCCGTCCCGACTGGAACAGGAGACGCAGGATCTCAAATTCCTTTGCCGACAGCTGCACATGCTTCATACCGCAGCGCAGCATTCCTGTGGAAAGCTCCAGGGAAGTGTTTCCAAAGGAAAGCGCCTCCGTCTCTTCCTCCTGTCTGTGCAGAAGGGAATGGATACAGGTCTCGACCTCTTCTGCCACCTGGCGGCTGTTTATTCCCGGTGCCGTCACATCCAAAATCACCAGAGCCTCCGGCAGAGGCGGCTTTAAGAGCTTTTCGTCCTCCATGATCAATATTTTCATTTTCTCTTTCCTCCTCCTTCTATCTGCCGCTGGCATGGAAAAGGCAGCCGGTCCGTTTAAGAACCGCCTGCCTTTTGTACATTTTTCCTTATTCCGGCTGTTCTGCCGTCTCTTCCTCCTGGGGTCTTGCATTCAAGGTGATGGGGATCTCCTTTTCCACATACTCACCGTTTTCCAGTCTCTGGACCGTGAGATTTACAGTGGTGCCTTCTTTATAATAGGTCAGGAGCTTTGTAAGATCCGCATAGTTTCTAACGGTCTCCCCATCAAATTTTGTGATGATATCCTTTTCCTTCAGTTCAGAATTGGCAGCCGCGGAATCCTCTGTGATCTTATAAACGTATACGCCCTCGGGCATTCCATAGAGCTTTGCCATGGAGGTGTCGATGTTCTGGATCTGGATCCCCAGATATCCCTGCTCCTCTTCGCCAACCTCCACCTTGGTGGTACGGGTCTTTAAGTCGTCAATGATATCCTTCGCATGAGAAATGGGGATCGCGTAGCCGACACCTTCTACCTTTTCATCTGCGTATTTGGCCTCGTTGATGCCGATGACCTCTCCCTTGGAGTTTAACAGAGCGCCGCCGCTGTTGCCGGGGTTGATGGCCGCATCGGTCTGGATCACAGTTTTTGTAACGCCGTCCACAGTGACCTCACGGTTTAATGCACTCACATGGCCCACTGTCACGCTCTGGCCCAGTCCCAGGGCATTTCCGATGGCAATGACGCCCTGGCCCATTTTTAAGGAATCCGAGTCCCCGAGAGTGGCTGCCTTGATCTGGGATTTAGTATCTGCGGAGATATCCTCCAGCGGGACTGCGATCACCGCCAGGTCGGAAGCAGAATCCGTACCCTTCACTGCCGCCTCCACGCTGCTTTCATCGATGAAGGTGACGGCCAGGGTCGTGGCTCCCTCGATCACATGGTTATTGGTCACCACCAGGAGCTCTGTGTCGTTCTGGCCTACAATGATGCCGGAGCCGCTGCTGGGCACCTCATACGTCTGGGTCTGGCCAAACCAGGTGCTTCCCTGGTACAGCATGGTGTTGGTGATGGCCACCACCGAGGGCATCACCGCATCCACAATGGGAGACACATCCTCAATGAACACACCTCCGGAAGAGGTGGAAGTGGACTGGGGAGCTGCCTGGACTACCTGGGTCTGCTGGATCGGGGCCGTCTCCTCCGGGAACAAAGCGTTGGCCGCCCGGTTGACGCCGAACATGGTGCCTCCGGATACCACTCCGAAGAGGAGGGCCGCTGCTGTGACCATGGCCGTTGTCTTCATGACAGAACGTTTCTTCGGAGCCTTATGGCTGCTGCCGTTCTCCCCATGGCCTCCTCCATTCATCCCGCCGTTTCCGTCCTGTCCCGTATAGGGATACGGAGAGGAATGATGGTACTGGTTCTGCGGGCCATTCTGGTACTGGGGCTGCTGGTACGCCTGGCCCTGATTCTGGTTCTGGGGCTGTCCCTGGCCGCTGAGCCCGTATACCTGCTGTCTGGCCGGCTGGCCCATCCCTGTCTGGTTCCCAGCCGCCTGCGGACCGCTCTGATTATTCTGATCGTTCTGGTTATTATTAACCTCTGTCCATTTATCGTCGTACATAAAAATTCTCCTTTCACAACAAAGCTTATCTATCGGAATTTCTTTGATCTCCTTGTTTATGTAAGAGAGTTTACCAGAGATTTGTGATAAAATTGTGATAACTTTTCAAGGGAATTGTGAAACGATAGGCAAAAAAATGCCGCGGGCGGACGGGAGCTTAAAAGCTTCCTTCCCCGCGGCATCCCTGCCTGCAGTGTATTTATTTAGCCGGGAATAAGGCCTCTGCCTCTTTGGCCAGGTCCTTTACTGCGTCCTGGGGAGCCAGATCTCTTGCCTGGATCACCTGGGAATACGCATTCCTCACGATGCTGTTCCACTCTGACGTATATAAAGACATAGACGGTGCGGAAGCATCCTTGACCTGTTCATAGGAGATCTTGTAGCCGATGTGATTCTCGTCTGCCCAGAAATCCTTTAATGTATCAGTTTCCACCGAGGAATATGTGGTTGGAAGCACACCTGTTTCGATGTGGTTGGCCGCAACCTGCTGGTCAGACATGAGGAATTTCACAAATTCCCAGGCTGCTGCGATCTCCTGATCTGTATGGTCCTTGCCGATGATCCCAACGGAGCCTCCGCCCAGCGGCGCGCTGTAACCGCCGTAGCCTACGGTACGGGCCATTCCAAGATCGATCCCAGCCTCCTTGGCTTTCCCCATAATAGAGGTAGCCCGGTTGGAGCTGGAAACGAAAGCCGCCAGCTTCCCATTATAGAAAGCTTCCTGCATCGCAGAGCTGGCTCCTGAAAGCGCCGGGATCTCACACCATCCCTCTTCCGTCCAGGTATGCCAGTCTGTCAGGAACTTTTCCATGGTTCCATCGGTCACGCAGGAGGCTCCCAGGCCGTCGGCGTCCATAAAGCCAACCTGGTTCAAAGAGGCCAGGAGATAGTGCTGGTAATAGGTGGGCTCGATGGTATAACCGATCCCCTTTACCTCCCCATTGGAATCGTCATATATTTTCTTTGCATACTCATTCAGTTCCTCCAAAGATTCCGGGGCGTGATCCAGTCCAGCCTTTCCGTACAGGTCTTTATTATAATACAGAATGGCGGTTCCTCTCGTATACGGCATGGCAACGATCTGATCCTCATAATAAACATAATCGGTCAGCTCCTTCACCACGTTTTCCATATCAAATCCGTCTCGCTCCACATAGGGGGTCATGTCTGCCAGAACGCCCTCTGAGGCAAACAGCGGAATTCCGTTGCAGGACAGATCTGCAAGCTCCGGAGCCTCTCCGGCCGCAATGGCTGTCTCCACAGCCGCCTGGACATCATCCAGATACCCCTGGGCAACCTCTTCCACCGTAATGCCGTACTCATTGGTACTGTTGAACTCCTCGATGGATTTCTGCAGCCATGCCAGGTCAGTATCGGAGGTCCTGTCGTGCCAGAATGTAATGGTGATCGGCTCTGGTACCTTTGCCGGTCCCTCTGCGCTGGCTTCTGCCGCTTTTGCAACCTCCGTCGTTTTCTCCTCTGCCGCTGTGGTCTCTGCCGCTGTTGTTTCTGCAGCTGCCGTACCTGCCGCAGTCTCCGCCGTTTCCTTGCTGCCGCATGCGGCCAGGGACATTCCGGCAAAACCGATCACTGCTGCTGCCATAAGCTTCTTTTTCATCGTTCCTTCTCCTTTATATGATAATATACACCCCGTGTATGGAATGTCTTGCTTACTTGCTCCCTTTATAGCCCAATGATTTTAGGATCTGACTGCTCAGAGCCAGGAACAGGACCAGGACCGGAAGCACCACCAGTGTATTGGCTGCCATCAGGATTGGCCATTCAAGACCCTGATTGGCATCCTGAAGTCTCTGCATTGCCAGTGTAACCGGCCGGATCTTATCGGAATTAGTCATGACCAGAGGCCAGAAATAAGAATTCCAGGTACTGATAAAGCTGAACATTTCCGCGGTCAGAATGCTGGACCGGGACATGGGGAGCACGATCCTCGTCATGATCGTAAACTCTCCCGCATTATCCATTCTGGCAGCCTCCACCAGCTCCTCCGGAACCTGCATAAACGACTGGCGCATGAGAAAGATCCCATAGGCGTTGGCCGCAAAGGGAAGAATCTGGGGCCACAAGGTCTTTAAGAGCCGAACCTTTGAAAAAAGGATATAAACCGGAATAAAAGTGATCTGGGTGGGAATCATAAAGGCCAGCATCACCAGAGCCCAAAAAAACCGTTTCCCTCTGAACTCGTATCGGGCAAATCCGTAAGCCGCCGGGATATTGATAAAAAGTTGGAGCACCACCACGCTGACTGCCACGATCACAGAGTTCTTCAAATAGTAAAGAATATCGATCCTCTGCCCCACGTCCCGGAACGCGTCCATTGTCCATGTTTCCGGCCACAAAGTCGGGGGAAACAGGATCGACTCCCCATAGGTCTTAAAGGCAGTGGTGACCATCCAATAAAATGGGAATAAAAAAAATACCGCCATTACAGCTTTAAAAACAAAGGAAAACGCCTTAAGGACCGCCGCCCTGATACGATAGTACCCATTTTTCTTTCTTTTCATGTTATCTTACTGATAATATACCTTTCTTCCCAGCATGCGGAAATATACAAATGTCAGGATCATCAGGATCACAAGGAGAACGGTTCCCGCCGCCGACGCGTAACCGACACGGGCGTTCATCTCAAACGCATACCGGTAAATATATGTAACTAGCACGTCCGTAGCATTCCCTGGTCCGCCTCCAGTCATTACCTGGATCGTATCAAACACTTTAAACGAACTGATGGTAATGGTGATCAGCAGAAAAAACAGCTGCGGCGAGATCATAGGAAGCGTGATCCGGAAAAATTTCCTCACTGGAGATGTATTGTCAAGCTCCGCTGCCTCCAGGATCTCCGGAGGGATCGTCCGCACTGAGGCCAGGACAATGATCAGATAATATCCAAGGCTCTTCCATACAGCCACTGCTGCCACACAGAACAAAGCAATGTGGGAATCATTGAGCCACCGGGACAGGGGGAGACCGAACATGGCCAGCATGGCATTCAGGATCCCGCTGTCATCATTATACATCCAGGACCAGATATACGCACAGGACACCATAGAAATCAGATATGGGGTGAACATACTCTTCTGCAGGAAACGGTTCACCAGGCTGTCCCTCTCCAGCCACATGGCAAAGAGCACTGCCAGCAAAAGACTCAGCACAACCACGGTTCCCGTGTAAACGGCAGTATTGGACAGCGCTTCCCAAAAATCCGTCTTTACAAAGAACAGCACCTTATAATTGCCCAATCCCGCAAATTTCTTCTTTCCGATCAGATTGTAATCAAAAAAGCTCAGATATACCAGATCCGCCAATGGATAGAATACAAAGACAGCCATAAGTGCCATGGCCGGCCCTATGAGGGCATACGGCGTAAATCGGCTTACTCCTCTCTTCTTCTCGGCATTCTCGTTTCTCTCTTCTTTTTTCATACGGCTCATACCGCTCTTCCCTCCGCCAGTTCCAACAGCCGGGCCATGTCCTTCCGGATCCGCTTCCCCTGACAGTCGAAAAAGTACAGATCCTCCCGATCCGAGAAAATCTCTGCCATATCTCCGGCCCGGAAGGAAAGCTCCTGGCTGCGGACCATAACCACTCCCTCTGGGATCTGGATTTTATACTGGACTTCTGCCCCCAGCAGCTCCCGGGTAAGGATCTTTCCGCGGCGGCGGAAGCCTGTTTTTTCCCTGCCTGCGTTTAACTTCACCCGCTCCGGCCTGAATCCGATGGAGCCCGCCTGTCCCGGCAGTTCCAGGATATTGGCTGGAGGCATTCCGATAAACTGGGCCGTAAAGATATTGTCCGGATCATGATAGATCACCTCCGGCGCTGCCTGCTGCATGATGGTCCCCTGGTCCATCAGCACGATCTGGTCCGCCATCGCCATGGATTCCATCTGATCATGGGTCACATAAATAAACGTGGTTTTCAGCTGCTCATGCAGCTGGATCAATTCACTCCGCATGGCCAGACGGAGCTTGGCATCCAGATTGGAAAGCGGCTCATCCATCAGAAATACCGCCGGTTCCTTAACCATGGCCCTGGCCAGGGCCACCCTCTGTCTCTGGCCTCCGGAAAGCTCCGAGGGTCTCCTCCCCAGATACTCCTTAAGCCCCACCGTCTCCGCGACCCGCTCGACCCGCTCGGTCCGCTCTTTTTTCGGCACCTTATTGTTTTTTAGGCAGAATTCAATATTTTCCCGTACAGACATGGTCGGATAGATCGCATAATTCTGAAAGACCATGGCCACATTCCGTTTTCCCGGAGGAACGTCAGAAATATCCTCCCCATCCATATAGATCTTTCCGGAGGTGGCCGGACCGATCCCAGCGATCATCCTTAAAAGTGTTGTCTTTCCACAGCCGGACGGGCCCAGGAGCACGGTAAAGGAGCCATCCTGGATCGTCAGGTTTAAATGTTCAATGATCTTCGCAGACCCAAATGATTTCGATACGTTTTCCAGACGGATCTCAGCCATCCCGTTCCTCCATCCTTATTTTTTCAGCAGTTCCAGCGCCCGCTGCGGCTCCCTGGCAAACAGGCCCTCCATCGGCAGCTCCAGTCCATTCTCTGACAGCATCTCACCGAGAACCTCCATTAGGACTCCTTGGCCCTTTTCCAGTCTTACGTCCTTTAAAACCGGCTCCAGATCTCTTCCTCCAAATTCTCCGCCCCACTGGCCCCGGCAGGTATACCGGACTCCGCAGCTGGGGCTGCCATCAATTCCCAGAATCCCCAGAATCCGGAACCGTTCTTTATCTGCCATATATTCCTTAAGCTGCTGCACCACCGGCTCCAGAAGCTCCCGGCACCGGCTTCGATAGAAGGTATTGTCAAACTGCTCATAGGTATGCCCCCAGCGCAGAGATCCATACATCACAAACTCTGGGCATGGCAGCTGTAAAAGCTGGACCCCGGAGTCCACAGCCTCCCTCAGGACCTCTCTGCGGAGCTGTTCCTCACTCCGGACCGATTCTTCCTTAAACCGCTCCACCTTTGACGCAGTGTTCAAAAGGCAATGACTGACGATCAGTATTTTCTGCATGGTCTTCCCATTCCTCCATAAATAATGCGACACCGTTTTCCAAATTGCTCCGGATCACACGGTCAGCCGCTTCTTTCAACGCTTCACATCCATTGGATACTGCATATGCCTCATCACAGGCCTCAAAAAGCGGCAGGTCATTGACCCCGTCCCCAAAGCCGATCAGATAGTCCGCTCCGCACATCTTCTTCAATCTTAAAGCAGCCGACCGTTTGGATGCCTCTCCGCTGAAAATCTCCAGACACCAGCAGCTGTCCCGGTAAATATCCTTATAAAAATCCAATGTCAGACCTGGCGTACGGCCCAAAGCCTTAGCCATCTGTTCCAGCCTGCCGGGCTCCCGGTCCATGTAAAGACCATACACCATCGGACGCTCCACGGCTCCTGTCCTATCCCGGTCCCCGAAGCCGTTCCGGATCCCCAGACACGCCTCCAGCCTTTCCAGATCAAAATATCCCTCCCAGAGTTCTCCCGCTTCCGGATCCAGCTCCATACACAGCGTCTCTGTACCGTCGGAAGTCTTTTCCACAGCCAGAAGAAGGCCGGTAAGCCCCGCCTTTTTCTCCTCCTCTATGACCTGACGCCGTTTTTCCTTTCCTACTGCCTGATACCAGAGGATCCTCCGTTTTTCCAGATCGTACAGCATACATCCGTTCAACAGGATCGCCGGGATCCTAAGCCTCAGAGGCTCCAGGATAAAGGCCGCCGAAAGAGGCGTTCTGGCGGAAGCAACGGTAAAGAGTACTCCCTTTTCCTCCAGCCGCTTCAGGATCTCCACGCTCTTTTCCGGGACACAGCCTTTTTCATCCAGCAGCGTGCCATCCAGATCCGATATAAAAATCTTCAAAGCGTCTCCTTGTTTATTTACATAAACTCTATACAAAAATTACATTTATTTTACAATCCAATGCTCATTATACGCCAGTCCTCTTTCATATTCCAATTCAAAATAACTATATGTCCTCAGCTGGTTTAATAAAAAAGCAATAGGATGGCATAAAAAAACTGCGGAGCCTTCGGTGCCCCGCAGTCTGTATTTTTATGAAAGTCCCATCACTGCCATTACCCCAAAATATGCCAGAACGATCACACCCAGGATAATGCGGTAATAACCAAAGAAACGGAAATCGTGCTTCTTCACATATCCCATAAGGAACTTGATGGAATACATGGATACGGCAAAGGCGATAACCATGCCGGCCAGCAGGAAGAAAAACTCCATACCAGAAAAATCCAGGCCATAATGGAGGATCTTTAACAGGCTGGCCCCGAACATCACCGGGATCCCCAGGAAGAAGGTAAATTCCGCAGAAGCCGTTCTGGAGCAGCCTAACAGCATGGCCCCCAGGATCGTAGCGCCGGACCGTGAGGTTCCCGGGATCAGGGCCAGAAGCTGGAACAGGCCGATATAAAGAGCTGTCCGGTAGCTGATCTGGGAAACCTTTTTAATGGGAAAGTCCACATACTCATTATGCTTTTCCAGGACAATGAAAAGGATCCCATAGATGATCAGCATGGCCGCCACCACATAGGGGTTATACAGGTATGTGTCCAGGACCTCGTCCAGCAGGAGACCCACCACAGCTGCCGGAAGACAGGCGATGAGGATCTTGATCCACAGATGCCAGGTGGCAAGCTGCTGGTTTTTCTTCTTTCCCGGGGCCCATGGGTTCAGACGATTGAAGTAAAGGACCACCACAGCCATAATGGCTCCCAGCTGGATCACCACCCGGAATACCTTCATAAATTCTGCCGACGCGTTCAGATGGACGATGTTCTCCACCAGGATCAGATGGCCGGTGCTGCTGATGGGAAGCCATTCTGTAAAGCCCTCCACCAGACCGAATACGACGATCTTCAGGAATTCGATAAAATTGCTCATATTTACTCTCCTATATTCTCAATCTGCCAGTCAATGGGAGCAAGGCCGTGGGCCGTGAGGAATTTATTGGTCCGGCTGAAGGGACGGCTCCCGAAAAATCCGCGGTACGCCGACAGGGGACTGGGATGGGGAGCTTCTAAGATCAGATGGGCCGGATTGTTTAACATGGCCTTTTTCATCTGGGCCGGTTTTCCCCATAAAATAAACACCATGGGCCTGTCCTGTTCATTCAGTACTCGGATGGCAGCGTCGGTAAACGCCTCCCAGCCGATGTCCTTGTGGGAATGGGCCGCATGGGCCCGGACCGTCAGCACCGTATTCAGAAGAAGCACGCCCTGGTCGGCCCATTTCTTCAGATATCCGTTATTGGGGATATAGCAGCCGCAGTCCTCATGGAGCTCCTTATAAATATTCACCAGGGACGGCGGCGTATCCACCTCCGGCCTCACGGAAAAGCAGAGGCCGTGGGCCTGGCCCGGTTCATGGTAGGGATCCTGTCCCAGGATCACCACCTTCACATCCTTCAATGGCGTAAATGCGAAGGCGTTGAAAATATCGTCCGGAGCCGGGTATACCTCCCTGGTCTCATACTCATGCTTCACTGTCTCGTACAGCTTCCTGTAATAGGGCTTTTTAAATTCCTCGCTCATGGGCCCCAGCCAGTCGTTACTGATCGCTGCCATGCTCTTCCTCCCCAAAGCCTTCCATGAATCCCACAGAATCCGCCTTTACGGCGGCGGCTTTTTCCTTCAGTTCTTCGGTGATCTGATAAAAAGTTTTGTGGACACGGTACAGGCGTGCCTTCCGGTTGATGGCTGCCGTCCGCTCAAAGGGCCACCGGATCAGGGACGGATGGGCAAAGCCCTCTCCCAGCTCCAGGAGCACCGTAGTCCTGTTTAAAGTCCCGGCCAGCCAGCCGGTATAACCATTCCATTGCTCCTCCGTTAAAGATACGTCCAAAGGGGCCACCATATGCTCCTTTTCAAAACCTCTGTCCTCCATCTCCCCCAGAGTCAGTGTGGATATGATAAAAGCATCCTTCCCCTCTAAAAGCTCTCTCAGGGCTTTTGAGGCTCTCCGGATCTGCTCCTCCCGGTCTTCATCCCCGCGCTTCCACTCTGCGCCGATCCCCACCAGGATCTTTTCCGCCTTCCGGACCTCTTCCTGTATCTCCTTTCGGATCTCACTGTTATCCATAGCCGTCTCCTATCTCATAAGTGAACTAAGTATACCATAAAATCCGGTCCCTGTGAACCACCCTTTGTCGAAAGCCGGGGAGGACCTCCCCAGCCACTTGCATTTTCTGCCGGATTCCGCTATACTTTTACCATAAAATGCCGGAATACAGAAAGGATCCAATGCATATGGAAAAAACATCCGCGTCCGTTTATATAAAAAAAGGCCAGGGCCGGGCTTTAAAAGCCGGAGGACTCTGGATCTATGACAACGAGATCGACCGTACCGAAGGGGAATTTGAGAACGGGGACATGGTCAATGTCTTCGATTTTGACGGTTATCCCCTGGGATGCGGCTTTATCAATACCCGCTCCACCATCACCATCCGCATGATGTCCAGAAAGCCCCACACAGTGGTGGACGAGGACTTTATTGAAATGCGGGTACGGAACGCCTGGGAATACAGAAAATCCACTGTGGACACAGGAAGCTGCCGGCTGGTCTTCGGGGAAGCTGACTTCCTTCCCGGGATCGTCATTGACAAGTTCTCCGACGTGCTGGTGGTGGAATCCCTGGCCCTGGGCATCGACCGGTGGAAGCCAGTGATCCTGGAAAAGCTGAAAAAGGTCCTGGCCGAGGACGGAATCTCCATCCGCGGCGTCTATGAACGGAGCGACGCCAGGGTCCGCCTCCAGGAGGGCATGGAACGGTTCAAGGGCTTCATCGGAGACTCCTTTGATACAAAGGTGGAGATCGTGGAAAACGGCGTCCGGTATATGGTAGATGTCCAGGACGGCCAGAAGACCGGCTTCTTCCTGGACCAGAAATATAACCGGCTGGCGATCCAGCGGCTTTGTAAAGGAAAACGTGTTCTGGACTGCTTTACCCACACCGGCTCCTTTGCCTTAAACGCCGGGATCGCCGGTGCCTCGGAGGTCCTTGGGGTGGATGCCTCCGAGCTTGGCGTGGCCCAGGCTGCCGAAAACGCGGCCTTAAACGGTCTGTCGGACCGGGTCCGCTTTGTGGCCGCCGACGTGTTCGACCTGCTTCCGGAGCTGGAGCGCCAGGGAGAAAAATTCGATGTGGTGATCCTGGATCCCCCTGCCTTTACCAAATCCAGGAATTCCGTCAAAAATGCTGTCAAGGGTTACAGGGAGATCAACCTCAGAGGCATGAAGTTAGTAAAGGACGGCGGCTATCTGGCCACCTGCTCCTGCTCCCACTTTATGACCCCGGAGCTCTTTGCAAAGACCATCCGGGAGGCCGCAGGGAACGTCCACAAGCGTCTGCGCCAGGTGGAATACAGGACCCAGGCCGCTGATCATCCCATCCTCTGGGGCGACAGTGAATCCTCATACTTAAAGTTTTTCATTTTCCAGGTGTGCGACGAAAAATAAGCGGCCGGCAGATAAGCCGGAATATGTACGGGCGCTGGAAACGGGACACCATATGGCGCAGCCCGCTTCCAGCGCCCGTATTTTTACAGATAGGCCTTCATTTCATCCCTGAGGGCTTCCTCTGTCCGGATCAGACGGTCCGCCAGGTCCATGCTTTCCCTGGAGGCTCCCGCATACTGGTTCCGGAAGCCGCAGATAGACTGGATCCCCATGCTGCAGCCGTCCATGAGGATCTTTGCCGCCTGTCGGTTATCGTCCTTCATGAGCATTTTCATCCCGGTGGACATACGGGAAAACGCCGCCGCCATCATCTCTGGCTCCTTCCCGCCCTCTCCCAGGCTTTTTAACTGCTTATATGCCTCTTCCTCCATGGCCTGGTGCTTTTTCTCATACCCATCTATGGTATTTTTCAGTTTCTGGTCCGACACGTAGCCCTTGATCTGGGCCATGCTGTCCAGAGCCATCTTGCAGCCGGAATCACATTCTTTTAAAAGGCACACCGTATGATCTCTCATGTTCCATCTCCTCCTTCATTCATAAACAGCTCCATACTCAGTATGCGCCGTCTCAGGAAAGAATATGCCGCTCGTGTTTTTTCTTTCGTTTTTTCAAAAGAAGAGCATTGATATAAGCGGCAACAGGCACTGTAAAGATCACTCCCAAAGTGGCCGATATGCCCTGGATGATCTCAATGCCGATGGAATACATATTGATGGTCTGGTTTAAGCTGTAACCGTAAGCATAAATAAATATCAGCGTGTTGATGGAGGTTCCTGTAAATGCCAGGATCAGCGTATTGGACATGGTCCCCATCATATCGCGCCCCACATGGATCCCGGACCGGAACAGCTCCTTAAAGCCCAGCTCCGGTGCCCGGGCGGCCACCTCATGGACAGCGGAGCTGACCGACATGGCCACATCCATGATGGCTCCCAGGGCCGAGATCAGGATCCCTGCGTACAAAAGCTCTCCCACCTTGATGTCGGTCATCTGGGCCACATATTCCAGCTGCTCGATGTCCGACACGTTATATCCGCTGATTCCTGCCAGACGTCCAAAAGCCGCCGCCAGCGATCCCGAAAGCATGACCCCCAGGATCGTAGCCAGAATGGCCGCTGCGGTCTTTGTGGACCTGCCGCCGATGAGATACATGGTCACAACTGTGGTCAGGGCCGCCACCAGCATGGAGGCTCCGATGGGCGAAGCTCCCCGGTAGATCATGGGGATGAACATGAAAATGATGCACAGGAAGGTAAAGATCAGACCGATGGCTGAATTTAATCCCTGTCTGCCTCCGATGGCCCAGACGGAGATCAGGAATAAGGCTACGATCCCGTAAAGTACCAGGCTCCGGTCCTGGCTGTATACAGTGACATACAGCTCCTCTCCGCTTTCGTTGACGGCCGCAATGACCCTCATGCCAGGCCTGCAATGGGCTCCGTACAGGTAACTGGAGGAGCTGACGGCCTCCACCGTTTCCCCCTTTCTGCTTCCGGAGTCCAGGACCAGCAGGACCTTCTGCTGCCCCACATACTGGCCGCTTTCCTGCTCATTATCCTCTAAGACCTCCAGGACTCTGGCCTTTTCAAAGGACCGTCCCTGGGTTCCGTAAAGCTCCGTCCGCTCGGTCTTTCCAAGAAGGAAAAGAATAAATCCGAACACAGCCACGAAAGCCAGGGCCGCAAGCTGCCGTTTCCTCACACTTCCCATACGTTCCTCTCCCCGGTTATTTTGTCTTCACGATGCGGACCTGCTCATCGATCTTTTCGTTGGTATCGGTCCGGTAGGTGTTGATGGTAAAGGACTCGCTGTCAATGTCCACCACTGAATAGGTGGGCACGTCCTCCTGCCATCTGCTTGCAATGTACGTCTGCTTTCTGGGAGTAAGATCATAATATTTACTGCCTGAGGAGGAGCCGGCCGTCATATAGAGAATCCCTTCCGGGTCCACAGACTCCCTCTTCTTTGATACGATGGCATCAGTGTCCATCACTGCCGCCAGGTACTGGAGATACGTGATCTCATCTGGATCCACCGTATTCTTTTTAATGTTTAAAGGCGCTGTAAACAGAATCTCCTTGCTGTCTCCATTGTCGATATCCTTTTCCAGCTGTGCCTCAAAGGAATCGTCGTCGTACTCAAAGCTCTTTTTTCCGCCCTCCAGAAGATACGTTCTGGAATATGCATGGTCATGGCCTGTGAGTACCACGTCCACATCGTTCTCCTCAAAAATGGGGACCAGCTCGTAGCGGAGGTTTGTGATCTCCGGTTCATTGGAATGCTCGGCAGAACCATAAATGTCCTGGTGAAGGGTCACGATCCTCCATTTACAGTCTGCATTGGCCTTTATGGTCTCCTCCATGAACTGTCTGTGCTCTGCCACATTGGTATCCTGGGTATTTAACATCATGAACAGGGCGTCTCCATAACGGAAGCTGTAATCTCCGCCCACAATGCCGTTGGAGCCCAGGGTACTCAGGTTGGGAACATTGAAATGCCAGGTGTAGTTGGCATTGTCCGCGTCATGGTTGCCCACGGTCGTGGCCACCGGAAGGGACTTTAATACCTCCGGGCTTAAATATCCGGCGTACTCGATCTCGCTGACGGTCCCGTCCTTCACCTTTTTGGCATTGGTCTGGATCTGATCTCCGGCGGAAAGTACAAAGGCAGGATCGCTGCCGGCCTTTTCCACTGCCAGCTCCAGGGTATGGTTCCAGTTGAAACTGTCGCTCATGACCGATTCATACTGGGCCGTCTTAAAAGTATCCTTTAAAATGTCCTCTGGCTTTTTGGCCTTTTCCTCATTGGAGGAGCCGATCTGCGGGTCTCCCACAAAGATGAAGCTGAAGGAATCCGGATCCCTTGTCTCCAGCCTGCTGACCGCTTTTCCGCCTGCCTGGTAGTAATAGACAGAGCCCGGCTCCAGCCCCGTGAGCGTCACCTTGTTGGACTGATAGCCCTCCTGGGCGTCTGTGCTCTTTACCTCTGCATCCGTTCCGTCGGACAGGTCTGCCTGCTTTCCATACCGGAAGCCGGCATCCTCCCCCTTTCTGGAATACCAGGCAAAATTCATCTGAGTCTCGTCTGCGCCGGGGGTGATGGAAACCTGGGTCCAGTCGCCGCTTAACTCCTTCCACCGTTCCTTCCACGCATCGTAAGCGCCTCCCTGGGCTGCCTCTGTGTCCTGCGCCAGGGTTTTTCCATCCGGAGCCGCACCGCCAAAGGCCGGGAAGGTCTGACAGGCCAGGACTGCCGCCAGGGCTGCCGCCATAATACTCTTTTTTCTGATCATCAATTCATCCTCCTCATAGCATGATAATACAAAAACTCTTTTTTCCGGCCCCAATATAGCATCGGAAAAAAGAGTTTTCAATAGGACTTACGAATCTTTAAGCGGAGTATTTCCAAAGTTTTACATAGATTTTAGGGAGGTTTTCCCCGGTTTACGTCTGGATCTCCAGAAGCCTCAGCATATCTTCCCTGGTCATGGGAGCCGCCTGCTCCGTTCCCTGTCCGATGATCCGGTCTGCCAGCTCCCGTTTTGTCTCCTGAAGCTCCAGGACCTTTTCCTCAATGGAATCCTTGGTGATCAGCTTGTAAACCGTCACATTTTTCTGCTGACCGATCCGGTGGGCACGGTCTGTGGCCTGGTTCTGGGCCGCCAGGTTCCACCAGGGATCGTAATGGACCACCATATCCGCTCCTGTCAGATTTAATCCCACTCCCCCGGCCTTTAAGGAGATCAGGAATACTGGGACCGCTCCCCCATTGAAGGCATTTACCAGCTGGAGCCTCTTCTCCTTGGGCGTAGCTCCAGTGATCATAAAGTGCTCCACATGTTCTCCATCCAGTCTGGAGCTTAAAATATCCAGCATGGAGGTAAACTGTGAGAACACCAGAAGACGGTGCCCTCCGTCCACAGCGCTCTGGACCAGCTCCATGCATGCGTCCGTTTTGGCTGTCTCGTCTCCATAATCCTCAAAGCACAGGGCAGGGTCGCAGCAGATCTGGCGGAGCCTGGTCAGCTCTGTCAGGACCTGGAACCGGCTGTTATTAAATTCCTCCTCACTCTGATGGTCCAGGAGGGATCTCAGATGGATGGCCTGGCCGTCGTACAGCTTCCTCTGCTTTCCTGTCATCTGTACATACCGGACCTCCTCCGTCTTTTCCGGCAGGTCCCGGAGCACATCCTGCTTCAGCCGCCGCAGGATAAAGGGCCCCACCATTCTCTGGAGCCGCTCCATGGCCTCCTGGTCATTGTTTTTCACCACCGGGATCTCAAATTCCCGCCGGAAGGTATCGTAGCCATACAAAAAGCCCGGCATCAGATAATCAAAAATGCTCCAAAGCTCGCTGAGCCGGTTCTCAATGGGCGTTCCCGTAAGGGCAAACCGGAAACGGCTTTTGATCACCTTCACCGCCTTCGCCGCCGCAGTGGTATGATTCTTGATGTACTGGGCCTCATCCAGGACCTGATACAGAAACTCCCGTCCCTCGTAAAGGGCCGCATCCCGTTTCAAAAGATCATAGGAGGTGATGAGCACGTCCGAGTGAACGGATTCCTCCAGCCTTTTCTGACGCTCTGCCTGGGTGCCTGCCGCCAGCGTCACCTTTAATTCCGGGGCAAATTTTTTAAATTCCTCTCCCCAGTTGAATACCAGGGATGCCGGGGTGACGATCAGGGACGTGCCTGTCTTTCCCTCCAGCTTTGCAGCCAGAAGGACCGCGATCATCTGGAGCGTTTTTCCCAGTCCCATATCGTCGGCCAGGATCCCGCCAAAGTTCCAGCTTTCCAATGTCCTCAGCCACCGGTACCCGTTTTTCTGATACTGGCGCATGGTGGCGGAAAGGCTTTCCGGCTCTTCAAAATCCGCGTCCTTTATGGTCTTAAAGCTCTTTACGATCTGCTTGAAATGACTGTCCCTTTTACTGTAAACGTCCTCGTGCTCCTCCAAAAGCCGGTCCAGATACAGCGCCCGGTAAACCGGCAGATGCATATTTCCCCGGATCATTTCCTTCGGCGTAAGCCTTAGTGCCGCCGCCATTTCCTCCAGCATTCCGACAGAGGATTCCTCCATGCGGACAAAGGTTCCGTTTTTCAGGCGGTGATATTTCTTTTTCTGCCGGTAGCTGTGCAGAAGATCCACCAGCTCCTCCGGCGGAATGTCTCCCGTGTCGATCTTCAGATCCAGCATTCCGCTGGAAACCGATACGCCCACAGCGGTCTGCACCCGCCGGACCACATGACAGCCGCGGAACCGGTCCGTACACAGCACTTCCCCCAGGGAAGCAAGTGCAGCGACTCCGTTCTCCGCCACCTGGTACATGACCTCCTCGTCTCCACCGCAGGAAAACTCCTCCTTCTGCGGAACCTCCACAGGAAACCGTCGCTTCACCTCCAGGGCGATCCCCGCCTCCTCCGCCAGAGAGCGGAAGGGTTCCATAAGATCCTGTCCGTTTTCTATGCACCGGACCGCCTCCACGGGAGAATATTCCTGATTCCCGTACCGGACCACCGGTCGGCAGACAAAATCTCCCCCCTCCGCATCCAGATAAAACTGGTATTCTCCCCGGGGCGGCAGAAAGGAGCGGATCAGCTCCCCGTCCTTCTCTGCCACCTGGGCGATCTCCCTGAACCTGGGCAGGATCATATGGTAAAATTCAGCCAGCCTGTTCCTTCCCACAAAAAAACGGAAGCTTCCGTCCATAGAAACGTCAGCCAGACGCTCCAGACCGTCTGAAAGCTCCCCGCTCTGCCGGTACAGCCCGTCCGCCTCAATAAAATATGCTGTGTCCATACCGTAAAAGAGCTCCGGCATGGTCCCGCTGACCTGGACCCCGTCGAATTTTTCCGCCGGACCAGGTTTTCCGCCAGCGTACCTGGGTTCTATTTCCACCTGGATCCTGGGACTTCCCGTTCTGGCATACAGCACCTGCTTCTTCTTTCCATGATCCCTGTCCTCCGCTTCCACGCCAGACGGACCCATAAGCTCATAGAACTGGTCCAGCCGCCAGCCAAACAGCTCCAGGAGCATTCCCACAGAGGGTCTGTTTCCGGAAAACCGCCAGGAATCCTCCATCCGGTCCGCAAAGCGCACCTCCTCCTGAACGATCCTGTTCACAAACTCCAGCCATGGGAGAGAACCTTCGGTAAAATTTTCCCTTTTATGGCTGAGGACTGTTGACGAGCCATAAACGGCCTCCTCGCCATTTTTCACATGCTCACAGAATTCTTCCAGATTTTTGACCACAAACATCCGTCCGGCCCCTGTTTTAAAGGACACATACAGCTTTTTATCCTTCTGGATCAGCCTGGGCTCCAGGCGCATGGGATCCGCCGGCCCTTTTGTCTGCTTCATGAGCTTTCCCCACAGGGTACTCTCAATAATGTACTGTCCGGCGGCATCTGTCATATCTCCAATGTTATGGTCCTTCAAATACTCTTCCAGCAGCAGAGCGAGCCCTGCGGTATATTTGCACCGGCAGTCCCCTGAATATTGGCGGTAGCTGCGCGCACACTCCGGACAGCCGCATTCGGCCCGCAGGGCCTCATCACTGGAAAAGACCAGGCGGACCGGAAAGTAAGATTTCCTCCCCCTCTCCGTTTCCCCAATGGCGGATGCCTGGCCGAGGACCTGGCCTCCGCTCCTCTCAAAGCCCTTGCCCACCTGCTCCAGCCGGAGCCGTCCACCGGAAATGGCCTTTCTTCCTCCTGTCTCTGCCTCTGTAGAAAGCTTCAGAGACTTACGGATCTGGTCTCCATGAAAGTATCGGTAGCCCTGGAGCATTCTGATCGCTTTCTTTTCGTCCTCGGCGCTGCCCCGGTCTGTCTCCGCTCCATCCAGATGGGAGTATGCCGCGGCTTTCTCCTGCTCCGCCCTGCTTTTCTTTTCCTCTTCTGCCTTTTCCTGCTCCGCCGCATACAGCACCGCCGCCATATGGGCGCACTTTCCCCGTCCTCTTCCCACAGCGCAGCTGCATTCTGTCCGCACCGGGATCCCGTGGTCCATGGATATTTTCACCTCATACCGCTCCCGGCCCAGGACCGCCGCGCTGTATTCATTTTCGTTCACAGACAGATCCCGGATCCGGCCATTCTCCAGAAGCTCCCGGCCCTTTTTCCTGGTATTCTGTGGGAATAATTCCTCCCATTTTTCCATATCTCTCATCCTCGTCTATTTTATCGCTGCAGCTGCTGCGCCCATCTGCTCCAGTCCCTTTTCATCCAGCTCCAGCACAGTCTCATACAGCACGTCCGCCCCCAGATCCACATGATGCGGCGCTGTGTATTCTTCTCCCTGGTGGCTGATCCCCTTCACGCTGGGGACAAAGATCATGCCAATGGGAACGCCCGCCTGGGCCATGGGGTTCGCGTCATGGAACGCCCCGCTGGGCATGATCATATGGCGGATATTCTTTTTCTCACAGACCTGGTCAATGAGCCGGATCAGCCGCGGATCACAGGGAGTCGAATATTTCGCTGCGGAATTGCTGAACTCAAAGGTACAATCCGGGATCTCCTCCGCCATTCTTTTTATGTCCGCGAACAGCTGATCCGTCATGGTCTTATCCATATGGCGCATTTCAAAGGTGGCCTCCGCCTGGCCCGGTATCACATTCTCCTGGCCAGGAAGCACGGAGAGCTTCCCTACTGTGAAGACCAGCGTATCGTTCAGCTCCCTGGCCCGCTTTTCCGCCCCGACGATCAGCTTCGCCATGCCTGTCAGGGCGTCTTTCCGGCTGTCCATCATAGTGGTTCCCGCGTGATTGCTCATGCCCCTGGCCGTCACATCGTATCGGACAACGCTGACGATCCCGCTGACGACTCCGATATCCGTACCCGAAGCATCCAGCCTGCCGCCCTGTTCAATATGATACTCCAGATAGCATTTATAATCTTCCAGATCCCGTCGGACGCTTCGGACAATCTCTGGACTTAATCCAAATTTCTCCAGCTTTTCCTTATAGCCCGGCACGTCCGGATCGATCTTTCCGGTCACACAGCGGCTTCCAAAGGTCCCCCCGAGAACACTGGATTCTTCCATATTGAACCCCCAGATTTCCAGGGAATGACGGAGCCTGCGCCCCTCCTCCCTTAACCGCGCGGCTGCCTCTATTGCCCCGGCCACACCCAGCATCCCGTCGTATAGTCCTCCCCTGATGACTGTATCCAAATGGGAGCCAATGGCAATGATGCCAGCCTTGGGATCCGTTCCTGGCAGGATGCCGTGGAGATTCCCCACCAGGTCCGTTTCCGTGCGCATCCCCAGCTCCTCCATCTTCTCCTTTAACAGCTCCAGGGCCTGGAAATATTCCCTGGAGAATCCCACCCGGGTAATGGAGCCATCTCCATTCCTCCCAATACTGCCCGCCTGGTGAAGCAATTCGTTCAATCTGCTCATGTTCCCTTTTCCTCCATGGTTGCCATAATCTGTTTCCAATATATCCTCGCCCAGTCTGTTTGTCAATGACAATCCGTCTGCCTGACACTGGCTATCCCTCCTCCAGGCCCTAAAATCATCCATTCTTCTATGTTTCCATGGCGTATTTCCGCTTCCGTATGCTATACTGGAGCTGTGAATCAGTAAAGAAAGGCAGATTACATTTATGAACATTCAGATTTTTGGGACGAAAAAAGATTTTGAAACGAAAAAGGCAGAACGCTATTTTAAAGAACGCGGGATCCGGTACCAGTTCATCGACATGAAGGAAAAGGGGTTGAGCAAGGGCGAATTTCTATCTGTTCTCCAGGCCGTCGGCGGATATGAAAAGCTGATCGACCCCAAATGCAAAGACAGAGACCTCCTGGCTCTGATCACCTATCTTGCCGAAGAGGACCGGACAGACAAAATATTTGAAAATCAGCGGATCATAAAAACACCCATTGTACGCAATCAGAGACAGGCGACGGTTGGATGCCAACCGGAAGTATGGAAGACCTGGAAATAATGGAGGTACACCATGAAGAACAACCAGACCGGTGAGCTGCCGGAAGTCCGGTGGGACCGTCTCCTTCGCATTAAGACTGCTGGAAGAGATGATTCCAGCGCCGATCAGTACCGGTATCCCTATGAGCCCACGCCCTATTCCGTTCTGGAACGCCTGGCTGGATCCGGCTGGATCCGGAAGGGGAATATTCTGCTGGACTATGGCTGCGGCAAGGGACGGGTCGGGCTTTTTCTGTCCTGCCAGACCCGCTGCCGCTCCATTGGCGTCGAATATGATCCGCGCATTTATGAAAAAGCTCTGGAGAACCAAAGTTCCTGTGTATCCTCTGGAAGATCCTCCTTTGTCCTGGCCAATGCCGAACATTATGCCGTTCCCGCCTCCGTCGACCGGGTTTACTTTTTCAACCCATTTTCCCTGGAACTTCTCCAAAAGGTCATGGCCCGGATCCTGGACTCCTATTATGAGCATCCGCGGTCTATACTGCTGTTCTTTTATTATCCTTCAGACAGCTATCTCTCATATCTGACCTCTGTTCCAGAGATGGAGTTTCTCGATGAAATTCCATGCGGAGACCTGTTTCCAGGAAATGATCCCCGGGAGACCATCATGATCTTTGAGCTTCCGTATCCGATGTAGGATACGGACTCAATGTGTGTTTGTGCTTAGACACTCCTGTGGGGACCTTGGACCTGGGCGTCAGCCCTGCGGGGGCGGAGACTGTCTCGTGCTTTCAGACTCTTTTTTATCTTTTTCTGCAAATAAAAAAAGCACGAGACGGGATTCGAACCCGCGACCCTCGCCTTGGCAAGGCGATACTCCACCACTGAGCCACTCGTGCATTTCTTCCTTTATCCTGTTTTTCGCGTACCTTCAAAACCACATACTGAACTTCCGAAACCTTTAAACAGCCTTTCTGGATAAGCCCTCGACCGATTAGTGACAGTCAGCTCCGTACATTGCTGCACTTCCACCTCTGCCCTATCTACCTCGTCGTCTTCAAGGGGTCTTACTTCTTCCGAATGGGATATCTCATCTTGAGGGGGGCTTCACGCTTAGATGCCTTCAGCGTTTATCCCGTCCGGACTTGGCTACCCGGCCGTGAGCCTAGCGGCTCAACCGGTGCACCAGCGGTCCGTCCATCCCGGTCCTCTCGTACTAAGGACAGCTCCTCTCAGATATCCTGCGCCCACGCCGGATAGGGACCGAACTGTCTCACGACGTTCTGAACCCAGCTCGCGTACCGCTTTAATGGGCGAACAGCCCAACCCTTGGGACCTACTCCAGCCCCAGGATGCGATGAGCCGACATCGAGGTGCCAAACCACTCCGTCGATGTGAACTCTTGGGAGTGATAAGCCTGTTATCCCCAGGGTAGCTTTTATCCGTTGAGCGATGGCAATCCCACTTTCATACCACCGGATCACTAAGTCCTAGTTTCCTACCTGCCCGACCCGTCGGTCTCGCAGTCAAGCTCCCTTCTGCCTTTGCACTCTGCGAATGGTTTCCAACCATTCTGAGGGAACCTTTGAGCGCCTCCGATACCCTTTCGGAGGCGACCGCCCCAGTCAAACTCCCCGCCTGACATTGTCCCCCAGCCAGGTCATGGCTGCAGGTTAGAAACCCAGTGACGCAGGGGTGGTATCCCAACAGCGGCTCCACAGAAACCGGAGTTCCTGTCTCGTAGCCTCCCACCTATCCTGTGCATGCATCACCGAATCCCAGTATCAAGCTGGAGTAAAGCTCCATGGGGTCTTTCCGTCCTGGCGCAGGTAACCAGCATCTTCACTGGTATTTCAATTTCACCGGGTGCATTGTCGAGACAGCGCTCAAATCATTACGCCTTTCGTGCGGGTCGGAACTTACCCGACAAGGAATTTCGCTACCTTAGGACCGTTATAGTTACGGCCGCCGTTTACTGGGGCTTCAATTCAAAGCTTCGGTTTCCCTGACCTCTCCTCTTAACCTTCCAGCACCGGGCAGGCGTCAGCCCATATACCTCACCTTTCGGTTTCGCATAGACCTGTGTTTTTGCTAAACAGTTGCTTGAGCCTATTCTCTGCGGCCGGATCTCTCCGGCACCCCTTCTCCCGAAGTTACGGGGTCATTTTGCCGAGTTCCTTAACAATGCTTCTCCCGCCGGCCTTAGGATTCTCTCCTCATCCACCTGTGTCGGTTTACGGTACGGGCACATGGTACACAATAGCGGCTTTTCTCGGCAGCCGGAATCGCACACTTCCCTACTTATGTTCGGTCCGCGTCACAGATTCGGATCATGAAACGGATTTGCCAGTCCCACTCCTACCCTGCTTGCCCGGGGCTCTGTTCCCCGGATGTGCTGTCCTTCTGCGTCCCCACAGTTCTGATACCATGCGGTACAGGAATCTGGACCTGTTGTCCATCGGCTACGCACTTAAGCCTCGCCTTAGGCCCCGACTTACCCAGGGCAGATCAGCTTTACCCTGGAAACCTTGGATATTCGGCCTGGAGGATTCCCACCTCCATCTCGCTACTCATTCCGGCATTCTCTCTTCTTAAAAGTCCACAGCTCCTTACCGGTACTGCTTCGCTCCTTTAAGAATGCTCCTCTACCAATGACTTACGTCATTCCTGAGCTTCGGTGACGTGTTTCAGCCCCGGACATTTTCGGCGCAGGACCTCTCGACTAGTGAGCTATTACGCACTCTTTGAATGTGTGGCTGCTTCTGAGCCAACATCCTAGTTGTCTTTGAAATCCCACATCCTTTTCCACTTAACACGCACTTTGGGACCTTAGCTGCAGGTCTGGGCTCTTTCCCTTTCGACGACCCAACTTATCTCGTGCCGTCTGACTCCCGGTCATCATCTCTGTGGCATTCGGAGTTTGATATTCTTCGGTAGGCTTTGACGCCCCCTAGGAAATTCAGTGCTCTACCTCCACGAGACTAAACCGAGGCTAGCCCTAAAGCTATTTCG